>JAICDD010000009.1 GCA_020063625.1 Fusobacteriales bacterium
GTTCTAGAATAAATATACCTTATTTTGTATTATTTGTCAATGATTTTTTTGAAAAATAATATAAAAAAACAGATTAAAAACTTTTTAATCTGTTAATAAAGGCTTCGTTGACTCTCTAATTATAAGCTTTGGCGGAATTTTAATGATTTCTTTCGAAACAATTTTATTTTCTATCATATCAAATAATATATTTATTGCATTAATTCCTAAACTATAAAAATCTTGTTCAATTGTTGTTAATCTTGGAATAGTAAAATTACTAATTTTAAATCCATCAAAACCAAGTATAGATATATCATTTGGTACATCTATTTGACAATCTTTTAATCCTCTAATAAGTCCTATTGCACTTAAATCACTTGATGTAAATATAGCTGTTGGCATTTTATCTAGTTCTAATAATTTAGCAGCTACATTATAACCTGATTCTATACTAAAATCACTGTCAAAAATATATTCTTCTTTTAATAATTCCTTTTCTTTCATTATTTCTTTAAAATATAATTCTCTTAATTTTGCTACTTCACTATTTTTAGTTCCTTTTAAAAATCCTATCTCTTTATGTCCTATTCTAATTAAATATTCTATTCCTATTTTCATTGCTTTTCTATTATCTGTTGTAATAATAGAGGATAATTTTGATTTTATATTTCTTTCAATAAAAACAACTGGTATTTCAAAATTTTTAATCTCTTCTAAATGTTCATCAACTTCTCCAAAACCAATAAATATTGCTCCGTCTACTGCTCTTTCTTCACACATTCTAAGATATGATACTCCCGGTTTATCTTCATCAACTGAAAATAATACTAAATCATAATCTTTTTTCTTTATTTCATTAAGAATAATTTCCACATACTTAAATGCTGTACTTTCTTCTAAATCAATTTTTTCCCTGGCTAAAATGAATACTCCTATTGTATTACTTTTTTTTGTTACCAATCTTTTTGCTGTAATATTTGGTTTATATCCATATTCTTGCGCTAATTTTCGTATTCTTTCTTTTGTTTCTATACTTATACCATCTTTATCATTTAATGCTCTAGATATTGTAGACTGTGCAACCCCTGCTATTTTAGCAAGTTCTTTAATATTAATTTTTTTAGACATATACATCAACCCTTTACAAAAACGTTTGCACTTTATATATTAACACATATTTTCATTGTTTGTCAATTATATGTTTACTCTTCACTTAATTTTTCAGAAAAATAAAATAATATAAATATTATTAATAATACTATACTACTGAGTGCCATACTTTCAAATATTTTTTTATCACTTGAAAGAGAATAATTTACTACTGATATTACTGGAAAATAATCACTTATTTGCATAGTATATACAAGAGAAAATTCTCCAAAAATTATAGCAAAAATTTGTATAAATACAGATATAAAACTATTTTTTAATATAGGAAATTCTATTTTAAAAAATAGATTAAATATATTTACTCCATCTATTTTAGCTGCTTCTATTATCTCATTTTTTATAGTTTTTATCGGATGATGTAAAAATGAATATGCAAGAGGAACTGTAATATAAAAAAATCCTATTATTAACAATATTAAATATGGAATATTATATAAAATATTAAGATAAATTAATGCAATTGCTATAAATGCATTTGATATTCCAAATGTTGCCATAAGTATAAAATTGCTATATTTATTTTCATTTTTTATGAAAATATAAGTAAATATTATTACTATCACTGCTGTTATTATAGCTATGAGTATTGTATTTTTAAATGCTTCTATTACTCTATAATCTAGATTAAATTCTTTACTAAAAAGATTTTTTATTCCTCTTATTGTAAATCTGTTATCATAAAAATTATATACAGAGAATAAAAAAGATATTATCAATACAAAATATTCTAATATTAAAAATATTATTACTATAATTTTACCAAAAATATTTATTTTATATTTCTTTAATTCACTTTTTTCTAATTCATAGTGTGGAATAATATTATTTATTATATTTATAAATGATAATATCACAAATTGAATTATTCCAAGTAAAAATGCTTTTGAAAAGTCTAAACTAGACATCATAATTGTAGCTATTTCCACTTCCAAAATACTATATTTTATTCCTCCAAGACCTAAAACTATTCCAAGTGAAGTAAAACAATAAGTAAATACTAAAAAGAAAGCTCTAAAAATAGAGGGTAAAATTAATGGTAAATCAATATATATAAATTTTTTTATTCCTTTTACTCCTTCAATTTCTAATGTTTCTTCTAAATTTTTAGGTATTCTTTGCAGTGCTATTGAAATATACTTTATAAATATTGGTGTATTATAAAATACATTTGCTACAATTATAGCTTTTAAACTATATAAAAAATTTATTTTTTTTAAGATAGAAAAATTTCCAATTATAGAAAATGCTGTAATTGCTGATACTACTGGAAATAAAAATGGTATAAAAAGTGTTGTTCTTATTAATTTTGATATTTTATTATTATTTGATGCTACATAATAAGAGGGAAATATTGCTATTAAAAATGCAAATATTGATGAAATAAATGCTTGATATATTGTAAATAATATTACATTAATTGTACTATTTTCTATTCCTTTAAACTTAAAAAAATCTCTACCAAATATATAAAAAGGTATAATCCATAATAATAAGTATATTAAATTCAGTTTATTAAACCTTTTTTTCATTATTTCACATCCAATTCTTTTTTATAATAATTAAATTTTACAAGTATTATATCATAATTTTTGTTATTTTTATTTTTTAATTTTATTAAATAAATTAAAAACGAATCCTTTAAATTTAAGGACTCGTTTAATACATTTATTTTTTCATTAATTCTTCCCATTCTTTTAACCATTTTTCAAGATTATTAGAAATATCTTCTCCTGACACAGTTACAGGATTTTTTATCTCTTCTGCATAATCAAATGCTGCTGGTAATTTAACATTAGTTACAGGAAACATCCATTGATTTAAAGGAATTTTTTCTTGAAATTCATCAGATAATATAAATTCTATAAATTTATATGCACTATCTTTTATATTTTTTTTGTTTATTACTGCTGCTCCTTCTATTTGTACATACCCACCTTCATTTGGTATAAGTGCTTTATATGAAGTCCCACCATAATAATATGTTGAATATGCACCATCAGTAGCATAACTTACCATCATTGGTGCTTCTTTAGCTTCAAATTTATTAAATGCTTCACTCCAACCAGGTGTTACAGTAAGTATTGCTGGCTTTAATCTTTCCCAAAACGCTTTCCAATTATCACCATATACTGCTATTGTCCATAATAGGAAATCTTGTCCTGTTGTAGATGTTCTTGGGTCTTGAATAATAAGTGCTTTATTTAATTTTGTTATATCTTCAAAACTTGTTGGAACATTTTTCAATCTATCTGGAGCATAGATTATAGCAAGTCCACCATAATCAAATGTAGTTGCAAAATAATCTTTATCTATTACAAGTCCTTTATCTTTTATTTTACTACTATTTTCTGGTTTATATTGTTTTAGTACTCCTTCTTTTTTAGCTAATGATAATGTAGAACCACTAAGGCCTACTACAACATCTGCTTTTGGATTTACTTTTTCAAGTTTTAATCTTGATACTATTTTTGCTGCTCCCTCAAATTTTACAAATTTTAATTCCACCCCATATTGAGATTCAAAACTATTTTTTATCTCTTTTTCCATCCATTTCATTGAATCTGGTATATATACTGTTAAAGTCTCTCCAAATATAAAATTAGATAGTAATAAAAACATTAGTAATACTTTTTTCATCTGTTTCCTCCTTAGTTTTTTTATATTTTTTATTATAAATTTTTATTTATTACACATATCATTTTACCTTTCAAAAATTTTATTTCTAATTCATTTGAAACTCCTGTATTACTTACTAAAAGCGAAGTCCCTCTTTCAACATCTTTATTTTTTAAATTATACTTAAATCCACTTAAACTAAGATTTTCTATTTTTTCTATTGGTATAAATGATATTTCTTTGTTTAGATAATTTTTCAAAATACAACTTTTTTCTATAATAAAGATTTCCTCATCATTATTAATAAATTTTATTTTAGGATATTTTTCTAATAAATAAAGATTTGTTAAAAAATGTGAACTTTTACCTCCAATAGCTCCTAAAATTAATATTTCTTCATATTTAAAATATATTTTTTTAATTATTAATTCCCCATCTGTAATATCTTTATCTTTAGGATATTTTTCTATTTTTACTTTTTCTTTTGTATAATATTCTAGTACATCTTTTTTTATAGAATCCATATCTCCTATTATTAATTTAGGGATTTTTCCTATATCATACAAATAGTTTGCTCCACCATCAGCACAATATATATCATATTCATCAAAATTTATATCTATATTAAATTTATTATTTAATATTATTATAGCTTTTTTCATAACTACCTTTCTTGAATTTTGAGTTTTTTTGAAACCACGTGATTTACACGATATGTTCTTACACAAAGAGCACAAAGAAAATCATTGAGAACCACTAAGGATTTCTCTTTGTGGTTCTATGTTTTTTATTCTTTGTGTTCTTCGTGTAACGCATTTAATAATAAAATCTAATATCCTCCGAAAAGGCGCATTTTAAATTATTTTTACTATAATTCGTGAAAATTAGTGTCATTCGTGACTAATTTTTCATCCTGTGTTTATCTGCGTTAATCTTGTGGTTCCTAATCTTTTCTTTGTGGTTCTGTTTTTTCACTCTTTGTGTACTTCGTGAAACTTTTTTAAATCCGCGTTTTTCCGTGGCTAATTTTTATTATTATAAATTTTTTTCATCCTGTGTTTATCTGTGAAAATCTTGTGGTTTCAGCACTTTTTTATTTCGCCTTTGGCGACTTACTTCTCACTTCTTACTCTTCACTTCTCACTGTTATTAGTGTCATTCGTGACTACCTCTTAATTTTCCATTTTTTATATTTTATCCCTTAGTTCCACTTTTTCTAAAACAAAAAAAACACCTCTGCTATGAAGAAGTGTTTTTTACACTCACTCCCTGCGATAGCATTATCTATATCAGGTTAAAGGGTATATTCTCAGCCTTTTACAGCACCCCTGGAGATATATTATTTGATTATAATTAATATTAACATAGTTTACTGTTTTAGTCAACAATTATTTACACTAATACTACTTTTTAAAAATAAATACAACTGCTAAAAATATAAATATAAAACCTATTAAATAATTCATTCTAAACTCTTCTTTTAAATAAAGTATAGAAAATACTGTAAAAACAATAAGTGTAATAGCTTCTTGTATTATTTTTAATTGTGTAGCTGTAAAGTAATTTGAACCCAATCTATTTGCTGGTACTTGAAAAAAATATTCAAATAACGCAATTCCCCAACTAGCAAATATTACAATTATTAATGGCATATTTTTAAATTTAAGATGTCCATACCATGCAAATGTCATAAAAATATTTGAAAACAATAACAACAGCAAAGGTAAAAATTTTACCAATTTAATATCACCTCGACTAATTTAATTTTAAGCGACTGTATTAAATCATATAAAATTCTTTTAGTCAAGATAATTCTAATTTATTTTATATATTCTAAATATTTCCCATTTTCAAAATCTTTTTTTAATTTTTCATATACTCCATTTTCTTTAATTATTTTTAATTCTTCATTAAATTTTTTTATTAATTTTAAATTATTACTATCTTTTCTATTTAATATTAAATGATATTCTTTAATTGAAATTGAATTTTTAGAATATATGATTTTCTTTCTATCATTTTCTATTAAACTATTTCTTATATAAAATAATCCTACATTTTTTAAATATGGTATAGCATCTACTCTTTTGGTTAATAATTTTCTAAATAAATTTTCATAATAGTCATCTCTAATTATTTTTATTATTCCTTCTTTTTCAGCTTGTTCAAGTACAGGATATACTGTATGAAGTGTACCTCCTATTCTAAGCCCTTTTAAATCTTCAATTTTTTCAAATTCATAATCATTTTCTTTTAAATAAAACAAAACTACATTTTCGCTAAGTACTATATCACTATAATAAAAATATTCTGCTCTCTCAGGTGTATATATCCAAACTAATGTTCCATTATAATTTTTTTTATTAACCTCTCCCTCTTTTGCATATGCATATGACCTTCCCCATGGATAATATTCTATTTCTACATCTACATTTACTGCTTTAAATGCATTTATTATTACATCTGTGACAAATCCACCATGATACAATCTATTAGACATATAGGGTCCCCATTCTCCAGATGTTAGTAGTATTTTCTCAGCAAATATTGTATTTAAAGCAATAAAATATATCACTATTATTTTTTTTAACATTTTTTTCATTTTCATCACTTCTTTTTTAATCAATAAATAGTGATAAATCATCTGCATAAAATGAGATCTCTCTTCTAGTTACCTTTCTATCAACTTTCTTTTCTCTATTTTTATATTTATAATAATATACTTCATTACTAAATTTATCCTCTATTTTTTCAGTATTTATAATCAAAGAGTATATTTTTATATCTTTTTTATTTTTAGTTTCATTTATTTTTTTGATAAAATCATTAGGAACTTTTGCTAATCCATCACTTATCATAAGTATATCTGCATTCTCTATTTTTTTATTCTCAATTAATTCAAATGATTTTTTTATTGGTGTTACAAAATCTGTCCCTCCATAATATTTTTTTTGTAAAAATTTCAATAATTTCATACTATTTTCTTTTGTATAATCTATTTTTAATTCTGTTACTTCATCTATACTACCAAACATTATTAAATAGATATCTCTTTTTTGTTTTTTAGCTTGTTTTATAATATTTATTGTTATTGACTTTGATAATGTTTCTGGCAATCCTTCCATACTGCTAGATGTATCTAGACATATTATAAAAGGCCCTTCATTATTTTTTGTATTTGTACTATTCTCACTATTATTATCAGCTAATTGATACGAAAGCAGTTCACTTTCAATATATTTTTGATAAAAATAATATTTTAATAATTTATTATTTAATAGTGTGTATTCTGATGATAAAACTCTTGTTATATCACTACTTCTAGTTATTCCTAGTACTTCATTATTACTTCTAAAATTAATTCCTTTTCTAATTCTACTATTTTTAATATTATTTATATTTATTCTACTTTTTCCTAATTTTTTTATTAATTTATTTATCTCTTCATTGTTTTCTATTTTTATAAATTTTTCTATTTTAGTCAATTTATTTATATTTTCCATAGAAAAATCAGAACTACTCAGATCCCATCCAATTGAGGCAGTTATACTGTTATCTCCCCATATCTCTTTTAATTTTTCTATTTTTTTATAATACTCTTCATAATATTCATCATATTTTTTTAATATTTCATTCCATTTATTTTTATTTTCTTTAATTTTTTCATATAAACTATCTATTTTACTACTATCTTTTATATTATCCATATTTTTTAAAGCTTCTAATTTATATTTTTCTAATTCTTCTACACTTATATTATCATTTAGATATAAATTTTTTAATTTATCAAATTGCTTTTTTTTATAATTATATCTATCTCTATCAATTATTTTTGTAAACTCTTCCATATTAAAATTTATATTATTTTTTATTATATCCTCTTTTATTCTCATAAAAAAATCTATTATAAGCTTTTTTGTAAATTCTAAATTATTTTTTGTATAATTAAAAAATTTATTTAATATTGTTATACCACTGTTTAATATAGAATTTACTTTTATAAAATCTTTTTCTTCTCCTAAATATAGTTTTATAAATTGATTAAGTGCTACTTTTTCCCTAATTTCTCTATCTTCAATATAATTTATCCAAATAATACTACTAAATTCACTGTCTTGTACAAGTTCATCATTATATATTTCTATTATTTCTTCTATTTGTTTTGAATTCTCTATCTCTTTCATTCTTTCACCATATCTATTTTCTCTAATAATTCTTTATATTTTTCCACTATCAACTCTATATTTTTTTTATTATTTTCTAATTTTTCCATAATATTTTTTCTATCTTTTTCTATAACAAATAAATTATTATATATGTTTTCATTAAGCTCATTATATATTTTATTTAATTTTTCATATTTCTCTATAACTATATTATACTCTTTTTTTATATTAATAGTTATTGTTTCTAATTTTTCTTTTTTATCATTTGATAATTTTAGATTTTTTTCAATAAACTCATTATAACCACTTAATAATAATGGTTTTAATTCTCCTACTTCAGATAGTTTTTCATATCCTTCTACACTATTTTTATTTGTTTTTATTATCTGTATATTTGAAAACTCATACTTCCATATTTTTCTACCATCTATTGTTATTATTCCTGTATCTTCATAATCATGGTCCCATGATGATAGTTGTTTTGATATTTTTATATATTCTCTATGTCCTTTAAAAAATAAAAAATCTCCAAATTCATCTTTTAAATGAATTTCTCCTCTTTTTTCAATAGTTTTCTCACCATTAATATCTAAATATAATAAATTTCCATTTTCATCTTTTTCTTGTATTTTAAACAGCTCTTCAAAATTTTCTTTCCAAGAGTTATATATCATATTTATTTTTTTACTATAATTTTTTTCTATTAAACAGATATTATTAATTACAATATCTTTTATTTTATTTATATTTTTAGGGTCATTCCAAAAAATATTTTTTAAAATAATTAAATCATCTAATGTTATTTTGTCTTTATTATTTAAAAAACTAACTAATTTTAATATTTTTATTGTTTTAACAAATTTTCTATCTGAGATTTTTTCATTTATAATTTCATTACTATTTTCATATTCTTTTTCTATCTCTTGTTTTATTTTTATAATTATTTCTATAATTTCATCTGAGATTTTTATATTTTTTGCTAATTTATTTATCTCTTCTATCTCTTTTAAACTAAATTTTTCAATACTTTCTTCATTATAATCATCTTCACTTATAAATACTAATTTTTTTAAATCATCTACATAATCAACTGTTAATTTTAAAATAAATCTATCGTATAAAGCTTGTAACTCCTCTTCATTTAAAGGTATCTCATTAGAAGAAGCTATTATTGATATAAGATTAGCTTTCTCTATCTCATTTCCATTATGATATATTTTTTCATTTAATAGAGTAAGCAAAGCATTTAGTATTGAAGAGTTTGCTTTAAATATCTCATCTAAGAAAGTTATATGTGAACTTGGCATATATCCGTTTATTACTCTTTTAAAAATATCTTTTTCAAGATTTTTAATTGATATTGGTCCAAAAATTTCTTCTGGCGTCGTAAATTTTGTCAATAAATATTCAAAATAATTACTTTTTTCTATAACACTTGATACTCTACGTGATATTTCACTTTTAGCAGTACCTGGTGGTCCTATTAATAGAATATTCTCTTTTGATAATATTGTAAGTAGTGCTAATGAGATTATTTCTTCTCTTTCTATCAGTCCTTTATTTAAATTCTCTATATTTTTCTTTACTTTTATATAAATATTTTTTCTTTCCAACTATTTCACCTCTAAATTTTTTTATATATAATTATACCATATTTGTAATAATTTTAAAAGAGTATAGGAATTCTATGTTTTTAACTTTATTATAATAAAATTTTTATAACAAAAAATAAAATGAGCTCTTTAAAATTAAGAACTCATCTCTATTTTAATATAAATTTTATCCAAATATATTTTCATCAAATATTTTACTTGCTTTTTCTACAAATTCACTTCTATGTACTTTATTTAAAGTTATATGTGCAGTTTCTGGTAAGTCTTTTAACCACTCCACTGCTGCGTAAAGTCCAGATTTATCTGGGTCAAGTCTTGATATTGTTTGTTGTGCTATATCACCTATAAGAATAAGTTTAGAATTTTCTCCTATTCTTGTAATTATTGACCTCATTGCATGTATATCAAATGACTGCGCTTCATCTATAATAACTATTTTATTTAAAAAACTACTTCCAAGTATTGAGGATATATCTAGTATTTCTAATTTGTTTTGATTTTTAAGAGCATTTAATATATCTAGTCCATTTTTATTTTTTTTGTTTCTAGCTGCTTGTATATTTTCAAAAGTAGTTATATAATTTCCAAAATGTGTTAATAATTTTTCTTCTGTATCACCTGTTGTAAAACCTTGATAACTCCATTTATCGATAGGAGAAGTATTTTTCCCTATTACAATTTTTTCATATTGTTCTGCTTCAAGTACATGATGCATAGCAGCTGCTACTGCTAAAAATGTCTTACCACAACCTTGTTTTGAAGTAATTGTTATAAAATTAATCTTTGGATTAAGGAGTGCTTCAAATGCAAATTTTTGTCTAATATCCTTTGGTGTTATTCCATATGGAGAATAATTTTCATAATGTAATTTCCTTATAAGGTTTTTATTTATATCATAATAACCTATTATTTTATTATAGTCATAATCAGTATATCCATAAAAAAATTGATTTGGATAAATTTCTTCTATTTCTAATTCTTCTGGACTTATCCCTCCATTTTGATAAAATTTTTTTACCATTTCCACATCTACTTTTTTTTCTATTACTCCATTATACAAATCATCTAATTTATGCTTATCAGATAAATCTAATATTTCACTTTTAATACCTAATGATGATGCTTTTACTCTCATACTAATATCATTAGTTAAAAGTATACAATTTTTATATCTTTCATCAAGCATAATTGCAAGTAGTTTATTATCTATATAATCTTTATCAAAACTAGAAGGTAGCTTAGACATATCTCCTTCATATAAAATTGTCTGTAATATTACTCTGTTTTCTATTTCTATTCCTTCTAATAAATTTCCTTTTTGCTCTAAAGATTTAAAATATCTAAAAAATTGTCTTGCTCTAAATCCGCTATTCCCTTCTCGTGATTTTATTTTATCAAGTTCCTCTAGTACATTTATTGGAATAATAATTCTACACTCTTTAAAATCACCAGTAAAATATGGATTTTTTATAATTACATTAGTATCTACAATATAAGTTACTGACATTAACCGCCTCCAAATTAATTAAAATCACCTACAAAGTATAACCTATTTTTCAATATAAATAAAGTTTTTTATAAAAAAAAGAGACTTACAACGTCTCTTTTTTATGTATTAAATGTTTTTAATAAATCATGTACAAATATAATTAAAAAACTCAAAAATACCGAAATTCCTAAAATATCCCAAAACATTAATCTCATCGCCTCCTGTTTATTTTATAGAGACTCCTACATTAATATTGTATTACATTAAGAATTCCTAAAACAACCTTTTTTTTATAATTCTTTATCCAGTTCAATTTTTAATTTTTTTAAACAACTATCACATATTTTTATTTTTTTACTTTTTCTTTCACCTTTGTTTTCATTTCCTAGTTCTAATGTGAAAATTTTATGTGTTTTACCTAAATTATAACAAAGAGAGCAAATATTATATACATCGTAGTCTCTTTTGATTTCTATTATTTCCTTCATTTTAGTATTTCCTTTCCAACTTAAACTTCTGCAGAAAATTATATTACTATTTTATTGTTTTGTAAAGACTTTTTTTATTTCATTATTAATTTCATATGATAATTTTCTAATATTATTTTTTACTACACTATCTTCACTTATTACACTTTTAGAACTAGTATTTATATTTTTTTCTACTAATATGTTATTTACTCTTTTATCATATATTTCAAGTGTTGCACTTAAACTATTTTTATATATACTATCTGATATCTTTTTATTATTATAATAAAAAGGTTCTGTTTTTTCTGTAATAACATTATCTATACTTATTTTTATTATAATATTTCCTTTTTCTTTATTTGTAGTAATTATCATGTTATTCTTATTTGCAAAATATTCAAGTTTTCTTTTTAAATCTTTTATTAAATAATCATTATATGGAATATATTCAAAACTTTTTCTTATATCTATATACATATATTTTTTTTCATTTAACTTTTTATTTATTTCAACTATTTTATTTTGTATTTCAACTATTGAAACTACTGTTTTTATAGTTTTACTGTATCCAAGACTATTTAATATATATCTATAATCTTCTATTTTTTCAAGTAAATCAAGAATGTTATTATAGTTTTCTTTTTCTTTTAATAAATCATCTTCTTTAGAGTCCAATTTATAACTTATTTCTTTATTTAGTTTTTCTATTTCACTAAGATATAAAGGTATATCATCTTTGTCTATTACAGCATATACCTCATATCCTGACTTTAATCTATTAATTATAAATTCTACTCCTAAAAACTCTTTTATTGAAGTTAATTTTACTTTATTTGATTTTTTTTCACTATAATTATTTTCTTCATCTACATTAGCTTCTTTATAAAATTCACTGTCTACTTTTACTGAAATTTGATTTGCTAAATTAACTAGCGCTTCTTTTTTAGCTTCTTCTAAAGTAGTTTTATTACCATATCCTGTTATATTTGCAAAAATATTTACACTTAATATAAAAAGTAATAATATTTTATTTAAGAATTTCATTACAATTCTCCTTTACTTATAGCTTTTTCATATTCATCTGTTCTTTTAGTAACTTTTTTTAAATAATTTTTTGTTTCATCATACGGTAATTTTTTAAGTAAAGTATTATATACTTCTCTTGATGACATTCTATTTATTTTTTCTATTGCTTTACTTAAATTTGTAGTTCCTACAAATGCTTTTGCTACATTTCCTGCTCCTGTATTATAAGAAGCTACTGTTAAATAATATCTACTTTCTCTATCTTTTACATCTTTTAAATATCTATAATAAAGAATATTAATATATGCTACACCTAATTCAATATTTTTTCTAGAATTATACAGTTCTGATGGAGATAGTATTTTTTCATATCCATATACTTTTTTACTTGCATCTCTTCCTGCACTTTTAGGTACAATCTGCATAAGTCCATAAGCTGGTACATATGATTTTGCCATTGGATTAAAACTACTTTCTGTATGAATAATAGCATATACAAGTGCTGGATCTATTCCTTCTCTATTTGAATAACGAAATACATAGTTTTTAAAAGCTTTTGCTTTTTTTAATAATGCATCACTTGGCATTTTTACATTTAATGATACTACTTTTTTCCCTCTTAATTTTGATTTTTTTTCTTTTATTTTCCCATTCTCAACATTTTCTTTACTTATATTTACCAATTCTTTTACATCATTTTGTGTATAAGTTACCTCTTTACTTGAGTCTTTATTTAAAAAAACATCAGATAATACTGGTATTTTTTCAATATTTGAAATAACATATTTCGAATTTATCTCTTTCATTTTTTTATCAATAGATTGTAATAATTTATCTTTATTATATGCTGTTTCTGTATCTTCAAGTATAAATGAAGCAAACTCTTTAATAAATGTTTTCTTTATCTCTTCATCTTTTGTATTTTCATCTACAATAATATCTATCTCTATTTCATTATTTTCAAAATCAGCACTTTTTCTTATGCTATAATCATTAGAATATAATACCCAATTTTTTTTATCACTGATTTTTACATCTTCCCATTTTTTTAAAATATTTTCTTTATATTTTTTAAACTCCTCATCAAAAACTTTTTTATAAGTTTCATACTCTTTTAAAATATCCTCTTTATATTCTTTATATTCTCCTACTTGTGTGTTTTTATATGTATCAAAATTTTCTTCACTATACACATTTGAAGTAGAAAATAAAACTAACAAAAAAAGATTAAAAAAGTGTCTTTTTTTCATAAATCTCACACTCCTATTTTATTTAACTACAAGCCACGCATACATCTCTTTTGTTCTTTCATCTATCCATATTTCTTGAAGTATAGCTTGTACTATATTACCATCTACAGTTTGTACACTATATACACTAAATTTAGAATTACTTTCTGTTTCTACTCTTTCAGTTATAGTACTTACTTTTGTTCCTAATTGTCTAGCAATCTCATCTATCCCTCTTTCTATTGCTAATTGTCTTTGTCTATATACACCATATGCACTCTCTTTTGCTACACCTACTCCTGCATAACTATATTTATTCATTCTAGGATTATAAAACCATTCAGGATATACTTTATCTAATTTTACTAATTTTTTCTCTTGTCCAAAATTATTTATATTACTATTGGCACAACCAATTATAGTTAATACAAATAGTAATAATATAATTAATTTTTTCATATTTATCAGCATCCTCTCATTTACAAAAAAGGGTGACGTAAAATTTTATTTAATTTTAGTCACCCCAATGTATTATTTATTGATTATTTACCATTTTTTCAATTTCATAATCTAATTGTTGTTGAGCTTTTTCTGATTTAAATTCTTGCCATAAAGCTCTATCACTATTTCCTATAGGAGTTTCATTTTTAAATGCATTTTTAGCTTCATCTGCTAATATTTCATTTGGTAATACTACTTGTACAAATAATTCTTTATCTGGTGATATCCATAATTCTTTTTGTTTTGTTCCTCTTAGAGTTTGACTTGCTACTTGTTTTGATACATTTGTAGCTATTTTTTCTACTCCATCTTCACCAGCTAACCCTATAGCATTAGTATAAGATTTAAACATATTATTTACTTTTACTTCTATTTGTCTAGCTAATTCATCTCTTGCTTGTGCTAAAGCTTCTTGTCTAGCAAATGACACTCCAGCAGCTCCTATTTTAGCACTTCCAACTGCTCCTATTCCATCTTCTATTGATGGATCTAGTACCCATGCTGGATAATTTACCATTTGTTCCATTCCACTGTTATCTACTTTTTGCATTTCATTATTTCCTTTTGTCTGATTATTACTACAAGCAGTAAAAGCAAGTAAAATTATCGTTGCCAATACTAAGTAAATTTTTTTCATATTTAATCGCCTCCATTGGTTATTTTATCAACATTGAAATTATAATGTATTAAAATACAAAAGTCAACACTACTAAGTTATTACACACTAGAATAATATTATACTATTCTTAAAATTCATTTAAAATCCAGAATTTAGATTTTTACTTTCAATACTATTTACTCTATTTTTTTTAATTTTCCTTTTTATATATAGCATTTATTTAAAAAAAATTGTATAATATACTATTATAATAAAAAATAGATAAATTTTTATTATATTTTCAAGATTTTAGAAAGAGGTTTTAAAATGAATAAAATAAAAATACTTGATGAGTCTATCTCAAATATAATAGCTGCTGGTGAAGTAGTTGAAAATCCTGCTAGTATGATAAAAGAGCTTATTGAAAATAGTTTAGATGCAAATGCTTCTTTAATTAAAATAAATGTTACAAATAGAGGTCAAAATGTAAAAATAATAGATAATGGAGATGGTATGTCAAAAATTGACCTTTTTTTATCTATTGAGAGACATGCTACAAGTAAAATTATCACAAAAGAAGATATTTATAATTTAAGAAGTTATGGATTTAGAGGTGAGGCTTTAGCTTCTATTGCTTCTGTTTCTAAAATGAGTATAGCTTCTAAAGATAAAGAGAGTGAAACTGGCCATCAAATATATGTTAATGCTGGTAAAATTGTAAAAGATAAGGAAATAGTAAAAAATCAAGGCACAGAAATAGAAATTAAAAATCTATTTTTTAATACCCCTGCTAGACTAAAATTTTTACGTACAAAAAATACTGAATATAGCAAAATAAAGCATGTGGTTTTAACACAAGCTCTTGCTAATTATAATGTATCTTTTCAACTTTCTTTGGATAATAAAATTGTTTTAAAAACAAGTGGAAAAGGTTTTGAAAATTGTATTACTGAGCTTTTTTCTTTTAATATTCTTAAAAATCTAAAAAAATTTAAATATGGATATTATGGTACTATGGATATTTTGCGTAGTACAAAAGATTATATTTTTACTTATATAAATAAAAGATATGTAAAATCAAAAATTATTGAAACAGCTATAATTGACGCTTATTATACAAAGCTTATGAAAGGAAAATATCCTTTTGCAATAATTTATTTTGATATTGACCCTAAAGAAATCGATGTAAATGTTCATCCTTCAAAAAAAATAATTAAATTTTCTAATGATAATACTATTTATAATGATATTAAATCTGAATTAGAAAAAACATTATGGGAAAATGAAAGTGATTCAATGCCATCTTTAAATATCCAAGAAGAAAATACAGATTCTTCTTTTAAAGATATAGCCCCTACAAAATATTTTAGTGATGAAAAAATCTCTACGACTCCTACTCAAATGTTTGATAATTTTGAATTAAATAAAAAAAATTATCAAAAAAACAAAAAAAATGAGACATTTTATGAAATAAAAGAGGAAAATAATAATTTTGTAGAAAATAATAATATAATAGATACTCCTAAAAATTTTAATGATTTTTCACAAAAAAAAGTTGTTAATGAAAATATTATGGAGTATAAAATAGATAGAGTAAAAAATATTAAAATATTAGGACAATTGAATAATATGTATATTTTAGTTGAACGAAATGATACACTTGAAATATATGACCAGCATATCGTTCATGAAAGAATTCTTTATGAAGAATTAAAAAATGAATATTATAATAAAAAAATATCAAAACAAAATCTTCTTACACCAATCAATATAGAAGTTAGTGAAATTGAAAAAGAAAAAGTTATGCAAAACTTAGATATTTTTAATGATTTTGGATTTGAAATAGAAGATTTTGGCGAAAATGAAATTATTATTAGAACTGTTCCTACATTTAATTTTAGAGAAAGTGTTAAAGAAACTTTTTTTAATATTATAAAGGAGATGATGTCCAAAAAAGAAACAGATATTAGAGAAAATATTATTATATCCATGTCTTGTAAAAATGCTATAAAAGCAGGAGAAAAATTAGAAATTGAAGAAATTTCTATACTTCTTAATAAGTTATATATATATGGTAAATTTACTTGTCCACATGGAAGACCTATTATTCTAAAAATTCCATTTTTGGAATTAGATAAAAAATTTGGTCGAAAATAGTATTGACTTAGTTATCCTTAAAATGCTATAATTCGTCTGTTTCTATAAAAATAAAGTAGGTGTGATTTAATGATAGAAGTTAATTTAATTTGTGTTGGAAAAATAAAAGAAAAATATATAAATCAAGGAATTGATGAATTTACAAAAAGATTAAAACCTTTTTGTAATTTTAAAATAATTGAATTAAAAGAGAGAGGAAACGATAGCAATAGAGAGGATTCTATAAAAAAAGAATGCTCTGATATTGAAAAAACTTTAGAAAAACTAAAAGGTTACACAGTCTTATTAGATATTTCTGGAGAAATTATTTCCTCTGAAAAAATGTCAAAAAAAATTGAAACTCTTACTGTAAATGGTATAAGCAGAATTAATTTCATTATTGGTGGTTCTTACGGAGTTGATGATAATATTAGAGCTATTTCAGATTATAGACTTAGTTTTTCTAAAATGACATTTCCCCATCAATTAATGCGTTTACTTTTTTTAGAGCAATTATATAGATGGTTTTCTATAACTAATAATATTAAATATCACAAGTGAGGTGTTAAAAATGTATTCTATTGGAGAAAGATTTATTTATGAAGTTGACGACGATGATATAGAGTTTGAAGTAATTGGAGATATGATAATGCATGGAAAAGAGTATTTAGTTGCACAAAATGTATTTGAAGATAAAAAATATATTTTTTATTATGATGACCTTGAAGAAACTATTATTTTAATCGACGATGAAGATGAAGCTGAAGAGTTATTAGAAGAATGGGAAGCTGAGTATTATGGTACTTCAGCAGAAATAGAGTTTTGGGATGATGATTATGAAACTCTTGATGATGAGGATCTAATTGATAATAGCGAACTTTATATAGATGATGATTTTGAAGACTATGATGATTTTTATGAAGAGGAATTTTAATAATGAACATAAAACTAAAAATATCTACATCTGATAGTTTTAATGAAAAAACTGAAAATATTTTTAATGGTACTAAAATCATTAATAATGATACTATAAAATATACTTATAATGATGAATTTGGCGAAAATAAAATATTTTTAAAAGATAATAATATAAAAATATTTAGAAAAGGCGAAATAAATAGTAAACTTATTTTAGAACTTAATAAACGTACACAATTTACTTATTCAAATAAATATATGAATAAATTATTTAAAATTTTAACAAAAAAAATTGAAATACTTGAAAAAGAGTTAAAAATAGTGTATTCTATATATGATGATTTAGAATTAGTAAATAATATTACAATTCATATAAAAGAATTATAAGAGAGCAAATCTAATTTGCTCTCTTAATTTTAGAAAGGAGTTTTTATGAAGAGGATACTACTATTTATTATGCTTTTATTCTCAACAATTAGTTATTCTAAAATAGACATATCTGGAGTTAATTTTGTTAATACTCCTATCACTCTTGTTTCCCAAACAAAAGGAAAATGGTATATCTCAGGAAAACCAACATACTCAAAAGGTAAATTAATTGATAATGGATACACAGCTACTTTTATTCCAGATACTATAGGAACTTTTGAAATAACTTTTGAATCTAAAAATGGAGAAAAAGAAATAAATATCTTTGAAATAAAAAGCATTAATCAATTTGACGAAAATAAAATTTATGATATAATAACTGAGAGTTTTAATTCAAAAAATCTAAAATTATTAGAATATGGTATAAATTTATTAGAATTAAATTTTCCTAATTCAAAATATATTAATCCTAGTTATAAAAAAGCTATTGAATTAAGTAAACTTGATAATAATTTTGAAACAGGATTAAACTATTTGAATAAATTAAATTCAAATTTTATTGGTATTGAAAGTGAATATGTTGATTTATTAACTACAAATTATTTATTTTATGATTTTTTTAATAAAACTGAACTAAAAATAGAAGTTTTAAAAAAATTAATAAAATATAATAAAAATTATGAAAAAGAGCTTTTTATTACATATTTTAATGATGTAAAGTATCATAATTTAGGGTTAAAAAATCTTGAAAAATATTTTTTTGAAAATTTTGATATAAGGGTTGCTAATATTTTAGCTAATTACTATGAAAAAAATAAAAATTATGAAAAAGCTGCTTTTTATTATTCAAAATTTAATAATTTTTTAGCTGCAAAAAATTTACTTTTAGCTGACAAAGATTATTCAAAATATTTAGAATTATTATCAGAAAATGAAAAAAAAGAATTAGCATCACTTGAAGAAAATAAAAAAGATAAAAATAGATACATTGAATATTATAAATACGCACAAGAAAATATTTCAAAAGAACGTTTTGAATTAGCTGAAATATATTTAAAAAGAGTTCTTACTCAATCAAATAATAATAATTTAAAAAAACAATCAGCTATTGATTTAATCTCAATATATAATTTGAAATATAAATATAACAACGCTTTAGATATTTATAATAACTATTTAAAAGAATTAATCTCTTTAAAAGATATTGAAACATATTACAATATTGGACTTATTTATTATAAATTAAATGATAAAGAAAATAGTCTAAAAATTTTTAATGATATAATAAAAAAATACCCAAAAACAATTTGGGCTACAAAATCAAGTATATATAAAATTAGATTACAAAAAATATAATTATTAATATAGAAGGAGAAAAAGATGAGTCAAAATACTGAAAAACACATTGATCAAATTATTAATGATAAAATTGAAAAAATTAATGAATTAAAAAATATGGGTGTAAATCCGTATGGAGAAAAATATGATAAAAAAGATTTAATTGCTGATATTTTAAAAAATGATGAAAACGAAGAAGTTTTTTATCAAACAGCTGGAAGAATAATGTCTTTTAGACGAATGGGAAAAAATGTTTTTGCACATATAGAAGATTATAGTGGAAAAATACAAATCTATGTGAGAAAAGACCTTGTCGGAGAAGAAAACTATGAAATTATTAAAAAAATGGGAATTGGAGATTTTATAGGAGTTTATGGTTTCTTATTTAAAACTAAAACTGGAGAATTAACTTTAAAAGTAAAAGAGTTTAAATTACTTTCTAAAAATATGAGACCATTACCAGAAAAATTTCATGGTTTAACAGATATAGAAACTAGATATAGACAAAGATATTTAGATTTAATAATGAATAGAGAAGTAAAAGATACTTTTATTAAAAGAACTGAAATAATTAATTCTATTAGATCATTATTAAAATCAAAAGGTTTCTTAGAAGTAGAAACACCTATGATGCATCCAATTGTTGGTGGAGCTTCAGCTAGACCTTTTATTACTCATCATAATGCTTTAGATATGGAATTATATTTAAGAATTGCTCCAGAATTATATTTAAAAAGATTAATTGTTGGTGGATTTGAAAGAGTTTTTGAATTAAATAGAAACTTTAGAAATGAAGGAATATCTACTAGACATAATCCAGAGTTTACAATGATGGAATTATATCAAGCATATGCTGATTTTCATGATATGATGGATTTAACAGAGGAAATAATTACTACAGCTGCAAAGGAAGTTTTAGGGACTACTAATATTAATTATAATGGTAAAGATATTACTTTAGAAAATTTTAAAAGAGTACATATGGTAGATATGATAAAAGATATTACAGGTGTTGATTTCTGGAAAGAGATGACTTTAGAAGAAGCTAAACAACTTGCTAAAGAAAATGGAGTTGAATTAGCTGACCATATGTATACAGTAGGACATATTATAAATGAATTCTTTGAACAAAAATGTGAAGAACATATTGTTCAACCTACATTTGTGTATGGACACCCTGTTGAAATATCTCCACTTGCAAAAAGAAATGAAGAAGATCCAAGATTTACTGATAGATTCGAATTGTTTATAGATGCTAGAGAGTATGCAAATGCATTTTCTGAGTTAAATGACGCAATTGACCAAAAACAAAGATTTGAAGCTCAATTAAAAGAAGCTGAGCTTGGTAATGATGAAGCAAATGCTGAAATTGATTTTGATTTTGTTGAAGCATTAGAATATGGAATGCCACCTACAGGTGGATTAGGTATTGGAATAGATAGATTAGTAATGTTACTTACTAATTCTCCTTCTATTAGAGATGTAATTTTCTTCCCTCATATGAGAAGAAAATAATTAGAAAAAATTATTTTTTTACGAGTTCTTGATTTTAAAGGACTCGTTTTTTAATTTATTTTTTTATAAAAAAAATATTTTAAAATTTATAATAATAACTTTATTTATGATAAAATAAAGTATATAATATGTATAGCATTTGTTCACAAAATATTAAATAATAGGAGGAATAATGACAATAGAATTTTTTATAGCTAAAAAACATCTCCTTGAAAGAAAAAAACAAAGTTTTCTAGCAATATTAGGTATCGCTATTGGAATAATTGTACTTATTGTATCAATTGCAATAGGAAATGGATTAGATAAAAATATGATAAACGGAATTTTATCTATTTCCCCACATATTCTTATTGATAACGGTGGCTATAATATTGAAGATTATAAGAAAATTGAAGAAGATTTAATAAATATAAATGGAATTTCAGGTATAGTTCCTCAATTTTCTACTCAAGGAATATTAAAATATCAAAATAACTTTATAAATGCTATGCTTGGTATAAAAATAGAGGGGGTCTCACAAGAAAAACTAATTAATGACATGAAATTTAAAGAAAAAATTGTAGCTGGTGATATTGATTTTTCTAAATTTACTTCTATTTTATTAGGAAAAGAACTTTTCGATCAACTAGGTGCAGAAATTGGAGATAAAGTACAGCTTATTTCTGCTGAAAACAAAAAAATTTATCTAACTATTGTAGGTGTTTTTCAAACTGGTTATTTAGAACACGATACCACTTTAGCAATTATTCCACTTAAAACTGCTCAAATAATTTCTGATAGTGGCGAAGTTGTAAAAAATATAGACATTCGTCTAAAAAATCCATATGATGCTTATAAAATTAATGATATTATAAAAAATAAAGTGAATTATCGTTCTCGTACATGGGGAGAACTCAATAGTACGCTATTAAAATCAATCTCTTTAGAAAAAACTGTTATGATTGTACTTGTATCATTAATAATTTTAATTGCAGGATTTGTAATAGGTGTTATTTTAAATATGATGGTACGTGAAAAAACAAAAGATATTGGAATATTGCGTTCTATAGGATATTCAAAACAAACTATTATTAATATTTTTTTATTAGAAGGATTATTTTTAGGTGGAATAGGTATATTATTAGGCTTAATTTTTTCTAGTATTTTTTTATACTTAATAGAAAATTTTTTATTTGAAAAATTAACTACCATTTATTATTTAACTAGTATTCCAGTTGATATAAGCTTTTTAGAAGTATCCATTATTGTTATATCAGCTTTTATAATAATTATCTTTTCTAGCTTTTTCCCTGCTCTAAAAGCTGGAAATCTAAATCCTGTGGAGGCATTAAAATATGAATAATCACATTCTTAAACTTGAAAATATACATAAATATTATTTTGAAAACAAAAATAAGCTTCATATATTAAACGATTTAAATTTAGAAATAAAATCTGGAGAATTTATAAGTATTCTTGGTAAATCTGGCTCTGGAAAAACAACTCTTTTAAATATTCTAGGTCTTTTAGATACATTTGATGATGGTAATTTATATTATGATGGTATAGATATAAAAGAACTTAATGAAGAGCAAAAAAATATTACACGAAATAAATATCTTGGATTTGTTTTTCAATTTCATTATCTTTTACCAGAATTTACTGCTCTTGAAAATGTTATTTTACCTAATTTTGTTCAAAATAAAAATTTGAAAAATATGAATAATATAAAAAAAAGAGCTACTGAACTATTAGAAATTTTAGAATTAAAAGACAGATTAAATCACAAACCTTCTATGCTTTCTGGAGGTGAAAAACAAAGAGTTGCAATAGCAAGAGCTCTTATTAATAATCCAAAAATACTTCTTGCTGATGAACCTACTGGAAATCTTGATGAAGAAACTAGCGAACATATTAATTCTTTATTTAAAAAAATTAATACTGAATTTAATCAAACAATAATTGTTGTAACACATAGTTCAGAGCTTGCAAATGTTTCTCAAAAAAGGTATCATTTAAGAAAAGGGGCACTTGTTTCAAATTAAGGGAGGATTTATGTTTTTAAAATCAATTTTTATAAATTCTGAATATAAGGATATAAAATATTGTAGAGCAGAAATAGAAAAACTTTCAAAAGATTATGGTTTTTTTGAAGAGTTTCATTCCTATATAGAGTTAGCACTAGGAGAAGTTTTAACTAATATTATAAAACATGGGCAAAAAAATCTTATAGAAAAACCTGGTATTAATATTAGTATCTCTTTAGAGAATAATTCTGTTATATTTGATATATCTTTTAAAGGTGATATAATTGAAGAAGAAGTTTTAAATAAGGGAAAACAACTAGATATATCTTTAGACATAAACACGCTCTCTGATTCTGGAAGAGGAATTTTTTTAATTCATAATCTTATGGATGAAGTTAAATATTACGAAGAAGATAATCTAGTAAAAATACAAATGAAAAAAAATTTAAAAAAATTTAAAAAATAAAAAAGGATTTTTTATATTAACTAAGTATATATAAGTATAACATAGTTTATATCATAAAAATGATATATATATACATAACAACAAACTAAAAAAAATACTACAGAAAGAAAGGAAGTGGGACTTATGAGAATTATCATAAGTGGAAAACACCTTGAAATCACAGAAGCAATAAGAGATTATGCAGAAAAAAAAGTTAGTAAACTAAAAAAATACTTTGACAACATTATCGAAGTAGATATCACATTATCAGTAGAAAATACTAAATCAGAAGGGGAAAAACATATTGCAGATGTATTAATATTTGCTAATGGTACAAAATTAAAAGCAGAAGCAACAGACAAAAATTTATATGCTTCAATAGATGAAGTTATTGATGTTTTAGAAAATCAAATAACTAAATATAAAGAAAAATTAAGAGATAACAAACATAAACACAATGTAAAATTCACTTTAAAAAAAGCTAATAAACCTTTTACTGAAGAAGAAACTATAGATGTAAATGGTGAAATAAGAAAAATAATCTCTACAAAAGTTTCTACATCTAAACCAATGAGTGTAGAAGAGGCTATCTTACAAATGGAAGCTTTAGAAACATCTTTTTATCTATTTTTAAACCCTGAAACTAATGAATTAAATATAGTTTATAAAAGAGATGACGGAGATTATGGGCATGTTGAGCCTGATTGGAATTAATTAAATTAAAATATTAAGCTAAAGCTAAATGCTTTAGCTTTTTTTATTATCTTAATATTTTAAAAAATTTTATATTTTAACATCTTTTTATTTAATTGACAAAAAAAATAAATCTCGATATAATTAATTAAGGTGATTAAAATGGATAATAGTGGACATCGACAAAGATTAAAATCAAAATTTTTAAATAGTGATATTAACTCTTTTCTAGATTATGAAATTATTGAATTGCTTTTAACATTTTCAATTCCTAGAAAAGATACAAAGCCTATTGCAAAAGACCTTATAAAAAAGTTTGGAAATTTAAATTCTATTTTAAATGCTTCAAAAGAAGAACTTTTTCAAATAAAAGGTTTTAAAGAAAATAGCTTTATTTTAATAAAATTAATAAACTCTTTAATAAAACTTTCTTTAAAAGATAAAATGTATTCTAAAATAAAATTTACTTCTTTACAAGATATATTAGATTATTTGTATCTTGAGCTTTCATATCTTGAGAAAGAAAATTTTAAAATTATTTATTTAGATACTAAAAATCAATTTATATCTGATGAAATTTTATTTGAAGGAACTCTTGATAAAAGTGTTATTTATCCTAGAGAAGTAATTAAAAAAATTCTTTTCCATGAAGCAAAATCAGTTGTTTTTGTTCATAATCATCCTTCAGGTGATACTACACCTTCAAAGTCTGACATTGACTTAACACTTTTTTTTAAAGATTTATTATATAAATTAGAAATAATTTTATTAGACCATATTATTATTGGTAAAAATTGTTATTATAGCTTTAAAGAAAATAACATTATTTAGTTAGGAGGAAAAATTTTTGAAATATAATGTACTTGGAGTAATTTTTAACGTTACTAAAAAAAGATATTTTTTTGAAATAAAAGAAGAGGATAAAACTATTTATAAAAAAGGTGATCATGTTATAGTTGATACTGCAAGAGGTCAAGAACTAGGTACTGTTTATGCAGAAGCTTCTTTAAAAGATGAAAAAGAGCTTGTTTTACCTCTAAAACCTGTTATAAAAAAAGCTTCAAAAGAAGAGTATGATTATTTCTTAGAACTACGTAAAGAAGCTGATAGTGCTTTTGAAATTTGTAAGAAAAAAATCTTTGAACATGAATTACCAATGAAATTAGTTACTTCTGAATATACTTATGATAAAAGTAAATTAATTTTTTATTTTACAGCAGAAGGAAGAATAGATTTTAGAAAACTTGTAAAAGACTTAGCTGCTATATTTAAATTAAGAATTGAACTTCGTCAAATAGGTGTAAGAGATGAGTCAAGAATTTTAGGTAGTGTAGGGCTTTGTGGTGTCGAACTTTGTTGTAGAAAATTTATAAATAAATTTGATTCTGTATCTATTAAAATGGCAAGAGAACAAGGATTAGTAATAAATCCTTCTAAAATCTCTGGAGCTTGTGGGAGATTATTATGTTGTATAAAATATGAGTATTCTCAATATGTAGATGAATTAAAGAAATATCCTGCTGTTAATCAAGTAGTTGAAACTCCATTAGGTGCAGGTAAAGTAACTACTGTTAATCCATTAAATGATTATATGTATATTGATATTCCAGAAAAAGGAATAAATAAATTTTCTTTAAGTGAAATTAGATTTGACTTAGAAGAAGCTAATTCATTAAAAAATAATCTTCACGACTCTGATATTGAAATTGATAAAGAGCTATTAAAAAAATTAGAAGAGGAATAATATGTCTTTTATAGAAAATGATGAATCATTAGATATTTTACAAAAAGTAGATAAAAAAATTATTCAAAAGAAAAAAGGATTTAGATTTGGTATTGATGCTGTTCTTTTAGCTAATAATATAAATATTGCTAATCCATCTAAAATATTAGATATTGGTACAGGAACAGCTATTATGCCCCTTCTTATTTCAAATAATAAAAATATTATACATATTGATGCTATAGAAATTCAAGAAGAGATTGCTAATATGGCAAAAAGAAGTATAAAATATAACTCATTAGAAAACTTAATTAATATCTATAATATTGATATAAAAGAATTTCCTAAAAATAAAAAATATGATATAATTATTAGTAATCCACCATATATGAAATGTGAAAGTGGTAATATAAGTAGTAATATAACAAAGGCTATTTCACGTCATGAAATAAAATTAACTTTAGATGATTTACTTCAATCAGTTAAAGATTTACTTTTGTTAAATGGAAGTTTTTACTTAATATATCGAACTAATAGATTTTACGAAGTTATTACTAAATTAGAAAACTATAAATTACATCCAAAAGAAGTAAGATTTATATATACAAAACAAAATAGCAAAAATTCTGATTTATTTATTTTAGAATCAATAAAGGGAAAAAAAGGGGATTTTAAAATACTTGAACCTCTATACATATTTAATGAAATGGGAGAGTATACAACTGAGGTCAAAACTTATTATGACTAGGAGGTACTGACTTGAAAGTTCTTATTTTTAGTGAAGAAAATTTCTCAATTAATTCCCCTTTAAATTTTGAATTGTTATTTGTTAGGACTATTGAAGATTTATTAGAAAAACTTAATAATTTTAAAAATTTTGTTTTTAGTATTGTTAAAATTGGAGTTAATTCAAAAAAAGTAGTTTCTATTTTAAATAAACATAATATACCTTTTCTAGCTCTTTATAACAATAATAAAGAGTTTGAAGATGCTGAATGGTATTTAAAAAATGGAGCAAAATCAATAATAACTCATAATTTTCATGAAAATTTTAATATTGAACTAATAAAAAATTATTTAAATAATCATGAAAAAAATGAATATAAATTACTTTATGAATTTACAAAAATTCTTAGATTAAATTTGGATATTGAAAATATTATATTACAAGTAGAAAAATTTATAAAAAATAGTTTTAATATTGATACTCTTTTTATAATAAAAGAAAAATATTACTACAATCAAAAAATTTTTAATAGTAAAAATGATTTAATCTTATCTAACTATAATAAATTTAAATTTTTAAAAGAATTTAATGAGGACAACTATTATATGCCAATTAATTTTGAAAAAGAAAATTTTTTGCTTTTACCTATTATAAGTAAAAATGATGTAGTTGGTAAAGTTTTATTATTTCGCCAAAAAACTATTTCATCAAAAGAATTGGAGTTATTAAATATTATTTTAAGTCAAATTGCAGTTGTTTGTAAGAATTATTTTTTACTAGAAAGTAGTAAAAATCATTATTATAATATTGTAAAAGCTTTGATAAAAGCAATAGAAGCTAAAGATAAATACACAAAGGGACACACATCTAGAGTTGCAAGACTTTCAAAAGAGATAGCTATAATTCTTAATTTACCTAAAAATCGCATAGAAACTCTTGAAATGGCTGCTTTTTTACACGATGTTGGAAAAATTGGAATTAAAGATTCTGTTCTTTTAAAGCCAGGAAAATTATCAGAAGAAGAATATGAAGAAATTAAAAAACATCCGGAATTTGGTTTTGAGATAATTAAAGATATCGAAGGTATGAGTAAAATTGCAGAAATAATCAAATATCATCATGAAAGATGGGATGGCAAAGGATACCCTGAGGGGTTAAGAGGATTTCATACTCTTCTTGAAGCTAGGATAATTGCTATTGTAGATTGTTATGATGCTATGACTTCTGCTAGACCTTATAGAAATGCACTTCCTCATGAAGTTGCTCTTGAAGAAATTAAAAAAAATAGTGGTACTCAATTTGACCCTATTTTAGCAAGGTTATTTATAAAAAATGAAAAAATTTTTAAAAAAATAATTTCAGAATTAAATTAAACATGTTACAATTAAAATGCCGAAATGATTCGGCATTTTTTAAATTTAAAAGTTAGGTGATATAATGTTTAGATTAGTCTCAAATTTTAAAAAATCAGGTGATCAACCTGAAGCAATAAAAAAATTAAAAGAAAATATAGAATTTGGTCATAGACATCAGGTTTTACTTGGAGTAACTGGTTCTGGTAAAACTTTTACAATAGCAAATGTAATAAGTGAAACAAATAAACCTGCATTAATTCTTGCACCAAATAAAACTCTTGCAGCACAACTTTATGCTGAATATAAAAAATTTTTTCCATATAATGCAGTAGAATATTTTGTTTCATATTATGATTATTATCAACCTGAAGCATATGTTCCAACTACTGATACATATATTGAAAAAGATAGTTCTATAAATGAAGAGATTGATAAATTACGTCATGCTGCAACAGCTGCTCTTATGACTAGAAAAGATGTAATAATTGTAGCATCTGTTTCTGCTATTTATGGATT
The DNA here is from genome assembly GCA_020063625.1 of Fusobacteriales bacterium. Classification (GTDB taxonomy): domain Bacteria; phylum Fusobacteriota; class Fusobacteriia; order Fusobacteriales; family Fusobacteriaceae; genus Hypnocyclicus. The sequence continues at coordinate 28,602 of JAICDD010000009.1, forward strand.
AGGTTCTCCTGAAACTTATAGAAAAATGACTCTTTCTCTTGACCATAAAATTGGTGCTACTCGTAATCAAATTATTTCAAAATTAATAGAATTACGATATGAAAGAAATGATTATGAATTTGAAAGAGGAAAATTTAGGGTTAAAGGAGATATTATTGATATATATCCTAGTTATATGGATACTGGATATAGACTTGAATTTTTTGGCGATGATTTAGAAGAAATATCTGAAATTAATACTTTAACCGGTCAAAAAACAAGAAAAAATATAGAAAGATTTTCTTTACTTCCTGCTACACACTATCTTGCAGAAGAAAGTGATTTTGAAAATATTATTTCTAATATTGAAAAAGATTTAGAAGAACAAATAAAATTTTTTGAATCGAAAAATATGCTCTTAGAAGCTCAAAGAATTAAACAAAGAACAAAATATGATTTAGAAATGTTAAGAGGAGTGGGGTATTGCAAAGGAATAGAAAATTATAGTAGATACCTTACAAAGAAAAAACCTGGTGAAACTCCATTTACTCTTTTAGATTATTTTCCAAAAGATTATCTTATATTTGTAGATGAATCTCATATTGGAATACCTCAAATTAGAGGAATGTATAATGGTGATAGAAGTAGAAAAACTACATTAGTTGAAAATGGATTTAGACTCCCTTCAGCTCTAGATAATAGACCATTAAAATTTGAAGAGTTTTTAGATAAAGCTAATCAAATAGTCTATGTATCAGCTACTCCTGGAGATTATGAGCTTGAAGTAAGTAGTTGTATAGTGGAACAACTTGTTAGACCTACTGGATTGATAGAACCTGAAATTGAAATACGAAAAACTCAAAATCAAATTGATGACCTTATGGAAGAGATACGTATAAGAAGTAAAAAAAAAGAAAGAGTTCTTATTACTACTCTTACAAAAAAAATGGCAGAACAACTTACCGAATATTATTTAGAATATGGAATAAAAGTAAAATACATGCATTCTGATATAGATACCCTTGAAAGAATAGAAATTATTAGAGAACTTCGAAAAGGTAGTTTTGATGTATTAATTGGAATAAATCTTCTTAGAGAGGGATTAGATATACCAGAAGTTTCTCTTGTAGCTATATTAGAAGCTGATAAAGAAGGTTTTTTACGTAGTAGACGTTCTCTTATCCAAACAATGGGAAGAGCTGCTAGAAATGTAAATGGTAAAGTTATACTTTATGCTGATGTTATTACAAAATCTATGAATGAAGCAATAACTGAAGTAGAAAGACGTAAGAAAAAACAGATTGAATATAATAAAAAACATAATATCAATCCTAAGTCTGTAATTCGAACTATTTCTGAAGAAGTTCTTAATCTTGATTATGGACTTGATTTAAAAGAAACTACAAAAGTAAAACAAGTATTTAAATCTAAAAAAGATATAGAAAAAGAGATAGCAAAACTTGAAAAAGAGATAAAAATTTTATCAAAAGAGCTTAATTTTGAAAAAGCAATTGAAAAAAGAGATGAAATGCTAAATCTAAAAAAATTATTATTAGAATTGTAGAGTGATTGAATATGTCTGAAAAAATATATAGTGTAAATGAATTAAATTTAAAAATAAAAAATTTTATTGATAATGAGATAAATTTTTATGACCTTTTTGTTAAAGGTGAAATTTCAAATATAAAATATTATAAAAGTGGTCATTTATATTTTACATTAAAAGATGAAAACTCATCAATAAATTGTACAGCATTTAACTATCGTTATAAAAAAATATCTACTGATTTAAAAAATGGTGATTTAGTAAAAATATTTGGACGTTTAAACTTTTATGAAAAAACTGGTCAAATTCAGCTTTTAGTTAGTTTTATTGAAAAGCAAGAAAAATTAGGAGCTCTTTTTGAAAAACTTGAAGAATTAAAAAAAAGATATCGTGAAAAAGGGTGGTTTGAAATTGATAGAAAAAAGCCATTACCTTTTTTGCCTCTTAACATAGGAGTAGTTACATCTGAACATGGTGCTGCTATTCATGATATTATCAATACAACAAAAAAAAGATTTAATAATGCTAATATTTATTTATATCCTGCTAAAGTTCAAGGAGAGGGGGCTGATATAGAGATAGCAAAAGGTATCAATGCTCTTTCTGAACTTGATTTTATTGATGTTATTATAGCTGGTAGAGGTGGAGGTAGTATAGAGGATTTATGGGCATTTAACGAAGAAATTACTGCTAAAGCTTTTTATTATTGTAAAAAACCTATTGTCTCTGCTGTAGGACATGAATCTGATTTATTACTTACAGATTTAATTGCAGATAAAAGAGCTTCCACTCCTACACAAGCAATTGAAATAATACTTCCAGAAAAAAAATATTTTTATGAAATTTTAAATAATAAGTATTATACTTTAAATAAGATTATTAACAATAAAATTCTTTCTAAAAAGGAAAAATTAATTAATTATAAAAATAATTATACTCTTAATAATTTTAATAAACTAATTCAATTAAAAAACGATATTTTAAATAATAGATACAATAAACTAAATACACTTATTGAAAATAAAATTAAAATTGAGAAAAAAACTTTGTTAAACAAAATAGATGTTCTGAAAAAAGTTAATCCTCTTTCTATATTAGAAAAAGGATACTCTATTGTTTACAAAGGTGAAAATATAATAAAAAGTATGAAAAATTTAAAAAATGATGATATAATTAATATAAGAGTATATGATGGTGAATTTAAAGCTAAAATATTTGACATCAAAAGGAGTGACGATGAATAAATTTTTAATATCTTTAATGTTTATACTAATTTCTATATCTATTTTTAGTGAAAATACATCTACTGAATCATCAATTTCTATAAATAATTTTACAGAAAATAATGAATTTGCAGAAATTGATGAATTAATAAAATTAAATGATTATTATGGTGCATTATTTCTTCTTGATTCACATCTAGAAGATTTTCCAAATGACACAAATTTTATTATAAAAAAAATTAATATACTTTTGGAAATTAATAGAGTTTATGATGCTTTTGACCTTTCTAAAAAATTATTTGAAGATAATAAAACAGAAAAAACATATAAAGCACATTTAAATGTTCTTTCTAAATTAATTTCTATTGATAAAAACTATAAAGAAGAATATTATACTATTTCTAAAGAATATTTAGAAATAATTAATTATAATGATGCTAAGTTTATTTATGAAGTAGGTAATAATTACATTAAAGATAACAAATATAACTCTGCATTAGAAATATTTCTAACAGATAAAAGTAATTATTATAAAAATGTCTTTGGTAGAGCTCTTATGTATAGATTTTTAGGTTATTATGATAAATCAATAGAAGAATATAAATATTTAATTAATAATTATCCTGAAATAAAAGAGAGTTATTTTGGAATAGGTATTAGCTATAAACTAAATGGTAATTTTGCTGAAGCTGTAAAAAATTTTAATAAATATTTAGAATATAATAAAAGCGAAGAAGCATATGTAGCAATTGCAGAAATAGAAATTGCAAGAAATCGTTATAGTTCTGCAAAAGCTATTCTTGAATTAGCAAAAAAAGATTTTCCTTTATCAAAGCAAATTGAAAATCTTTTAATTGAAGTTTACTCAAATTTATAATAAACTAGGGGGAATTTATGTTAGAATTTTATAAATTATTAATTAATGGGATTGATTCAAAAACAATAACAAAAATTATAGAGAATTATAATTCTTTAGACGAACTTTTTAATAAAGATGATACTACTATTTTAAAAAATTTAAATATTACAAATTTTACTCTAGAAAAAATATACAATAGTAGTAAAATTGATATTTCAAAAGAATTAGAAAGATTAGAAAAATTAAAAATAAAACTTATTTCTATTAATGACCCAAATTATCCTTTATTATTAAAAAATATTTCATCACCACCACCTTTTTTACATGTAAAAGGAAAGCTTAATTTTCCAGAGAAAACTATTGGTATTGTAGGAACTCGAAAAATGAGTGACTATGGGAAAATGGCTACCGAAAAATTTACAAAAGGTCTAGTTGATGCTGGAGTTACTATTATAAGTGGTTTAGCTAGTGGTGTAGATGCTGTTGCTCATTCAAGAGCATTAAAATATAATGGTACTACTATAGGAGTAGTTGCAAATGGTCTTGATAAAATTTATCCTGAAGAAAATAGATTTCTTTGGGAAAAAATGGAAAATGAAGGAACAATAATAAGTGAGTATCCTTTAGGAACTGAACCATTTAGATGGAACTTCCCTGAAAGAAATAGAATAATAGCTGGACTTTCTAGAGGAATATTGGTATGTGAAAGTTATAAAAAAGGTGGTTCATTAATTACAGCTAAAATTGCTCATGATGAAAATAGAGAAGTTTTTGCAGTGCCTGGATTTTTTAATTATCCCTCTTTTGAAGGATGTAATCAATTAATTCAAAAAAACATTGCAAAACTTGTTATAAAAGTAGAAGATATCATTGAAGAGTTTGATTGGAATCTAAAAAAAGTAGATTTTGATTTAAATTTAAGTAAAAAAGAACTTATTGTTTATACTTCTTTACTTGTTCCTAAAACTTTAGATGAGCTTATTTTAGATACAAATTTAGACTTTAGAGATATTCTCATTCAAATTACACAATTAGAATTAAAAAATCTTGTTAAAAGTATTTCTGGTGGAAAGTATCAAAGAATAGAGTAGGAGATTTAATATGAATAATCATTCAAAAGAGTATTTAAAAAACATCTATAAAAAAATGTTAAAAGAAAAAATAGAAAAAGATGTAGAAATTGCTCATTTAAATAGGATTTTAGAATTGAATAAAATTTTAAATTTTAGTCTAGAACTAGATGAACTTTTATTAAATTTTTCATCTTTTCTTTATACTATAATTCCATTTAAATCAATTATTTTTTATATAGATGAAAATAATATATATGATATAGTTCATATTAATGATGATTTTTCTCTTTTAAAAAGAGAAAAAAGTCTTAATTTTATAGAAAAACAAATAAAAATAGATTTTTTAAATAATATTAACAAAGATAACTGTTATTTAGATTATTTAATTCTTAAATTAGAACAAAAAAAAGATTCGCCATTATTTTTTATAAAACATAGAGAAAATTGTTTTGATACAGAGACTACTAATTTAATTGAAAATTTTATTAAAATAATAAATCCGTATATTAAAAATGTATTAAATTATCAAAAAATTAATGATTTATCAAATATTGATAGCCTTACAAACTTATATAATAGAAGGTTTTTCTTTGATTATATAGAAAAAAGAAATTCTAAAAATTATTCTATTATTCTAGCTGATATTGATTATTTTAAAAAAATAAATGATACTTATGGACATCAAACAGGTGATGAAATCCTTAAAATAATTTCAAAAGAGTTTCAAACCCATTTTAGAGATAATGATATTATTTGTCGATATGGAGGAGAAGAGTTTTTAATTTATCTAGAACATACTTCTTTAGAAACAGCATTAAATATTGCTAATAGAATTAGAGAAACTATTGAAAATCTTAATTATAATAATATTAATTTTACAATTAGTATGGGAGTTGCTGTAAATGATATTAAAAAACACTCTAATATAGATGATGTCATAAAATCAGCTGATATAGCTTTATATATTGCAAAAAATAGTGGGCGAAACAGAGTTTGCTATTATAATTTAACTGAATAATTTTCTTTTTTATAAAATCGGACTTGATTTTTTATTAAGTTTTTATTATAATTTAGAAACTAGTATTAATATTCTATTAAATAGAAAGGTTTAAAATGAAAAAAGAAGAGAAATTTTTAGAAGTTTTAAGTGAAGTAATTGATACAATGCTTAATCCTTATGATCAAGATATAGAAAAACTTGAAAAATTAATTGTTGAAAAATTAATAAAAAAAGGATATTCATTACATGAAATCAATGATATTTTAGATGAAATATTTAAAACTATAAATAAAGAAAAAAATAAAACTGTATTTAGGATGTTAAGTCCATTTGAACTTGAAAATCTTTCAGATAGTGCTCGTGATTATTTAATTAGCTTAAAAAATAAAATGATTATTTCTGAAGAAGAGTTTGAAGATATTTTAGATGAAATTAATTTTAGCTATTATTTTTTCGAGCTTGAGGACCTTAAAAAATTATTATCTTTAAAAGGAATATCTGAAAATATTACTATAAATTAACAGGGAGGTTTACTGTGTCAAAAAAATTAGTTATTGTTGAGTCCCCTGCCAAAGCTGAAACAATAAAAAAAATCTTAGGAAGAAATTATGATGTTATGGCTTCATATGGACACATAAGAGACCTTCCTAAAAGTAAAATTGGTGTTGATATTGAAAATAATTTTACTCCTTCATATAAAACTATCCGTGGAAAAGCAGAATTAGTAAAAAAACTAAAGACTTATGCTAAAAAGGCTGATAAAGTATTTCTTGCATCCGATATGGATAGAGAAGGAGAAGCTATTGCATGGCATGTAGCAAATTTATTAAAATTAAATTTAGATGATAACATTCGAATTGAATTTAATGAAATTACAAAAACAGCTATAAAAGAAGCTATCAAAAAACCAAGAAAAATTGATATAAATAAGGTTGATGCTCAACAAGCAAGAAGAATATTAGATAGATTAGTTGGTTATAAAATCAGTCCGTTATTATGGAAAGTTATTGAATCAAATACAAGTGCTGGAAGGGTACAATCAGTAGCACTTAAGCTTATTTGCGATTTAGAGGAAGAAATTCAAAACTTTGTTCCTGAAAAATATTGGGAAGTAAAAGGGTTATTTAATGATGAATTTAATTTTACTTTAAATAAAATTGACGATAAAAAAGTTAGTAAAATAAAAGATAAAGAAGTAGTGGATATACTTAAATCTGAAATTAAAAAAGATGACTTTACTGTTGTCTCTGTAAAAACATCTAATAAAATTAAAAATCCACCTTTACCGTTAAAAACTAGTACTTTACAACAATTAGCATCTTCGTATTTAGGATTTTCAGCTTCAAAAACAATGAGAATAGCTCAATCTTTATATGAAGGATTAGAAATAGATGGCGTTCATAAAGGTCTAATTACATATATGAGAACTGATTCTACAAGAATTTCTGATGAGGCTAAAGAAGCTGCAAAAGAATACATTATTAATGAATTTGGAAAAGAATATGTAAATATTCAAAAAGATAAGAAAACTAAAGCAAAAATTCAAGATGCTCATGAAGGAATAAGACCTACTGATATTAATCTTACTCCTGATTATCTTGCAAATAAACTTAATTCAGATCAATTTAAACTTTATAGACTTATTTGGGAAAGATTTTTAATCTCTCAATTAGCACCTATGAAATATAAAAGTATGGAAATCTTAACAAGTGATGGTAAATATACTTTTAGAGGTGTAGCAAATAAAATTATTTTTGATGGTTATTACAAAGTTTTTAAGGAAGAAGATGAAATACAAAATTCTTCTCTTCCAAATATAAATGAAAATGATAAATTTACTTTAACAAAATTAAATATTATAGAAGGAGTTACTAAACCTCCTGCTCGTTTAACTGAATCTTCATTAGTTAAAAAACTTGAATCAGAAGGAATTGGAAGACCTTCTACATATGCTTCTATAATTGAAACTCTAAAAAAAAGAGAGTATGTTACTATTGAAGGTAAAAAATTTATTCCAACAAACTTAGGATTTACTGTAAAAAATGAATTAGAAAAGTATTTTCCTAATATTATGAATATTAAATTTACTGCAAATATGGAAGAAAATCTTGATAAAATCGAAACAGGAGAAATTAACTGGATTAATTTATTAAACGATTTTTATAATGATTTAAAAGCTTATTTAGAAAAATTTGAAGAAGAAGTAAAAAAAATAGAAGAACGTAGAATTGAATCAGATGTTACGTGTACAAAATGTAATGGCATTATGCTTCTTAAAACTGGTAGATTTGGTAAATATCTTTTATGTGAAAATGAAGAGTGTGATGAAAAAATTAGTTTAAAAGGTATTGATATTCCGAAAGAAGATATTGAAAAAGGTAAAATATATGTAAAAGAAGCTATTGAAAAAAAATTAGAAGATAAAAATGGTAAAAAAACAGATATGTATACAGAAAATGGAAAAAATTTACTTTTAAAATATGGGCGTTTTGGAAGTTATTTAGAAAGTGAAAATTATAAAGAAGACAATATAAGAATAAGTTTACCTAGTGAAATAAGAAAAATGTTAGCTCAAGAATTAGTAAAAGAAGAAAATAATATAGTATATTTAAAAGAAATTTTTGAAAATATAAAAAAAGAAGAAGAGCAAATTATTAAAGAAGCTGGTAAATGTGAAAAATGTGGAAGTCCTTTTGAAATTAAAAGAGGACGATTTGGTAAATTTTTAGCTTGTACTGGTTATCCCGAATGTAAAAATATTAAAAAAATACCTAAAAAATAATAGAGCCTCATTTGAGGCTCTATATGTTATGTAGAAAGGAAAAAAATGAAAGAAGTAATAGTTATTGGAGCTGGTCTTGCTGGTAGTGAAGCAGCTTATCAACTTGCAAAAAGAGGAATAAAAGTTAAATTATATGATATGAAGCCTAAAAAATACACTGAAGTACATAATTTGGAAACTTTTGCCGAACTTGTATGTAGTAATTCTTTAGGTTCAAATTTAATTAATAGTGCTGCTGGCCTTATGAAAGAGGAACTTAGATTTTTTGATTCATTGTTAATAAAAATTGCAGATAAAACAAAAGTTCCCGCTGGGCAAGCTTTAGCAGTAGATAGAGAAATTTTTTCAAAACTTGTTACAGAAGAGCTTGAAAAAAATCCAAATATTGAAATAATTAATGAAGAAGTTACAGAAATTCCTAATGATAAAATAATTTTAATAGCTTCTGGTCCATTAACAAGTGATAATTTAGCAAAAGAGATTAAAAAACTTACTGGTGATGAATACTTATATTTTTATGATGCTGTTGCTCCTATTGTTACTAAAGAATCTATTAATCTTGATAAAGTTTATTTTCAATCAAGATATGATAAAGGGGATGGAGAATATATTAATTGTCCAATGACAGAAGAAGAATATAAAAATTTTTATAATGAATTAATAAATGCTGAAAGAATTCCTTTAAAAAAATTTGAAGAAGAAAAATTATTTGAGGCATGTATGCCTGTAGAAAAAATAGCTTCTCGTGGAGAACAAACTCTTTTATTTGGTCCATTAAAACCAAAAGGGCTTACAAATCCTAGAACAAATAGTAGAGACTATGCTGTTGTACAACTTCGTCAAGATGATAAAGAAGGAAAATTATACAATCTCGTAGGATTTCAAACTAATTTAAAATGGGGAGAACAAAAAAGAGTATTTCAAATGATTCCAGGTCTTGAAAATGCTGAATTTATTAGATATGGAGTAATGCACAGAAATACTTTTATTAATTCACCAAAATTACTAACTAAAAGTCTAAATTTAAAAAATAATAAAAATATATTCTTTGCGGGTCAAATAACTGGTAGCGAAGGGTATGTTTTAGCTATAGCTACTGGACTTATTAGTGCTATTAATATCGCTAATCAATTAAATAATAAACCATATTTTGAATTAAATAATCTATCTTCCATTGGAGCAATTATAGATTATATAACTACTGAAAACAAAGATTTTCAACCTATGGGACCAAATATGGGAATTATTAAATCTCTTGAAGGGAAAAAAATAAGAGACAAAAGAGAGCGATATATGGCTATTGCTAATAGAACTATGGAGTATTTAAATTCTATTGACAAAAAAATTTATGAGTAGGTGTGTATATGGAATTAAAGCAGATTATTGACAATTTTTTATATTATCAAGATATTTCAGAAAATAAAAGTGCAAATACTATTAAATCATACAAAGCTGACCTTTTGCAATTTGATGATTTTATTTCTAATATTGAAAAAAAATCAATTGAAGAAATTGAAGAAATTGATATTAAAGCTTTTTTTAAATATTTAAAGGATAAAAAAATTACTAAACGTTCAAGAAATAGAAAATTATCTGCTATTAAAACTTTTTTTAAATATTTAAAAGATAAAAAAATAATCATAAAAAATCCTACATTATTTTTAGAAAATCAAGAGCTCCATACAAAACTTCCAGATATATTAACTAAAGATGATTTTATTAAACTAAGAGAAAGTATCGAAGAAAATAAAATCAATAATATTAGAAATAGATTTATTATTGAATTACTTTTTTCTAGTGGAATAAGACCTAGTGAATTGTTGGAATTATCACATAATAATATTAATATAGAAGAAAGAGAATTATATATAGCTTCTAAAAATAAAAAAGATAGAGTTACTTTTTTTAGCAAAACTGCTAGAGAATATTATTTAAAATATTTAGATGCTCAAAAAGAAAAATTTAAAGAAAATTTTAATCCAAATATATTAATTACAAATAATAGTAATAAAAAACTAACTGACAGGTCTCTTAGAAGAATTATTGAAAAAATATCAGCAAATGCAAATATTAATAAAGAGATAAGTCCGCATACTTTTAGACATTCATTTGCTGTATATATGTTAGAAAATGGTATGAATATTCATTATTTACAAGAAATAATGGGACATAGTAGCTTGGAAAGTACTAAAATGTATCTTAATTATTTAAATAATAGTATTCAAATAGAGGGTAAAACATATTATAATAAAAATATTTAATTTAGGAGGTACTAAATGAATATAAAAGCAACTACAATTATTGCAGTAAAAAAAGACAATCAAGTAGCTATTGCTGGTGATGGACAAGTAACTTTTGGAAATACTGTTATGAAAAATAGTGCTAAAAAAATTAGAAAAATTTATGATAATAAAATAATAACTGGATTTGCAGGTTCAGTTGCAGATGCTTTTGAATTATTTGAAAAATTTGAAAATAAACTTGATGAACATGGTGGAGTTTTAAAAAAAGCTGCTGTTGAACTTACAAAAGAATGGAGAAAAAAAGGTATTAGTTTAGAAGCTATGCTTATTGTTGCAGATAAAGAGAGTTTACTTTTAGTTTCTGGTAAAGGTGAAGTAATAGAACCAGATGATAATATTGCTGCTATTGGTTCTGGTGGTTCATATGCTTATGCTGCTGCTAAAGCTTTATATTATCATACAGATATGAGTGCAAAAGATATAGTAAAAGAAGCTTTAAATATAGCTGGTGAAATTTGTATATATACAAATCAAAATATTTCTGTAGAAACATTAGATTAGGAGGATTTAATTTGAATAAAAAATGTAGTGGATGTGGAGCTAATCTTCAATATGAAAATCCAAATGAAATAGGATATGTCCCTGAAAAGGTAGCTATTGAACAATCTCAACCATTATGTCAAAGATGTTTTAAAATTAAAAATTATGGTTCTTATATCCCTGTTGATTTAGACAAAGAGTTTTATAAAAATGAAGTTCGTAATGTAATAAAAGATATGGATGCCATATTATTAATTTTAGATATAATTGAATTTGAAAGTTCATTTGATAAAGAGATTTTATCACTATTAAAAAATAAAAAATTTATCATTGCAGTAAATAAAATAGATTTAATTCCTGGAAATAAACATGCTTCTGAAATATCTGAATGGATAAAAATGAGATTGTTTAAAGAAGGTCTAGAAGCATTAGATATTGCTATTTTAAGTACTCATAAAAACTATGGTGTAAATGGAATATTTAGAAAATTTAAACATTTTTATCCTAATGGTGCTAAGATAGCTATAATTGGTGCTACAAATGTTGGAAAATCAAGTTTAATAAATAAACTTTTTGGAGATGATAGAGCTACTATTTCAAAATACCCTGGTACAACTTTAAAAACAGTAAAACATACAAAAGATAAATTTGTTTTCTTTGATACTCCTGGTATAATTCCAAAAGGCAGATTATCAGATTTAGTATGCGAAAAATGTAATTTAGATATAGTTCCATCTAGTGAGATTTCGAGAAAAACATTTAAACTTGGAAAAGACAGAGTTTTATTTTTAGGTGGACTTGCATATATTAAAATATTAAAAGAGTTTGACGTTAAACCTATTTTTTCAGTTTATTTATCAAAAAATGTAGTGTTTCATGAAACTAACAAAAGTAAAATTGAAGAAATTATTAAAAAACATAGTGGTAATATGCTAACTCCACCTTGTAATAAATGTAAAACAGATTACTACAATAATAAATTTAAAACTCAAATTATTGAAATTGAAGATAGGGAAGAATTAGTTATAAAAGGTCTTGGATGGCTAACTGTAAAAAGAGGTCCTTTAATTATTGAATTAACTATGCCTGAATCAGTAGAATATGTTATTAGAGAAGCATTTATAGAACCTAAAAGAGCTGAAGATATGTTTTAAAATAAAAAAAGACTATCATTAG
>JAICDD010000010.1 GCA_020063625.1 Fusobacteriales bacterium
TTATGTACTTCATGGTCATCAATACTTATAAAAATAACGCCATCATCTGTTAATAAATTCCTTGCTACTTTAAGTCTTGAATACATCATACTTAACCAATCACTATGAAATCTTCCATTACTCTCTGTATTTTGTACTAACTTATTCCCTTCCTCATCTATTATTTCACTTTTTTTATCATATTCTTCTTTATTCATTTTAAAATTATCTTTATATATAAAATCTTTTCCAGTATTATATGGTGGGTCTATATATATCATTTTTATTTTTCCTAAATAACTCTCTTGTATTATTTTTAGAGCATCTAAATTATCTCCTTCAATATATATATTTTTTGTATTTTCAAAATTTACACTTTCTTCTTTTACTGGTCTAAGTGTTTTGCTTGTGCTTTTATTTGCATTATATAATGCTTCTTTTTTTCCCACCCAATTTAATCCATATCTTTCTCTTGGACCTTCTACTATTTCATCTGATAAAATTTGTCTTAATTTATCAAAATCTACTACTTTTTTTATATTTCCTTTTTCATCTTTTGTTTCTGTTACTACTTCATGAAATAATGCTTCTATTTTTCCTACATTATCTTGCTGTAAATCTTTTGTTTTCATGTCAAATTTCATCATAATTTTAATATTATTAAGTTTATTATCTATTTCAATAATTTTTTCAAAACTTAAAGATAAGTCAATATTTTTTTTTATGAATTTTTTTATAATATTTTCATAACAAATTTTCAGATTTTTTGCAGAAAAATCAAAATTTATATCTTCATTCCAATCAGATAAAAAATATTTCTCAATATTTTTACTTTTTTTTAAAGCAATTCCATAAGCAAAATTATTTTTATAAGTAAATTTATATAAAATTATGTAAGGGATAGCGCTATCTATTATTTTTAATAAATCTATTGGAATAACATTTGTTTTTAATTCTATTTCAAAAATTTGTATTTCTTTTATATTAGCATCTTTTTCAATTCCTACACTTTCTTCAGAAATTTTATATTTCCATGTAATTTTTTTTATCTTTTCTTGAAATTTTTTTATTAAATTAGAATTCAAATCTTTTTTTTCGTAAAATTTACTTTTTGGAATAAATCTATCTACTATACAACTATTTGGTAAATTTATCATAATTAACCCCCATAAATAGATATTATTTTATTACAACAAATGCAATTAATTCAAAATCATCTAATCCTTTAATATTATTTAAAAGAGCAGTAGTTCCATTATCTTCAAATAAACTATCAATTTCTTTTTCTTGTTTTATATTTAATATTGATTCTACTACTTTATTTAATAAATTTGAATATTTTTCCATTTCTTTTCCATCATTAGTTTCATTATTAAATATTTCATATACTTCTTTTATAGGTTCATTATTTCCTTTTGATGTTGCTCTTAAAATATCTAATGTTTTCTTTACATTTATATGGTTTGATAAAATTTCTCCATTTTCTTTGATATATACTAGATAAAATGGATGTAATCTATTTATTTTATCTATATTAATATTTTCATTAATATTTTTTAATACAAATATTACTCCTTCTTCAATTCCTTTATCCAAATCTTTTTTACATACTGCGTGCATTCCATTTGGATAAGAATCTAAGTTATTATGTTTTATATAATTTATTAAATCCATTCTAAATTCATTTAATCCTAAATCTGTTATAGATATTCCAGTATTCATTTCTTCTAAATCAACAACTTCATGCTGTAATCTTTCTAATTGTTTTTTTCTAAATAAGAGATCAGTTGATTCATTAGTAAGAACATTATCTTCTCCAGTAGCTGTCAAATCAACTATATGCATTCTAGCTTCTACTCTTTGTTTTAAATTTATATATTCATCTAATGATAATTGTGGCCAAAAATTTATTAATTGAATATAGTTGTTTTTACTTCCTATTCTGTCTATTCTTCCAAATCTTTGGATAATTCGCACTGGATTCCAATGAATATCATAATTTACTAATGTATCACAATCTTGTAAGTTTTGCCCTTCAGATATACAATCAGTAGCAATTAACACATCAATTTCTGGTAAATTATTATTTTTTCTTCCTTTAGAGTTAGGCGAAAAATTTATTAATAAATTATTAAATTCATTTTTTATATTTAATGTAGTTTTATTTTTATTATCGCCACTTATTTTAGCTGATTCTAAACCATAATATTCTTTTACATATTTAGAAATGTTTTCATATAAATAATTAGCAGTATCTGCAAAAGCTGTAAAAATAAGTACTTTTTTATTATTTGGATTTATAGGATTTTTTATTTTATTATCAATAATTTTCTTTAATTCATTTAATTTAGTATCGTGCTTAGGTGTTATTTTTTTTATATTATCGAGTATTTCGTTAGCTATTTCATAATCATGTAATAAATCATTTTCCCATTGTTTAAAATCCATATCATATAAATTTACTCTAATTTTTTTTCCTACATTAAATTCATTATCTAGCCACTCATCATTATCAAAATTAAAATCAAAATCAGAATTAATAGAATTTGTTTCAATTTCACCATTATATAAGTTGTTTTTAAATTTATCAATTAAATCAACTATGTTTTCAATGTTTTCAATGAAATTTATTAATGTAATTTTAAATGAATCAATAGAACTTTCTAGTCTTTTTAAAAAATTTACACGCATTAATATTTTTAATCCAGTTTCTCTTTGTTCTTGTTTAAATTTTATTTTTTCGTTAATATCAGTATCGTATAAATCACTATAAAATCTTTTTTTAGATGGTAATATATAAGCAAATGGTGTATACATAGATAAATTAAAATTGCCTAATTTATCATATAATTCTTTTATTCCTATAAAATCATCTAAATCAGTAATTTCAGATCTAATTGTAAGAGGTTTCAATCTTTTAGGAAACTTTCCAATGCTCTTTACATCATAATATTTTTCAATATGTTTTCGACTACGAGCAATAGTTACTCCATCTAGTAGTTTAAAGAAATCATAATGAGAGCTAAGTAATTCTAATAACTCTTTTCCAGTTCTTAATTCTTCTGGCAAGTTAGTCCATTCATTAAAAATAGATTGAGCTGTTCTTAAAATATTATCAATAGATTTGTCTACACCTAATTTTTTGTCAATAATATTAGTTTCTCCTTCATAAGCAAGTGCAAGCTGATTTTTTAAATCATTAAACTTGTTATTTACAGGAGTTGCAGATAGCATTAAAACTTTTGTTTTAACTCCTTTTTTTATTACATCATTTAATAATTTTTGGTATCTTGTTTGTTTATCTTTATAAACATTGTTATTTCTAAAATTATGTGATTCATCAATAACAATTAAATCATAATTACTCCAATTTATTCTAGACAAATCTATTCCATTTGAATACCCTGAAGTTCTTAATAAATCAGTATGATATAAAACATCATAATTCAACCTATCTTTTAATAAAGGATTATCTTCATAATTTCCCGTATAAGTTAACCAATTCACACCTAATTTTTTTGGAGTTAATACTAAAATACTTTTATTTCTTTCTTGATAATATTTTATAACTCCAAGTGCAGTAAAAGTTTTTCCAAGTCCTACACTATCAGCTAATATACATCCATTATGTCTTTCAAGTTTATTAATGATTTCTATAACAGCGTCTTTTTGAAAATCATATAACATATTCCAGACTACAGAGTTTTTAAATCCAGTTTTTTCATTTATTACCTCATCTTCTGATAAATCCTCTAAAAACTCTTTAAATATATTGTATAAAATTAAGTGATAAATAAATTCAGGGGAATTTTCTTTATATAAATTTCCTAAATATTCTAAAACTTCTTCTGTTACATTTACGAGAATCTCATTATCATTCCAAATTTCATCAAATTTTTTGAGATATTCTTGAGAAGTATTTTTATCTAAAATTTTGTTTATAAATCCAAATATAACATTATCCTTTTTATATCCAAATCCAGCACTACTGAATTCATTTATTCCTAAATATAAAATTTGCTTATTTTCGTTGCTAATAATAAAAGAAGGGAGTATCTTTTCATTTTTTCTATTACTTTTGAATATTACTTTTTTTCTTATCCAGTCTCTACATTCTTTTGCAAGTGCTCTTCCAGTTAATTCATTTTTTAAATTTAATTCAAATTTTGATCCTACTATGGATTTTTCATTTTTTTTACTGTCTATTTCAAATTGTCTTTGTTCTTTTTTCTTTTTATCTTCTTCAATAAAAGTAGGGTCAATGAATATAAATCTCATTTGTTCTATTTTTTTTAATTCTTTTCTTAAGGATTCATATCCATAAATAGAAAAAACTTCTGAAGCAACATATAATCTATCATTTTTTTTAATAGTTTCTTTTAGATTATCACCAACTTTTTTTAGTCTATTATCAAAATGTTCAATAATATCACTCATAGAATGCCCCCTGTTATTTATATTTACCTTATAATTATTTTATAATAAATTTTATTTGTTCAAATATAATATTAATAAAATTATTAATAAATTCTTAGTATACATTTTACCACAATTAATTTCATTTTTAAATGATTTTATTTAAAATAAAAAAGAAAAAAATAACTTATAAAAATTAGAATTGAATTATGATTTTATTTATACAAAAAAAATAGATTTTTTGTTACACAAAGAGCACGGAGAAAAACACTAAGGACCACTAAGTTTTTACTTTGTGGTTCTGATTTTTCAATCTTTGTGTTCTTTGTGTAATTTTTTTAATCCGCGTTTTTCCGTGGCTAATTTTGTTTAATCTTTTTCTCTGAGATACTCTGATTACTCTGTTACTCTGCGTTGATTTTTTAAGTCTTCTTACTCTTCATTATTTTCCTATCTCTATGGTACTTTGTGTTCTCTTTTCTTTGTGCTGAATTTAATCAGTGATAATCCGCGTTTTTCCGTGGCTAAATTTTAATTCTTCTCACTACTCACTACTTACTTCTCACTATTTTTTTATCCTGTGTTTATCTGTGTAAATCCCGTGGTTCCTAGTTTTTCTTTGTGGTTTTGATTTTTTATCTTTGTGCTCTTTGTGTAACACATTTCTAAAAGAAATTTATTTAACTTTCTCATAAATTTCTTTCAGAAATTTATTTAACTTTCTCATAAATTTCTTTCAGAAATTTATTTAACTTTCTCATAAATTTCTTTTAACTTGACAAAATTATAAAAAAATATAAAATGTATTATATAATATATACAAAAAGAAGGTGAAAAAAGTTGAAGGAAAATAATTTTTTTAAAGGGGTAAAAGCAGCGACACCGATATTTTTATCATATTTTTCTATATCAATTACATTTGGATTAATTGTAAAATCCTTTGATTTAAATGGAGTGTTAGCAATTATTATGTCAATGACAAATTTTACAGGTGCTACTCAATTTATATCTGTAAATATGATAGCAAATGGAATAGGAATCATTAATATTGCAATAACTACATTTATTATAAATAGCAGATATTTTTTAATGAGTTTTTGTGTATCACAAAAAATGACAAATTTTAATTTAATAGAAAAATTATTATTTAGTTTTGGAATTACTGATGAAATTTTTGTATTATCAACTACACAAGAAAATTTATCAAAATCATTTTTATTAGGTGCACAACTTTATTCTTATTTTGGGTGGACAGCTGGTACAATTGTAGGAATAATTTTAGCTAGTTTTATTCCTATGCAAATAATAGAAGCTGCTGCAATATCTATTTATATTATGTATTTGACACTTTTATTACCAAAAATTACATCTAATTCAAAATATTTGATAGCTGCTATTATATCAATAATGTTTAGTGTGTTTTTTAAATATACTCCTTTTATAAATGAAATTGTAGGTAATTTTAGAATAATTTTATCAATTATATTATCAGCAATTGTAGCTTCAATTATAGTACCAATAGAAGAAAATAGTTATGAAGTGGAGGAAGTAGTAAATGAATACTAAATTTTTAATAATAATTATAATAGGTGCTACTATAAATATAATTTTAAGAGGAATCCCAATGGTGATTCCAAATTTAAAAAATAATAAATATATAGATTCGTTTTTAGAATATGTTCCTTATACAGCATTAGCAGCACTTCTTATTCCAGATGTATTTAGTAGTGGAAAAGATATATTAGCAATTATCATTACTTTAATTGTTGCAAGTATAATGATATTAAAAAAACAAAATAATTTAATTATAGTTTTTTTAAGTATATTTATAGTATATTTATTTAATAATTATATATAAAAAAAGCCACTATTGTGGCTTAAATTTTATTCTAAAAAATATTTATAATTTTTTCTACTAAAAAATATTTGGTAACATATTATACATAGATAGCCATCTTTGGATAGCATTTTTATCTACTGCACCAATTCTCATATCTACTTGAACTCCATCTATAAAAAGTATCATAGTAGGAACAGCACGTATCATAAATCCAGAAATTAATTTCATATTTTCTTTTGCATTTAATTTTACAATTTTCAAGTCATTATATTCATTGTTTATCTCTTTTAAAGTTTCTTCTAATTTTTTACAGTTATCACAATCATCATTATAAATATTCAATATAACTGCACCATCAAATCTAACAACTTCATCTAAATATGTTTCTGTATTTATCTCTCTTATCTCTTTCAAAATTATCTCCTTTCCGCAATAGATACAATTTAATTTATTATTTATATATTTTTTATCTATTTTAATTTTTTTGTGACAATTTGGGCATTTCATATTTATATAACTCATTTTATCACCTCTTTCATCCCAAACTTTATTATAGCATTTATATATTATATTATAAAAATAAAAAAATTATTAAAAAATAAGAAATTTTGAAAACACAAGATGCACACGGTATATTACATAAATTTTTTGTTACACAAAGAGCACGGAGAAAATCACTAAGGACCACTAAGTTTTTCCTTTGTGGTTCTGCTTTTCTAGCTTTGTGCTCTTCGTGTAATTTTTTCTATTTCGCCTTTGGCGACTTACTTTTTTAAAGACAAAAAAGTAAGCAAAAAGTCTTTGCGCTAGTTTCTACGGATAATTTTTGTTACACAAAGGGCACGAAGAAAACCATTAAGGACCACTAAGTTTTTTCTTTGTGGTTCTGATTTTTCTATCTTTGTGTTCTTCGTGTAACGCATTTATCAAGATATCTTCCGAAAATGCACTTTTTAAATTCTTCTTACTCTTAACTTCTCACTTCTTCCTCTTTACTTTTTACTAAATTATCAATTTTCCATTGTCCATTGTCAATTTTTTTCATCTCTGCGATACTCTGCGTTCTCTTTTCTTCGTGCTAAATTAAATCCGCGTTTTTCCGTGGCTAATTTTATTTAATCCTTCTCACTGCTTACTTCTTACTCTGAACTAATTCATTTTAAAATTTTTCTTGACAATTTATATACCGTTAGGTATACTAGATATATAAAATAAGATTAGGAGAAAAAAATGTCGAAGAAAGAAGAAATGATTGAATCAGCAATAGATTTATTTGCAACAGAAGGATATGATAATGTAGGAGTACAAAAAATTGTTGAATCAGTTGGAGTACAAAAGCCTACTTTATATTATTATTTTAAAAGTAAAGAAGGATTATTAGATAGTATACTTAGTGAAAAATTTTTACCATTTTTAAGTAAACTAGAACAAATAAAATACAATGGAGATATTGTATTAACACTTGAAAAAATTGTTTTTTTATATTTTGATTTTGCAAAAAAAAATTCTAATTTTTATAGAATAATATTAAATCTCACATTTGCACCAGAAAATAGTCAAGCATATCAATCTACTATAAAATATTTAGAAAAAGAATATTTATTAATAGAAAAAATTTTTTTAGAAGCAGAAAAACAGCATGGAAATATGAAAGGTAGAAGTAAAATGTTTTCTTATAGTTTTATAGGAATAATTAATTCAGCTATCACTTATTATTTTCATACAAAAAATAAAGAAGAACTTAATATTGATAATGCAAGAAAACTTTCTAAGCAGTTTATGCACGGAATTTTTAGTTAAAATATTGATGAATAAAGGGATAAACTCCCTTTTTATTATAAACAATCTATATACCTAACGGTATGTATAAGGAGGAAAAATTATGAATTTAAACAATGAAAAAATATTTTATCACATTTATCCATTAGGGTTTTCAGGAGCACCTGAAAAAAATGATTTTTATTCTGAGCCAATTAATAGATTAGAAAAAATAATAGAATGGATACCACATATGAAATATCTTGGAGTAAATGCATTAT
The DNA here is from genome assembly GCA_020063625.1 of Fusobacteriales bacterium. GTDB lineage: Bacteria > Fusobacteriota > Fusobacteriia > Fusobacteriales > Fusobacteriaceae > Hypnocyclicus. The sequence continues at coordinate 8,275 of JAICDD010000010.1, forward strand.
ATTTAGGTCCAATATTTGAATCAGTAGAACATGGATATGATACTGTTGATTATTTTAAAATTGATAGGAGATTAGGAACAAATGAAACATTTAAAAAAGTAGTTAATGAACTACATAAAAATGAAATTTCTGTGATAGTAGATGGAGTATTTAATCATGTAGGAAGAGAGCATTTCTCATTTAAAGATTTACAATATAATAAACAAAGTTCAAAATATATAGATTGGTTTAATGGAGTAGATTTTAGTAAAAAAAGTCCATGTAATGATCCATTTACATATAATACATGGGATGGACATTATAATTTAGTAAAATTAAATTTAAAAAATCATGAAGTAAAACAATATTTATTAGATGCTGTAAAATATTGGATAAATGAATTTAACATTGATGGAATTAGATTAGATGCTGCTGATGTACTAGACTTTGATTTTATGAGAGAATTATCAATATTAGTAAAGAATATGAAAAAAGATTTTTGGTTAATGGGAGAAGTAGTTCATGGAGATTATAGCAGATGGATAAAAGATGCTAAATTAGACTCTGTAACAAATTATGAATGCTATAAAGGATTATATTCTTCACATAATGATAAAAATTATTTTGAAATAGCACATTCATTAAAACGTCAATTTTCTAAAGGTGGAATTTATGAAAATATGAGTTTATTTAATTTTGTAGATAACCATGATGTAGAAAGAATCACAAGTACTATAAAATATAGAGAAGATTTATATAATTTACATTTACTACTTTTTACAATACCAGGAATTCCTTCAATTTATTATGGAAGTGAATGGAAAATTTTAGGAAGAAAAGGTAGTAGAAATGATTTAGATTTAAGACCAGAACTAGATGTAAATCATATGAATTCAACTAGTGAAACTGATTTAATTAATTTTATTTCTAAATTATCACAAATAAGAAAAGACTTAAAATCATTAAAATATGGAAATTATAAAGAAATTTTTGTAAAATCTGAACAATTTGCATTTGAAAGAGAAATAAATAATGAAAAGACAGTAATTATTGTTAATTCATCAAAAAATGAAATAATCTTAAATGAACATAGTATACCAGAAGGGAGATATATAGATGTTTTGAATAATAATGAGAAATTTGATTTACGAAATAAAAAAGAGATAAAAATAAATCCAAATACTGGAAGAATTTTAAAAAAGATTTAAAAATTAATAGAGAGATGAAAATGTTTATTTAATTAACTATTTAGTCTCTCTTTTTTATTGGAATTAAAAAAATTATTGAAAAATTTTTCAAAAAACAGTATACTGTACTAGTTGAATGGGATAAAAATATAAAGTTTTTTTTTAATTATTTAATGTGAAAAAAAAGACAAAAAAATAAAACTTTAAGCAAAAATTACAAGGGGGAATATTTATGAAAAAAGATTTTTTTTACTTATTGCTAGGGAGAGTGTTTTTAAATATTGCAGACAGTATAACTATGGTATTTTTACCATTCTTTATTTATTCAAAAACTAAAAACAATACTTATTTAGTTTGGTTTAGTGCTTTATTTGTAGCAATGACAATTTTACCAGGATTAATAGGTCCAATTTTAGACAGAGTAAATAAAAAAAGAGGATTAATCATAACAAATATAGTTCAGATGATATCATTAGTATTTATATATTTTTTTATGATTAATGATAAAAATTTTAATTTATATATAGTATTTGTATTTGCAGGAATATTTATGTTATTTAATATTAGTAGTTACATATTTCAACAAGCAGTAGTACCAGAAGTAGTAGAGGAGAAAGAGTTAGAAAAAGCTAATTCTTTTATGCAAATGGCATATGGTTCTGTTAATATATTTGCAGATTCAGTATCAGGTATATTAATTACTCTTATGGTTGGATATTTTGTGTTTGTTTTAAATATTGGATTTTTTGCAGTTTCATTAATATTTTTTATTTTAATTAGACAAAGTAGAATTGAAACTTTTGAAAAAACACAAGAAAGCACAAAAAAAATTAAAGAAGAAACTAAAGAAAAAAATAAAAAATCTAATTATTTTAAAGAATTAAAAGAAAGTTATAGTATACTTTTGACAAATAAAATAGTGTTTAGTGTATTTTTTGTATCTATTTTACTTCAAACAGGATTTCAACTTGTATCAACAATGATAGTAGCATATTATGTAGATAATAATTTGTCAGGATTATACCCAATTTTTGGAATGATTCTGTTTATAGGAATGTTTGTTGGAAATGTATTTTCTTCTAATAAATTAACAAATAAATTACTTCCATTTTATACATTATTTGTAGCATTTATGTGGTGCTTAAACTCAATTTTATTTAATAACCCTTACTTTGTATTAGTAAATATATTTTTAGCAGGAGCTTTTGGAGGATTAATGGAACCAAAAGCAATATACTTATTACAAAATCAAGTTAAAGAAAAAATGGCAAGTACTATAGGAAATCTAATGTCTACTGTAAGTATATTTAAATTATTGATTTTATTATTAGTACCTGTTTTATACAATAAATTTTCTTATAATGGATTATTCTTTACTTTTGGAATATTTTTATTTTTAGCTTTCTTTGGAGTGAAAAATATGTTTGTAAAAATGGAAGAAGTAAAAGTAGAAGATAGTGAAATTCCTGAATTATCATAACGAAATAGTGAGAAGTGAATAGAATTGACAATGGCAAATGGACAATTGAAAAGTAGTGAGAAGTAAGAAGTGAGCAGTGAATAGAATTGAAATTAGGCGCGGAAAAACGCGGATTAAATTTAGCACGAAGAAATAAGGACACGAAGGACACAAAGATAGAAAAATCAGAACCACAAAGAAAAACTAGAAACCACGGGATAGAAAAGAGAATTGACAATGGCAAATGGACAATTGAAAATTAATGAGAAGTAAGAAGGATTAAAAAATCAACGCAGAGTAACAGAATAATCAGAGTATCACAGAGAAAAAAACAAATAAAATTAGCCACGGAAGAACACGGATTTAAGCGAATAAATATAGGATTAATAAAAAATGCGCCTTTTCGGAGGATATTAGATTTTCTTAACGAAGTGAGCGTTAAAAACCGAGAATGTTTGAGCTAAATAAATTTACGCAGTAAATTTATGAAACCACGTAAAAATCTGAAAGATTTTTTAAGTGGGAAGCGAGTTTTCGAGGCACAAGCACAGCTTTCGGTATTTTTCTACGAAAAACACCTTAGATTAACACAGATAAACACAGGATAAAAAAGGGAGAAGTGAGCAGTGAGAAGAATTGAAATTAGCCACGGAAAAACGCGGATTTATTTAGCACAAAGAAATAAGGACACGAAGAACACAAAGATAGGAAAATTAGAACCACAAAGAAAAAATCTTAGTGGTCCTTAGTGTTTTTCTTCGTGTACTTTGTGTAACAAAAAATTCGAGTTCATTCGTGTAATTCGTGACCAAGATATCACGTGTTTATCCCGTGGTTTCAAAAAAATCCATGTAATTTGTGACAAAAAATATCATATAATACCTAAAAGGAGGATTTATGAAAAAAATAGTTATATTTACTTTTTTAGTATTTTCAATAATTATACATGCAGATGTAGTAGAAATTAATAGTATATATGCAAAACTTTTAAACCAATATACAAAAATTGGTGAAAAAGACAATATAATAACACGTTTAGTAGATTATAAAAATCTAAAAGATGATACAGATTATAAAAAATTAATAAACTTAATAGAAAACTTTGATATTTCTACACTAAAAACTATTAATGAGAAAAAAGCATTTTGGATAAATATGTATAATATTTCAGCAATAAAAATGATTACCGATAATTACCCAATTGAAAATATAAAAATAAATCTACTCTTTTTAATTCCGTATGGGATAGAAAAATAATTAAAATTAAAAACAAAGAGTACTCTTTAGATGAGATAGAAAATAACATTTTAAGAAAAATGGATGATCCGAGAATTCATTTTGCAATAGTATGTGCTTCTCTTTCTTGTCCTACTTTAAGTGATAAGCCATATTATGATAAAACAATTGATATGCAATTAGAAGAGTCTAAAAATAATTTTTTAAAAAATGAAACAAAAGGATTTGTAAAAAAAGGAAATAAAATATATATTTCTAAAATATTTAAATGGTTTCAGAAAGATTTTGGAGATATAAAAAAATATCTAAATCTTTCTGAAAATAGTAATATTAAATATCTTAGCTATGATTGGTCTTTAAATGACTATAATTAAATATCATCAATAATCTCTATTATTTTCTTTTTACTATCTAAGTAAATTTTTGCACCTAAAGGAAAAGTTATTTTAGGATTAGAATGGCCTATTTTTACATTGTAAATAATAGGCTTATTTTTATCTATTGCTATTTTTAATACATCTTTTAATTTAAAAAGTGTATCTTCCTCATGTGTATCTTTAAAGTCACCAAAAATAATTCCTTTAGCATCTTTAAATTTTCCAGCTAATCTTAATTGATTTAGCATTCTATCAATTTCATATAATTTAGAACCAGATTCTTCAATAAAAAATATTTTATCTTTTGTATCAATTTCATAAGGAGTTCCTAGTGTAGAAATTATCATAGTTAAATTTCCACCAACAACTCTTCCAACAGTTTGTCCAGGAACAAGAGTTTTCATCTCTTCTCCTTCAGGATTTTTTATTCTATTAACTTTTCTTCCTTTTAATACTGTGTTAAAAAAACTATTATGAGTAAATCTATCAAGTCCATAATAAAAATCAGATGCAGCCATAGGTCCGTGATAAGTAATGAGTCCAGCTTTTTGATTTAATGCAATATGTAGTATAGTCATATCACTATACCCTACAAATATTTTAGGATGTTTTCTAATCATGTCATAATCAATCATATCTAATAAACGAATTCCACCATATCCTCCACGAAGAGCTATTATTGCTTTTACTTCGTCATCTAAAAATGCTGAGTGTAAGTCTTTTAATCTAAGCTCATCTTTTCCAGCTAAATAACCATAGTTAATGTAACAACTTTCTCCAAACTTTACTTTAAACCCTAATATTTTAAAATTTTCTTCAATTTTTTCTAATTTATCAATAGAAGCATTTGTTCCAGGAGCTATTATCATTATGGTATCTCCCCAATTAAGTCTAGGAGGAGCTATCATCTCAATAGAATATCCGTATAGATTAATAAAAAGTAATAAAATTAAAAAAATAGATTTTTTCATAAAAACTCCTTTAATTAAAATTAATTATATTTAATATATTATATAAAAAATAAAATTAATATACAAATATTTTATTATTTGACTTAAGTAGAAAATATGTTTATAATGAAATTAAATCAATTATTAAGGGGTTAATAATATGGGAAATGAAAAAGAGTTAAAGAGGAAATTTAGTAAGCTATTTGTTATGGGAATATTTTCGTTATCATTTTTATCGATTTTTAGTAATTTATTATTAAAATTTGATTTTGTAATTAATATAAAGTGGATAATAATAATGATAAGTTCAATATTTGTTTTAAGTTATGATAAAACTTCAATTTATTTTTATTATTTCATAACTCTTATACTTATTTTTGTGCCACTGGGATTTATTGATTCAGGAGGAAATTTACCTATATCAATTTCATATATTTATATGTTATTATTTTTAGTAGTATATCTATTTGAATCAAAAAGAAAATTATTTTTAACAATATCTTTATTTATATCATTAGTTATAATATTGAATATAAATTATTTTCACCGAGAAATAGTTCGAGTGTATTCTGATAATATTAAGTATTATGATACTATTTTTCAAGTTTTTCTAGTCTTTATTTTTAGTTGTTTAGCTCTCAATGTTTTTTGCAATATTCATAAAAAAAATCAAATTTTATTAAAAGAAGCTAATGAAAAATTAACAAAATTTGCTATGTATGATTCATTAACGAATGTTTATAACAGAAGGGCATTTGACGATAGATTGATATCATTATTAAATTCTAATGAACATTTATATGAAGATATATGGTTATTATTAATAGATATTGATGATTTTAAAATAATAAATGATGAATGTGGACATGATGAAGGAGATAAGATAATAAAAGAGATATCAAATGCAATTAAAAATTATTTAGGCAATTATTCTTTTGTTGCAAGATGGGGTGGAGATGAATTTGCTATTATAACAAATTTGCCATATGTAAAACTGCATAGAAAAGTAGACTTGTTATTTAATAAAATACTTTCACTTAAAACCTGTAATAATAAAAAGATTACAATTAGTTGTGGGATAACAAAATTAATTCCAGATGATGAAATAAATCAAATTTTTATTAGAGCAGATAAACTATTGTATAAAGCAAAAGAATTGGGAAAAAATAGATATTTATTTGATTAAAAAAAGTGGAATTTCTTGAATAAATAAAAAAGACGATAAATGAAAATATTTCTAAAAAAAATTAACAAAACGAGCTCTTAAATTTCGAGAGCTCGTTTTAATTTATTATTTTACATAATTTATTATTTTACATAATTTATTAATTTTCCTATTTTTTCTATTTCGCATTCAACAATATCATTTGATTTTAAATATTTAGGAGGATTAAATCCAGCACCAACTCCATTTGGAGTACCAGTAGCAATGATATCACCTGGTTTTAATGTTAATCCTTCTGATAAAATTTCAATTATTTCACTAACATTCCATATCATTTTATTTGTTTCAGAGTTTTGTCTAATTTCATTGTTTATTTTTAAAGAAATTTTTAAATTTTCATTTAAAGAAATTTCATCTTTTGTAATTATCCATGGTCCTATTGGACAAGTATCATCAAGACCTTTTCCTTTTAACCATTGAGAATGTTTTTTTTGTAAATTTCTAGCGGTAACATCATTTAGAATAGTGTATCCAAATATATAGTCATTTGCTTTTTCTTTTTTTATATTTTTTCCTTCTTTACCTATAATTACAGCTAATTCAACTTCATAGTCAAGTGAATCAGTAATATCAGAATGTAAATCAATATTTTCTTCAAGACCAAGAGCTTTATTTAAATGTTTTGTAAAAAATATTGGATGTTCTGGAATATCTTTTTTTTCATCAACAGTTTGAAACTCTTTAATATGCTCTATATAATTTTTTCCAATGCAAAATACTCTATTTGGCTCTTTAATAGGAGTAAGAATTTTTACTTGTGATAAATCAAGACTACTAGCACTATCGTAGTTAAAATTAAGTAGTTTTTCTTTAAAATTATCCCATTTTTTAATTAAGTGTAATAATTCAATATTTTCTCCTAAAATATCCTTAATTAATGTCACAGAGTTGTCATTAATTATTGCTGATAAAATATTTTCTTCGTACATAATTGTAGCTAATTTCATTTATTCCCCCTTATTTTACATATTTTTTTATATATTGCTTTGGTGTAGCATTATAATATTGTTTAAAAAGTCTAATAAAGTGCGAAATATTATCAAAACCTAATATCATTGCAGTTTCAGTAACAGAATAATTTAAAAGTAAATTAACAGATTTTTTTATTTTTATTTCATTTTGATATTTTTTAGGAGTAACTCCATATTCTTGTTTAAAATAATAATCAAGGTTTGATTGGCTCATATTTAAAATTTCAGATATTTCATAAATAGATAAAGCTTCATTACCATCTTTTTCTATAATTTCTTTTGCTATTTTAGCAGGATTATATTTATTTTGAATATCTTTTTCTTTTGGAATTTCATTAAGTAATTGAAAAATAAGCTCTTGAGCGTATAAATCCATAAAAAATTTTGCTTCTTTTTCATTTCTTATTATATTTATTTTAAGATTATCAATAGAGTGAGATAAATTATTAGAAAGGCTTAATTTAGTTATATTTTCCATATTTGTAAATTTTTTTTCTACTTTATTTGAGATTTTCTCAATTAAATGAGAATTAAATTCATATACAACAGCTTTAGTATCAGTATTAATCTCCATATTAACACTAGAATTTGGTGGGAGCAATAAAAATTCAGAAGAATTATATGTAAATGAATCATTATTGTTTATAGAAACTTTTTTCTTTCCAGATAAAATAGTACATAATCTATAATTATTATAAGATTTATAAGTATCTTTATATCCTTTAGATAAATCATAATATAAAATTTTTAAATATTCTGATTCAATATTATCATAATTTTCTGCTACTTTGTCAAAATTATTCAACATTTTACACCACCACTTTTAAATTTAGTCTAATTTTATGATAGCATATTGTTAAATATAATTCAATGGAAATGAAAAATAATTCTTTACATATTAGAATATTATAATATATAATAGTGATATCAATTAAATAGGAGGAAGAAAAATGAAAAAAATAGTTTTATTGCTAATGTTTATTATTTTTACTATTTCATTTTCAGATGATGAAAAAATTTATAAAAATATTAATGTGAAAACTTTTAGTAATTTAGTAAAAACAGGAGAATATATAGTACTGGATGTAAGAACACCTGAAGAATACAATAATGGACATGTGGCTAATTCTATAAATATTGATTTTTATTCAAATAAATTTGTTGAAAACATTAAAAAATTAGATAGAAATAAAAAATATATATTATACTGTCGTTCTGGAAATCGTAGTGGAAGAACTATGTATTTAATGAAAGAATTAGAATTTAATAGGTGGATTAAAATCATTATTAAAAGAGAATTATCCTTTAGTAAAATAATCAGATTTTAAAAATGGACTATTTTTTTTGAAATTTTGATTAGAAATAAATATTACAATCATCTATAATATAAATATGTTAATTATTTATCAAAATTATTAAAGGAGATGATTGTAAAATGGCTGGATTAAAATTTTTTATGCCTTCAGTAAACTTAATGGGACCAAATTGTTTAGAAGATGCAGGAAAAGATATACAAGCATTAGGATTTAAAAAAGCGTTAATTGTAACAGACAAAGTATTAAATGAAATTGGATTAGTAAAAAAATTAACAAAAGTATTAGATAACAATAATATAGAATATGTTATATTTGATGGAACTCAACCAAATCCAACTACTAAAAATGTAGCTGATGGATTAAAATTATTAAAAGATAATAATTGTGATTTTGTAATTTCATTTGGAGGAGGTTCACCTCATGATTGTGCAAAAGGAATTGCACTAGTAGCAAGTAATGGTGGAGAAATAAAAGATTATGAAGGAGTAGATGTATCGAAAAAACCTCAACTTCCATTAGTAGCAGTAAATACTACAGCAGGTACTGCATCTGAGATGACTAGATTTTGTATAATAACAGATGAAGAAAGACATGTAAAAATGGCTATTGTAGATAAAAATACAACTCCTATATTAGCAGTAAATGATCCATTACTTATGTTAGATATGCCAAAATCTCTTACAGCTGCTACAGGAATGGATGCATTAACTCATGCAGTTGAAGCTTATGTATCAACTATAGCTACTCCTGTAACTGATGCATGTGCACAAAAAGCTATAGAACTTATTAGTAAATATTTAAGAAAAGCAGTTGAAAATGGTAAAGATGAAGAAGCAAGAGATATGATGGCATATGCTGAATTTTTAGCAGGAATGGCATTTAATAATGCATCATTAGGATATGTACATGCAATGGCACATCAACTTGGAGGATTCTATGATTTACCACATGGAGTATGTAATGCAATACTTCTTCCACATGTACAAGAGTATAATTCTCAAGTAGCTGCTGATAGATTAAAAGATATAGCTTCATTTATGGGTGTAGATGTATCTAATATGACAGCAGAAGAAGGAGCAAAAGCAGCAATTGAAGCGATAAAACAATTATCAAAAGATATTAATATACCAAGTGGAATAAAAGAGTTAGGAGCTAAAGAAGACGATTTTGATACTTTAGCAACAAATGCTCTTAATGATGCTTGTGGATTAACTAATCCAAAACAAGCTACACATGAAGAAATAAAAGAAATATTTAGAAAAGCATTATAATAAACATACTTTTTTATACAATAAATAAGACACTTTGGATAGATATTCTATTCAAAGTGTTTTTTATATATTATATTTATCTTTTAATAGAAAATAATATATAAAATTAAATATATATAAAACAAATAAAAGTATATATATTTTTAATTTGAATTAAAAAAATATGTTGTATAATAAACATCAGATGAAAATTATTAAAAATATATATGTTTATATATTTTAATAATTCAAAAAATGAATTTATATAAATATATATATAATATTAATAATGAAAAATGGGAGGATTACTATGAATTTAGAAGTATTAATTAAAAGTTCAAATGTATTATTTTTATTGTTAGGGGCAATAATGATATTTGCTATGCATGCAGGATTTGCTTTTTTAGAAGTAGGTTCTGTTAGAACAAAAAATCAAATAAATGCATTAGTAAAAATTATTTCTGATTGGGCGGTATCAACTGTTGTTTATTTTCTTATTGGATTTCCGTTATCGAGAGGAATAAGTTTTTTAAGACCAGCTAGTGAACTTGTAGGAGATAATATGGGATTTGACCTTATTAAATTTTTCTTTTTTTTAACATTTGCTGCGTGTATACCAGCAATAATATCTGGTGGAATAGCAGAAAGAGCAAAATTTTGGCCACAAGTATTAGCAGGAGCAATATTTGCTGGAATATTATATCCATTTTTCGAATCAATAATATGGGGAGTAAATTCAAACTTTTTACAAGGATTAATAAAAAATATTACTGGATTTGAATTTGTTGACTATGCAGGTTCTGTTGTAGTTCATTCATTTGGAGGTTGGTTAGCACTTCCGGCTATATTAGTATTAGGACCTAGAAAAAATAGATATGATAGTGGAAATCCTATACCAATTAGTAATGTACCATTTTTAGCATTAGGAAGTTGGATTCTTGCTGTAGGATGGTTTGGATTTAATGTAATGAGTGCTGTTGAATTAAAAGATATTTCAGGATTAGTTGCAATAAACTCTTTAGCTTCAATGGTAGGTGGAATTTTAGTATCATTAGTATTATCAAAAGGAGATGCTATATTTATACATAATGGTGCATTAGCTGGACTTGTAGCAGTATGTGCAGGTTCTGCAATATATCATCCAATTGGCGCATTTGTTGTAGGTGGAATTGCTGCAGCAATATTTGTTTATGGATTTCACTTTGAAACTGAAGTATTAAAAATAGATGATGTACTTGGAGTAGTAGTATTACACGGTGTTGTTGGTAGCTGGGGAGGTATTGCTGCTGGAATATTTGGTTCTACATTATTTGGTGGACTTGGAGGAGTAAGTTTTATTGCACAATTAATAGGAGTATCTGTTGCAATATTGATAGCATTATTTGGTGGAAGTATAGTTTATTTAGTGATAGATAAATTGTTTGGATTTAGATTAGAAGAAGAAAAAGAAACTAGAGGAGCAGATTTATCTATTCATTCATTAGAAGCTTATCCAGACAAATTTTAAATATATATAATAAAAAAAGCTTAAATAGAATAAACTATTTAAGCTTTTCTCTTAATTATTTAATTTCGATTGTTTGATATTCTTCTTTTGCATTTTCAATTAATTTTTTAGGAATAGTAATATTTAAAACACCATTATCAAATTTTGCTTTGATTAAATTTTTATCAATGTCTAAATATTCAGGTAGAGGAATATTTCTTACAAAATTTCCATAAATTCTTTCTTTTCTGTAAAATTTTTTATTTTTTTCTTCTTTTTCCTCTTTTCTTTCAGCAGAGATTTTTAAATAACCGTCATGAAGTTCTAATTTTACATCTTCTTTTTTTACCCCAGGTAAATCAGCAGAGATAATATAAGCATTATCTGTTTCGGATATGTCAGTACTAAATTTTTGGAAATTATCATTAAATAAAGAAGGTGTGTCAAAGAATGAGTTAAAAGAATCAAAAATACTATCAAAATAATCTCTTTCTCTTAAAAATGGATTCCATTTTTTAGTAGTAATTAAGCTTCTCATAACAATCCCTCCTTTAAATTTTGATAATTATTAGCACTCTTTATATCTGGTTGCTAATAATTATATAGCACATAAAAAATAATTTGTCAAGAGTTTTTTTGGAAAATTTCAAAAAAAATTTTCAAAAAAAGACCATAAAACAACTTATAAGTTTTATGGTCTAAAAAATATTAAATTTAAACACCAGAATATGCAGAGAATCCACCATCAACAGGGATAACAGTACCGTTTACAAAACTAGAACTATTATAATCTACAAGCCAAAGTAAAGTACCAATTAATTCTTCTGGTTTTCCAAATCTTTCCATTGGAGTTTGACTAAACGGATATATGATAGAAGATAGATTACTTCATCAAGGATTAGGATTTGAAAAAATGTTTGAATGTTTTGATTTTAATGGTAATAATCTAGAGAAAACATTAAAAAACTGGAGATTAAAATCTGAAAGCAATAAAGAATATGGAAGAAAAAATTTAATAACATATGCAGATACTACATGTTTTGCATTAGATAGTATCTCGTTAAATGAAAAATACTCTTTTGAAGAAATAAAAAACAAGACATTTTCAATAATGATAGTATTAGAAGGAGAAGGAAAAATTACTTGGAAAGATGGTGAAAAAGAAAAGTATATTACAGTTAAACAGGGAGATGAGTTTTTTTTGCCAAATTCATTATCAAATGTAAAAATAACAACAAATACAAATTTAGAAGTATTAAATTGTTATCCACCTAAAGTGTAAATTTATATAAAATAAACGGTGATTGAAAAACTAAGATTAAAAAACTAGCTATTCAATCACCTTTATTTTTATACTTCTTTTAATTCTTCATAAACTTCTTTTATTTCTGGTAAGGACTCTAAAAAAACATCTACTATTAAAGGATCAAAATTTTTTCCTTTCATCTCTTTTATCATATTTACACTTTCATCAAATGAAAATGCTTTTTTATAAATTCTTTTATTACTAAGCGCATCAAAAACATCTGCTATTGAGACAATTCTTGCTGCTAAAGGAATCTCATCACCTTTTAAACCTTTTGGATAACCAGTTCCATCCCATTTTTCATGATGTGAACTAGCTACATCAATTGCATAATCAAATATATCAATATGATGTCTTTTTATATTTTCTTTAAAACTTCTAAGTATATTAGCTCCAATAGTTGAGTGTGTTTTCATTATTTCAAATTCTTCAGTAGTAAGTTTTCCAGGTTTTAATAAAATGCTATCGGCAATACCTACTTTTCCAATGTCATGTAGTGGAGCAGCTTTAAAAATATTTTCTATAAAAAATATGTTTATAGAATTATTATATTTAGATAAATTTTTAGCAATTATTTTTGAATAAATAGCCATTCTTTCTATATGATGTGATGTTTCTGGATCTTTTACCTCAACTAATCTAACAAAACTAATAATAGTACTTGTTAATAAATCTTCTATTAATAAACTTTTTTCAAAGCTATATGTCAAAAATTTAATAATAGAATTTAATTTTTTCTTGTCTATTTCAGTATAAGCATTTTTTTCTAATGAGCTAAGGAAAAATATTCCTAAAATGTTTCCATTGTTTTTTCTTAAAGGAATTGAGATATTTGATTTAAATCCTTCATTTAAAAGTAGTTTTATGTATGAAGAATCAGTATCTTGATAATATTTTTCTAAATCATTAATTATTCTTATTTCATTATTTTCAATTAATTTTTTTAGATTACTTTCATTATATTTAACACTAAAACCTTCATTTAAATATTGATTTAATCCTTTATCTAAAATGTTGTGTTTAGTAACAATTAAATCACCTTCTAAAGTAGCAAACCCCATTCTATTATATTTTATATATTTTTTAAATTTATCATTTGAATATATTTCTTCTAAAGTTTCTTTTATGCTATAACCTTTAAAAATAACATCTTCTACATCTTCTACCTCTTCTATTGTTTTTAAGTTATTTTTTAAAATGTCTAATTTATTTAAGATTTGGTCTTTTTCTAAAAAAGAATTATTACTTATATTAAAATCATAATTTTTATATAATATGTTATCTAAATATTCTGAAGTCTTTTTATCAATTTTATTGAGTCTATATACTTCAAATGATAGTGCAAATATTATATAGATAAAAAATAACATATAAGAAATATCACGAGTATTTTTAAAATTTTTTATATTATTAATTAATGATTTTTTATAATTTTCTAGTTTTATAATTAAAAAATCCAAGCTATATAAAATATTTGATTCATCAATTGGGTAATTATCTAATAAATCTTTATTTAAAATATCTTTGTTTTTATCTAAATAATATTTTAGTTTTTTTAATATTATCTTATTATCTTTTTCTTTTAATAAATCAAATTTTGCTTCGTAAAAAGTTTGTGTTAAATTAGAAATTCTAGAAATTTTATAATTTAAATTTTCAATTTTAGAAGTAGTAAAAAATATAAAAATAAATAAAATAGTAGCAAATATAAAAGAGATTATATAATTTATTTTTTTCAAAATTATTCCTCCAATTATTTTTTTATTATAATATTATATTAACACTAAAAAATCAAATTTACAATAAAAAAACACATTGAAAACCTATCTAACTTAGATAGAATGTTTCAATGTGTTTTTAAATTATTTTACTTTTTCATAAGCCCATTTTATCCATTCACAAAGAATCTCTAAATCATCTTTCTCAATTGTAGCACCACACCATATTCTTATACCTTTTGGTGAATCTCTATATGAAGCTATATCATAAGCTATATTATTTTCTGCTAATAATGTAACTAAATTATCTATTTTTTCAGATTCTAAATTCAGTTTTAAACAAACACTTGTATTAGAACGAATCTCTTTTGAAGTAGGTAGAAAATCAATAAAATCATTTTCTTCAACAAATTTTTCAATTACAGATAAATTTTCTTGACTTTTTTTTATGGCTGATTCTAGTCCCCCAATAGATTCAACCCAATTTAATGCAACTAAATAATCTTCATTACAAAGCATTGAAGGAGTATTTATAGTAGAGCCTTTAAAAATACCTTCAATTAATTTTCCATTTTTTTTAAGTCTAAATATTTTTGGAAGTGGTCTATCAGGAGTATAATTCTCTATTCTTTCAACAGCTCTAGGAGATAAAATAAGCATTCCATGAGCTCCCTCTCCACCTAATACTTTTTGCCAAGAAAATGTAATTATATCAAGTTTTTCCCAAGGAATTTCCATAGCAAATACAGCAGAAGTAGCATCACAAATAGTTAATCCTTTTCTATCATCTGCTATCCAATCAGCATTAGGAATTTTTACTCCACTTGTTGTACCATTCCACGTAAATACAACATCATTATTACAGTCAACTTTAGATAAATCAGGTAAATGACCATAATCAGCAAAATGATATGTTACATCATTTAGCTTTAATTCATTTTTAATATCATTAGCCCACTCTCTTCCAAACGCATCAAAAGCAATTACTTCTACTCCTCTTTCACCTAAAACATTCCAAAGAGCCATTTCTACTGCTCCTGTATCTGATGCAGGAACTATTCCTACACGATAATTATCAGGAATTTGAAGAATTTTTTTTGTTTTTTCAATACTTTCTTCTAATTTTGCTTTTCCTATTTTACTTCTATGAGAACGACCAAGTGGTGCATTAGATAGTAGATTTAATCTATATCCTTTAAATTTTGAACATGGTCCAGAAGAAAAATGTGTGTTATTTGGTTTTAATTTTGGTTCCATAGTATCCCCCTTGTATAAATTTTTAATACTTTTGTATGAATATTTTATAATGATATACAAAAAATATCAAGTTATTTATAAAAAATATGCAAAAAATAGAGGAAAAAACCGATAAATAGAGTATATAAATAATATCAGGGATATGTTAAAATTAATTATAAATTTTTGAGGGAATAAGGAATAAAAAGGGAAAAGGAGAGTGGGAATAATGTTAAAGAAAAATTTTTGGCTCATTCTTGCTGTAATAATACTTATTAGTTTTATGTCGAATACTTAAAAAAAATAAAGAGCTATAATATTTAATATAAATTAAATATTTATGCTCTTTATTTTTTATTCTATTTTTTTTAGAAAAAATTATGCTATAATAAATTATAAATCATTCAAACAAAATTTGGGGGCAAAATGAAAAAACATTTATTTATATTGTTAATTATTTTTTTGTTTCAAGGATGCAAAGTAGCATCACCAAATATTAAGTGGGAAAATATTGAAACCATAAAAAAAAATAAAGAAAAACTTCAAAGTGGAGATATATTAATTTTGAGTAAAAAATTAGGAGTATATACTTGGCTTGGACATTCGGCTATATATTTAAAAGAATATGATGTAGTAGCTGAATACCCCCAAATATTTCATGGATTTTATTATGTAAGATTTGATGATTGGCTAGATGCAGTTTCAGATAGAAAAATAAAAGTTTTAAGATATAAAGATATTAATGAGAAATTTAAAGATGAAATATATAATGAGATAGAGAATAGTAAAGATAAAAGATATAAAGTAGTATTAGATAAAAAAGATAATAGTGGTTTTTATTGTTCGCAATGGGTATGGTATATTTTTTATAAATCAGGATTAGAATTTGATAAAAATATAGATTTAGACTCAGATGGAGGCCCTATTGTATATCCATATGATTTTTTATACTCAAATGAATTAGAAAAAATTAATATAGGAGAATAATAGATGAAAAGAATAAAGAAAAACTTAAAAATAGATATGTATCTGCATATTTTAGGATTTAATTTTTTAATTTTTATGTTTTTATTAATATTTTTTTTAGAAAAGTATTATGAAGGAGTATATGATAGAGCTATTACAATATTAAAATATAAAAATGAAAATTTAGCTTTAGAATTTAACAATTATTTTTCAAATATAAAAAAACATTTAAATATTCTAAAAAATGAAAAAGATATAATATTATCATTTTATAATAATGAACATGATAATGAAAATTTATTAAAATTAAAAAGTATAAAAAATGAAGATAAAACAATAAAATATATCTATATTGGATATAAAAATAATAAACTTCTTATAAATGATTGGGAAATTCCTAAAAATTTTGATTTAACAAAAAGACCATGGTATATAAATGCAAAAAATAAAAAAGAGAATGATTTTTTAATATATGAAGACATAAAAACAAAAGAATGGCTTTTATCAAAATCAGAAGCTATATATGATAATGATGAGTTTATAGGTGCAGTTGTAATAGACAGCAATATTGATTTTTTAGCTGAAAAACTCTCTAAAAATAATATATATAAAACCCAAAGAACATATTTAATAGATAGAAACGGAAAAGTATTAATACATCCAAACTCGAAACATATTAATAAATATTTCCCATATATTACTGAAAAAATAGATAAATCTAAAAATGATGATATATTAAAGTATACTTTAGAAGGTAAAAAAGTTATAGGATATTATAATAAATTAAAAAATTCTAATTGGTATGTAGTCACAGCAATAGATAACAATGATTTTTTATATGGAATAATAACAACGATTTTTATTTCATTTATTATAATAACGATTTTTTTAATAATTTTAACATTTTTATTTTTAATAAGATTTTATAAAAGATTTGGAGAACCAGTAGTTATTTTAAGAGAAAGAATAAAAAAAGTATTAAGAAATGAAAAAATAGAAAAAATTAGCTTAAAAAATGCTAATAAAGAATTAAAAGAGAGTATAAATGATATAGAAGAATTAACAAAAGATTCATTTCAAAAGAAAAATAGTGAACTTATTTCTATTTTAGAAGCGACTAATAGAGGGATATTAGTTACAAATGAAAGTGAAATTATATATTTTAATTCTATTTTAGCAAGTATATTTGATATAGAATTAAAAAAATATGATAAAAATCAACTATATAGTATAAGAATGGATATATTAAATAAAATAAAAAAGACAACATTTGAAACAGAAAAAGAATTTATTTTAGATAAAATATTTGAAATAAAGAAAAGTTATGAATATATTGAAGACACATTAGAACTAGAAAATGGAAAGATAGTAAAATTAGAATCAAATCCTATTATTTTTGAAAATCAATTATATGCTAGAGTGTGGTCTTTTGAAGATATAACAGAAATTGAGAGTTTAGAAAAAGAGATTTATGAAAAAAAATTAATGTTAAAAGAGATAGAAGAAGAAAAATACAATACAATATTAGAGATAAATTGTTTTTTTAAAAATATTATAAATTCATTTAATGGTTTTGTAGAACTTTTATTTTTAACACCGCTAAATAAGATACAAAATAATTATTTAAAAAATATAAAAAATAATATAGATTACTCAAATAATTATTTAAATAAGTTAATAAAAATGTCAGAATTAGAATATGATTTTAAATTTAAATTTGAAAAAATAAATTTATTAGATATATTTGATGAAATATATTCTATTTTTAAAATAAATTTATTTAATGAAAATAAAAATTTATTAGTTTTATTAAATAATATTCCAAAAGAAATAAATTTTGATAAAAATGGATTAACTTTAATTTTTATAAATTTAATAGAATTTTTATTAAAAAACACAAATAGTGATTTTATAAAAATCTATGTTGAATATGTAGCATCAAAAGAAAACTCAGGAGTAATAAAATTTAACGTAGTTTTTAATTCTGAAGAGATAATACAATTTGATAGATTTACTAATAATTCTGAAAATATAAAAGAAAATAAAATAAATCTATTAATTGTCCAAAAATATTTAAAGAAAATAGGGAAATATCTGTCATATCAAAAACAAGAAAAAGTAAGTATTTTTAGCTTTGATATATATGTAGAACACAGTAGTGAATTTTTATCTTTTAGAAATAATAATATAAAAATAGATATAAAAGATGAAAAATATAATAGATATTATAGTGAATTATTTGATAATAAAGAAAATAGTGAAGTTTTAATAACAGATAATAAAGATGAAAAAACATCTCATAATTTAGTAATTGTATTAATAGATGATTTAGATGAGAGTTTTGAAAAAGGAAAATATAGATATTTATCTAAATATTCTAGTATTAAAGAGATATACAATTTATTGCATACTCAAAAAAATCAAAAGAAAAAAGTAGATGAAAAAATAATAAAAAAAGTAATTTCAGAAGAGGAAATAAATATCTCAATATTAGATAAAGATATTATAAATTTAGAATTAAATGAAGCTATTTTAAAACTATTATATCCAAACTCTAATATTATTAAAATAAATTTAAATGAACATTTAAAAAATGATATAGAGGAATTTGGTGATATTATAATTTGTGATGTAAGTGACATAAAATTATTTCAAGAAATTCAAACAAAATTAGATAAAAATAAAAAAATTATAATAGGAATAAGTGATAGAGAGTTTATTAAAAAAGAGCTTGAAATAATAAATCAATATGTTACAGAAATTGTATATAAACCAATATCTTATGAAAAATTATATGAAGTACTAAAAAAATATTAAATTAGAAAGGAGTAATATTATGGATTTGAAAAATTTTAAAACTATGGATATTAATATCTTGTTTAGTATTGTTAATATGAAACTTCGAGATGAATTTAGTGATTTAGATGAACTTGTAAAGTATTATGACATTGATAAAAAAGAGTTAGAGGAAAAGTTAAATGAAGCTGGATACCATTATGAAAGAGAACATAATCATTTTACAAAAGTATAAATAAATTAAATAGGAGACTAAAAAGCTAATTTATTTAGAGATGCTTTTAGTCTCCTTTTTTTATTTATAATATAAAATTATCTATTTTTTTAATGATAAATATAGTAAATATGCAAAATATGACTTAAGGTCTGTATTAGTAGCAAAAAAATCATTTTCTAAATTATGCCAAGAAGTAGTTAAATCCTCAGATTCATCTAAAGATAATGCTTTTGGAGTAATATCGTTACTGTTTAATTTAAAAATATAAAAATATAATGATTCAGTAGTATAACCAGGAGATACAAAAAGTGGATTAGGAGTTTTATGTAAAAGTTCTAGATTTTCTTTTGTATATCCTGTTTCTTCTTTGAGTTCTCTATATATAGCTGTATCTGGTTCTTCTCCAGGGTCAATAAGGCCCGCAGGTATTTCATAAATATTTTCTTTTGCTCCAGGTCTAAACTGATTAACTAATAATGTTTGAGTTTCATCATTATTTAATAATAAAGCACAAACTGCTTTGTGTTTTTCAATGTATTCTAGTGTGTGATTTGTTGTAGGATGATTCATAAGTTTAAATTTTAAAAATTTAAATGGATAATTCTTTTCCAAAATTATTCCCCCTTTAAGTTGTTTTAATTATTTTATTAAAATTAATATTTTAAAAATTTATATCTTTTAAATATTTGATTATTTCAGTCTTTAAATATTCTGTATTACTAGGTGCCATAATATTACCTGCTAATACATGTCTACCATAATCTTTTACATCTATAACTAATAATTTCTTGTTTTTAGATCCTAATTCACTATATTTTTTATCGATAATATCTGTATTTACTACATCATCATTATTTGAATGAATAATAAAAAAATTTTGTCTAAGATTATGAAAATTGAAATTTCGCACTTCTTTAACTAAATTAGCCATTTGAATTAATACTTTACTAGGATATTTTGTAGTCCAATATCTATTTTCCTCTTCACTATGACCTTGCCAACTTTGTTCTTTAATAAAAAAATTAACTATTATGTTTCTAATAATAGGAATTTCTAATAAAATAGATTTTGAATTTTTTACTTTATAATTTGGAGATAATAATATATATGTAATATTATCTAAATCTTTATTTTTTTTAATACTTTCCATAGCATACCATGTAGCTAAAGTTCCACCGGTAGAAGTACCGATAACAATTACTTTTTCACCAATTTGTTTTCCAATTTCAATAGCTTCAATAGTATCATTTTTCCAATCTTTGTTTTTTGCTTCTCCAAGATATTTTCCGGGTCTACCATGACCTGTATATCTAGTATAAAAAACATTAGCTTTTAATTCATTTGCTATCTCATTAGCTAATGGGTACGTCTCTTGACGAGTAGCAGAAAAACCATGTAAATAAACAATAGAATATTTTGTTTTTTTATTGTGTTCATTATACCAATAAATCTTTTTTTCTGTATTTTTTATAATGTCATTATATTTACTCTCTTTTTCTTTTAAATATATATCCAAATCATTTGGAAAAGTATTTGCTAAAGTAACTACTGAAATTAGAAAAAATAAAATTAATTTATACATAACCCCACCCCCATAAGTAATTTAATTAATATCTTTTACACTTTCTCTTTCTTTAAGTTCATATGAAATTACAATTTTTTTATTCATTGTATTTTTATCCTCTATTTTTTCAATAATTAATTTTGCAGCACTTTCACCAGAAAATTTATAATTATAATTAATTGATGTAAGTGCAGGTATATAATATGATGAAGTTTCCATATCATCTATACCAATAATAGAAAAATCATCAGGTACTTTATACCCAGCTTCGTAAATAGCTCTCATTGCTCCAAATGCAAGTGAATCAAGAGCAGCAAATATAGCAGTAGGTTTTTCATCAAGATTTAATAACTCTTTCATAGCAAAATATCCAGATTTTACATCAAATTGTCCTGTAACTTGATATTTATTTTTTACAGGAATATCATTTTCTACAAGTGCATCAATATAACCATCTCTTCTTAAATTTTGTACAGACATATTTCCAGATACACCAATATAAGCTATTTTTTTATGTCCTTTTTCAATAAGATATTCTACAGCTTCTTTTGCAGAGAAATAATCATCATATGTAACATAAGATGTACGTACTTTAGAAGCTTCTCTTCCTAATATAACTACAGGTTTTTCCATATTATTTAATACTTTTATATGTCTTTCAGTAATTGAAAAAGGAAAAAATATAATTCCAGATATATTTTCTTTTTGAAAAATATTTAAATATTTTAATTCTTCCTCTTCTTTTTCTTTAGTATTTGCTAAAACAATGTTGTATCCATATTTTTTTAATTCTTGAGTTATACCTTCGATAATTCGTGAAAAAATATCAGCACCTATTCTAGGTAATATTACACCAATTAATTTTTCATTAGTCATTTTGTATCTCCTTTTTTTAATTGATTTTAAGATTGATTTAGTATATTATATAATATATAAAGTATATATGAATAAATATTAATTTTCAATATTTTTTTTAGGGAGGAATAATAAAATGAGAGAGATAAATCCAAAGGACATAACACTATTTAAAAGAAGTTTTACTTTAGCTACAATTATAATGTTAGTTATACTATTTTTTAACTTTATATTAAAATGGATATTTCCAACATTAATTTTAGCAGTAGTAATATTTTTAATATTAAAATATGCAACTAAATTGAATATATAAAATTTATTTAAATATTTTTTACGCTAAAGATATAGAGGAAAATAGATCAAAAATAATTTAGTTAGAAAATTTTAAACTAGCTAATTTACTAAAAAAGGAGATAATATGAGTACAAATAAAAATGATATACAATATAATTGGAATGTAAATGATATTTATGAAAATTGGGAAGAATGGCAAAAAGATTTTGATAAAATATCAAACTTAATGGATGAAATAGCAAAATTAAAAGGAACAATAAAAGATGCAGAAAGTTTAATTAAAATATTAGATTTAGATGAAGAGTTAAATATTTTATCATATAAAGTATATAGATATCCACAACTTCAAAGAGATGTTAATTCAAAAGATGATTTTTTAAATCAAAAATTTCAAGAAGTGGGAATACTTTTTTCAAAATTTTCAATAGCAACATCATGGTTAACACCAGAAATGCTAACTATTCCACAAGATACAATGATGAAATGGATAGATGAAAATAAAGAAAAATTAGAAAAACATAGATTTTCATTAATGGATATGTATAGATTACAAAAACATGTATTAGATGAAGAGAAAGAAAAATTATTATCGTATTATTCTCAATTTAGAGGAACTCCACAAGATATTTATACAGCATTATCTGTAACAGATATAGAGTTTCCAATAATAAAATTATCAGATAATACAGAAGTAAAGCTTACACGTGGAGAATATAGTAAAATATTAAATACTAATAGAAATAGAGAAGACAGAAAAAAAGCATATGAAAATTTTAATAAAGTATTTTTAAAAAACAAAAATACATATGCAGCAATTTATAAATCAATTTTACTTCGAGGAGTGGCAGGAACAAAAGCTAGAAATTATAATTCTACATTAGAAGCAGCATTAGAAGGGAACAATATACCAGTAGCAGTATATGAGACATTAATAAATAGTGTAAAAGAAAATACTGAGCCATTAAAAAAATATAGAGAATTAAGAAAAAGAGCATTAAAACTAGATGAATATAGACCATGGGATAGTTATATTTCATTAGTAGATTATGATAATAAATATGAGTATGAAAAAGCTAAAGAATTAGTATTAAATTCATTATCATCTATGGATAGAGAGTATATAGCAAAAGCTAAAAAAGCACTTAATGAAAGATGGATAGATGTATATGAAAAAGATGGTAAAAGAAGTGGTGCTTATTCTGCAGGAACATATGGTGTGCACCCTTATATGCTACTAAATTATAATGAAACTCTTGATTCTGTATTTACTTTAGCACATGAATTAGGACATACAATGCATACATTATTATCAGATGAAAATCAACCATTTGCAACACATGGATATACTATATTTGTTGCAGAAGTAGCTTCTACATATAATGAAAAACTATTATTAGATTATATGTTGAAAAATTCAACTGACCCAAAAGAAAAAATAGCATTATTAGAACAAGCAATAAATAATATTGTAGGAACTTTTTTTACACAAGTAATGTTTGCTGATTTTGAATATCAAGCACATAAATTAGCAGAAAATGATACTCCAATTACAGTTGAAACTCTTGATAATATTGTAGAAAATCTATCAAATAGTTATTATGGTGAAGACAGATATAAAGATGAATATTCAAATATTTTTTGGACAAGAATACCTCATTTTTATAATTCTCCATACTATGTATATCAATATGCTACTTGTTTTGCTTCATCATCAAAAATATATACAGATATAAAAACTAATCCTGAAAACTTAACTAATTATATAGAGTTATTAAAATCAGGAGGAAATGATTTTCCAATGGAACAATTAAAAAAAGCTGGAGTAGATTTAACTAAAGAAGAAACAATATTAAAAGTAGTAGAAGAGTTAGATAGATTGGTAGATGAATTAGAAAAAGTATTAAAAGAAAATAATATGATTTAGTAAAAATAAAAACACCTGCATAGCAGGTGTTTTTATTTAGAGAATTTAATCTATACTAAGTTCTGCTAATTTATCATTATCTAAAATTTTTATTATTTTATTATTTTTAGTAATTATTTCTAAACTTTCCATTGAATGTAAAACTCTAGTTAGTTGTCTACTACTAGCTAAAAGTTGGTCAGCTAATTTACTAATAGATTTATATTCAATTTCATTATTACTATTAGCATTATCTAATAAATAAGTAGCAAATCTTCTATTTAAATCATAACAAGTAGCATTCATAAATACATTTACACTTTTTTCGAGTTTATTACAAATTGATTCATATATATATTTTTTAAAAATACAGTCATTTTCAAAATATTTTTTAGCTATATTATAATCTAATCCTAATAAAAAAGTATCTTCTTTTGCAACAACATCAAATTTTGATATATAAGATTTTCTAAGCTCTACATCTCCAATAATAGATAAAGGTTCTAAGGTATCGATAATTAGCTCTTTATCAGTAACAGTATTATATATAATATCTACTTTTCCTTCTACGATAAAATATAAATATTTAATCAGTTCATTACTTTCTATAATTCTTTCTTTTTTTTCAACTTGAAATAAAGAAAACTTAGATAAATTAAAATTTTCAAATAATTCTCGTATTTTAAAATCGTTTACATACCCTAGAGCATTTAATTTACCACTTATTTCTCTCATTTTTTCTCCCTTCATTTACAAATAATTTACTAAAAATTCATAATAATAATATTTTACAATAATATAATAATATTGAAAACAAAAATTTAATATGACGCATGTCATATTTTTTAAAGTTTTTTGTTTTTAATTGCAGTCATATGTCACATATATATTTGAAAATTTGTGCATAATAGAGGTAATATGATTGTATATAGTATGATATGTTTTTTTATAGAATATGTTATAATTGTGTAACTGGTTATTTTATTAAATGAAAGGAGGATAGAGAGATTAAAATATTATTAGCAATACTTATGTTAATAATATAAATTTCTCAAAAAATTATGAAAAAATACTATTTTTTAATGGCACTATTAACAATATCAAGTTATAGTTTATCTCAAACTTATGTTACAAGTGATTTAAGCTATAATAATAGTTTTTTATCAACAGATAATTATTCAGAAAAAGATGGGGAGGTTAATTTAAAACTACAATTTAGTGATTTAACTTTAAAATTTTCAAGTGATATTAAAAATAATAACAGTGAATATGATAGTTCTTTATCAATGATTTATAAAAAAGATATTGATAAAAAATCATCTGTATCTATTGAATCAAAATTAGATACTGAAAGTGGAATGCAATTTTATGTAGATACAAATTCAAACAATACATATATAACACATAAAATTAATAATACTACTACATTAAATTTTTATCCATTTAATTTTGAAAATAATATTGGAAATGAATTAAAATCACTAGATGTAGCAACAGTAAATTATTTTAATGAAAGATATACTGTAATAAATGGAACTACTAATTTACCGGAAATTACAACAAAATCTTTACCAGGAGTAACTTTTAATTATAA
Organism: Fusobacteriales bacterium; assembly: GCA_020063625.1. Classification (GTDB taxonomy): domain Bacteria; phylum Fusobacteriota; class Fusobacteriia; order Fusobacteriales; family Fusobacteriaceae; genus Hypnocyclicus. The sequence goes on from JAICDD010000010.1 coordinate 34,160, forward strand.
ATTAGATGAAATGAAAAATATAACTTTTGGTATAGGAGCTATTCAATATGACTCACCAGTAGATTTTGATATAGAAAATGCAACAATGCCTACAATTTGGCAAAAAAGAGTTGATATAGCTTATTTAGCTTCATTTAACTATGATAATGAAATTAGTAAATTTAAAATCTCGTATATTTCACATAATGATAGTGAAAAAGCACATTCATTATTAAAATCATCTTCTTCAATAGAGATAGAAAAATATTTTAATAAATTTATATTAAATATAGAAGGTTTATATAGTGAAAATGGAGAATCACCATATTATCTTTCTAATGGAACATTTGCACAACAAGTACCATATGAACCATTATATAAACAAAGCTGGGTAAATAAAAAAGATTATGGAGCTATAGCAAAAGCAAGTTATGAAATGAAAAATAATACACCATATGTAAAATATGCATATTATGGAGAAAATTTTATATATGATGGAGAAAATTCAGCACATATATTAAGAACTTTATCTACTTCAAGTAATTATTTCAATACTTCAGATTCTCATGGCGGATTACAAGTATTAACTGTTGGAAATAAATATACATATAAGAATGTATCAATTGAGCCGTATTATGAATACAAAAAAGCAAAAAATAATGTTTTTTCTACTAATGATGACTTAACTGCAAAAGAAGATGAAAGAGTTAATGATTTAACTAATACATCATCATCATATGGTATCAAAATAAATGTTAAATTTTAATTTAGGAGGAGAAAAATGTATAAAATAATTTATAAATTAATTATTATCAATCTAATTATTTTTTCGATATCTTTTTCAAAAGATTTTACTGAAAAAAATTTAGAAATGGAATCATATAAAGCTGTTAGTTGGATGCAAAATTCATCAGAATATAAATTGTTGTGTAATCAAGCTTTTAATATAGCAAAAGAAAATTTAAATAAAATAAAAAGTGAAAATAAAGGAAAAATGGCTGTTGTTGTTGACCTTGATGAAACTATGCTTGATAATTCACCTTATGCTGCATGGAGAATTTATACTGGTAATGGATTTTCAAGTGATACTTGGAGTGAATGGGTAGCTGCAAAAGAAGCAAAAGCAATTCCAGGAGCTGTAGAATTTTCTAAATATGTAAAAGAATTAGGAATGAACATAATATATATTTCAAATAGAAGTGAAAGTGAACTAAAAGATACAATGTTAAATATGAAAAAACTTGGATTTGCTCAAGTAGATAAAAATCATATTTTCTTAAAAACTACAACTTCAGATAAAACTGCTAGAAGAGAATATATAGAAAAACTTGGATACGATATAGTAATGTTAATTGGAGATCAATTAAGTGATTTTTCAAATATTTTTTATAATGCATCTAATAAAACTAGAAATTCTTTAGTAATTGAAAATAAAAATAAATTTGGAAATAATTGGATAGTTATCCCAAATCCTAGTTATGGTGATTTTGAAAGTATAGGAATTACAAATGAATTTTATGTGAAAATAACTGGAGAAACTACTTCAAATTATGAAAAATCTAAACTTAGAGAATCTAGTTTAAATATATGGGATGGAGAATAGGAGGATATTATGAAAAAAAATATATTATTAATAATTTTATCAATGTTTATTATTTCATGTAGTAATTTAGATAATAAATCAATAACAACTGAAAATACAATAAATCAGTTTAATAATAAAGATAGATTAGCATTACTTTGGACTCAAAAATCAGGAGAAAAAATTGCATTAAATTATCAAGTAATAAATAGTGTATTGAATAAAGTAGATGAAAATACAAAAAATGTATATATAGAACTAGAAGATGGAATATTTGATAATACACCATATATAGCTTGGTTAATTGTTAATAATGAAGAAAATAGTTATGAAAATTATAAAAGATGGCTTCGTTCTGGAGATATGAAATTAAATATTGGAATAGATGAATTAATAAAAAAATTATCTAAAAAAGATATAAATATAATTTTTGTGACAAATTTAGATACTGAATTTTCACCTTTATTAAATAAAAATTTAAGAAAATATTCATTAAATAGATATGAAATAATATCAAAAGATAAAATGGATTTAGAAAATGAAAATTCTATATTTATTTCGTCAAATTTAGATTTTTATACTACAAAAGATATTAATGATTTAAAAGTTTTAGCAAAAGAAGAAAAATTAATAAAAGAAAATATTGCAAATAAATATTTTATTCTTGCTAATCCAATATACTCAAATTATATTGATTTAAATAATACAAAATTAAATAATTGGGAAGGTAGTAAAGAAGCATTAATTTTTAATTATTAGAAAGGAGGTATTATGAAACGTAGTTTAAATCTAATATTTATAATATCAATATTATTATTAATAATTAGTTGTAATAAAGAATTGACTGTAACTCCAATAGATTCAAATGTTGATAGTATAGAATTAAATCTTGTAAATAATGCATATAATGAAAATGAAGCATTTATTGCTGATATTGAAAATGGAAATTTAGCTTCAAATCTAAATGATAGTGATAAATCAGAAGTTTTAACATATTTAAAAGATATTTCAAAAAAATATAGACAAATGATTATAAATAAAAAAGTTGATGTAGATTTATTGAGTGATATTGCTACTAAACAAAACTTAGTAGCTTCAAAATTTACATCAAACTCTACTGAATATACAAAGCTTAATACTATAATAACATATACATCTGATGCAAAAAAAGAAATAGAACCTCCAATAATTGTACTTACAGAAGTAGATCTTGGATTTAGTGATACATTAGGAAGTGGTGATTTATCTCAAACTGGTTGGTTAACAGAAGTAACAAAAGGAAATATTAATTGGAGTTCTAGTAGTGATTATAAAAATACATCTATTAGTGCATATAAATCAAGTGATAGTGAAAATGAAGCATATTTAATATCTCCAGTATTAAATGTAACAGATAAATCATATGTAAGTTTAAATATAGAAGCAAAATATTATAATCATAGTGGATTAACTGTACTTATATCTGAAGATTTTAATGGATATGTCTCAAAATCTACATGGACTGATATTACAAATAATATTCAATTACCTGAAAAAAGTGAAACAATAGATACTGTGATTAATTTAGATAATTATGTAGGTAAAAAAGTAGTTATTGCATTTAAATATAATGGAAATGCAACAAATAGTGAAACGACTACTTATAGATTAAAAAACTTTAAATTTATAAAAAGACCTACTCTTGTTACTTTAGATAGTAATTATACAGAAGCATTAGGAGATAATAATTTTACTGATAGAGGTTGGTATAGTGTAGCAACTAAAGGAACAAGATATTGGGAAGGTAGTAGTAAATATAATAATACATCTATTAGTGCATATAAATCAAGTGATAGTGAAAATGAAGCATATCTAATATCACCAAATTTTGAAGTTAATAATAATTGTGATTTATCAGTTTATATAGAAGCAGCCTATTATAGACATGAAGGATTAACTATACTTATATCTAAAGATTTTAATGGAGATATAGATAATGCTACATGGACTAATTTATCAATGACTTTACCACATCCTAATATCGGTAAAACGGAATCAGTAACTTCTACTTTAGATTTAAGCTCATATAATGGTGAAACTATTACTATTGCATTTAAATATAATGGAAATGCAACAAATAGTGAAACTACAACTTATAGATTAAAAGATTTTCAAATTACTTTAAAATAAAAAATTGAAGATTTATAATTAAAAAATAAACAATATACCTTAAAGGAGGTATTAAAATTGAAAGTTTTAAATAAATTAATTTTAATTCTTTCACTATTATTAGCTTTTATTTCATGTAATAAAGATTTATCTCCTCTTATAAATGATAAATTAGAATTAAATTTGAGTAATAATAATAGTGAATACAATTCTACTCCAACAGCAAATCTTGTGACAGAAGCTATAAAAAATGAACTTGGAATAGATATAGTTTTTTATCCAGAATCAAATTTAAAAAATAATTCATTAAACTTAAATTTGGATTTAACTAAAACAGATATAAATGAAAGATTAATAGATAAAACAGAAAATGATATAAAATCTCTATATGATACAACGACTAATAAAGATTTAATTTGTATTTCATATATGAAAGGCTCTCAAATAAAAGATTTTATAAAAGAAAGAACTTTAAAAAATAATAGTATAGATGTACATACTAGTGGTATAGAGTATGATATTACAATAAAAGGTGGAGAAATACAAAATTATAATATTACTAGAGATGGAAAAACTTTTGATTTAGATAAACAATATAAAGTAGCATTTATATATTATGAATATGACTATAAATCAAATTTTCCAGGATATTATTATGGAAATGGATTTAACTATTTAGAAGTACAAAAAACAGATAAAAAAGCAAGTGATTTAGTTATTGACTATTTAAAAAATAATAATAAATATAGTTTTTTAAATAAAATAAACTCTAAAGTAACTGTTATTGATAAAACTATTTCTGATGAAAATAAAATAATTCCTATATATAGTATACAAGGAGAAAAATATAAATCAGAATTTACAGGAATTAATTTAAAAACTCGTGGAATAATCACTGCTTATATAGCAGATAGTTATAATAATGATTATGGATTTTATATGCAAGATAAATATGGAGATAACAATGATTATACATCTGATGCAATATATGTAGAATTAGATAAAACAGTCTATAATAAATATTCTTCAATTATCAAAGTAGGAAATCTTGTAGAAGTAGAAGGAAATGTAGATGAAACTTATACAGGAACAGGACTTACAAGAACATCATTAATATCAATAAATAAAATTACTTTAAGAGAAAAAGATGTAACATTACCTACACCAATTGAATTAGGTGAAGGGGGGAGTAGAACTATACCAAATGAACATATTTCTACTTATAAAGGTAATGTAAATCAAAGTTTAAAATTAAATTTAAATGATGGAATAGGATTTTGGGAAAGTTTAGAAGGAATGCTAGTTAAAGTAAAAAATCCTATTGTAACTGGAGCAAAAGGGGGAAAAAATAATGCATTAGAAAGTAAAGGATATTTTAATTTATTTGTAAAACCGAATAATGTATCAAATGAATATCAAGTTACACCATCAAATGGATTAATAATTGATGTAGAAAAAAATGATTATAATCCTGAAATAATAAGATTAATTAATCATGCATACTATAATAAAAATGGTCAAAAACCAGGTGATTCGAGTAGCTTTAAAAATGGTATATTTAATGTAGGAGATGAATTAGAAGATATAACAGGAATATTAGCATTTAATGTAAATACATTTGGTGATGGAGAGTATGATTTATTAATAAATGATTATATTACAGCTAAAACACCTAGAACATCATACACACCTTTAGCAGATAGACCAAAAGCAACTTTAATAGGTGATGATACTCATTTAACAATAGCAACATTTAATGTAGAAAATATGTATGCAACTCATGAAAAAATACCTTATATAGCAGAAATTATAGCACAAAATATGAAATCACCAGATATAATAGTATTTACTGAGATTCAAGATAATAATGGCCCTGATAACTATGGAGAAGATGGTTCTCCAGTAGTTGATGCTGATGAGACTCTTACTAATCTAATAAATAATATAGAAAGTAAAGGTGGAGCCACAGATTATAAATATATAAATATTAATCCATTAGCATATTTAGAAGGCGGAGAACCTGGAGGAAATATTCGGGTAGCAGCTATTTATAGAGATACTAGAGTAGAATTTAATAAAAGAGGAGAGGCTGGTTCATTAGATCATGCAGGATTAGATGAAAATGGTGATTTAATATTAAATCCAGGTAGAGTTTATCCTCAAGAACCTATATTCAAAGGAACTCGTAGAAGTCTAGCAATGGAGTTTTATTTTAAAAATAATAAAATAGTAGTTATTGGAAATCATTTAAACTCTAAAGGTGGAGATGATCCATTATGGGGAGCAAAACAACCAGTAGTATTAAGTACAGAAGCTAAAAGAATAAAATTAGCTAAAATTATACATGGGTTTGTTCAAGAAATTTTATCAAAAGATGAAAATAAAAATATAGTAGTACTAGGAGATTTTAATGAATTTTATGCAGCAAATCCTATGAAAGTATTAAAAGGAAATATATTGACAAATTTAATAGAAACATTACCTTTTAATAAAAGATATTCATATAATTTCCAAGGAAATGCACAAGCAACAGACCATATCTTAATATCGAAAAATTTAAAAAATCATAACCCAGAAATAGAAATATTACCTATAAATACAGATTATATGGGACAATATTCAGATCATAATCCAGTAATATCAAGATATGAATTTAATAATTAATATATCTTTTAGTCTTTTAATAATAAAACTGTCGGTTAACATTACCGGCAGTTTTTATATTAAAAAGTATATTTTATTATAAAAATCAAAAACGAGTTCTTTAATTTTAAAGAACTCGTTTATTTGTTTTCGTTTTATTGTATTTTTTAATCAAAAATATTTAAATTATTTATTACTGTATCAATAGATTCTTCATCTGAATTTTTGATTTCGTTATCAATGTGAATATTATTATTAGTACTATTTTTAATATTATCCTCTTCTAATGATTTAGGAAAAAATTTATCTAAACCATTTTTATATTTATTAGAATATTCAACAGGTTCATATCCTGTTTTAAATAAAGCTGTTCTTATACTATAACTTGATTTATCACTTAGTAACCCATTTCTAGAATCAATATCTATATATTTTAATTCCTTTTCTTTTACTAAATTATCTAAAAATTCAAATTTTGTAGGTGTATATATACCTTCATCTATTAATCTTTGGACATATTGTCCCCAGATAGGTGCAGCAGCTCCTCCTCCTGTCATCCATCTACCCATTGGAGTGTTATTATCTCTTCCTAGATATAGAGTAGTAACAAAATCCGGAGTATATCCACTAAACCAAGCACTTCTAAATCCATTAGTAGTCCCTGTTTTACCTGCTTGGTCAATATATTCTCTTTTATTAGTTTTAGGATTTAGATATTTCACACGAGCAGCTTTACCAGAACCATTTTCAACTACATCTTTCATCATATGCACAAGCATAGCAAGAGCTGTATTATCAACTATTTTTTCTTTTTCAATATTATTTTCAAATAATACTTTTCCATATCTATTTGTTACTTTTGTAATGAAAATAGGCTTTACTTTATATCCACCATTTGAAAAAGGAATATATGCTTTTGCTAATTCAAATGGTGATAAGCTTAAACTTCCAAGTGCAATTGTTAGATTATAAGGTATTTCGGAAGTTATACCAAATCTTCTTGCTTCAGTAATTAAATTTTTAATACCTACTTTTTGTAATAAATTTATAGCAGGAATATTTCTAGAACGTTCCATAGCTTCTAATATAGTAATATTTCCTTCAAATGTTCCAGAGTAATTTTCAGGTTTCCAATCTCCAAATTCTAAAGGACTATCTTCAACAACTAAATTCATTTGATAATTATATTTTAATGCAGTATAGTATAAAAATGGTTTAAATGATGAACCTGGCTGTCTTAAAGCTTGAAAGGCCCTATTAAAGTTTTTACTTTTATAATTTTTACCACCAATAACAGCTTTTACATATCCTGTATTAGAGTCTATAGTAATAAGTGCACCATCTAAATCAGGATTATTTTTAAATATATTTGAATTTGTAAAAACATCTTCCGCTATCCTTTGCATACGAAGATCTAAAGTAGTATATATTTTCATTCCACCTTCATATATCTCTTTTGCTTCAAACATTTCAAATATTTTTTTATCAACTAAATCGACAAAATCTGGTGCAATTAAACCTCTATGAGCTCTTCTATTTTTTAATATAATAGAAACATATGGGTTTTCTCTATCTTCATCAGTTGCTTTATCTTCAAGTATGAATTTTACTTTTTTAGCATCATCATATTGCTCTTTTGTAATAAAACCAAATTTTAACATTTGATTTAAAATAAGATTTTTTCTTTTTATAGCATTATCAAGATGTCTTATAGGTGAATATTTCGCAGGTCTATTTGGTACACCAGCAAGAAGTGCAGCTTCTGCAAGGTTAAGTTCATATAATTCTTTTCCTAAAAATACATGTGCACTTGTTTTTATACCATAAGCACCTTCACCAAAATATATTTCATTTAAATATTTTTCTAATATTTCATCTTTTGTATAATGTTTTTCTATTTCAATAGCTATAAGGGCCTCTTTTATTTTTCTCATTATTCTACGTTCATTTGTAAGAAATGCATTTTTTACTAACTGTTGAGTAATAGTACTACCACCAGGAACATTTCTTTTTGCTAAGATATATTTAGGAGCCATTATAATAGATTTTATTACTCTAAGAGGGTCAAATCCATAATGTGTTCTAAAATTTTTATCTTCAATAGCTAAAAATGCATTTTGAACTTCAATAGGAATCTCATTAATTTTTGCAATTTCTCTATTCTCTTTGTAAAATTTATCTATTATTTCTCCATTTATATCGTATATTATTGTTGGAATTATAGGGTCATACTCTTCAATAAGTTTTGTTATATCAGGTAAATCACTATATGCTTTATAAATTAAAAAAAATCCAAATCCAACAACACTTGAAAATGATATTATTAAAAATGATAGTATAATAGCTAATTTGTTAAACTTTTTCATAGAATCACCTATTTTTTTGTCTTAATTGTCCGCAAGCACCATCAATGTCACTACCTTTTTCCTGTCTAAATGTTACATTAACTTTTCTTTCATTTTTTAAATATTCATAAAAACTTTTCATTTTGTTTTCATGAGGTCTTTCCCATTCTTTTCCTTCAACAGTGTTATAAGGAATTAGATTAAGAATATGGTCAAATTCATGCATTAAATCTGCTAATCCTTCCATATCACTACGACCAACATTAAAATTTTTAATCATTATGTATTCAAAACTAATTCTTCGTTTTGTCATACGTTGATATTCTTTTAATACAGTTATTAAATCTTCTAATGGATATCTTTTGTTTATAGGAATAATTTTATCTCTTTTATCATTAAATACTGAATGTAGAGATATTGCTAATTCTATTTGAAGCTTTTCTTCCATTAATCTTTCAATTCCTGGAACAATTCCCGAAGTAGAAACAGTAATTTTTCTAATTGAAAAATCAAGTCCATTTTTATCAGTTAAAATTTTAATTGATTTTATAAGATTATCAATATTTAAAAATGGTTCTCCCATTCCCATAAATACAATATTATTAATTTTAGAGTCTCTTTTTTCTAACCTTCTATTTAATGTATAAACTTGATTTAATATCTCATGTACTTCAAGATTTCTTACAAATCCATCTATTCCAGTAGCACAAAAGTCACATTTAACAGGACATCCAACTTGAGTTGATACACAGATAGTATATCTATCTTTATGTTTTAAAAGTACAGTTTCTATAGTTGTTTTATCTTCTAATTCAAACAAATATTTTTCTGTTCCATCAATTTTTGATATTTGTTGCTGTAATACATTAAATAAAGGAATATATGCTTTTTCAGCTAATAATTCTCTATTTTTTAATGAAATATTTGTCATTTCATCTATTCTTCTTATAAGTTTATTATGTAGCCAAGAATATATCTGTTTTACATTAAATTTTTTAAAACCTAGTTCTAATAAAAATTTTTCAAGTTCATCATATGATGCGTTTAATAAATTAAATTTATTCAATTTTTGACACTCCTTCTTTTATTTGTTTCCTCTTATTTTATCATAAAAACATTACTTATACAATTTAAATATATTAAACAAAAAAATAAAGCTTGGAAAAGCTCTATTTAAAATTATTTATTTAATTTTTCTAGTTTTTCTTTTAATCTATTTTCTAAATAAATATTTCTATATTTTAAGTTTTCTATAAAATATTTACTTTCAGTTATAATATCATTTAAATTTTCAAGATTACAATTTTCAGTATCTAATTTTGTAATTAATTCAGCTAATTTAACAATACTAGCCTCTTTAAAAGTGGAATTAATTCTTTTAATATTATTTTTTAATGATTCTTCTTTTTCATTTATTGTTTTATCTTTTGTAATAGCCAAAACAGTAGTTGCTACTTGTATTCCAAAATATTCTTTTAATTCATTAAAGTTTGTTTTTGTATTATCTAAAATATCATGAAGTAATGCTGTTTGAACTGCAATTTCTAGATTAAAATCAGGATTTTCATTATAAGCAATAAATACTTCCATTGCAACAGTAGAAAGATATGTTAAATAATTTGCTTCAATACAAGAAATTTTATCATTTAGATATTTTTCACCAACATATTTTATTGCTTTTCTATAACTATCTTGTATCATAATTTTCACTCCTCAAATACTCTTTATTTATAAGTATAATTAATTTTTTTGATTTTTTCAAGTAATTATTTAACACTATCGTTTGACGGGATATGGTAGAGATTTATACAGGAAAAAGTGATTGCTTGATTTTGAAAAGAAAAATAAATAAGTGATATTTAATATAAAAAATGAAAAAACAGTTTAAAATAAACAATAATATAATAAAAAAGGATTTTAAAATAGAAAATTTAATAAGTTTTGTTTTATATGGAAATATATAGTATAGGAACAATAGTAATTAAAATTAAACAAATATATTAGGAGATTAAAAAGCAAATTTTTATTGAATAAATTAAAAACGAAACCTTTAAAATTAAGAAATCGTTTAATTAATTTATTTTTTAGATGTACTTTTCAGTCTCCCTCTTTTTTTATTTGTTGAATTAAATTTTTAAATTAAAATTTCAAATTGAATTTATAAAAAAATAAGTAAATTATTTTTATAAAATAATAAGCTACATATAAAGAAATTATAATAAAAAATAGTTTATCTATACTCTACTATATACTTATATTAATTAGTTAATATTATTTGAAATGAAAACATACAAACAATAGTTGTATGTTAAAAAATAGAACAAAAGAAAATTTTTTGGATATATATATTATAAAATATGATTATTTCAAAATACTCTTAACAAGCTATTTTGTTAAATTATATTTAACTTATTGTATATAAATATAATATTAATGAATTTTAATTTAACAAAAAACAAAAAATAACTTGACAATACAAAAAAATAGGAGTAATATCCAACTAGATAATATGTGAAAAAAATAATATAGTTTATTTTAGAAAGGAGAGAATATGGATATATTTGTCTGTATGGGAACATCGTGTTATATTAAAGGTTCTCCAGACATAGTTGAGATATTAAAAAGAAAATTAGACAACTATAATGGAATTGAAAATATAAAAATTCATTTAAAAGGTTCCTTTTGTTTAGGCCCATGTATAGAAGGAATAGTTGTAAAAGTTGGAGATAAAATTTTTAAAAATATTAATAAAGACAATATTTATGAAAAAATCAAATACGAGATTATACCTTATATAGAAGAAGATAAATGGAGGTTAAAATGAGTAAAAATGTATGGGAAATTATATGGGATTATGATCCAAATGGTATTTTAGTTGTAGATAATAATTTTAATATACAGATAGTTAATTCTGCTTTTTTAAAATATTTTAAACTAGAAAATGAAGATATAATAGGTAGAAAAATAACAGATTTTTTTGATGATATTCAAGATATTATAGCAGTATCATTAAATGAAAAAAAAGTAATTAAAAAAATTAAAAATTATTCAGAACATAATTTACACTTATCAGAGATTACTTTTAAATTGGAAGAAAAAAATTTAGTTGCAAAAATATTTCATGATGTAACAAATGAGATTCAAAGAGAAAATAAAATTAATAATTTTAAATTTCAAATATTAGAAGAAGTAGAAAAAATAGTAGATAAACAGATGAAAGTAGGACAAGAGGTAGCATCAATATTAGGAGAAACAATAGCTGAAACAAAATCAAGCCTAATAAAATTATCTGATGTAATAAAAAATGAAGCAAATGAAAGTTAGGAAGTGAGATTATGAAATCTGCTACAGTATATAAAAAAAGTATAAATCATCATGGAGAAAAAGTATGTGGTGATAACTTTCAAATGAGAAAAACTAAAAATTCTAAAATATTTATATTATCAGATGGACTTGGAAGTGGAATAAAAGCTAGTATTTTATCTATATTAACAACAGAAATAATAGCTACAATGTTTGAAAGTGAAGTAATGGTTCATGAAATATTGGATACAATAACAAAATCATTACCTGTTTGTCAAAAAAGAGGGATAGCTTATTCAACATTTACAATAGTAGAAGTTTTTAATGATGGTAAAGTATTGATTGTAAATTATGATAATCCAGATCCTTTAGTAATAAAAAATAAAAGTATATTAGATATACACTATGTAGAAGAACTAATTAATGATAAATTGATAAAAAAGGCAAAACTTGAATTACATGAAAATGATGTAATATATCTGTTTTCAGATGGAATGTTAAATGCAGGACTTGGAAATATAATGGATTTTGGTTGGGGATGGGAAAAATTTACTGAGTATTTAACTAGAGTATATTTAAAAAACTTAAATATAAAAGAATCTGTTGATAGTATGTTAGAACTTACAAATATATATTATGGTAATAAACCTGGAGATGATGCTACTTTAATTGCTATAAAATGTATTGAAAATCCATATCTAAATATATTTACAGGGCCTCCACTTGATAAAAAAACTGACTATTATTATGTAAATAAATTTATGGAATCAAAAGGGAAAAAAATCACTTGTGGAGGAACAACTTCTAATATAATATCTAAAATGATAAATAAAGAGATTGATATTGATTTAGATCAAGAACTTAGAGATTTACCACCATATGGAAAAATGGAAGGTATTGACTTGGTTACAGAAGGTGTTCTTACAATAAAAAAATTAATAGAATTATTGAAAAGTTGTAAAACAGATATGTATGAATTAGATTTTATTGGACAATTAAATGGTGCTGAAAAAATATTTTTATATATTCGTGAAAGTGATGAAATAAATATGTTAGTAGGTAGAAAAGTAAATGCATTTTATCATAATCCTGATCTACCTTTTGATATGTCTATTCGTTCCAATTTAATTAGAGAATTAAAATTTAATTTAGAAAGATTGAATAAAAAAGTTATTATAGAATATTGTTAAATAGATTTATCTATATATTGAATAAAAAAGATAAAAGAAGAGGGGAGTAATATGAATATTGATATATGTATAGGGACTACATGTCATCTAATGGGTGGAAGTTATTTAGAAGAAATAGTAAAAAAATACAAAGACAGTAAAGGAATAAAGTTTAGATATGTTACATGTTTTGAAGTATGTAATGGAGATATTCCTGCACCTGTTATAAAAATAGATAATAAATATATTGGTAATATGAATAATGAAAAATTAGAAAATATAATTAATGATTTTTTAAAAAATGGTGATGAGTAATGGCAAAATTTATTTTTAATGATGCAATGAAAATACGAAGACAAACACTTATAAAATTATCAACTTTATTAGAAGAAGATAGATTAAAAAAAGAATTACCAAAATTAAACAAAATAATATTAGAAAATACTAATAAAAGATATAGAATGTCTATATACCATGAAAGAGAAATCCTTGCTCAAAGAATAAAACAATATTTAGGACTTGATTATACCAAATCAAAAGATTTAGAACTTTTTGAAATAGTAGATAAATTAGAAAATATTTTGTCTAATAAAAGTGAATATATATCAAAAGGTAAATTTTTAGATATAATTAAAGAAGCATGTGATGGATGTCCTACTAAAAAATACTATATAACCGATGGATGTAGAACATGTGTAGCACAGTCTTGTATAAATGTTTGCCCTAAAAATGCAATAACTAAAACATCTAATAACAGAATGAAAATAGATGAAGAAAAATGTATAAATTGTGGCTTATGTGCAAACTCATGTAATTATAATGCAATTATAGTTCAAGAAAGACCGTGTGAAATAGCATGTAGTTTAAATGCTATTGGGAAATCAAAGCAATCTAATGAAAATACAAATTCATTAGATAGTAATGATTTTAAAAGTGATAATTCTCCTAAAATAAACAAAGATTTATGTGTAAATTGTGGTAACTGTTTTAAAGAATGTCCATTTGGAGCAATAGAATCTCCTTCTCAAATGTTGCAATTACAATATAGTTTAAATAATAATGAAAAAATAGTAGCTATATTTGCTCCATCTATAACAGGTCAATTTGGAATGAAAGTTAATAGCTTACAAATAAAAGAAGCCTTATATAAAATAGGATTTGATAATGTAATAGAAGCAGCTGTTGGTGCTGATGAAGTAGCTAAAGAAGAAGCTAAAATTATAGAAAATAGTGATGAATTAGTTACTACATCTTGTTGTCCAGCATTTGTAGAATGTATAGAGAAGCATTATAATGATTATAAAAAAAATGTATCTCATGAATATTCGCCTATGTCTTTTTTAGCAAATAAAATAAAACAAGAAAATAAAAATATAAAAATAGCTTTTATAGGGCCTTGTATTGCAAAAAAACAAGAGGCTTTTAATAATGAATTAGTTGATTATGTAATAACATTTGAAGAACTTGGAGCTATGTTTATAGCAAAACATGTAGAACCATCTAAATTAGAAGGTGAAAATATACAAGGTAGTGATTTTGGTTGGAATTTTGCTAAAAGTGGTGGAGTAGCAGAAGCTGTAGTTAATAATATGAGTAAAGAATTAAAAATATTAAAAATGAATGGTTTGGAAGAAGCTAGAAAAACTTTTGGATTATTAAAAAAAGAAAAATATGATTTATTAGAAGGAATGGCTTGTAATGGTGGATGCGTTGGAGGCCCTGGAATAATGATAGATTCAAAAATTGCTATGGCAAAATTAAAAACTAAAACAAAATAATATAAATAATTTAATATAATTATGAGTTCTTAATTTTTAAAATGATACCTGTAAACTGGACACTAAAAAAAAAGTGTTCAAGTTTGCAGGTTTTTTTGTTATCATTTAATTAAATAATCACTGGGAGGTCAAAATTATGGCTAAAAATTACTTTAATGATCAACAAGTTAATATTCTTTCTAAAAATAAATATGTTTTAAAAGTCTCTAATTCTTCTATTACTTACTCTGAAGAATTTAAAAGATTATTTATTCAAGAGTATTTTGCGGGGGCTTTGCCTCGTTTTATCTTTGAAAAATATGGCTTTGATTCTGAAATTATTGGTAAACGTAGAATTGAATCTTCGGCCTATAGATGGAAAAATAAATATCTTAAGGAAGGTGTTTTAGGACTTAAAGATACTAGAAAAACTAACTCTGGTAGAACTTTAAAAAGAGAATTAACTGATGAGCATAAAATCAAAAAAATGGAAGCTAAAATTAGATTACTTGAAGCTGAAAATGAACTTTTAAAAAAGATAAAACAGCTGGAAAGGGGAGGATTTTAAAAAAATATCAAAATTTTTATTAAAAAAAATAAAAAAAGGAGATACAGGAAATTTTATAATAAAATAAATTGCTTATAAAAGTATATAAAAAAAGAAACTAGTTTATTATAATAAATTAGTTTCTTTTAAATTTAAAAATATTACACAGTTATTATTCTTTTAAGTATAAATATTAAGATATTTTTATAGCTTTATTTATTTGAGTAATATTAATTTTTTTATTTTTTAAAATATCTTTTATTAACCTATTAATTTCTCTACGTTCTTTGCCAAGTTCAGCATTTTTAATAATATGATCATCTACTCTATCTTCATAATCATATTTCATATTATTAAGTAAGTCGATAATATAATTGTAGCTCATATTTGGTTTTAAATACTCAAAAAGATTTTCTATAAGTTCTATTCTTTTTCTGTTATCTCTTATTTTTCTTTCGTTGTCATTCATTTCTCTTTTAATTTTGTTTTTTCTTCTCATTTTTCTTATTAGATTTAATATTGAATCCATTTTACTCATTCCTTTAGAATTTTACATTAATTATTCGATAATGTACTTTTATATTTAATTTTAGTATTATTCATCTAAAAATTCCGTTCTGTTTTTAAATTTATAAGTAATTTTAACATAAAAAACAGAACACATTAAACTCTTTTTTTCTTTTTTTGAACATTTATCGTTTTGAAAGTACCAAATTCATCCACTGTAGTTTTTGTTCCAAACACAAACAACTAAACTCCCAAAAAAAAGAAAAAAACTTCGAAATTGTTTTAAAGTTTTAGAATATTGGAAATAATATTTATATCTATCTACTTATGTATAATTGGAATAATTAAAAATAAAGTGTAAAAATAAAAAATTTGACATAAAGTTAACTTTAAGAAGTATAATTATAATAGGATAACAAGCCTTATAGTTGACTGAAAGGAATAAAAATTAATTAAATAAAATTTGATAGAATAAATTTAAAAAAGGAGGAAAGAAAATGCAATATATAGCAAACAAAGAAAGATATAGTAAAACAAGGGAAAGCATTATATATAGGGATATCATCATATAATCCAGAACAAACAAAAGAAGCATCTAAAATTTTAAAAGAATTAGGACTCCTTGTCTTATACATCAGCCACAATATTCAATGTTTAATCGTTGGATAGAAGATAGATTATTAGATGTATTAGAAAATGAAGGGATAGGAAGTATAGCATTTTCACCATTAGCACAAGGATTATTAACAAATAAATATTTAAATGGTATTCCACAAGACTCAAGAGTAGCAAATAAAAAAGCTTTATTTTTTAATGAAACAAATATAACAGAGGAAAAATTAAATAAAATAAAATTATTAAATGAAATAGCTGAAAATAGATGTCAAACATTAGCGCAAATGGCACTTAGTTGGGTATTACAAAATGTAACATCAGTAATAATTGGTGCAAGTAGATTAAGTCAAATAACTGAAAATGTAAAAGCAATAGAAAAATTAGATTTTACAAAAGAAGAATTAGAAAAAATAGATAGAATATTGAAATAGAAAATAAATAGGAGAAGAAGTAAAGAGTGAGTAGTGAAAAGAATTAAAAATTGAAACCACAAAGGAAAAAACTTAGGAACCACAGGATTAGCACTGATGAACACAGGATGAAAAAATGGATAATTGATAATTAGTAAGAAGTGAGCAGTGAGAAGAATAAAAAGCGCCTTTTCGAAGGATATTAGATTTTCTTGGTAAATGCATTACACTAAGAACACAAAGGTAAAAAAAGCAGGACCACAAAGTTTTTGCTTACTTTTTTATCTTTAAAAAAGTAAGTCGCCAAAGGCGAAATAGAGAAAGTTATACAAAGTACCACAAAGGAAAAAATGGAAAACACAAGCACAGCTTTCGATATTTTTCTACGAAAAACATCTAAGATTAATACAGATAATCCAGTTTAAAATCTCGTGTGCATCTACTGGTTTCAAAGTAAAACTCTGTGCATCTTAGTGTGCTCTGAGTCTCTGTGTTGAATATTATATCCAAACTTAGTGGTCCTCAATGGTTTTCTTCGTGACCTTTGTGTAACAAAAAATCCGTGTAATCTAAGTTATTTTCTAAAAGAAAATAACGAAAGCTGTGCCGTGGCAAACTTCCTTAGTGGTCCTTAGTGATTTTTCTTCGTGACCTTTGTGTAACAAAAAATCCGTGTAATTCCTGAAAAAAATCTAGTGGTTTTAAAAAAGTAATAAAATAAAAATAAGGAGTAGATAAAATGAAATATAGAAAATATGGAAATATAAGTGACAAAATATCTGAAATAGGATTTGGTACATGGCAATTAGGAAATACAATAGATTGGAATGGGCCTAATGAAGAAGAAAGTTTGGAATTAGTAAAAAAAGCAATAGAATATGGAATAAATTTTTTCGATACAGCACCTAATTATGGTGAAGGAAAAAGTGAATTAATATTAGGTAAAGCATTAAAAAATATAAGAGAAAAAGTAATAATTAATACAAAGATTGGGCATATACCAGGAAAAGATATTAAAAATTTTGATGTGGATATAATGAAAGAATCAATAGAAAATAGTTTGAAAAAATTAGATACAGATTATATAGATACTGTATTATTACATAATCCACCAATAGATATGTTAGATAATGATACTCCTCAATTTAAATTATTAGAAGATTTAAAAAGACAAAGAATTATAAGAGAATATGGAGCATCATTAGATTTTGCACAAGAAGTAGATAGATTATTAGAAAGGACTCAAAGTGAAGTAATTGAAATATTATTTAATATATTTTTTCAAGATGTAAGAGATAGCTTTCAAAAAATTGAAGAAAAGAATATGGGGATAATAGTAAAAGTACCACTTGATTCAGGTTGGCTAACAGGTAAATATAATGAAAATAGTAAATTTAGAGGAATAAGAAATAGATGGAAAAAAGAAGATATAGAGAGAAGGAGTAAATTATTAAATGATATAAAAGAAATAAAAAATAATAATGAAAGTATGACACTAGAAGCACTTAGATATATACTAGGATATGATATAGTAAGTACAATAGCAGTAGGAAGTAAAAATATAAATCAATTAAAAGAAAATGTAAAAGCAGTAGAAAAAAGACTAGAAAAAGAAAAAATAGAAAAATATGAAAAACTATATAATGAGAAAATAAGAAAAAATCTTTTACCATGGTAAAATTTAAAAAATAAATTTTTTATATTAATAATTGAACGAGTTCTTAATTTTAAAGGACTCGTTTTTGTTTATTTAAATTTTATTACTTTATATATAAAATTAACAAAAATACAAAAAATAAAGTATAATAATAATATATAAAATATAAAATTTTTAAATAAAGGAAAATAAAAATGAGGAAAATAAAATTATTAATAGTTATATTTAGTATATTAAAATTAAATATATATTCTGAGATATGGAATCCATACAGTAGATATGGATATATGCAACTTAGGCATCCAGCAGGGAATATAAAAAGAGGTCCTTCTCCATACCAATTAGGAGCTAGTGGAAAAGGATACAATGTATATTTAGGAACGGAATATAAAGGATATAGAGCAGGAATATTATATGAAAATTTATATGATAAAGAGTATAAAGCGCATGATATTAGAACAGGTATATTAGTACAATTTGCAGATTCTAAAGTAACAAAAGCATTAGGAAGTGTACGATTTGATTATACTCGTACTCCAGAAGGATTTGGAATAACTATACCAATATTACATGGAAATATAGGAAATATAAGAAAAACTATACCTAAAAACAGTACATTAGCAGGAGAAATATATGCATATAGAACAATAACATATTGGCAAAATGGACAAGGAAGAAATTTTTATGAACATAGAATAGATTATTGGGGAGATGTAGAATCTAAAGATTTAATAGTTGTAATAGAAGAAAAGCCGTGGTATTTAAAAATAGAATCTTTAGTAAGTCCACATACAACATTAAAAACAAAAGATGATATAATAGCATGGGAAAGAGATAGACAAGGCCCTGCAGAATTAAGACAAGAGGTCATATATAAATTTTATAGAAGAAATAAATAGAAAATAGTGAGGAGTAAGAAGTAAGTAGTGAGAAGAATTTAACGCAGAGTAGCAGAGAAATCAGAGTATCACAGAGAAAAAATAATTAAATTTAGCATAAAGAAAAGAGGTCACAAAGTACCACAAAGATAAAAAAAAGAACCACAAAGAAAAAACTTAGTGGTTCTTAGTGTTTTTCTCCGTGTACTTTGTGTAACAAAAAATCTAGTGTGTCATCCAGTGTAAATCTCGTGGTTTCAAATATATAAAACTCTGTGCATCTCAGTTTTCTCTGAATCTCTGCGTGGAGTATTATATATCCTGTGGTTTTAATTTTTAAATTTTTTTTTGTATAATAAAAAAATAAAAAGTTTAATTATAATATATAAAAAAACATAAAATATTGGAGAGAGAAATGTTAGAAAAAGAATTATTTAAAACATATGAAGAGTTTAGTTATTTAAATACACAAAGAAGTTTATATTATAGAACAATAATAAGATATATGTATAATGAACTTCAAAAAAAAGAATTTTTATACAGATACGATATTTATAATTATATGAAAACATATAAAGAATTTAACGAATATACAGAAGAGGAATGCTATAAAGATTTAGATTTTTTGTGTGAAAAAGGAAATATAATAAAATATAAAAATGATTATTCAACAATAAAAAGTATAGAAGAGATAAAAAAGAAAAAATTTAGATATCAATTAACAGAAAAAACTAGAATGATAGAAGATATGTTGATAAATAGATTTAATAAAATAAATGCTATTACAGTAGTTTTAGATAGAAATTTATTAAAAAATTTCAAACAAGAATTAATAAAATTTTTAGATAGAAAAGAAGAATTTTTAGAACTTTCAAATAAAGAAATATACTCGTGGTGGGGTTCTTTAGTTAGAGCATTTGAAGAATTAAGAAGAAATTATAAAGAATATATACAAGATGTAAATAGTTTTGAATATGAAAAATTGATAGATTCTAAAGAATTTTTATTAAAGAAAAATAAATTAAAAGAATATTTAGAAGAATTTATATCAGGTTTAATGGAAGAAAGTGGAGAAATAAAAAAAATATTAATTGAACTAAATAATACAAAAGAGTTTGAAGAACTTTTAGAACGAATAATAGAACATGAATATGAGATAAATTCTATGACAAAAGATATAAAACGAGATATTGCAAGACAAAAAGTATTAGATATGAGAGAAAAAATAAATAATTGGTTTGTAGGAGAAAATGATGAAAATGAAGTAGAAATTTTGAGAAAAAATACAATAAATATAATAAATAAAATAATCAAAGTAGCAAAAAAAATCATATCAAAAAGAATGGTGAATTATAGCAGAAGAGAATCATATAAGCAAGTAGCAAAAATGTTTTTAACATGTAAAAATATAGAAGAAGCACATAAATTTGCTGGAATAATTTTTGGAATAAATGAAGTAAAACATTTTCAAGGAGTATTAAATGATGATGAAGATATTAATGATAATTTAATGAAAGATAATCTAATAATAAACGTAAAAAAAATAAGTAAAAATAGATTAGCAAAGAAAAATATATATTTTCAAGATAAAACAATTGAAAAAATAAATTATATGAGACAGAAAGAGGAGGAAAAAGAAAAACAAAAAATAGAAATTGAAAAATATATATTTAATAATATTTTAGAAATTGAAAAATTACCTAAAATAAATAGTTATTTAAAAAATATATTAATTGAATATATAAAAAAAGGATTAACAAAACCACCAAAACAAAGTGAACAAATAATAGTATTAAATAATAAAATGTATAGAAAATATAATAAAGTAGAAGTAAACAATCAAATTTTTAATCTTTTAGTTCCAATAGATGAAAAAGATAGATGTGTAGTTAAGACAGAAGATGGAAATTTAGAAATGCCTACTTTTATAATTAAATTTGGAGAATGATATATGAGATACGAATATTTAAAAGAATATATAATAACTATATTAAAAAATAATATAATTTATAGAGAAGATAAAAAATATTTCGAAATATTAAGATATGAATCAGATTTAAAAGAGTATTTTAGAGAAAAATTTGGTTATGAACTAATAATAAAACACGAATTAATAAAACTAGAAAGAATATCAGATCAATTAAATACAATATATGGAATAAAAGA
Source organism: Fusobacteriales bacterium (assembly GCA_020063625.1). Taxonomy (GTDB): domain Bacteria; phylum Fusobacteriota; class Fusobacteriia; order Fusobacteriales; family Fusobacteriaceae; genus Hypnocyclicus. Next base: position 55,866 of record JAICDD010000010.1, read on the forward strand.
ATTTAATAAAATAGAACAATATATAATGTTTTTATTGATACTAGATTATTTAGAAGAAATGGAAAGTGGTAGAACAATACTTATATCAGATATAGTAAGCTATATTACAGAAAATTATCCAAGTGAAATTGATTGGAAAAATTATTATATAAATTTAAGTCTAATAAAAGTATTAAGATATTGTATATCTAAAAAAATTCTAATTATGTTAGATGGTTCGGAACAAGAGTATCTTAATAGTAGAGAGAGTGAAATAGAGATATTATATGAAAATACTGGAATTTCAAAATATATTATGGTATATATTCCGATAATAACAAAAGAATTATTAAATTGGAAAGATTATTTATCTCTAGATAAAACAAAAGAGTATAATACAAAACTTTGTTTTGCTAGAAGAGCATTAATAAATAATACTATAATAAATTATGACAATCCAGCATATGAAATTATATTAAATAATAAAGAGATATTAGAAAATGAATTTGAAATTTATTTTGATTCAAAACTTGTAGTAACAAAAAAATTTGCATATCTCCTAAGGGATAAAGAAAGTAGAAGTTTTTCTCAAACTTTTCCAGATAGTAAAAATATTACAATTGTAACTTTATTATTATGTAATGAAATAAAATTAGAAAATAAAATAGAGTATAAAAAACAAGAAGTATTAGAAATTTTAGAAAAGGTCTTAAAAAATAAGTCAAACTTAATTAGTAATGAAAATAAAAGAAAAACTTCAGATGAACTATTAGATGAAATAATAAATTTATTAGAAGAATTAAATATAATAAAAAAACAACAAGAACAATTATATTTTAGTGAGTTTATTTTTCATTTTAATTTAGAAGTAAATGAGAGTTAAAATTTTATATAAAAATATCAGATTATAATAAAAGAAAGGTTTGAATAAAATATATGAGTAAATGGATTATTAATAAATATGGATTTGTAAATTTTTGGTTATTTGATGATGAACAATTAACTACATTTAAAGGAAATTTATTACTTAATGGAGAAAATGGCTCTGGAAAAAGTGTAACTTTACAAAGTTTTATTCCATTAATATTAGATGGTAATACAAATAGTAATAGACTATCAACAGAAGGAGATATGTCTAGAAAAATTGATTATTATATATTGTATGGAAATAAAGAAGAAAACATATCATATTTATATGCTGAATTTTTAAAAGAAAATGAAGGAAAAAAAGAGTATATAACATTTGGAATAGGATTTAAAATACGTCAAGGACAAAGTAATCCTCAAAAGTGGTATTTTAGTTTAAAAGATATAAGAATAGGAAAGGATATAAAGCTTTATAAACAAGAAAAAGGTTATAAATATATATTTACTAAAAATGAATTGAAAAAAAATTTAGAAAAAAAAGCTTTTGAAAAATATAAAATATTTTCTACAAGAGAAGAATATAAAAATGAAGTAAATAATGTATTATTTGGTTTTAAAAATATTGATGAATTTGAAGAAACACTTGATTTAATATTAGAACTTCGAAAACCAAGTTTAAAAGATTCTTCAGGATTTGATCCAAAATTTATATATGATATTTTAAATAAATCATTAAAACCATTACCTGAAAATGAATTATTAAATATGAGTGAAAGCTTGGAAAATATAGAGAAAATATCTATAGATTTAAACACAATTGAAGAACAAAATGAGGCTTTAATAAAAATTGGAGAAAAATATAAATTATATAATGAGCGAGTATTAAAAGAAAGATTAGATAACTACTTAGAAGTATATCATGAGTTAAAGAGAATAATATCAGAATTAGAAAATTCAAAATACGAATTAAAAAGAGCTTATGAAACAATAAGAAAAGGGAAAGAACAAATTGAAAAATTAAATTTTGAAAGAAGTATAAAAAATAGTAAAATAGAGGAGCTTAATTCAAATAAAGAGTTTGCAGATATACAAAATAATTATGAAATAGTAAAAAGAAAAATATTGGAATTAAAAGCAGAAAAAGAAAAATTAGAGCAACAATTATTAAAATATAAAAAAATAATAAATGAAACAGAGCAAAATTATAAGTTTAAAGAAAAAGAAAAACAAGAAAAACAAGATAAATTAAAAAATATAATTGATGAATTAATTGAAAATTCTAAAAAAATAAATTTTGAAACAATTTTTGATTTTAAAGACTTTCTTAATGAAGAAAAAAATATGCAATTATCAATATTAGAAACTGAATTTAAAGAATTTGAAGAAAAATTAATAAATATTATAGAATTAACAAAAGAAAATGAAAGAAAAAATATAAAATTAAAAGATATTGTATCTTATAGAACAGAATTTGAAGAAGAATTGTTTCAAAATAAACAAGAATATAAAAAGATTTTATTAGAAATAACTCAAAATAAAGAAAAACTAATAAATAAAATAGAAGAATTAAATAATGAAAATGAATATTTTTATTTAATGAAAAATAATATAGATGATGTGGAAGAGTTTCTTTTGGAAAATGAAGAAAAATTTCAAAAAAATAAGATTCAAAATTATTTAATGAATATAAAAAATATTAATCAAAATAAAATAATGAAAGAAATTTATGATATAGAAAATGATATTCAAGATTTAGTTACTGAAAAAGAAAAAATAGAAATTGAAAAAAATATATTAGAAAATAAAAAAGACATAGAATTAGAAATATCAGAAGAATATAAAAATGAAAGAAAAAAATTAAATCAAAATGAGTATATTGAATTTTATAAAGCGGTAAAATTTAAAGAAAATGTACCAGATAGAATTAAAAATTTAATTGAAAAATCTTTATATGATAGTGGAATTTTAGGGGCCTTGTTAACTACTAAAAATACAAATGAAATATATGATAAGTTTTTGATTTCAAAAGAAGAACAAGCAGAAAATTTATCAAAATATTTAGAAGCTGAATCAAATATTTTTGATAAAAAAATAATAGAAAAATTTTTAAAATCAATATCTTTAAATAAAGAAGCAGAAAATTATATAACTATTGATGGTGAATATAAAATAGGAATAATTAAAGGAAATGTTTTAAAAAATTATGAATCAAAATATATAGGAATTGAAACAAGAAAAAAATTAAGAGAGATAAAAATTAGAAAACTAGAAGAAAAAATAAAAGAAATAGAAAAAGATTTAACAATTTTAAATATTAAAAAAGATGAAATATTAGAAAAAAAAGAATTATTAGTATTAGAATATAATAAAATTAATGATTTAATAGAAAATATTAATATAGAAAGATTAGAAGAAAAAATACAACAAAATATTTTTAATACTAAAAATATAAAACAAAATATAGAAAAATTAAAAAAAGAAGAAGAGAATATAGAACTAGAAATACAAGAAATAAATAAAAAAATTAATAATATTTTAGTACTATATAGAATAAAGATATTAGATTATAGTTTAATAGAAAAAAATCTTAATGAGTTTAAAAATAATTTTACTCAATTAAAAAGTGAATATAATATATTAAAAAATATTATAGAAAATTATAAATTTTTAGAAAAAAGTTTGGAAAATCAAAATGAGATATATAATGAAACATTAACAAGTATTAATAAAATAAAAATTGAATTAAAAGAAACAGAAGAAAAAAAAGAAAATTATAGAAAAAAATTAGAAAATGAAGAATTTAAATCATTCAGAATAGAGATAGAAGAACTATATAAACGAGTAAATGTAGATATACCTAAATTATTAGATGAAATAAAAACTAAAATAATTCGAAGAGAAGAAAGAATAAAAGAGCTTAATAATAAAATAAAAGATTATGAAGAAAATAAAATTAAATATGAAAAATTATATGATATACAAAATTATCTTTTAGAAATTGAATTAAAAAATGATTATCTAGAATTAAATGAAGAATTTAATGAAATAAAAGATAAAAAAAGATTAAGAGATAGATTACGAAAAAAATTACAAAATAGTATAGATAAAAATGATGCATTTAATGAGCTATCTTTAGTTTTGAATCAACAAAATAGAAAACTATTAAATTATCATCTTGAACTTAAAAATTATGAATATGATTATAGTAAAATTTATAATGAAATTGAAAATAATAGAGTAAATAGAAGAGTAGTATTAACAGGTATTATAAATGGGAAAAAAGTAGAATTTGGATTAATTTTAAAAGAGAATACAGAGCATTTAGAAGCAACAAAAGATATTTTAAATGAAGAAGAAAGAAAATTTTTTGAAGAATTTTTATTTAATGAAATAGGACGTGGAATAAATAAACGTGTAAAAGAGAGTAGAGAATGGGTAAAAAAAATAGACGAAATTATGAATTTTACTCCTACTTCTAGTGGTAAAAAATATAAATTGAAATGGGAAGCAAAAACTATTGACAAAATAGATGATTTAAAAGCTGATTTAATAGTAAATATATTAGGAAATAAATATTCTAAAGATACTGACAAAATAAAAAGATATTTTAAAGAGAGAATAAATCAATTAAAAAATGAAAATATTGAAAAAGCTTTAAAAAAATCAAATTATGAAATAATAAAAGAGATATTAGACTATAGGACTTGGTATGAATTTAGATTGATTGTAGTAGAACCAGGAGGTAAAGAGTATACATTAACTAAAAAAAGACTTAATTCTTATAGTGGTGGAGAAAAAGTTATGGCTGTATATATTCCTTTATTTTCAGCTTTATATGCTAGATTTGTAAATGCAAGAAAAGATGGATTAAAAATAGTAGCTATGGATGAGGCTTTTTCAGTAGTTGATGATGAAAATATAGAAAAATTATTTGGAATACTTGAAAATTTGAATATAAATTATTTATTAGCTTCACAAAAACTAACTGGAACATACAAAACTGTAAAAAATATAGCAATAGTACATATTGAAAATCCTGTTTCAAAACAATTAGTAACTCCAGAAAATGGATATATAAGTTTGATAAAATATTTATGGAATGGAGTAGAACAGTCAAAAGATTTAAGAGATGCTACAGAACGATTATTTTAATATAAAAAAAGGAGAAAATTATAATAAAATATGATACCCGAATTTTTTAAAAAATATAATTTTGAAAGATTATTTCAACAATTAAAAATAAAATATAAAACATATGGAAAAGTTACAGGGAAAATAAAAATAGAAAATTTAGATAAAACAGAAGTTATAGCCTTTGAGGAGATAGGAGTTTTTTTTAATGAAGGAGATACGATTATATATAATACAAAAGAATTAAAAAAATTTTTAGATGAAAGTATATATTCTGGAATAACTCTTGAAGAGTTGTTATTTGAATATTTTAACAATGAATTTAAAACAAATTTTGAAATAAAAGAAAAATTTATACTAAATAAAGAAAATTATTTTAAAGAAATATTAGATGAATTTAAAAACACTAAAGCTTATAATTATTTAGAAGCAATATGTCTAAAAAAAGAGTCTATATATAAAACTATTACACTGCGTTATAACGAGAATAAAGAAAATTTAAGAAAAGAACTTTTACTTATAGGAAATGCTCTAAATAATTTACCTATTTTTAAAAATCAAGAATTGCAAAACATAACTATTTATTCTGAGAAAATAACAGGTGACCCACATTATTTTGATGAAACTGATAGACATTTCAAATTATTATATGAAGGAATAAAATTTATTTTAAATATTAAAACCGACAATGATACTGTTATTGAAAAAAATAAGATTTTATATAAAGTAGGATTAACAAAAGAGAGTCTTTTAAATAATATAACGATTTATGGATTTAATGGAATTAATAAAAAAGACAAAGAAAATAAAATTTTTAATGCTTCTATAACAGAAAAAGAATTTTTGACAATTTCTTTAAATCATTTAAATTCTTTAAAAACTATAAAATCAGTTTCACCAAAAATATATATTTTTGAAAATCCATCTGTATTTTCTTATATTTTTGAATATTTTAAAAGTAAAAATAATAAAATTCCTACTCTAATATGTACTGCTGGGCAATTAAATTTTGCAACATATTTATTTTTAGATAAATTAGAGAGAATGGATATTAATAATGAAAAAATAGAAATATATTATTCAGGAGATATTGACCCTGAAGGATTATTAATTGCAAATAATTTAATAAATAATTATAAAAATATTAAATTATTTGGATATAACAAAGAAATATATTTAAATCATTTATCAGGGAAAAAAATATCAAATGAACGATTAAAAAAACTAAATAAATTAGATAAAATAGACAATGAATTAATAAAATGTTTAAATGAAAAAAAAGAGATTGCATTTCAAGAAAAATTTATAGATGAATTAATAGAATTTATAGAAAATTAAAAGAAAAAGAATTGACTATTAAAAGGAACCACAGGATGGATACAGGATGGATACAGGATGAAAAAATTGATAATTGAAAATTAGTAAGAAGTAAAGAGTAAGAAGTGAGTCGCCAAAGGCGAAATAGAAAAAATTACACAAAGAACACAAAGATAGAAAAGAGAACCACAAAGAGAAAATACTTAGTGGTCCTTAGTGTTTTTCTTCGTGCTCTTTGTGTAATAAAAAATCCAGTGTAAAATCTCGTGTGTATCCCGTGATTTCAAATATATAAAACTCTATGTAACTCAGCGTGATCTGAGTCTTTGTGTTGGATATTATATTTTTATGAACTATGTGTAAATTTTTAAATAAAGGAGAAAATATGGAAATAATAAATAATAGTGAAAAACGTATAAATAAGTTGGTGGAATTTGCAATAATAATAATGGAAGGAAAAGAAAATGGAAAAATAGCATATGAAAAATATAAAGAAATAATAGAAAGTGTGACACCCTATGAAGTATTGAATTTAGGTAATAAATTAATAGAACAAGGTTTAGAAATAAAATATATAAAAGAAAATATTGAAAAAATAATGAATGTGTTTCATACGCCATTAAAAAATTATGAATATACATATCCAAATGAAAAAAATCCGATTTTTTATTACTTTAAAGAAAATGAAAAATTGGAAGAGAAGTTAAAACAAATAAAAGAAGAATCAATAATAAAGCAAGATACAAAAAAATTAAATAAATATTTAAAAGAGATAAAGGAGATTGAAAATCATTATATTAGGCAAGAAAATGTACTATATTCATATTTAGAAAATATTTGGGCCTATACAAACCCATTAAAGATATTATGGTCATTACATGATGATGTGAGAAAAGAGCTGAAAGAATTAATTGAAATAACAGAAAAAGAAAAATTATTTACAAAAGAACTAAATATAAAAGTTGGGAGATTTTTCTTTTTAATATATGGAGTGATTTTTAAAGAAAATTTACTGATATTTCCAGAAGCATTAAGAACTATACCTGATAAAAAATGGATTGAAATATTAAAAGAAGAATTAAAAATGGAATTTTCATTTATAGATAAACCAGATATAAAAATAAAAGATTTAGATAATAAAGATAGTAATGGATTAAAAGAAATATTTTTTAAAGTAGAAACAGGTGAATTAACGTCAAAACAAATAGAATTAATATTTAATAATTTACCAATAGATATAACATTTATAGATGAAAATGATGAGGTGAAATATTTTTCAAATCCAAAAGATAGATTTTTTCCACGTTCACCAGCAATAATAGGAAGAAAAGTACAAAATTGTCACCCCCCTGAAAGTGTACATGTGGTAGAAAAAATACTTTCTGCATTCAAATCATCTGAAAGAGATGAAGCAGAATTTTGGATAAATATGAGAGGAAAAACGATATTAATAAAATATTTTGCAGTGAGAGACAAAGAAAATAAATATTTAGGAACAATAGAGGTAAGTCAAGATATAACTGAAATAAAGAAAATTGAGGGTGATAAAAGATTGTTAGATTGGGAATAAATATATTTTTATGAAAAAATAGGTGAGAAAATGGATACAACAATTTTAAAAGTGCAAAATTTAACTGTAAAAAATGAAAGTAAATTAATTTTTAAAAATTTAACTTTTGATGTAAAGAAAGGTGAAATATTAGGAATAATTGGAGATATAGATTATAATTTCGATACATTTTTTAAAAATATAGAAAATAATAAATTGAAATATAATGGAGAAATAATATATAAAGATAATAAATCTATATCTAAAAAACTAAAAACAGGTGAAATAGGTGTTTTATTTTTAAATAATAATCTAATAGAAAATTTAAGTATAGCAGAAAATATATTTATAAAAAAATACCCTAAGAAAACTTTATTTAAAAATTATATTTTACCATTTATTAATTGGAAAGAAATATATAGAAATACTGAAAAAATATTAAAAAAATATAATTTGGATTTAAAATGTAATAAAAAAATAAAATATTTAACAAACAGCGAAAAAAAATTAATTAATATAATAAAAATATTATACAATAATCCAGAATTAGTCATTTTGCATAATCCAACAGAAAAATTAAATGCTAAAATGACAGAAAATTTTTTTAATATCTTACGTGAAAGGAAATACCAAGAGAAAAGTGCTATATATATTACGAATAAATGGGAAGAAATGCTAAAAATAGCAGATAGAATATTAATTTTATCAGAAGGAAAATTAATAAAAAAATATACATCAGAAGACGTAAGAAAAAATCCTCAAAAATTATTAATCGATTTAGAAAACAATAAATATAAGTTATTAGACCAAGATATAAATAAGGAAACAAAATTAATATTAGATTCTATAATTAAATCAGCAGAATATATAAATTCAAATCATGAGATAAAAGATTTATTAATATTTTTATCAAAACATTTATATGAAACAATGAAATGTGATATTACAAGAATATATTTAATAGATGAGGATAGTAAAATAATAATCGAAGAAACAGAGTATAAAAATGATAATAATTTATTTGCTAAATTAAAAAAAGATACTTTAATAAAAATAATAAAAACAGAACAATTTTTTTATGCAAATAAACATGAAAATAATTTCATAGAATTTTTTGAAAATTTAAATGGAATAAAAAGTATGATATGCTTTCCAATATATGCAAGATCAAATATAATAGGTCTAATTCAGCTTAATTATAAGAACTACTATATTTATTCAGAAGAAGAAATACTTTTTTTAAATGCATTTTCAAAACAAGTAGCAATAGCAATAGAAGACACAAAGTTATTAGGTCGTTCAGCATTATTACAAGAAAGTCATCATAGAATAAAAAATAGTTTGCAATCAGTAATAAATCTAATTGCAATGCAAAAGAGAGAAGCATTAAAAAATAAAGAAATAAATATAGAAGAATCGTATAATGAGATAATTTCAAGAATAAAAAGTATAGCAATTATTCATGATTTATTAGCAAAAGAAAAATTAGGTAGAGGAATAATAAATTTAAAAGATATAATAAATATTTTATTAGAAAATATTTTTCAAATTAATAAAAAAATAAAAATTCAACTAGATATTGAAAATATAATGATACCTTATAATAGAGCAACTTCAATAGCATTAGTAATAAATGAATTAATAACTAATGCATATAAACATGCTTTTATTAATGTTGATAATGCTAAAATAGAAATAAAATGTGAAAAAACAGATAAAGAAATTAATTTAATAATAACAGATAATGGAAAAGGGATAAAAGAAGAGGAAATAGAAAAAAGTAATAGCTTGGGAACTAAAATAATAAAATCTATAATAGCTCATGAATTTAATGGTGAAATTAAATATGAAAACATTGAGGAAAAAATGGTAAAAGGGACAAAAATTAAAATAAAAATTCCAATTGAAAAAATATTTAAAGAATAAAACTTGACAAACTGTATTTTATAAATTATAATCGTATTGAAATTAAACATAAAGGGTGGTTGAAAATTAGTGCTAGAAATATTAATAGCTGAAGATGAATTTTTATGTTTAACTGGATTAATAAATGACTTAGAGGAATTAGGACATAAAATTATAGGTGAAGCAGCTAATGGAATAGAACTAGTTGAAATGGCAGAAAATCTAAATCCTGATTTAATAATAACAGATATTAATATGCCATTATTAAATGGAATAGAAGCTATAAAAAAGATAAATACAAAAAAAGAAATACCAAGTATTGTAATTAGTGGATATAGTGATGAAAAATTAGTAAAAAATGCTATTGAATTAGGGATATATAGCTATATAGTAAAACCTTTTGAAAAAAGAGATTTGAAAATTGCAATAGATTTGGCAATAGCTAGATATGAAGATTATAAAAAAGTAAAAAATGAATTAGAAAAAACAAAAACAGATTTAGAAAATAGAAAAATTATAGAAAAAGCAAAAGGTTTATTAATGGAGCATAAAAATTTAACTGAAAGAGAAGCGTTTAAAAAAATGCAAAAAATGAGTAAAGATAAAAATAGAAAATTAATATTAATTGCAGAAGATATAATAAAAGCATTTAATATATTAAATTAACTCTATATTAATGACTGATATAGAGAAAAATTAGGTAATGGATGCCTTATATACTTAGAGTAACTAAAATAGTTATTCTAATATATAAGGCTTTTTTTGTTCTAAAAAATTATATAGTTAATACAAAATTAAAGAGGTGAAAATATATGAAAAAAATATTAGTATTAGGAAGTATCAACATGGATTTAGTAACAAAAGTAAAAATAACTCCAAATGTAGGAGAAACAGTATTTGGTGATGGATTAGTTCAAATTCCTGGTGGAAAAGGTGCAAATCAAGCTGTAGCAATTGGAAGACTTGGTGGTAATATAAAAATGATAGGAAAAATAGGAAAAGATGAGTATGGTAAAAAATTAATAGAAAATTTAAAAAAAAATAATGTAGATACTAAATATATAACAGAATCACAAGAAAAATCTACAGGGATAGCTTTTATTATGGTAAATGAAGATGGAGATAATTCAATAGTAGTAATACCAGGAGCTAATTATGATATAAAACCAGAAGATATAAAAGAAGAAATGTTTGAAAATATAGATTATGTATTAGCACAATTAGAAGTACCTATGGAAACTATAAATAAAGCGTTTGAAATAGCTAAAAAAAAGGGAATCTATACAATCTTAAATCCCGCACCAGCAAAAGTTCTTGATCAGAAAATAATAAAAAATACAGATTTAATTATACCAAATGAAACAGAGTTTAAAACAATTACAGGATATAGACCTAATGATATAGAAATAGAAAAAGGAATAAATGAATTATTTGAAAAAGGGATTAATGCTATATTGATAACTCTTGGAAAAAATGGAGTGAAATATATAGATAAAAATAAGAATGAATACAAAGTGAAGGCATACAAAGTAAATGCAATAGATACAACAGCAGCAGGAGATAGTTTTATAGGTGGTTTTATTACTGCTTTAAGTGAAGGAAAAAATCTAGAAGATGCAATAGAAAATGGAGTTAAAGTAGCAGCAATAACAGTAACAAAATTTGGAGCTCAAAGTTCATTACCAACCAAAAATGAATTGTTAAATTTTAAAGGAGTGAAATAATAATGAGAAAAGGTGAATTATTAAATAGTAATATAATAGAAGTAATTAGTAAAATGGGGCATACTGATGAAATAGTAATAGCAGATGCAGGGCTACCTATACCTGATGGAGTAAAAAGGATAGATTTAGCACTTGTAAAAGGAATTCCAAGTTTTTTAGATGTATTAAAAATATTATTAAAAAATTATGAATGTGAGGAATATTATTTAGCAGAAGAAATTAAAGAAAATAATCCAGATATAGAAAAAGAAATTATAAAATTATTAGAAAATAAAAAAAATAATTATATTACTCATGAAGAATTTAAAAAAAGATGTAAAAATGTAAAAGCTATAATAAGAACAGGAGAATGTACTCCATATGCAAATATAATACTAAAATCTGGAGTAATTTTTTAATAGCTTATATTAATTAGAAAAATCAAAAATAATGAGGTGTAAAAAATGAGAAAGAAAATTCTCGAAATGAAAGAAGTAGAAAAAAAATTTCCAGGAGTTAAAGCTCTTTCGGATATGCATTTAAATGTGTATAAAGGACAAATAATGGCTTTATTGGGAGAAAATGGAGCTGGAAAATCTACTTTAATGAAAATATTATCAGGAGTATATAAAAAAGATAAAGGTAAAATAATATATAAAAATGAAGAATTAGAAATAGAGGGGCCTAAAGAAGCTCAAGAAAAAGGAATTGCAATTATTCATCAAGAATTAAATCTTATAGAAGAACTAACAATAGGAGAAAATATATTTTTAGGAAGGGAATTTAAAAAGAAAAATAATTTAATAGATTGGAAAAAAATATTTAAAGAATCAGAAAAATTATTAACTGAATTAAATATAAGTATTTCTCCAAGAGAAAAGATAAAAAATTTGTCTATTGGAAATAAACAAATGGTAGAAATAGCAAAGGCACTATCGTTAGATGCAGAATTAATAATAATGGATGAGCCAACAGATGCTCTTACAGATAAAGAGACAGAAAGTTTATTTAGTGTAATTAAAAAGTTAAAAGAAAAAGAGAAAAGTATAATATATATTTCTCATAGATTAAAAGAAATCTTTGAAATTTGTGATGATATTACTGTTATAAGAGATGGAAAATTTATAGCAGAAAAAAAAGTTAATGAAATAACTGAAGATGAATTAATAGAAATGATGGTAGGAAGAAAATTAACAGAACAATTTCCATATAAGCAATCTAAAACAGGTGAAACTTTGTTAAAAATAAAAAATTTAAATAATAAATATATCAAAGATATATCTTTTGATTTAAAAAAAGGTGAAATATTAGGAATAGCAGGACTAATGGGAGCAGGAAGAACAGAATTAGCAAAATCAATATATGGTAATTATAAAATTAATTCTGGTGAAATTATTTTGTTAAATGAAACTATAAAAATAGATTCTGAAAAAAAAGCACTTGAAAAGGGAATAAGCTATGTATCAGAAGATAGAAAAAAAGATGGACTTGTATTAGGTATGACAGTAAAAGAAAACATTTCATTATCGTCTCTAAAAAAATTAACTAAGAATTTTATAATAAATTTAAACAAAGAACAAAATGTAGCAAGAGATTATGTAGAAAAGTTATCTATAAAAACTCCTTCAATTAATCAAAAAGTAAAAAATTTAAGTGGTGGTAATCAACAAAAAGTAAGCATATCAAAATGCTTAATGACAGAGCCTAAAGTATTAATATTGGATGAACCAACAAGAGGAATAGATGTTGGAGCTAAAAAAGAAATATATGATTTAATAAATCAATTAAAAGATGAAGGGTTAGGAATAATAATGATATCCTCTGAAATACCAGAATTATTAGGAATGAGTGATAGAATATTAGTAATGCATGAAGGAAAAGTATCAGGGATATTAGAAAAAAAAGAAGCAACTCAAGAATCAATAATGGCTTTAGCAATTGGTAAAAATAGTTATTAATAAAATATGCTAAATTAAGTACTAGAAAATAAGGAGGAAAATAAATGAATAACAAAAATAAAAAATCATTAAATGTATTTAAAAATAAAAATGATTTTTTAAAACAAACAAGACCTTTAATAGGTTTAATAATATTCTCTATAATAATATCAATGTTGAGCGACAGATTTTTAACTACATCAAATATATTTAATATATTAAGACAAACTGCAATTAATGCAATAATGGCAGTAGGAATGACATTTGTAATATTAAAAGGTGGAATAGATTTATCAGTAGGTTCAATCTTTGCTTTTTCTGGTGCGGTTACAGCGTACTTAGTAGGCAAAAATATATCAGTATTTATAGCAGTATTATCTGGTCTTTTAGTAGGATTAATAATAGGTGTATTAAATGGATATATAATTTCAAAAGGAAAATTACAACCTTTTATTGTTACTTTAGCAACGATGACTATATTTAGAGGTGCAACATTAGTATTTACAAATGGAAAACCTATAAGTGCAGGATTTGAAAAAAATGGATTATTATTTTCAGATATAGGAAATGGATATACATTAGGAATTCCAAATCCAATTTTAATAATGATATTAGTTTTTATAATAGGATATTTTATTTTAATGCATACTTCCATAGGAAGATATATATATGCAATTGGTGGAAATGAAGAAGCAACAAAATTATCAGGAATAAATGTACATAGAGTAAAATTATTTGTATATGGAATAAGTGGATTATTAGCGGCATTATCTGGAATTATAATAACATCTAGATTATCTTCAGCTCAGCCAACAGCTGGAAGTGGATATGAATTAGATGCAATAGCAGCAGTAGTATTAGGTGGTACATCATTATCAGGTGGAGTAGGTTCTATACTAGGAACAATCGTAGGTGCTCTTATAATAGGGATATTAAATAATTCATTAAATTTATTAAATGTATCATCTTATTATCAACTATTAGCGAAAGGATTGGTTATATTAATAGCAGTATTAGTAGATAGAAAAGATAAATAATATAAAGTTTTCTATAAAAAAAATAAGGAGGTATTAAAATGAAAAAAATTATTACAGTAGTATTATTGGCAACATTATTATCAACAGTAGCATTTGGAGGATTATTTTTTAAAAAGAAAGAAACAAAAAAAGAACCAACTATAGGATTAATAGTATCTACTTTAAATAATCCATTCTTTGTTGATTTGAAAAATGGAGCTGAAGAAGAAGCAATAGATAAAGGAATAAAAATAATTATATTAGATTCACAAAATGATCCAGCAAAAGAATTAGCAAATATGGAAAATTTGATAACTCAAAAAGTAGATGTAATATTAATAAATCCAACAGATTCATCAGCAGTAGTAAATGCAGTACGTATGGCAAATAATAAAAAAATACCAGTAATAACATTAGATAGAGGTGCCGATGCAGGTGAGATAGTGACTCATATAGCATCAGATAATGTAGCTGGTGGGAAAATGGCAGGAGAATATATAGCAGAATTATTAGGTAATAAAGGAAATGTTGTAGAATTAGAAGGTATTGCAGGAACAAGTGCAGCAAGGGATAGAGGAAAAGGATTTAATGAAGCAATAAGTAAAACAAATATAAAAGTAGTAGCAAGACAAGTAGCGGATTTTGATAGAATAAAAGGATTATCAGTAATGGAAAATATATTACAAGCACAAAGTGATATTGATGCAGTATTTGCACATAATGATGAAATGGCATTAGGGGCATTAAAAGCAATAGAAGCAGCAAATAGAGATATAAAAGTAATAGGATTTGATGCAACAGATGATGCAGTAAAAGCAGTAAAAGATGGAAAAATGGCAGCTACAGTAGCACAACAACCAAAATTAATAGGTAAAATGGGAGTAAATGCGGCAATAGATGTAATGAATAAAAAAGAGATAGCTAAATATATACCTGTAGAATTAAAATTAGTAAAATAGAATAAAAATAAAGCAGATAAAAGACTGAAAAGATTATTTTTCAGTCTTTCTTTTTATCTTTTTTTACCTCTTTCATTATTTGTTTGATTTAATAATTTCGCTTAACGCTATATTTCTATTTCTATATCTTTCGCTATTTGATTCTCCCTTTATATGAATATTTTTATTAGGACAATTATGTATACATGCAAAACATGAAAAACATTTATTTTGAAAAGAAATAGTTTTATTTTCTTTATTTATAATAATATTGTCTACAGGTTTTTAATCACTCCTTAAATTTTAATTATATTATTTATATCTCTATTTTTGAATATAAAACTAATTTTGTATTTTAGTCATTTTATTTTAAAAAATTTTCGACTTAATAAAAAGTCGAATTTTATTTTATTAAATTATTAATAATTAATCCAATTATATAATCACTTTTTTTATCTAAATCTTCTCGAGAAAGTTCTGTTGAAAACGGTGGAAAATAACTTTGTAAAGCAAAAGACATATTTTCTATAAGTTCAAAAATATTATCAAAGCAAAAACTTCCCTTTTTTTTACCTTCTAATAAAATTTCTGATAAAATCTGTATAGCAGCTGGCATAGCAGTATTATAATTTTTTTCATCGATTTTACACGTATCTCTTAATTGACGCATTATAACAAAAAGTTCTGAAGCATGTACATTTGAATTAACAAAATCATAAGATTTCATTATAAAAGACTTTATATATACTCTAAGTTTTTTTTCTGAACTATATTCAGGTAAAATTTTATTTTTTAATTGAGTTGCAATATTATTAGCTTCTAAATCTGCTAATTCTGCTACTATATCATTTTTTGATGAAAAATAAAGATATATAGTTCCTTTACCTATACCAGAAGCTTTTGCTATTTCATCAACAGTTGTTTTTTTTACACCATAAATAAAAAATAATTCTTTAGATTTCTCTAAAATTTTTCTTTTCTTATTATCCATATAAATCCTTTCTGACTGTTTTAGTTTTATAGTCATAATTTTATAATATAAGTATATCGCAATATTATAAAAAAGTCAACAGAAATATATTATATTTTTATAATATAAAAAGTAACTTATAAAAGATATGTATAAATTTAGAAATTAAATTTAAATAACATTATAAAATTCGCTTTTAAAACATAAAAATATAATAAAATTAATAAAAATAAAGAATATTTGACAATGGAATATATTATTTGATAAAATTTAATTAATATTTTTTTAATGTGAAAAAAATGATAAATTAAAATTATTTAAGAATCAAATTACCGATAATTATAATTTAGAATAAAAAATAGTAAGGAATAAGAAGATTTAGAATTTAGCCGCGGAAAAACGCGGATTAAAAAATTACACGAAGAACGCAAAGATAGAAAAATCAGAACCACAAAGGAAAAAGAATTGTGTAACCACGAGATAAATACTGATAACCAGAGGATAAAAAGTATTGACAATGGAAAATAGTGAGAAGTGAGAAGATTTAGAGTTTAGCCACGGAAAAACGCGGATTTAACTCAGCACAAAGAAATAAGGTCACGAAGAATACAAAGATTGAAAAACAGAACCACAAAGGAAAACTCTGTATAATCCATGACAAAAAAATAAAACTCTGTGTATCTCAGTGCTCTCTGAGTCTCTGTGCTGAATGTTATATCCTGTGGTTTCAAAAAAATACTTAGTGGTCCTTAGTGCTTTTTCTTCGTGCTCTTTGTGTAACAAAAAATAATAAATATTCAATATTCTCAAATAATTTTTATATAAAAAATAGTTAAAAGAAAGGAAAAATAATGAAAAAAAACATAATTTTAATAATTTTAATGAGTTTTATTGTAGGATGTAGTTCAAGTTAAATATCAAAAAATAATAATATTCCAAAAGAGATTTTAGAATATCAAAATAATAAGGTTAAATTTTATACAAATGATGAAAAAAATAAAGACACAGATTTTTATGGAATTGATAATGAAAATATAGAAGAACCTATGGATGGAATAGAAGTGGAATTGAAGAAAATAAGAGGAGATATTGATGGTGCGTATGGAATAATATTTTGTGCACAAGATGATTATAATTATTATACATTAGTGATAACAGCTAATGGAGAAATATATATAGATAAAACTATAAATGATGAAGCAATTCCAATATATGATTGGGATGAAAGTCTATTTTTATTAAAAGGATATAATGTTTCAAATAAAATAGGAATTACTTATGATAAAGATAAAAAAGAGTTTTCTGTATTTATAAATGGAATAAGAGAAATAATATTTCAAGATAATACATTTACAGGTGGTAAATACGGAGCATACTTTAGTGTTACAGAAAATGAAAATTTTCCTGAAGAACCAGAAGAAATAGAAATAATAAATAAAGGTAAATTTGAAAATCCGTTATTTAAAGAACCAAAATTAGAAACATTTAAAACTATTAATGGAATGTTTTAATTAGATTATGATAGCAATAGTTGAAAAATAACAAAATCTATAAATAAAGAAAATTATGCTGAATTAGAATTATTTGGAAAAGATGGATATTTATATCTTATATATGAGACTATAGGAATAGATTTAGAAACATTAAGAAATATAGGAATAAATAACTTTAAACAAAACTATGATGTTGAGATATTAAGTGAAGAAAAAAGAAAAATAAATGATGAAGAATTTTTAATTGTAAAATTAAGAGTACCTGATGAAGAAGAAAATATTATATATAATAATATTTATATAGGTGGAATAAATAAAACTATCCAATTTTTAATAGGAATCCCAGAAGAAGAGTATGGTGAATATAAAGATAAAATAGATAAATTAATTCAAGGAATAAAAGTAAAACAATTAGATAATCTAGATAATCAAATAAAAAATATAAAAGATATAAATGCTATATAAAATCTAATCAAATTATTGCCATTGAAAAATAAAAAAATAGTGGTATAATTAATATTAGGTTTTGTAAATTTTGATTATTAGGAGAAAATATTATGAAAAAACGAACATCTGATATTGCTTTTGATTACATTAAAGATAAAATTTTTAAAGGAGAATGGAGTTCTGGAGAAAAGATAAGTTCTGAAAAAGAGTTAGAAGAAGAGATAGGTGTTGGTCGTTCATCTATAAGAGCTGCTGTTGATAAATTAGTTGCTTTGAATATATTAGAAAAAAAACCAGGCGATGGAACTTATGTAAAAGAATTAGATAGTGAATCATTATTAAAAACTTTTTTACCACTTATTGCATTTAGTGAAGGAAGTTATTATGAAATAATAGAATGTAGAATGCAATTAGATATACTTGCTATAGGATTATTTATTGAAAATATGAAAAGCGAACAAATAGAAGAGCTTAATGAAATTCACGAGCGTATGAGTAAAGCTACTAATGATATTAATGAATTCTTTGAATTAGATATGAAATTTCATAAATTAATAGCAAAACATAGTCAAAATAAAACTCTTTATTTAATCAATAGTATTTTATACAATATATTAAAAGAATTTTTTATAGAACAATATAAAACAGTACCATTAGAAAAAAAAGTACAAGATCATGAAAAATTATTAGAAGCAATTAAAAGAAGAGATAAAGAATTAGCTATTTCATATGAAAGATGTAATTTTTTAGAAACAATGGCAAAATTAAAAATAAAATAAATATATATCAATTAATTAAACGAGTTCTTTAATTTTAAAGGGCTCGTTTTTAATTTCTCTAATAGAACTCAAATTTTAATTCTTTCAGACTTTATATTTTTCTTCAAACATGAGATGTTTTTATTTGAAAAATAATTTTTTTTAAAAAAATTTGCAAAAAAAATTTACTTTTCGACAAAAAAATAGTATTATTGTATTGTAAACATCTGATGTTTATAATATAAAATATAAAAGGAGGATAATTATGAGAAAAGTAGTTGTGATTTTTTTAGTATTGGCAATATCTGTAGTTTCTATGGCAGGGCTTTTTAGAAAAAAAAGCGAAAATTTTCCAAACAAAAACATTAGTATGATAGTTCCTTTTAGTGCAGGTGGAGGTACAGATACAGTTGGTAGAACTCTTGCAAAATCTATGGAAAAATATTTAGGAAAATCTATTGTTATTATTAATAAAACAGGTGGAGCAGGAGCAGTTGGAATGACTGCAGGAGCAAAATCTAAACCAGATGGTTATACTCTTACTGTAGTTACAAGAGAAATCGTATCTTTACCATTAATGAATTTAGCACAAGTAAAAGCAGATGATTTTGATTTGTTAGCACTTATTAATTTAGAACCTGCAATTATTTTAGTAAAACAAGATTCAAAATATAAATCCGCTAAAGATTTGATAGAAGATGCTAGAAAAAATCCTGGAACTATAAAAATGGCTAGTACTGCACAACCTAATTTTTATGTTCTTTGTATTGAAATAAATCAAAATGTTAAATTTAATCAAATTCCTTTTAACGGAGCAGCAGAAGCTATACCTGCAGTTTTAGGTGGACATGCTGATTTTACTATTGTTACTCCTGGTGAAGCTTTTTCTCAATTAAAATCAGGACAGTTAAGAGCATTAGGTGTTATGGATAATGAAAGAGACATTAGATTACCAAATGTAGTAACATTAAAAGAACAAGGATATAATATAAGTTCCGCTACTTGGAAAGGAATAGGTGTACCTAAAGATACTCCTGAACAAATAAAAAAAATATTAATATCTGCAATTGATAAGGCTGTAAAAGATCCTGAATTTATAGAAGTAATGAAAAAAGCTAATACTTCTATTAGATATATGAATGCTAAAGATTTTACAGAGTTTGTAAAATCTGATCAAAAAGTTATTGGAGAAATAGTAGAACAATTAAATAAATAATAATATTTCTAAGCTAATAGTTTATAGCTATTAGCTTAGAGCTTATATTGGAGGAAAAAATGAAAAAGATAAATATTGCAATTGGAATAATATTTATTATATTTAGTAGTTTTATATATATGAAAGCAAATACTTTTAAACAAACGTTAATAGTTGATATTGGATTAGGTGCAGATTTTTTCCCTAAATTAATATCTATTATTATAATTTTAATTTCAATATTACTTATTTACCTATCTATAAAAAATAAAGAATTAAGCAATAATGTATCTTCTGTTTTTAATAGTGATATGAAAAATTCTATTATAGGAATGTTTTTATTAATAATTTATGGAATTTCATTAAATATAATAGGGTACTTAATTAGTACAATAATTTTTTGTTATATATTTTTACATATATTTAAAGTAAAAAATATATTATTAAAAATTACAATTTCATTAATATTTTCATTAATTATATATTTTATATTTAATAGAGTTTTCTTAATAACTCTTCCAGTTGGAATATTAATTTAAAAAAGGAGAATTAAAATGATAAATTTGATTTTTGATGGTTTTAAAACTATATTAGAATTACATACAATACTCTTAATATTAATAGGTGTAGCTGGAGGAATAATAATAGGTTCTCTTCCTGGACTAACTGCTACAATGGGAGTTGCTATTTTACTTCCTTTTACTTTTAGTATGGATGCCACTCAAGGATTGGTTCTTTTATTAGGAATTTATATTGGAGCTATCTATGGTGGGTCTATAGCTGCTATATTATTAAAGACACCTGGTACACCAGCAGCAGCAGCAACTGTGTATGATGGATATTCTTTAGTAAAAAAAGGTGAGGCAGCGAAGGCACTTAGTACATCTGCAATTGCATCGTTTACAGGAGGAATAATTAGTGTAATAATGCTTATGACAGTATCTCCATATCTTGCCAAATTTGCACTTAAATTTAGTGCACCAGAATATTTTACTTTAGCAGTATTTGGACTAACTATAATCGCCAGTGTTTCTTCTAAAAATATGCTAAAAGGAATACTTGCTGGATGTTTTGGATTAATTATTTCTACATTTGGAATGGATCCTATCACTAGTTATCCAAGATTTACTTTTGGTTCACTAGATTTATTAAATGGATTTTCTGTTATACCTGTACTTATAGGATTATTTGCAATTTCAGAAGCTTTATTTCAAATGGAAAGTTTAAATAAAGAAAAAGAAAAACATAAAAAAATGGATATTAATAGGAAATATATATCTATAAAAGAAATAATTCAAGTAGCACCAACTATGATAAAATCAGGAATTTTAGGAACTTTTATTGGTTCTATACCTGGAGCAGGAGCAGATATAGCAGCATTTGTTTGTTATAATGAAGCAAAAAGAACTTCTAAAAAATCAGAAAAGTTTGGTACTGGAATTTTAGAAGGTATTGCAGCACCAGAAGCAGGAAATAACGGTGTAACAGGAGGAGCATTAGTACCATTATTGACTTTAGGAGTTCCTGGAGATGCAGTAGCTGCAATTCTATTAGGTGCATTAATAGTGCAAGGGTTGGCTCCAGGTCCATTATTATTTCAACAAAATCCAGATGTTGTATATGGTTTATTTAGTGCAATGTTTATAGGAAATATATTTATGTTAATTTTAGGATTAATTGGAATTAGATTTTTTAGTAGAATAGTTGAAATTCCTAAAAATATAATAATTTCTTTAATAATATTTTTATCTATTGTTGGAGCATTTTCTTTAAATAATAGTATGTTTGATGTATTTGTGGCTATTGGATTTGGGATTATTGGATATTTTATGATAAAAGTTGAAATTCCACAATCACCAATTGTATTAGCAATTATTTTAGGACCAATGGCAGAAACAAATTTAAGAAAATCAATTTTAATGTATGAAGGTAGCTATCGTTTTTTATATAGTAGACCAATTACTATTTTCTTTATAATTTTAACATTAATATCGATTTTTTCTGTATATAGGAAAAATAAAATAAAATAAACTGAGGTGGGATTATGTATATTAAACCAAGTAAAAAATTAACATTAAAAGCGGCTATAAAAATGTCAGAAAAAGCATTAAAAAAATCAGAAGAAATAGGAAAACCATTTGTAGTAGCTATTGTAGATGCAGGTGGGAATCTAATATATTTACATAGAATGGAAGATGCTTTTTTTACAAGCGTTGGAATCGCTACAGATAAAGCATTTACAGCTGCTGCATTAAAAAAAGGAACTCATGAATTAACAAATAGAGTAAAGCCAGAGCATGATTTATTTGGATTAAATATCACAAATAATGGTAGAATTATTACTTTTGGAGGAGGCTTACCTATTATTGTTGAAAATGAAGTTATTGGTGGAATCGGAGTAAGCGGTGGAACAGTCGATGAAGATATTGCAGTAGCTACAGCAGCTCTTGAAATATTGAAAGAAATTTAAAATAATAATGCTATTAACTTAAATTAATATTATAAATCAAAAATGGAGGTACAAATATGCAAAATTTTAATTGGAATTTCCCAACACAACTTGTTTATGGAAAAGGTAGACTAAATGAAGTAGGAGAAATAGCTAAAAATTATGGAAAAAAAGCTATGGTAGCAACATATGCAAGAGGAGGATTTTTAGATCCAATTATTGAAAGAGTAGAAAAATATTTAACTGAAGCAGGGATAGAATATATTCTTTTTACAGGAATAGAACCTAATCCAAGAGCACAAACAATTGATAAAGCAATTGAAATTTTTAAAGCTGAAAATTGTGATTTAGTAATTGCTTTAGGTGGTGGAAGTGTAATTGATGGTTCAAAATATATAGCTGCAACAGCATTTTCTGGTGGTAAATCATGGGATTATGTAGTATTAGGAGATAGAAAACCTAGAGAATATACAGGTGCTTATCCAATTATATCTATACCTACTATTTCAGCATCTGGTTCTGAATGTAATGCTGGAGGAGTAATCACTAATGCTGAAACAAAAGAAAAAAGTTTTTCAAGATCAGCATATAGATATCCAAAAGTTGGAATTTTAGACCCTGAATTATTAACATCTGTTCCTTTAAGTGTAACAAAAGATAGTACTATAGATATTTTCTCTCATTTAATTGAACATTATTTATCAACTAATGCTGAATCAGAATTTGCAGATAGAATTACAGAAGGAATTATATTAACATTAAAAGATAATTTTAATAAAGTAATTAATAATCTTGAAGATTTGCAAGTTAGATCAGAATTAGCTTTATGTTCTATATTTGGTTGGTCTGGATTACAAGCTTTAGGAAGAGTAGGAAGTATTCCTATGCATTCTATTGAAATGCCACTTAGATATTCCACATGGTAAAGGTATGGGAATAGTAATACCAGCATATTTAGAATTATTTGCAGATGTTATGCCAGAAAGATGGGCAAAATTAGCACGTAGATGCTTTGATGTAATAGAAACAGATGATTTAAAAGCTGCAAAATTATTACCAGAAAAAGTAAAAGAATGGTTTAAATCTGTAGATGCATATTATAGACTTTCAGATGTAAATATCCCGGAAGATAGTTTTGAAAAAATGGTAGATGATGTTGTAAGAATGTTTAAAGGTCCTGAACCAAATACTACTACAGGACCAAGACCAATAACAAAAGAAGAAATAATAAAAGTATATGAATTATGTAAATAATTGTAAATTAGAGTACTTTATACAGTACTCTTTTTTTAATTTATTTATATTTTTACATTTCTTGATTAATTTAATAAAAAATGTTATTATATTAATAATATTAAAATAATAAGGTGATTAAAATGAAAAAGACATATATAATAATCCATGGATTAAATGGCTCACCAAAGGGTCATTGGCAACATTGGTTGTATGAAAAATTAAAAAATAATAATGAAAATGTGATATTTCCACAATTCCTAAATAATTCAAAACCCGATTTAAAAGTTTGGTTAAAAACACTGCACACAACATTACAAAATATACATAACGAAAAAATAATAATCTGTCATTCGTTGGGAGTGATACTTTGGTTTCATTACTCTATGAAATATAATATAGAAAATGTAAAATATTTATTATTAGTAGCTCCTCCAGGAACAGAGGCTTTAAAAAATATAAAAGAATTAAATTCATTTAAAGAAATAAAATTAAATAAAAATCAAATATTAAATAGTGCAAAACATATCCGACTAGTTGCTACAGAAAATGATGAATATTGCAAAGAGGGTGCTATAAATTTATATGCAAAAAAATTAAATATTGATTATGATATTTTACCTCCAGAAAAAGGACACATAAATATTGAAACTGGTTATGGAGAATGGAAAAGTGTATATGCTTGGTGCTATAATCAAGAAATAAGAATCAAAGAATAAATATTCCGATAATAATTATTATATTAAATAATTTATTTTTGAAATAATTTTAATAAAAATTAAATTCCAAATATAGTCCTATAATAATTTTTATGTTGTATAATTTAAAATAATTTTTTATTTTTTTATAAATTGATAAATTTAACCTTTTTATTTCTATAACTATATTTTATATTTAAAAAATTCTTAAAAATCAAATTATAAACTCAAAAAATAAAAATTACTTGAAATAATTTTATAAAATAAAAAAACTTAAAAGAGTCTTTCCATAATTTTTATAGAAAGACTCTTTTTTTATACTAATTTATTTATTGATTTTTTTAATTCTTTATCATTTATAACTTTAGAATATAAATTTAAAAATTTTTGAAATTCATCAGATGTTATCTCCAATTTTTCTTTTAAATATTTTTCTAAATTTTCTCTATCTTCAGGTAATAATGTTTTTTTATTTTTTCTATTTATCTCATCTATAGTTCCTTTACCTTTTAAATATTTTATGACTTTTTTCCAATTTTTTTCAGGATCAATTTTTCTTAAAAGCATAATAGCACTATAATTTAATTTTGGAATATCACTATATCCATTATCATTTAAAAAACTCATAATTTTAGGATTATTTTTAGTTTCAAGTATTAATTCACCAGCTTTTTTAGTATTCATAATTTTAGGAGTTTTACTACTATAATTACGTACTTTTAAAAATTTTGATAAGGGTATATCACGTGTTTCTAGATAAAATTCTACTGCAAACTCATTAAAGTCTTGATTTTTAGGTGTTTCAGAGGTACTAATATAATTTATCATATTTTCAATTTTAGAAACATTCATTAATTTTCACACTCCCATATCTCATAATTCTTAAATTACAACTTAAACAATTAAAAATTATTCCAAATAAAATTTATTTTATAATATATAATAACATAAAGTAAATATAATGTCAATTATATTTAAAATAAATTTCTATAATAATTTTCATTATAGATAATAATTATTTAGAATAATTTACAAAAATAAAAAAATATAGCTTTAAAAACTCAGTATTTATAAGGAATTTAAAAGCGAGCCATTGAAACTCAAGACTCGCATAAACACTAATTCATATATTTTTCTACTTTATCCCCTTCATATATTAGCTTTCCTTGGCTATCATATATTTTCCCATATCCAATTGGATTTCCTTTTACCATTTCTCCTTCATATCTTATTATTCCATTTATATATATTTTTCCCTTACCTTCTGGATAACCATTTTTAAATTCCCCTTCATATATTAAAAAACCCTCTTTATTATATATTTTTCCTATTCCATTTGGTGCACCATATTTTGTTTCTCCAGAATACATTAGCTCTCCAGTGTTATAATATATCTCATTTGCAAATATATTTATAGAAATTAAAAATATTAATAATATAAAATTTTTTTTTATCATATCTACCTTTCTCTTTTTTATTTTCTCATTTTTTTATTTTTTCATTTTTGGTAATCTGCTTAATGCTTTTTTCTCTAAAATTCCCCTTGCATTAATATATATTTCAGTAACTTTTGTATCAGAATGTCCTAAAAAATCTCTTATCTCTAAAACATCTGCTCCTTGAAGTGAAAGTTCTGTTGCAACTGAATGTCTAATATTGTGCGGACTAATATCTTTGTTTACAGATTTTCCCATATCTTTTATTATTTTATATAGATTATTATAACTCATTTTTTTATTAGTTATAAAATTAGTTGGAAATATATAGTGGTCATTCATATCTTCATCTCTTAAATTATAAATGTTTTTTATATAATTTTTATACTCCATAATTTCATTATAACAATCTTCAAATAATGGTTTATATTGTGTTTTTCCACTTTTTGTTTTTTCTAATTTTAAAACTTTTTCATTATTTCTACTAATAATATTACTATATTTTAAATTTAATAATTCACTACTACGCATTCCTGTATAAAATAATGTATAAAGTATAGTATAATTTCTATAACTAATATCATCTTTTTTTTCAAAATTCATAAGAATATTTTCTATCTCTTCAAAAGATATTTTTAATATATTATCTAAATTATATGCATTATGTTTCATAGAAGGTATAAATTTAAAAGGATTATTCGCTCCTTTTTTTTCTAGCTCTTTATATAAACTTTTTAATGAAAATATAATTTTATTAATAGAACTATTTTTTAATTTTTTCTCAACAACTAAATGTTTTATATATTCCTCTACATCATCTTTATCTACATTTACCATTAATTGAATTATTTCTTTTTGAGACTCAAAATTTACATCTTCATATACAAATTCTAAAAATTTTTTCAAATAAAACATATAGTCTTTTATAGTTTTTTCTGACTTATATATTGAAAAAAGTGATGAATCAATTTTTTCATTAATTCTTTTCTTTTTTTTACGTAATGCTATATTATTTTCAAAATTAACGATTTCCATAATTCACCTCTATTTATGTAAATTAATAAATTCCTCTACTTTATTTATAGAACTATTTATTATCATAGTTTTATCTAATCCAATATTTTCTAATAATTTATATACTTCTCCAAACTCACCTAAAAACATAGAATGATGAGCATCACTACCTATTGAAATATAATTATTATATTTTTTACATAATTTAGCTATTTCATAACAATTTTTTTCTGAACCTAATCTACTTGTAGTAAATGAACTATTATTAAATTCTATAGCTACATTATATTCTGCAGATACTTCTATCACTTCTTCATAGTTTACCTTATAACTTGGATTTCCTAAATGTGATATAATATTTAACTCTCTATTTTTTATTGCATTTATTATTGCATTTGTATTTCTTACAATATCTTTACCATTACCATATGGAGTTCCTTTATGAAATCCACATAACTTTATTTCTAATAAATCATAATATTTTTTAGGTAAATCTGTTTCACCATTCTCAGATATTATGTTTGCTTCAATTCCTTTAAATAGACGTATTCCATTAATATATTTATCAAAAATTTTTAAATTTCCAAAATGATAATCATGAGGACTATCTGGAGCCATACTTCCATGATTAGTCAAAGCAAATCCTAATAATTTTTTATTTTTAGCAGTTTGAATCAATTCATCAAGTGTACTATATGCATGTGTTGATACATTTGAATGAACGTGTAAATCTATTAAGTAATTCATTTTTCACCTCTCTTTTATATATTATACAATATATTTATTATATATAAAAGAAAAAGATAGCTTTCGCTATCTTTTTCAGGTTTATAAATATTATCCTAAATATGCTTCTCTTACAGCTTCATCATGTAAAAGTTCTTGAGCATTTCCACTTTTCATAATATTTCCAGTTTCTAAAATATATGCTCTATCTGATATTTTTAATGCCATATTTGCATTTTGTTCTACTAGTAATATAGTGATTCCCATTTCTTTATTTATTTCTTGTATAATATCAAATACTTCTTGAATTAATAATGGTGCTAATCCCATTGAAGGTTCATCTAATAAAAGAAGTTTTGGTGATGACATTAATGCTCTTCCCATTGCTAACATTTGTTGTTCTCCACCACTTAATGTACCTGCTAATTGAGCTTTTCTTTCATATAATCTAGGAAATCTATTAAAGACTCTTTCCATATCTCTTTCTACTTCTTTTTTATTTGTTTTTAAATATGCACCTAATTCTAAATTTTCTAATACAGTAAGATTTGCAAAAACTCTTCTTCCTTCTGGTACTTGAATAAGACCTCTTTTTACAATTTCAGTAGTTGATAAATTTGTGATATCTTCTCCTTCAAAATACATTTTCCCACCAGAAGGATTTATTAATTTAGAAATAGAATGTAAAGTAGATGTTTTACCTGCACCATTTGCTCCTATTAAACAAATAATTTCACCTTTATTTATCTCAATATTCAAATCTTTTATTGCATGTATATTTCCATAATGTACATTTAAATTTTCTATTTTTAACATATTAATCCTCCTCAACTTCACCCAAATACGCTTCAATAACTTTTTTATTATTTTTTATTTTTTCTGGCGTATCTAAAGCAATTATTTTACCATAATCAAGAACTGCTATTCTTTCACATAAAGACATAACAAATTTCATATCATGTTCAATTAAAAGAATAGATATATCAAAATCATTTTTTACTTTTTTAATTAATTCCATAAGTTCAGCTGTTTCTTGTGGATTCATTCCAGCTGCTGGTTCATCTAAAAGTAATAATTTTGGATTTGTTGCAAGAGCTCTAACTATTTCTAATTTTCTTTGTTCTCCATAAGGTAAACTATGAGCAGGTAAATCCATTTTTTCTAATAATCCAAATCTATCAAGTAATTCTTCAGCTTCTTTTCTTACTCTTATCTCTTCTTTATAAAATTTCTTTGTTCTAAAAATCGAATCAAAAATACCATAATCAGTATTAAATACTTTAGCAACTCTAACATTATCTAATACACTTAAATCTTTAAAAAGTCTTATATTTTGAAATGTTCTTGCCATTCCTTTTTCAGTAATTCTATAAGGTTTTTGTCCTGTGATATCTTCACCTAATAATTTTATATATCCTGATGTAGGCTCATATACTCCTGTTAATAAATTAAAAAAAGTAGTTTTCCCAGCACCATTAGGCCCAATTAAACCAATTAATTCATCTTTTTTTATACTTAAATTAACTGTATCAACAGCAGTTAATCCTCCAAATTGTTTAGTTACTTCATGTACTTCTAATAACAATTTAAACACCTCTTTTCTTTTTGAAAGAAATGAAATCTGTGATTTCTTTTTTTCCTAAAATTCCATTTGGTCTTACTAACATTAAGATAATCAACATTAATGGATAAATTAACATTCTATATTCAGAAAATTCTCTTAATAATTCTGATATAGAAGTAAGTGCTATTGCTGCTAAAATTGAACCTGTTATACTTCCACTACCACCTAAAACTACCATTAATAATATATCTACTGTTTTATATAAACTGAAATTATCTGGTTTTACATATTGAATAAGATGAGCATATAACCCTCCAGCTAATCCTGCAAAAAGTGAACCAATAATAAAAGCTTTTATTTTATATCTTGTAATATTTACTCCCATTGATTCTGCTGCTATTTCATTTTCTCTAATAGAAAGTAATGCTCTTCCCTCTGCAGATAATGCTATGTTTGTAATTATTATTACTGTTATAATAGCAAATATTAATCCTATAAAAAATCCACTTAAACCTCTAATTCCAGGTATTCCAGGATAACCTTTTGCTCCACCAGTTATTGACATGTTTAAAATTATTATTCTTATTATTTCTCCAAATCCTAAAGTAACTATTGCTAAGTAATCACCTTTTAATCTTAAAGTAGGAAATCCAATAATAAATCCAAAAAATCCTGCTAAGATAGCACTAATTATAACTGATACAAGTATGGGAAAATTATATTGAGTAGTTAGTATAGCACTTGTATATGCTCCTATTGCCATAAATCCAGCATGTCCTAAAGATAAATATCCCATTATTCCATTAATTACATTTAAACTTACTGCTAATATTATATTTATAGTAATTAACGTCATTATTAATAATATATATTGTTCCATAACAACCTCCTACACTTTTTCTTTTACATTTTTACCAAAAATTCCACTTGGTTTTATTAATAAAATAACAATTAATATAGCAAATGCAATTGCATCTCTATAAGTAGAAGAAATATATCCAACTACTAATGATTCAGAAATACCCATTATTAATCCTCCTACAACTGCACCTGGAATACTACCTATTCCACCTAAAACAGCTGCTACAAAGGCTTTAATTCCTGGCATCATTCCCATTAATGGATCAATTTTATTAAATCTCATTCCTATTAAAATTCCTGCTGCTGCTGCTAATGCAGACCCTATTGCAAATGTAAAAGAAATTATTTTATTTACATCTATTCCCATTAATTCAGCAGTACTTTTATCAAATGATACTGCTCTCATTGCCTTCCCTACTTTTGTATAATGAACTATTATTTCTAATATTATCATTAATATTATAGAAACAAAAATTATAATAAGTTGATGATTTGAAATTAAAATATTATCAGTGATATTATAAAATTTACTTGGTATTAATTGTGGAAATGCTTTAGGATCTCCACCAAATATTTTGATTCCTGCATTTTGTAAAAATATTGATACCCCTAATGCTGTTAATAATACTGAAATTCTAGATGCTCCTCTTAAAGGTTTATAAGCTAATTTTTCAATAATAATTCCAACAAATGCAGTTAGTAGCATTGATACTAATAGAATAGTTAAGAAAATTATAATCGAATTATTATTTATAAAATCACTCATATGTTTTAATCCCTTTGCTTGTTCTACAGCTGCATTTGTAATTGATTTTCTAAAATTACTATCTTGAACAATTCCAAACTCATTAAAATTATTTGCAATATATTTCATTAATAATTTTGGATTTTGACTTACTATCTCTTGTTTATCTAAAAAATTTACTGCTATTTTAGAATTTACTGCATATTTTTTTGCAAGACCTAATATAAAAGTCATTCTAAAAAAATAATATCCTATATAAGTACCTATCATATAAATTTCACCATGAGCAAAATTTATTAATTTTAATATACCATAAACCATTGTGTATCCTAATGCAATTAATGCATAAATTGAACCTAATGAAAGTCCGTTTATTAATTGTTGTATAAACATAATACCTCCTTAAATTTCCTAAATAAATTAAACGCACCACAAAGTTAAATGTGGTGCGAAACTTTATAAATTAAAATAAATTATTTTGGATCTACAGTAGTTTCATATATGAAAGCACCATTTTCAGCTTTTAAAACAAACGCTGATTTTTTTGCATTTCTATTTTTGTCTAACGAAATTACTCCAGTTACACCTTTATAATTTTTTGTAGAATTAATTGCATTTTTGATTTTTTCTCTATCTAATGAACCAGCTTTTTTTATAGCTTCAGCCATAATATAAGCAGCATCATATCCTAAAGCTGATAATGGACTAGGGTCTTCAAAGAATTCATTAAAGTAATTATTTATAAAGTCTTGTACTTGAGTATCTTCACTTTCTTTTGAGAAATGAGTTAATACATATGAACCATTTACACTTGTACCACCAATTTCAAATAATTTTGAATTATCCCATCCATCTCCACCTAAAAATGTTGCATCAATTCCTAAATCTCTAGCTTGTTTTACAACTAAAGCAACTTCATTATAATATCCTGGTAAGAATATAACATCTGTATTCATATTTTTAATTTTTGTTAATTGAGAACTAAAATCAATATCTCCAGTAACATAATTAATAACATCTACAATTTTTCCACCATTTGCTTTAAATGTTTTTTCAAATTCAACTGCTAATCCTTCACTATAATCATCAGCAGCATTTTTTATAATAATAGCTTTTTTTGCTTTTAAATTATCAGAAGCAAAGTTTGCCATTACTTCTCCTTGAAATGGATCAATAAAACAAGTTCTTGAAATATAATCTCCAAATGTTGTAACTTTTACATTTGTAGCAGTTGGTGTTAACATAGGGAGTTTATATTCTTGAGCAATTGGTGCAATTGCGATAGTATTTCCACTTGTTACTCCACCTAATATTACATCTACTTTATTTACAGTTATTAATTTTTTAATAGCTGCTACCGATTCAGCAGAATCTCCTTTGTTATCCTCTTTTATTAACACAAGATTCATTCCATTTATTCCACCTTTTGCATTTATCTCTTTTACTGCTAATTCATATCCATTAACAGTAGTTTGTCCATAAAGTGCTAAAGGTCCAGATAATGGTGCAATAACTCCTATTTTAATATCTCTACCAAAACTCATAACTGACAAAATTAGTCCTAATACAACTAACATTAATTTTTTCATAATTTTCTTCCTCCTTTATATTTTATTATGGAATTATTGTATCACTTTATTAGTACTAAGTCAATGAAATTATTTTAATGATATTTATATATTCTATATATAATGTCGCTAGAAAAAAATTGAATTTCTCTTAAATTATAAATAATTTTATAAAATGTTTATAACTATAAAAATCATTATTTATTATTTTTAAAAAAATATTTTCTATTTGATTTGACTTGTGAATTTATTTGTATTACAATTTAATTATAGTATAAAAATATAATTTATATATTATATGAAATATATAAATTATATTTTTATTAAAAAACTTTATACGCAATAAAATATGCGTATAATATAGTCGGAATGGTGGTTATTACGCAATAAAGCTGCGTATATAGGGGAGTTAGGCGAAACTTGGTTTATTAAATTTTAGGGATAATTTTTTAATTAAGGTTATTTAAATGAAAGGAGATATATTTTAATGTCACAAAATTATGC
>JAICDD010000051.1 GCA_020063625.1 Fusobacteriales bacterium
TTTTAAAAAGAGGTAGTCTGTTTTTAAAATGGACTATCTCTTTTTTATTTTAATGTTTCAAAAATTAGTCTTAGATTTTTATTTGAAAAACTTAGAAAAACTTAGAAAACAAAAAAAAAAAAAGAAAAGCTTATAAAAATAGAAAAATACGACAGAAAATGAAAGTTGATACTCTCATAATAAAATGTTACCATTGAATTGGAAGATCTTCCAAAATAAAATTTGTATAGATGGAGGTTAGAAGTGAATGAATAAAATTTTTACAAAAAAGTTCCTTGCGGTGTTTTTAATGGTTGTTGTTATGATAACAAATTTAATCAATGTTGCGTAAAATGCCAAATGGTAAAGAATCATTTTCAACAATAAAAATAACTCCAACGACGGATAATGAATATGAAATAACAATAACAGATATGCAGAGTTTAGAAATTTATCATGTGAAAAGTAAAATTAACCCACTTTCAGATTATATATTTAATCATACATCTTCAACCGTGAAATTCAACCAAAATATTCCAGATGCACTTTTGTATTATGCTCATAATGGCAAATGGCCTGATTTTCAGTCTATTGTAGCAAGTGCACTAGCTGGTGCTAGTGGAGAAGTTGTCAAGAAAGTTACAGAAGTTATAATTAAAAATTGGCCAGTAATAAGAAGCTTAATAACATATGAAGGTATATGGGCTGCAGTGTCTTTTATAATTTCGGCTCCGGAATTAGCTGGTATAATTACAGGTGCAGCTGCTACAGCCATAGTTTTTTAGTTTATGAGGAGGGTTAAGACTTGATTCGTTTAGCAGAATTGGCGGCGTGGATGACCCGCACCGTCTTATTATCTCTTTTATTAACGACATTAGGATTTTCAGGATTTACAAAAGACGCAAGTAATAGTGTATTATATAATGTTACACATAATTATGTATATATTTATACGGTTTTAATTTCTTTATCTTCTCTTTTATTAAATATACTTTATTTTGATTTTGACATACTATTTTCTAATAATTCAAAAAATATTTTAGATACCAATATTAAAAATACTAATAAAAAAGAATATATATGTTTTTCAGGTATAATTCCTACATTAATTTTCCTTCTTCAAGGGGTTAAGGTTAAGGGAGTTAATAGGAATTTAATAGTTCTATCTGGTTGGAAAAAGTTATATTTATCATCAGACACTAATTATTTACAAATTGAAAATATTAGACCAATAAAAAAGTTTGATTACATAGTAAATATAATTTTAATTTTAATTATATTAGTAATATGGCTTTTGATACCGTTTTTTTTCATAAAAGTTTATGATTTTTTATCGATAATATTATATCATTTAGGAGTGCCTACTTCTTTTTCAAGAAGAATAATTACGATTTTTGGTGCTGTACCAATAAGTTTTCATATTTATTCTTATGCAGTTAAACCTTATTATTGGAATTATACATCTAAAGCTGCTTTACTATTTAGAAAAAAAGTTGAAAATATTGATTCTAACTTTCAAGTCTATGAAAGTCCTATATTACCTTTTTATTTAAAAAGACAATCTCCATTAGGACTTGCAGATGTTTTTAAAAAGCAAATTTATATTAATCCTATAGTTTTGAAGGATGAGACTATCTTGCAATACGTTATAGCTCATGAAGAAGGACACATTTATGATTTTTGCCCTAAAATATTGAAGATATTTGGATATACAATACCATGGGTTGCATTTATTATTATAATCATAATTGATTATCTACTTTTTGTAGGCGAATTATATTTTAATATATGGTTAATAATTTTAGGACTAATTACTGTTATTTTGATGTTTGTACTATTAATAATATTACGGGAAATTTGTGAGGAACGTGCAGAAAATTACGCAATAAAGAAGTTAGGACTTGAAAATGTAATAAAAGCTCTACAAAAAATTGCATATAGTGACATACTACCAGATAAATACAAATATCATAAATGGGGAGCAGAAAAACAATTAGAAAGGATAAAGAGAGATGGGAGAAATTACAAATAATAAATTATTTTATTATATCCCTATTGTAATAATTACTATATCAATTTTGATGGGTATAATACTTGGTGTAAAAACGTCAAGCCTTAAAGAAGTGTCAGATAATGGATTGTGGGATTTTTTAAACTATATTGGTATTGTAGAAAAGCCGTATATTGAAACAAGTTGGATATCAATAGCAGTACATAATTTGTTTTTATCTCTAAAAGTTGGTTTTTTAGGTTTAATAAGTGGCGGTATTTTTACCTTTCCTTATTTATTAAGCTGGTGGTCATTATGGATAAGATTAATCATAGAAGAGCCTATTTATAAATCTTTTTTTGTAATACCAGAAGCAATTGGAATTACATCTGTTGTAATATTATCAGTATATATTGGTTTAAATTACTTTATATATAAAAGCATACCAAAGTATCAAATTATATTATTTTTTGTTGGTATATTATTAATTTTAGTTGGTGGAGTGATAGAAAGCTATGAGATATCAAGTTTTATTAAATAAAAAAGCTACGGAATTATCATGGAAACAATTAATATTACCAGTAGTTATAGTATTTACATCAATAATTTTAACAGTAGCAGGACAGGTCAAATTTTTTACTGGATCTTTAAAAGTATTTTTTGAAAGCGGTATTATTATGGTAGGACTAATATATTTATTAAGGTTTCTAATTCTTTTTCCTGTTCTGGTCACAATAAGATTTGTAAGGTCAAAAAGTAAGGGCAGTTATATTTTACTTTCAAGTATACTAATTATTTTGTGGTCTTTTTTACCATTAGCATTAATTTGGTCAGGAATGTCTATAATTAGTATAGTAATAACCCCAATTCAGTGGAACATATTCTATAAAACATATTTATGGATGAACGCTTTAGTTTTCCCTATTTCAGTTTTTTATTTTTATTGGAAATACACAGAATCAAATCTAATTGATTCTTTGATAGATGCAATGATATTATCTGGAATAGAATTGATTTTAAACTTTCTTTAGTGTTAAATAATAGAAACGAGGAATAGTCTGTTTTTAAATGGACTATTTCTTTTTTGTTTTAAGGTTTCAAAATTTAGTCTTACATTTTTATTTGTAAAACTTAGAAAAAGTTAAAAAAACAAAAAAAGAAAAGCTTATAAAGATAGTAAAATACGACAGAAAATGAAGGTTGTTGCCAGTGTAATAAAATGTTACCATCAAAATGGAAGGTCTTCCAAAATAATCTCTTAAGAGATATAATATACAGGAGAGGAGGGAAATGTGTGTTTAATAGGAAAATTAAAAGCAAGGTAATATTCAAGGTAATATTAATATTACTTATTGCTGTATTAACTTTTGCTACAATTCCTGCAAAATCATATGCTGCACTAACATTAAAATATACGTATAATGAACAACAATACTATTCCTGGGTGGGTATACCTATCCTGAAAATAATGATCCTCAAAAAGGCAATAAAAAACTAAGTCCATACCTAATGTAAAAATATGGGATAAATATGAAACTATATAAACGTAATGATAAAACTAATAAAAAGTTAAGACGGTACCGCTTCAACCGTGACCTTTAGTCCTAAAGACTCTACTTTTTTAAGGACTGACGAATAATCATATTACGCTTTTTCTCTTTATAATAAGTAGGACCTAGTTCAATATAAGGTTGCTTTTGCTTGAGAATGTGATAAACTATAGTTAAGATGCTGTGAGCCACTGCAACTGCTGCTCGATTCGCTCCTCATCGGGCAGCGATGCGGTGGTATTGACTTGAAAGATAGGTGTCTATTGCTCTAGAGGCGGCCCGGGCAGCTTCTACAAGAGAGCTTCGCAATTTTTGGTTACCCTTTCGAGTCCTGGCAGACTTTTTCTTACCAGCACTTTGGTTTTGACCTGGACACAGTCCTGCCCAAGAGCACAAATGAGCGGCGGAGGAAAACTGCTCCATATTAGTACCGATTTCTGCTATTATCTGTTCTGCAGTTCTTCTACCGACGCCAGGGATTGTATCTAGAAGTGCCAGGTCTTCTTCAAAAGGGAGCATACGATTTTTAATTTCTTCATCCAATTTTGCTATTTCTGCATCAAGATAATCAACATGTCTAAGCTGTACTTCTAGCAACATTCTTTGGTGATGATTGATTAAGCCTTTTAAAGCACGCTTTAGTTTATCCTTTTTATTTTTCAGCTTACCTTGAGAAAATTCTGCCAGGGTTTGTGGATTTTCTTCACCATTTACTATTGCCTCAAGTATAGAACGACTGGAGGCACCGTTGATATCGGAGACCACCGAAGACAGTTTGATATTGGCTCCTTCTAAAACTTTTTGTATGCGATTAAGCTCTCTTGATTTTTCTTCAATGAGGCTTTTTCTATAACGAACAAGTTCGCGAAGCTCCCTTTGTTCACGGTTGGGGACAAAGCTGCCTTGTAAAAGGCCGTGTTGCAAAAGACTTGCTATCCATTCAGCATCTTTTACATCGGTTTTTCTGCCTGGTACATTTTTAATATGCTTAGCATTGACAAGTAGAATTTTTAGATTCTCAAGCTCCAGCAGGTTGTAGATGGGTTTCCAGTAAGAACCGGTGCTTTCAATAGCAATAACAGTACAACCTTTGCTTTTAATAAACTCTTTTAACGCAATCAGGTCATCGGTCATGGTTGAAAAAGTGCGGATTTCTTTACCTTCTGGTGTTATTATACAAGCCACAACGCTCTTTTTATGGACATCTAATCCGCAAACGTGAGAATAAACTAAATCCATAAAAGAAC
The DNA here is from genome assembly GCA_020063625.1 of Fusobacteriales bacterium. Taxonomy (GTDB): domain Bacteria; phylum Fusobacteriota; class Fusobacteriia; order Fusobacteriales; family Fusobacteriaceae; genus Hypnocyclicus. The sequence goes on from JAICDD010000051.1 coordinate 4,767, forward strand.
CAACTCCTTTTTTAATATTTGTACGATAGCGACTTTAATATTGAAGGGCTGGTGCAACAACCATAAAGGGTTATTCTATCCTGCGTGCTTCAATACTGCCGAGAATATGAAAATTGTAGAAGATTTGTTGGCAGGCAAAGACATTCAAAATGGACCGGAAAGAACATTATCCGGTTACGTAACTACTTCTGGATATTCCATGACTACTTCCGGAAGTCCCATTCTTCACATAATAAGTGACGGATTGGCAGCTGGAATTTTCAATGCTGTAATTACTGCGGTGTTATCGTTTTATGGAGTAGGCATAGCAGAAGGTGGTATTCGTATGCTAATTGCAAAATATGGTTATAACGAAGCCAGAAGTATTATTGAACAGCAAATTACAAGTAAAATTGTGAATATGCTAATTAGGTGGGGAATGAAAAAATCTTTTGTGTGTACCCTGACTGGGGGGATAACATTAACTATTTTTTACAATATCTTTAACCCCGGAGATGCAATAGCTAAGTGGTTCGATTCAAGGGATGCAGCACCTAATAATGGATGGATTGATGTAGCATATTAATAATGAAAAGGGTGAAGAGCAATGCTGAATCATAAGATGTTGAAGTATAAGATTTTTCTAACATTGTATATTGTTTTACATATAGCAATATTTTATTCCAGCTTTAAGTATAAAATTCCAATCCCTGTTTTGATTGCAGTCATTTGCTCGTCAATATTTGTGATTTCTCATAATGAAACAGTGGGCATCAGTGCTTTCAGTGTTTTGGATTATAAATTGAATAAGAGGATGGGGGATGTGGTCTGGGCCATCCTTCTTATGAGTAATTTTCTTTTAGTGGCAGCAATTGGAGACTATTTGAATGAGATGAGAATATTACAATGCATTCAAATGTTCATGTTGCTGCAAACGGAGTCTTTAGTAGCCGATACGGTTTTTGCTTTTTTTGTTAAGCGGGACCCCCAAAATTGAGCGTTAGAGTAAATTAATAAAGAGGTTATTACAAGACTGAAGTTTTGGTTATGTTATTCCGCATACCGAAACTAATGCTGAAGAAATAATCATGTTTAAGAAAAGTATAAGTAGCCCACCCTTAATGCCGCAAATACAAATACATTTCTATAAAAGTTATTAGAAGAAGGGATGGATATAACAGAACTTTCATTAAAAGTTAGAGAAATGGTAGACAAATTAGGTATAGAAACAATGGTAGTAATTATAGAAGAATTAGATAAGATAATAAAAGAAGACAAGAGAAGGAAAGAGAAATGGGTAGTAGAAAGAGAAGATGAAAAGACTTTAATAACAACAGTAGGAGAAATAAAATATAAAAGGACATATTACAAATCAAAAGAAGATGGTAGATATACATACTTGACAGATGACGCATTAGGGATAGAGAGACATGAGAGAGTAGAAGAAGGAGTAAAAGTAAAGATAGTAGTGTCATTTCTCAAATTAATTTAGCCAAAAATCAAAGAAATTTTTCAGATTAAATAATCTTGTGATAAAATTAATGCTAAAGGAATATGATAAATTTTTTTCAAATTCCTTTAGTATTAATTTTAATTGGAGAGATTACTTATGCAAATAGTTTTCCATGTTGATAACATTGAAGAATATTTACATAAAGGTAAAGATTACAATTTCCCTGCCCCACCAGATAGATGTCCTTATCCCGATTGCAAGTGTAGAGTAAAACTAAAAAAGCATGGGTTTTATTACCGTTACTATTTAGACGGATCCAACTGTGTAAAAATAGCCATAAGAAGATAATATATGCCCTGTGTGTAAAAGAACTCTTTCCTACCTTCCCGATTTCTGTATTCCTCATTTTCAGTATTCTTTCAATATGGTTGTAAAGTCTTTAAAAGAGACACTTCTCAAAGAAAAAACTCTCAGTTCTTTCATAAGTGACTTAAAAAGAAACTTCACTACCATACTATTTTCAAGACAGCATATATATTTTTACACCAAAAGGATAATGAATAATTTAAATTTTATCATATACGGATTAAGGCAAATAAACCCTTACATAAAGTTATCTGAGACTGACTCACAAAGAGAGAGGGCCAGAGAGATTTTGGACATTAAAGCTTGTACCACTCTTTTCCCAACGGTTTTATGCTCATTGCCAAAAATCATTTCTGGCCTCTCTCACATAATTCTAGCATTAAACCCGAAAGATTTAAATAAAAATTTTGATTTTTTCTTAGCAACATAACTTTTTCCTTTAACATCAAGACATAGATATGTTGAATGAATGTTTTCTCATAAGAGTAAATCGTAAAGTAAACAAAGATACTACACTTAAAGTGGAAAATATACTTTATGAAACAGAAGAAAAGTTTAAAGGTATGCGCTTAGAAGTCAGATATGACCCGCAGTGGCTTAAGGATAATACACCCCTAATAAATAACCTGGTAACAGCTTCTCTTCTCTATGCGTATTCTAAAAGGCTAAGAGAAATAGATGAAGAAGTAATATACCAGGCACAAAATGAAATCAGTTTATGAGAGTAGTAGCTT
>JAICDD010000052.1 GCA_020063625.1 Fusobacteriales bacterium
AAAGACCTTGCTAAAAAATATGTTAAAAAGTACAAAGAGATAAGAAAATTGATTCAATTTGGAGATTTTTACAGATTATTAAGTCCTTTTGAAGGAAATAGTTGTTCTTGGATGATAGTATCAAAAGATAAAAGTGAAGCAATAATAGGATATTATACAATATTATCAGAAGTAAATCCAAGCTATAAAGAATTAAAATTAGTAGGACTTGATGAAAATATAATTTATTCTGTATCAGAAAATAATAAAGAATGTTATGGAGATGAACTAATGAATATAGGGATAAAATTAAACCCTGATTATATAGGAACTGATATTAATGGAATAGATGAATCTGGAGATTTTGTAAGCAAAATAATTACAATAAAAAAAATATAACTAAAAAATGAGCTCTTGAATTTCAAGAGCTCATTTCTATATTTTAATAAAAATATAAAAAATTATTTATTTTTAGATGAATTATATTTTTTTATTTTAAATAACACAATAAAATTATAAAAAATCATTAAAATAGTAAAAATAGGATTTTTTAGATAATGAATAATATTTTTATAATAAAAATATCTATTAAAAAAAAACTTTTCTTTTTCTAATTTAATATTATTTTTATCAAATAAATTATTATAAGTAACTTTTTCTTCATGAAAAAGTACATATAAATCTGTAATTCTTTTAACATTATAAATAGAGATAAAATCTTTTATATTTTCTTTTACATTTTTTGAAATATCAAAATGAGATAAAATATTTATTTTTGCAAAAAATACATCTTCTATAATAGGAATATTAATCTCACTAGAAAAAGTATTTAAAATATTTTCGCGAAACACTCTTATTTCTGTAAGCAAATTTTTATAGTTTGAATAAGAGTTTTTAGGAATTAATAATATATCAGTAGGAGTTTTATTCATATGTGAAATTAAAATATTTAAACTATTTTCAGTCATCATATAATTAGCTGGAAGTAAAAGAATGTGTGTAAAATTACCTTTTAAAGCATACTCTTTTACATACTCTTTTGCAGATATTAAATTTTCATCATTTATAGAAATAACAGATATTTTTTCAAATTGAGTTTCATATTTTTTTTCAAGTTTTAAAGTATAATCATTAGACATAAAGTCAATTATAAGAATTTCTAAATTAGAAAAATTTTGTAAAATAATGCTTAAAATAGTTCTTTCAATATTTTCAATATTATTTTTACTATATATAACAACTAAAACTTTTTCATTCATAACAACCTCCAAGCTAATCTTATTTTTTATAGATTTTCTATATTATATTATTATAAAAAAAATAAAAATTCCTTTTTTTAAATAAAAAAGTTTCAAAAAAAAACTTTTATGACACATTTATGACACATAAGGGGTGTTTAATACATATGTAGCAAATAAAAAGAGGAGGTAAAAAAGTATGAAAAAAAGAATTGTGGTTTTATCAATGTTATTATCATTACTTATTATTTCAAGTGAGGCTTTTGGAGGATTGTTTTTTAAAAAGAAAAAAGAGGATAAAGCTCACTTAACATTTATGGTAAACTTTCAAGCATCAGAAACAATTACCGGTGTATTAGAGGAAGTAGTAAATGAATTTAATGCAGAAAATCCTGATATTGAAATTGAGTTAATTCCTGGAACATCTGGTTATGAAGCTATGATGAAAGCAAAAATGGCAGCAAATGACTTACCAGATATGTGGTCAACTCATGGATGGTCAGTAGCAAGATATAGTGAATATCTTACTCCATTACAAGACCAAAGTTGGGTAACAGCTTTACATCCATCAATTAGACCAGTTATTACAAATAAAAATGGTGAAATATTTGTACTTCCAATAGATGTAGATGTAGCAGGAGTAGCATATAATAAAGATGTAGTAAAAAAAGCAGGAGTAAATGTAGAAAATATAAAAACATGGAATGATTTATTTAATGCAATGGAAAAAGTAAAAAATATTGGAGTTACACCAGTACATATAGGTGGTAAAGATAATTGGACAATAGGAAATTTCTTTGATTGGGCAGCACCATCATTTTATGTAACAGATGATGCTCATTACAAAGGTGAAGATTTAAAAAATGGAAAATTTGATACTGAAATTTGGACTCAACTTGCTGAAATGTTTAAAGAAATGCATGAAGCAGGATACTTAAATGTAGATGTACTTACTTCAACATTCTCAGATAGTTCAAGAGCATTAGCTACTGGTGAAGCAGCATTTGAATTTTATGGAAACTATGTTTTAGCTGATGCATGGTCTTATAATCCCGATGCAAACTTAGGTTTCTTCCCAGTACCAGCATTTTATGAAGGAGATGAACCTAGCTTAATTTCTGGAGAAAGAACTACAGTTGGAATATGGAAAGATACAAAATATCCAGAACAAGCTAAAAGATTCTTACAATATTTAGCTAAACCTGAAGTTATGGGAAGACTTGCTAGTGCAAATGGAATACCTGCAGGACTTACAACTGCTACAAGTGATACAGGTAAATTAGCAGCAGATTATAAAAAATGGGAAAAAGTATATGCATTCCCTTATTTTGATAGAGAATTCTTACCTAGTGGAATGTGGGATACTATGTGTTCTACAGGAGCTGGAGTATTATCAAAAGATATGACACCAAAACAAGCAGCAGAAAAAATGCTAGAAGATTATAAAAAATTGTATAAATAATTAAGTTATAAAGAGAGCTCTTTAGAGATAGATTTAATTCTCTAAAGAGTATTCTCTTAAGTTATAGAAAGAAGGGAGTAGCAATGAATAAAGTAGAAGCGGTTTCTAAAAATCAAATAACTACCGTAAAACGTTCATTTTTAGATAGTGATAATGCAGTAAATCTAATGTATATACCAGCTTTTATACTGTTTATTATATTTGTATTATATCCACTAATTGAAGGAGTAAGAATATCATTTACAGATTGGAATGGATTTTCTCAAAGCTATGATTATATAGGAATAAAAAATTATCTATATATGCTAACTGATAAAAATATGTTAATTGCATTTATTAATACTTTAATATATGGATTTGGAAGTACTTTTTTTCAACAAATATTAGGACTTGGGTATGCGATACTTTTAAATAATTATTTTAAAGGAAGAGATTTTGCAAGAACACTTATATATTTACCAGTTTTAATTGCCCCAATTATAATGGGTTATATGTGGTATTTTTTATTTCAATATAGTAATGGAGCTTTGAATGATGTTTTAAAATTATTTGGAATGCAACCAATAGATTGGCTTGCAAAAGGGAATGTAGCAGTGTGGATAATTGTTTTAGTTAATACACTACAATTTTGTGGAATATCAATGGTAATATATTTAGCAGGATTACAAACTATACCTAAAATGTATTATGAAGCATCTGAAATAGATGGTGCAAATGCATGGCAACAATTTTTACATATTACTTTACCATTATTAAAACCTTCAATAGTTACAAGTATAACTATAAACTTAATAGGAGGATTAAAACTGTTTGATGCGATTAAAGCATTAACTAATGGAGGGCCTGGATATGCATCACACTCTATTTCTACATTGTTAAGTTATACATATTTTAATAATCAATCAGCAGGATATGCATCAGCAATGGGAATAATCTTATTTATATTTATTATATTAATAAGTTTATTAAGCCAAATACTTTTTAATAGAAAAGAGGTTGATTATTAATGGCTAGAAAGAAAAATTTTGATATAATAAAAACAATTTTAGCAATAACTGTATCAATAATACATTTTTTACCATTATATATTGCAATTACAGTAGCATTTAAACCAAAAACAGATTTATCTTCTAGATGGATAATGCCAAAAAGTATTTATTTAGAAAATTTTATATATGCAATTAAAAAAGCAAAAATATTTATAGCTATGAAAAATAGTTTTATTATAACCTTAATATCAGTAGTAATTATAGTAGCAGTAGGAGCTATGGCTGCTTATCCATTTGCAAGAAATAAAACTAAATTTAATAAAATAACATTAAATCTAGTACTTGCTGTAATGATGGTTCCACCTCTTAGTGTACTTGTACCACTTGTTACTATGATGTCAAAAATGGGAGGAATTAGTACTTATTGGGGAATTATACTTACAGTTACTACATTTCAATTACCATTAAGTATATTTTTATATACAAATTTTATTGATACAATTCCAAAATCACTAGATGAAGCAGCACTTATTGATGGATGTAGTAGATTTGCTATATATTATAGAATTATTTTACCATTACTAAAACCAGTAACAGCAACAGTAATAATATTAACAGGTATATTTATATGGAATGATTATCAATTTTCATTATATATGTTACAATCTCCCAAAATGAAAGTTGTAACTTTAGCAGTTTCTACTTTCTTTGCACAATCATCATCAAATCTTAATGCAGCGGCGGCGGCAGCACTAATGGGAGTATTACCAGTAGCTATCCTATATCTATTTTTACAAAAATATTTTGTAAAAGGAATGGTAGATGGAGCAGTAAAATAATTTTGAAAGAAGTGATATTATGAAATTATTAGAATCAAAAATTTACCAGTTTGGATTTAAAGTATATGATATGCTTTTACTTAATTTATATATATTCATATTTTGTATTCCTATAATAACATTTATACCTGCTTTAAGAGCAGGTATAAAATGTTATCAAGAAAACAATTATAAATTTAATAATTTCATAAAACATCTAAAACAAAATTATTTTATTTTAGTAATACTCTCAACTATTTTATCTATATTTGAATTTATTTTGATAATTCAAATTAATAAATTTTTTAGTATAAATAGTATTTATATGGGAATTTTAGTATTTATATTAATAGAAAATAGTTTAATGATTTTACAGTTGATAAATCTAGATATTGATTTTAATAATTCAATTAAAAAGATATTAAAAAAATTAATTATTTATGGAAATTATTATCTTTTAAAATCAATGATAGTAGTAATAATTTTAGCTATATATTTATATTTAATGATATATATAGAAACCCTTACTTTTTTTATTTTTCCTTTCTTAATTATTGTTTATAATAAAGTTATAAACAATAATAAGATAAAAACCCCTGTAAAATAATACAGGGGTTTTAAAATTTATTTATATAAATTTTTCATTACTTTTTTTGGTTTTCTATCTATTGTAAATAAACCCCAATGTTTTTCTGGCTCAAGTGGGTCATTAGAACCTTTCCATTCTTCATCAAAAGCTTCAAATACAAAAGTTAGAATTTTATTTTGATTTGTCCATTCCATTAATTCATTGTAATATCTTTCTTGTAAGTCTTCATTAGCATTATTTTTATCCATTCCTCGCCCATTACTATTTGTAGTCCATCCAGCTTCTGTAATAACTATTGGTGTATTTGGATATTTATTGGCTACACTATAATAATTTTCTTTTGTAAAATCAAGTGCTTGATTAATTGATTTGTATTCCCATAATGGATATGTGTGTATTGAAATAAAATCTACAACTTCTGCTAATTTTTCAAGTTTATTTGTCCAAGGAACATAGTTTTCACAAAAAGTTACAGGTTGCTTTATATTTTTTTTAACTTTTTTAGCAAATTCTATAACTCTTTCAACAGGTACCATATGGTCGTTCCATTCAACTGTTGCTTCATTTCCTACAGATACTCCCATAACAATATTAGGATATTTATTAGCAAGCTCTATAGCTTTTTCTATCTCTTTTTCATTCTTTTTTTTGTTTTCTTCTAATACCTCTTTAGAATAAACTCCTCCCCATGGACAATTAGGGTTATTTACTTCTGCTATTATATAAGCTCCAATTAGTACTTTAAAATCTAGTTTTTCTTTTTCAATTACTTCAAGAACCATTTCAGGATGTCTTGAAGTATCATAAAGTCTTAGATATGACCAATTTTTACTTAATAATATTAAGTCTTCTTTTACTTGCTCATAAGTTGGAATTTCTCCTCCAGGTTTTTGACCTTTTCTGTATCCTGAATAACAAATGGCATTTTTGTGCTCAATATTAAATTTTTCTTGTAATGTCATTGTTTACTCCTTTTATATAAATTATTAGTATTTAAACTCACCGTAAGTATTCCAGATTCCCCAATATGCACCTACATCTCCTTCATCTGCAACTTTCCAATCTTCATCAAATGTTGAAAAATAAAATATTTCTATATTATCTTCTTTTGCCCAAGTATATGTATCTATAAAATATTTCATTGCATTTTCTCTAGAAGGTATAGCTCCCCAAGTATTTGAACCTATATTTGGCCAACCAGTTTCAGTGATTATTACTTTTTTCCCTTTTCCAGCTTTTTTAGCTCTAGCATACATATCTTTCATATATGGAAGTGCATATTCTCTAGCACAACCTTCCCAGAATGGGTAGCAATTTGATAATATAACATCACATGCATCAGCTATTCTTGGCTTTTCTTCAAATTCATAATATGCATCAACATATCCTACTTCAATATTTGGTAATTCAGCTTTAGCTCTATTTATATATTCAATTAATTCATCTTCTGTAACATCACCTCTGAGCATTACTTCATTACCTATTGCTAAAATATCAACATATCCTTCTTTAGCAATTTTTATTGTATTTTCTACTTCAATATCATTTTTTTCCTTTTCTTTTCCAATCCATGCACCAACTAAAGTTTTTAATCCCATCTCTTTAGCAATTTTAGGGATAAGTTCATTTCCCTCTGTACAAGAAAAAGTTCTTATCCACTTAGTGTATGGTCTAATAATTTCAAGTCTTTCTCTTATTTGTTCTTCAGTAATTTTATCACCAGGTTTTTGCCCCTTTACATATGGGCTAAAACATATTCCGTGTAATCCTTCATTTAAAATATCATAAAATTGTTTTCTTAAATCATCATCCTTTACTTTTACATCTCCACCAACTAAATGCATATAACCATAATTTTTACTAGACACAATAAACCTCCTAAATTTTAATAATTTTTAACCTTTGCATTAAGTAAAATAATAATGAATAATTACAAAGAATCTTTTTATTACTATGTATAATACACTTTTTTTGAAAAAAATAAATACTAAATA
>JAICDD010000011.1 GCA_020063625.1 Fusobacteriales bacterium
TATCTCTGCGATACTCTGATTACTCTGTTCCTCTGCGTTGATTTTTTAATTCTTTTTACTCCTCACTTCTTACTCGTAACTTCTCACTACTCACTTCTCACTCTTCACTTCTCACTAATTTCTTTTTTAATATTCTAAAAAGAAATTATACAAAATATTTGTTATATTTACATTACTTTTAATATAACTTTTAATTTCTAATAAAAACTCTAAATTTTTCAAATTTTTATTTTTGATTATAAGAATATAAAATATATTTTCTAGTATATCTCTGTTTTTTTCTATTTTACTATTTATTTTTTCTATAAATTCTATTTTTTCTATTTCACTTAAAAAATTTTTATTTTTTATATAATCATCTAAACTTTTTAAAAGTTTAATCTTATTTTCTAATTTATTTTCTTCTATATATTCGTCAAGTACTACATCTATATCTTTATAACTATATATTTCATCTAAATTATAATTTCCTTTTTTATATTCTAAAATTAGGAGGTTCTTCTATTATTTTAAGTATTGCATTTGCTACTTCTTTTCTTACTTTATGTATGTCTTTTATTATAAATACTTTTTTCTCTCCTTCATAAGCTGACTCATAACTCTCACTTATCATCTCTCTTATTTGAGATATTGATATATTACTATTATCAAGCCCCTCTATAATATGAAGGTCTGAATACACTTGTTTATCAATATTATTACACACTCTACACTTATCACAATAATCATACTCAACTTCATTACATAGTATTCCTTTAGAAAAATTAAGAGCAAATTCAAATAAATTTGCTCCCTTAATTCCGTGTATTAAATATGTTCCTGATTCTTTATTACTTTTTAATTCATTTTTTATTATCTGTTTTGCTAATTCATTACTCTTAATAGAATCAATTCCCATTATCTTTCTTCCTTCTCAATTTGTCTAAGTACATCTATTTTATCTAATGCCATTCCAGCTCCTATAACTACACTTTCAAGAGCATTTTCTGCAAGATATACAGGAAGTTGTGTATAATTTGACATAAGTTTTGTAAAGTTTCTAATTAAAGAACCTCCTCCAGTCATTACAATACCTTTATCAACTATATCTGCTGCAAGTTCAGGTGGAGTTTTTTCAAGTACAGATTTTACATTATTTACTATTTGCATAAGCGAATCATTAATTGCTTCTAATACTTCTGATGAACTCAAACTAATAGTTTTAGGAAGTCCTGTAATAAGGTCTCTACCTTTTACATCTATATATTCCTCTTCTTCTAATGGAAGAGCCGAACCAATTTTTGTTTTTATATATTCTGCTGTTCTATCTCCAATTAATAAATTATGTACTTTTTTTACATATCTTACGATATCTTCATCAAAGTTATTTCCTGCTGTTCTTATTGATTTACTTACTACTGTTCCACCAAGTGCTATTACTGCTATATCTGTAGAACCTCCTCCAATATCTACTATCATACTACCTTCTGCTACTGATATATCTATACCAGAACCAAGTGCTGCTGCTCTTGCTTCTTCTATAAGATAAGCTCTTTTTGCCCCAGCTGATATAGCTGCTTCAAGTACTGCTCTTTTTTCTACTCCTGTTACTTCTATTGGCACACATATCATTACTTCTGGTGCAAATATATTAAATTTTCCAAATACTTTTTTTATAAAATATTTTATCATAGCTTCTGTAATATCATAGTCAGCTATTACTCCCTCTCTAAGAGGTCTTACAGCTATTATACTATCTGGAGTTTTTCCTATCATTTCTTTTGCTTCATGTCCTACAGCAAGTACTTTTTTAGTATCTCTATCTACAGCTACTACCGATGGTTCATTTAGTACTATTTTATTTTTTTGTTTATAATACACTAGTGTATTAGCAGTTCCTAGGTCTATACCTATACTTTTGTTAATATTAAATAATCCATTTTCAAAAAATTTAAGCAACATCATCACCCTCTAAAATAATTTTTATAATCTCTTGTAACTCTTCTTTATAATTTAATAAATAATATGCTCCAATTAACGCCTCTAATGCAGTAGCATTTTTGTATTCTTTTAATGTACAACTAGATGGATAGGATTTTATTTTTGCATTTCGAGCTCTTTTTGAATAATCTATTACCTCTTGTAAAAAATTATATTTTCCTTCATTTAAAATCTCTAAATATATTTTACTTTGAAATTTTGCATTTACATATTTTCTTACTATTATATTTAAATCTTTTAAATTTATATTTTTTCTTACAAAATATTCTCTTATATAAAGCTCCCAAATAGAATCACCTAAATAAGCTACAGTAAGCACCCCTAACTCATTTAATTTTTTAAATTCCATGTAGTTTTATCCTTCCCATCTTTTAACTCTACTCCAAGATTATTTAATCTATCTCTTATACTATCTGCTAATCCCCAATTTTTTTCTTTTTTTGCTTCTATTCTTATCTCTAATAAAAATTCTATCAAATCTTTAGTTAAATTGCTATCAATTTTTTTCTCAAATTTTATTTCTATACCTAATACATCTATCATTACTTTTTTTATATAATTTTTTATATTAATTATAATCTCTTTTCCCTCAGTAGTAATTCCATTATCAAGATATTTATTTACAGCTTTTACTAATTCAAATATAGCACCCATAGCTTTTGCTGTATTAAAATCTTCATCCATTGATAGTTCAAATTTTGCTATTGCTTCTTCATAAATTTTTTCTAATTCTACTATATTTTCATCTTTTATATCTTTTATATTTTCCAATTCTTCATCTATTCTAATAAGTGTATTTTCTATTCTTTTTAGTCCTTGCTCTGCCATTTTTAATTCCTCATCACTAAAATCAATTGGTTTTCTATAATGAGAACTAAGAATAAAAAATCTAAGAATTCTACCTTCGTATTTTTCAAGAACTTCTCTTAAAAGGAAAAAATTATTCTTAGATTTTGACATTTTTTCCCCTTTTATATTTATATATCCATTATGCATCCAATATCTAGCAAAATCTCCACCATATCCGCATTTTGATTGAGCTATCTCATTTTCATGATGTGGAAATATCAGGTCTTGTCCTCCGCCATGAATATCAAAATCTTTTCCTAAAAATTTATGACTCATTACAGAGCATTCAAGATGCCAACCTGGTCTTCCTTTTCCCCAAGGTGAACCCCAAAATGGTTCTCCCTCTTTTGCTGCTTTCCATAAAGTAAAATCTAATGGATTTTTTTTCTTATCATTTACTTCTATTCTAGCTCCACTTACTAATTCATCTATTTTTTGATGTGATAATTCACCATAATGTTCTTTATATTTTTCTATATCAAAATATACATCACCTTCAGAAGCATATGCATAACCTTTTTCTTCTAAATCTTTTACGAGTCTTATCATCTCTTTAATATTTTCTGTTGCTTTAGGTCTTATCATTCCTTCTTCTTTTAAATTTAATTTTGCTGTGTCTTCAAAATATGCAGCAATATATTTTTTAGCAATATCTTTTACTTCAACACCTTCTTCATTCGCTCTATTTATCATTTTATCATCTATATCAGTAAAATTTTGTACATATGTTACTTCATAACCTTTGTATTCTAAATATCTTCTAACAGTATCATAAAATACTGCTGGTCTTGCATTTCCAATATGTATATAATTATAAACTGTAGGCCCACATACATACATTTTTACTTTATTAGGCTCTACTGTCTTAAATTCTTCTAATTGTTGTGTTAATGTGTTATATATCTTAATCATTTTTCACCTCATTATCAGTACTATTTCTCTCTTGTTCACTTCTTACTCTACATGTTTCACACTTTATTCTTTTAGCTAACTCTCTTAAACTTCTCTCTACTTCATGCATTTCGTCTAAAATTGGATCTGGTAAATCCATATGATTTAAATTTGTAATTGTTTCTTTTACTTTTTCTCCATTTATTCTTACAACTCTACCTGGTATTCCTACTACTGTAGAATTATCTGGCACATCACTAAGTACTACTGAATTTGCTCCAATATTTACATTATTTCCTACTGTAAATGAACCAAGTATTTTTGCTCCTGCTCCAATTACTACATTATTTCCAATAGTTGGATGTCTTTTCCCTTTTTCTTTTCCAGTTCCTCCAAGTGTAACTCCTTGATATATAGTAACATCATCACCAATTTCAGCTGTTTCTCCTATTACTACTCCCATACCATGATCTATAAAAAATCTTTTTCCTATTTTTGCCCCTGGATGTATCTCTATTCCTGTAAAAAATCTACTCATCATAGATATTAAATTTGCAAAAAATTTTAATTTTCTTTTATATAAAAAATGTGCAATTTTATGCCAAAATATAGCATGTACTCCTGGATATAATAAAAGTATACAAAAACAATTAGTTGCTGCTGGGTCTCTATCTTTTATTGATTTTATAGTTTCTAGCATTTTTCACCCTCCTATTTTCTCTCTTGTGCTATTCTATTTAGCTCTCTTATTGTTAGGTGAATATCCTCATCTTTTTGAATTGGAGTATAAATTCTAGCTCTTCTTATTTTTTGTTTTTCTAATTCTACTATTTTAAAATCAACTTCAAAACTACTTAATCTATCTTCTATTTTCCCGAATGGGTCAACTACCATAGAATTTCCTGCAAAATTTATTCCATCTTCATATCCTACTCTATGAGAAAATACTACATAACTATTAAACATATCTGCATATGTTTTTAACATATTTTCCCATGTTAATATATTTGCTGGCTTTTCATTTTGATACTCTCTCGATGGACTATTTGCTAGTACAAATATATAATCTGCTTTATCTTGATTTAATATATACATAGTAGAACCATGCCACGCATCTTCACATATAAGCATACCTATTCTACCAAATTTTGTGTCAAATGCTCTTATTTTATCTCCTCTAGAAAAATATCTATATTCATCAAACATTCCATAAGTTGGTAAATACACTTTTCTATGTGTATGAATAAGTTTACCGTCTTCTAAATAAAATGCAGAATTATAAAAATTATGATCTTTACTTTCCTCTACTCCACCAAATATTATAGATATTTTTTTACTATATTCTAATAATATTTCTGGTATCTCACCATCTTCTACCCACTTTGCTACCACTGGTACCATATCTTTTAAAAAATATCCTGTAAGTGAAAGCTCTGGAAATACTATAATATCTGCTTTTTCTGATATCGCTTTTTCTATATTTTCTTGTAATATTTTAATATTTTTTTCTACATCTCCTAAGTATGGTTTTATCTGTGCTAATGCTACTTTTAATTTCATTTTTCTTCCTCTCTAATTTTTATGTTTCTCATATTTATTATATAAATAATAATTAAACATATCTACAAGTGCTTCCCAACTTGCTTTAATTATATTTGTAGATACACCTACTGTACTCCATTCTTCTCCTGTTTCACTATCTCTAGATTCTACAAGTACTCTTACTAATGATTGTGTTGCTTCACTATTTAATATTCTTACTTTATAATCACTAAGTGTTACTTTTTCAAGCTCTGGATACTCATGAAGTAATGCTTTTTTCAATGCTCTAGTTAATGCATCAACAGGTCCATTTCCTTCTGCAACTGTATAATACTCATTACCTTCTATTTCAAGTTTTACAGTCCCTTCTGATACCTCTCGAAGCCCATAATTTTCTTCACTTATTATTCTAAAACTTTTTACATTAATAAAGTCTACTTTTTTATCAAGCTCTCTTTGAACTAAAAGTTCAAATGAAGCTTCTGCTCCTTCATATTCATATCCTTCATTTACTTTTGATTTTACTGCTTTTATTACTTTTGTTATTTCATCATCATTTAAAGTAATGTCTAAATCAAACTCTTTTAATTTATATTTTATATTACTTTTTCCTGATAAATCAGAAATTGATACAACTCTTTTATTTCCTACATTTTCAGGACTCATATGTTCATAACTTTGTGTATTTTTCATTATAGCACTTACATGTACTCCACCTTTATGTGCAAAAGCATTTGTTCCTACAAATGGCATTCTTACTTCATGCGCAAAATTTGATAATTCACTTACATATTTTGATAATTGTGTAAGTTTTTTTATATTATCTCCTAAAATATCATAATCCATTTTAAGTTGTAATATAGGTATTATCTCACAAAGATTTGCATTTCCACATCTTTCTCCATATCCATTTATAGTTCCGTGTACTTGAATTGCTCCTGCAAGTACTGATTCTATACTATTTACTGTTGCCATAGCTGAATCATTATGAAAATGTACTCCTATCTCTACTGAGATATTTTCTTTTACATCTTTTATTATATCTTTTATTTCTAGATAATGCTGTCCTCCATTAGTATCTGCTAATATTATTCTAGTAGCTCCTGCTTTTTCAGCTTCTTTTAATACACTTAGTGCATATCCTTTATTTCTTTTATATCCATCAAAAAAGTGTTCTGCTGTAAAAAATACATCTTTTACATTTTCTTTTAAATATTTTACTGACTCATATACTATTTCTAAGTTTTTTTCTAAAGTTATTCCAAATATATCTGTTACATGTAAATCCCATGATTTACCAAATATATTTGCTACATCTGGCTCTACTTCTATTATTGTATTTAGATTTTTATCATCTTTTACTTCATTTTTATAATATGCTGTACTTCCAAATGCTACTATTTTTGAATGTTTTAATTTACATTTTTTTATTTCTTTAAAAAACTCATAATCTTTTGGATTTGAGCTAGGCCAACCACATTCTAAAAAGTCTATACCTATATCATCCATTTTTTTTGCTATTTTTATTTTATCTTCAAGTGAAAAATTCACTCCTATCATTTGGCTTCCATCTCTTAAAGTAGTGTCGAATATCTCTATTTTCTTCATAAATCCTCCTATTTTTCCAAATAGATAAGGTCTTCTTTAGTAGTAATCTTTATATTATCATAATCCCCTTCAAGTATTTTTACTTTTTCACCTATTATTTCTACAAGTGAAGAATCATCAGTTCCTAAATATCCTTCTTCTTTTGCTTTTTTATATGCTTTTTTTAATGTTTGTAGTCTAAATACTTGTGGAGTCTGTGCTGCTACTAAACTACTTCTATTTGGTGTCTGAATTATAATTCCATTTTCATCGACAACCTTAATAGTATCTTTTACCATTACACCTATTACTACACCACTTATATCCATATTCTTTTCTAATTCTTTATATGCTTTTTCTATATATTCCTCTTTTATAAATGGACGAACTCCATCTTGAACTGCTACTATAGCATCTTCATCATTTATAATTTCTAAAGCATTATATACAGAATCTTGTCTCTCTTTTCCACCTTGTATTATATCTTTTACTTTTTCTATATTAAAATCTTTTACATACTCTTTTACTTTTTCTATATAGTCTTTATTTGTAACTATAATTATATCTGTTACTAATCTATTTTTTGATATAGTTTCCAAAGTTTTTATAAATATAGGTTTTCCATTATATTCTAAAAATTGTTTTGGATAATCAAGCTGCATTCTTTTTCCTACTCCTGCAGCTGCTACTATATAATAGTATTTCATTGTTTTATTCTCCCAAATATCATTCTACCTGCTGCAGTAGGATATACACTTGTTATTACTAAAGTTACTATTTCTCCTACATGGTCTCCTCCATCTTCAGCTACTACCATAGTTCCATCTTGAAGATATCCTACAGCTTGACCATCTCTATCTCCTTTTTTTATAAGCTCTATAGTTAATTCTTCATTTGGAAGAACTACAAGTTTTAATGAATTTGTTAATTGATTTATATTTAATACTTTTACTCCTTGTATTGTAGCTACTTTATTTAGATTAAAATCAGTAGTTAATACATCTCCATCTATATCTTTTGCTAATTTTACAAGTTTTGCATCTACTTCTTTTTCTGGATAATCTTTTTCTTCTATTACAATATTATAATCTTTCATCTCTTGAAGTTGTTTTACAAGGTCAAGTCCTCTTCTTCCTCTAGCTCTTTTCATATTATCACTAGAATCAGATAAAGTTTGTAGCTCTTCTAAAACAAATTTTGGAATAACAATATCTCCTTCTAAAAATCCAGAATTCATAATATCTAATATTCTACCATCAATTATTATACTACTATCTAATATTTTTGCTTTTGCACCTTTTTCTATTTTTCTTTCTTCTAAAGTTTTTTTAATATAATCAACAAAATGAACTATTAAATAACTAAGTACAATAGAAAGTACTCCTAATAATATTATTCCTTCTTTGCTATTTAAAAAACCAAATGATGCATAAATAAAAATAATATAGCTAATAATAGTAATAAAAAAAGCTTTTAAATTCATAATCCCAGCCCCTAAACTTGTTTTGTTTAATGGCCTTTCACCTCTCTTTCATAATTTTATTTTTCCTAACTCTATTTAAAAATTTTTGTAAATTAATTAATAATTTTTTGCCGTGGATTACGGTTACACAAAGGGCACGGAGAAAACCACTAAGGACCACTAAGTTTTTATCTTTGTGGTTCTGTTTTTTTTATCTTTGCGTTCTTCGTGTAATTTTTTTATCCGCGTTTTTCCGTGGTTAAATTCTAATTTTTTCATTACTTACTTTTTACTAATTTATCATTGTCAATTTTTTATTGTTTCGCCTTTGGCGACTTACTTTTTTAAAGACAAAAAAGTAAGCAAAAAATCTTTGCGCTGGTTTCTACGGATAATTTTTGTTACACGAAGGGCACGAAGAAAAACACTAAGGACCACTAAGTTTTTATCTTTGTGGTTCTGTTTTTTTATCTTTGTGTTCTTCGTGTAACGCATTTATCAAGAAAATATAATATCCTCCGAAAATGCGCCTTTTAATTCTTCTCACTACTTACTACTGACTTCTCACTATAATCAGTGATAATCCGCGTTTTTCCATGGCTAATTTTAATTCTTCTAACTGCCCACTTTTTACTTCTCACTGATTTTTCTATATTTTATTTATAATAAAATCGAATAACATCTCCATTTTTTATCTTAGTTGTAAATTCTGCCTCTTTAGAGTTTACTATAATTTTTAATAATTTTCCACTTTCATGACCTTCTAATAATGTTTTTGGGTCATAGTATTTAAATACATCTGATACAAGAGGTAAATTTTCTTCTGGAATATCAAAATCTATTTTATCTCCATTTTTTATTTCTGTATCACCTGAAACCACTTTTCCATTTAATATAATAGCTTTTTTTAATTCATTAAAAACTATCTCTTTTTCATTTACAATAACTTTAAATTTATCATCTGTTTCTTCTAAAATATCTTTTATTTTTATATTTCCTAATTCATTTTTTTCTACTCTTATATTATCTCCATTTTGAATAATATAATCAGGTGTTATCTCTTTATCATCTTTATATATTTTCAGTCCAGGGATTACCATCTCTATCTCTTTACCATTTAGTATTATTTTTATATTAGTTTCTAGACTCTCAGAAACAACATCTTTTACCATTATTTTATCTATTACTTCTAATTCATCTCTATCTTGAATAAGATATTTATCATCTAAAATTTCTCCATTTTTCAATATTTTTACATCAATTTCTTTTATTTTACCATTAAGCTTAAAATTTATTTTATCATATCTTTTTTTAAAATCTTTTATTGATACTACTGCATCTCTTCCATCACGAACTGATTTTATCTCGATATTATCTCCATCTTTTATTTGTTTATCAAGATTAGCAAATTTATTATTCACTTTTATTACTGCTCTTTTTCCCATTTCACCTTTAAATATCTCTAATTTACCATTTATTGTAGCTGTTATTGCATTTCCTGGTTTACTATACAGCATTTTTGTATCATATCCTATTGATAATAACACTTCCATTAATGACATATTTTTTGTAAATGAGAATACTCTATGTGACACTTTATTTAAGCTAATATTTAAAATATTAAATTCTTTTCCTTGAAATGCCATATTTGCTATACCAATAGGTGTTACATATTCTGCAGTACTTAACATATTTTCATTATTCATAAGTGATTTAATTGCTTCTGTTCCTCTTACTGCTACTCTTCCAGCTACAAGAGATACTTTCTCTGCTATTTTTTCTCTAAGTTTTGGTATAAGTGAACCTCCACCAATTAAAATTATTGCTTGAGGAGCTCCTTCATTTAGCTCTAAAATTTTTTCTGATATTTTTAAGCTTAATTTTTCAAGAATTGGGTCTATTTTTTCAAAGATTTCTTTTGTTGTTATTTCATATTCTATACCTAATATATCTTGATAAGTTACTACTTCATTCTCTTTTAGAGATTTTTTTATTCTTTCAGCTTCTTCAAAATCTAATAAATAATCTTCTTCTATTTTTTCTGTAATCTCATCACCAGCCATAGGAACCATTCCATATCCTACTACTTTTCCAGCTTTTGTAATAGCAATATCTGATGTACCTGCCCCAATATCTACAAGAGCTATATTAAGCTTTCTCATATCTTCTGGCACAACTACATTTATTGCAGCAATAGGCTCTAATGTAAGATTTTCTATCCCTAAATCTACTTTATTTAACATTGTATACATACTATCTACTACTACTTTTGGTAAAAATGTAGCTAATAATTCTACTTCTAACTCTTCACCTTTTTGATACAGTGGATTTTTTATCTCTACACCATCTAATTTATATTCTATTACACTATATCCTACACAATAATACTCTTTATTATTTTCATTTCCTAATGATTTTATTGTATTTTGAATAGCTAATAATTCTACTGCTAATATATCATCTTCTGACAATTCTTCACTAGGGTCAAAACTTTTTTTCCCATCACCTTTATAAGTAATTAAGTTACGTCCTGCTACTGCTACTGCTACTTCTTCTATTTTTTCATTTGTTTTGCTTTCCATAGTATCTTTTAATATTTTTACTGTTTTTGCTACTTTTGATATATCATGTATTTGTCCGTCAAGCATAGCTCTGCTTTCATGTTCTTTAGATACCATTTCTATTATTTTTATTTTGTCATCTTCTGTATATTCAGCAAGTAAAAGTACTACATTTCTAGTACCTACATCCAATGCATATACCTTTTTCAAAATCTAACACCCCTTTTTATTTTAGTGTCACTACTGTACATCCATACCCACCTTGATTTTGGTCTGCTATTTTAAAACTTTCTACAAAACTAGCTGTTTCTAGATATTCATGTATTCCTTTTCTAAGTACTCCAGTTCCTTTTCCATGAATCACATATACTTCTTTATATCCATTTAATATAGCATCATCTAAATATTTTTCAAGGTCATATATAGCTTCTTCTAACATTTTTCCTCTAAGGTCTATTTCTGATTTTACATTAGATTTTCTTACATTATTTACTCTAATATATTTTTGTTTATCTACCTGCTCTGATTTTTTTATATCATCATAATTAACCATAAGTTTTAAAATACCCGCTTGTATTTGTGCTTTTTCTTTATCTGGATAGTCTTTGATTACTACACCATCTTGATTTAAACTTTTTATAAATACTTTTTCTCCTATTTTCAAATCAAGATTTATTTTAATTTTCTTTTCTACTTTTACATTTTTAGTTTTTTCTTCTCTTATATTTTGACGAAGCATATTTAGACTTTTTTCTGTTGCTTTTAATTCCTCTTTTTTTATTTCATCTTTTTTGATTTTATCAATTAAGGCTTTTGCTTTATTTTGAGCTTCTTTTATCATTTTATCAGCGTTATCGTATGCTTCTTTTAATATTCTATTTTTTTCTTTTTCAAGTTCTATTACTTTTGCTTCATACTCTTTTTTTAGTCTTTCTGATTCTCTTTTAAGCTCTTCAATTTCTGCTTGAGCTTTTTCCATCTCTTCTGTTTTTTCTTTTATATTAGCTATCATATTTTCTACTTTTTTATCTTCTTCACTAATATATTTTTGCGCTCTTTCTATTATTTCATTTGGTAATCCTAGTCTACTTGCTATTTTTAGCGCATTACTTTCACCAGGTATTCCAAGTAATAATCTATAAGTAGGTGATAATGTATTTGCATCAAATTCCATAGATGCTGTTTCTACATTTTCTTCATTAAATGCATAAGCTTTTACTTCACTATAATGTGTTGTTATAAATGATTTTACTTTTTTAGATTTTAAATAATCTATTACAGCCATTGCAAAAGCTGAACCTTCAATTGGGTCTGTCCCTGAACCAAGCTCATCAAGTAATACTAAACTAGATTTATTAATATTTTCTAAGATATCATGTACATTTTTTAAATGCGCTGAAAATGACGATAAACTTTGCTCTATACTTTGTTCATCACCTATATCAGCATATACCCCAGTAAACATTCCTATTTCAGTTTTTTCATTAGCTGGTACCATTATTCCACTAAGTGCCATAAGTGTAAGAAGTCCTGCTGTTTTAAGTGCTACTGTTTTCCCTCCTGTATTTGGACCAGTAATTAATAATGTGTTATACTCTTTTCCTATTTCAAAACTAAGAGGAACTACTTTATCTTTTTCAATAAATGGATGTCTTGCTTCTACAAGTTTTAGATACTCTTTTTCTACAATTTTGGGCATTATTGCATTTATTTCTAATGCATATCTAGCTTTTGAATATATAAAGTCAATATCTACTACTGCATCTGCTATTTTTAAAATACCTTCTTTATTCATTCTAAGCATATCTGTAGTTCTTAATAAGATTTTTTTTATTTCTTCTCTTTCTCTTACTTGTAATTCTCTCATTTTATTATTTAATGAAACAACTGATAATGGCTCAATAAATACAGTTTGTCCACTTGCTGATCTATCATGCTCTATTCCTTTTATCTGACCTTTAAAATCAGCTTTTATAGGAATAACCATTCTTCCTTCTCTTTCAGTAATAATTTTTTCTTGTATAGCTTTTGCATATGTAGTATTTGACATTATATCATCAAATTTATTTTTTATATTAAGAGATATATTTTTCTTTTGTTCTCTTATACTTCTAAGCTCTAGAGATGCTTCATCTTTTACTTCTCCACTATCATCAATAGCTTTTTCAATAATATCTTCTAGTCCTTTATATACAGGAACATCTCTAAATTTCATATAAAGATTTCTATATTTTGATTCTAAATTTTCTAATTTAGTTTTTACTCTTCTAAAAGCTCTTAGAGTCCTTTTTATAGATACAAACTCTTCTGGT
Source organism: Fusobacteriales bacterium (assembly GCA_020063625.1). Taxonomy (GTDB): domain Bacteria; phylum Fusobacteriota; class Fusobacteriia; order Fusobacteriales; family Fusobacteriaceae; genus Hypnocyclicus. The sequence continues at coordinate 13,185 of JAICDD010000011.1, forward strand.
ATCAAATATGTACCTATTAATTCTGTTCTTTTTATATATTTTGATATATCATTTATCCCTACTAAATCAAGTCCTTCATCATATTTTTCTATTTCTACTACTTCAGATACGTATAAAAGCTCTTTTTTAATAATATTAATATCACTAAATGGTGTAAGCTCTTCTATTTTTAATCTTGTTGTATCTAATATAGTATATTTCATAATTTCTTTTTTCAATTTATCATATTCAAGTACATTAAATGTATGAGTGTTCATCTTGCCTCCCACATAATAAAATAAATAATTTCTTTTAATTATATCATATAAAATCTATTTTTTCTATTATTAAAACTCTATTCTTTTTTATAATTTCTATTTTTTCATATCTATTTTACTTGATTTTTTTTCTAACTTATGATAGAATATTATTCGGAATTTCTTTAGGAGGTGAAATTAATGAGAGTATGCGAAGTTACAGGAAAAGGAACTGTTACAGGAAACCAAATTTCTCACTCACATAGAGTTACAAAAAGAATTTGGAAACCAAATTTACAAACTACTAAATTAACAATCAATGGAGTTACTTTAAAAGTTAGAGTTTCAACTAAAGTTTTAAAAACTTTAAAAACTTTAAATGATGCTGAAACTGTAAAATATTTAAGACAAAACAAAAAAACTTTATCTCCAAGATTAGCTGAATTAGTTAAATAAGTTAATAAAAAAAGACAGTCGGTGCATAACTGTCTTTTTTTTATACTTTATTTAAATTATTTATTCTTTTTTCTATTGAAGGATGAGTCTGAAAACCTTCATCTATTTTTTTCATTTTTTTCTTCAAATGATTTAATTTTCATTTCTCCTCCCCTTTTTCTAATTCTCCTTCATTTATTTCTTCAACTTCTTCTTTTCTTAATTCTTTTATAAAAAAGAAGAAAAATAAAAGCATAATAATATTAAATATTGTAAATGCTTTTTTAGTTTCTAAATAATTTTCTAGCGAACTAGATATCATAAAAATCAAAGTATAAAACAATGTTTTTTTATCATTTTTTTTAGTCTTAATATAATATATCTGATTTTTTACCAACATATACATTATAAATCCAACAAAGAAAAAATTAAAAATATTAAGTGTTTCGACTATATCTTTTGTAAACACATAAATTCCACCCCATAACAATATTAATAAATGATATGATTTCATAACCCCTCCTTTAACGTTATTTTTTTCACTTTAAAACACAAAATTTTTTATAAATATACTATATTATTCGGAATTTCCTTTTTTATTTTTATAAAATTTTAAAAATTCTATAAAAACAATAAAATTTACTCTTGACTTTTTGATAGATTAATTATAATATCATATTATAAATTCGTATTTGTGTATATTGTTCGTATATACGTAAGAAGGAAAAATGAAAAGACAAAATATATTAAAAAAACTTAGTGATAATGGTGTCGTTGCTGTTGTTCGTGGAAATTCAATAGACGAAGGAATGTCTATATCAAAAGCTTGTATTGAAGGTGGAGTTGTTTCAATTGAAGTTACTTATACAAATCCTTCTGCTACTGATATTATTAAAGAATTAAAATCTCAATATAATGACCCAAATATTGTAATTGGTGCTGGTAGTGTACTTGATTCTGAAACTGCTAAAATAGCTTTATTAGCTGGAGCAGAGTTTATTGTATCTCCTACTTTCAATCCTGATACTGCTAAATTATGTAACAGATACCAAATTCCTTATATCCCAGGATGTATGACTATTACAGAAATGGTTACAGCTATTGAGCATGGTTCTGATATAGTAAAATTATTCCCTGGTAATGTTTTTGGTCCATCATTTATTAAATCAGCTAAAGCTCCACTTCCTCAACTTAATATTATGCCTTCTGGTGGTGTAGATATAGATAATGTTGAAGAATGGTTTAAAAATGGTGCTTGTGCTGTAAGTGTTGGCGGAAAGCTTACTAGTGGTACACCTGAAGAAATAACTGAAAAAGCTAAAAAATTTATGGAAAAATTCAAAAAAGCAAATGAAAGGGGATAATTTTATGAATAAAAAAGTTGTAACTTTAGGAGAAATGCTTCTTAGATTATCCACAAATAATAATAATCGTTTTATTACTTCAAAATCATTTGATATACATTTTGGTGGAGCTGAAATTAATGTAGGAGTTAATTTGGCTAATCTTGGATTAAATTCTTATGTTATTACAAAAGTTCCTAATAATGATATTGGTACTGCTTCGGTTAATTATTTAAAATCTCATGGTGTTTATACAGATTATGTAAAAACTGGTAGTGAAAGACTAGGAATTTACTTTTTAGAACAAGGTACTTCTCTAAGAAATAGTAAAGTTATATATGATAGAGCAGATTCTGCATTTTGTAATATAGATATTGATGAATTAGATATTGATGAAATTTTAGAAAATACTGATTTATTTCATGTATCTGGTATAACTTTAACTCTTAGCGAAAAAACTTTTGAATTGTCAAAATTAATCTTACAAAAATGCAAAGAAAAAAATATAACTACAAGTTTTGACTTTAATTATAGAAGTAAATTATGGACACTACAAGAAGCAAAAGAAAAAATAGTAGAAATATTACCTTATGTTGATATTGCTTTTGCTGGATATCTTGATTTTATAAATATTTTAGGATTTAAAACTGATGCTACTAACTTAATGGATACATACAAAGATTTATATCCAAAAGTAGCTGAAAAATATAATTTTAAATATATAGTATCATCAATGAGAGATGTAATCTCTGCATCTAAAAACAATTATAAATGTATACTTTTCCACAATGACAATATCTATGAATCAAAACAATATCAAATAGATATTGTAGATAGAGTTGGTAGTGGAGATGCATTTACTTCAGGATTTTTATACTCTTTCTTGACATCTGATGATAATAATTATAGAATACAATTTGCAGCAGCTTCTGCAGCAATAAAACATACAATAGTTGGAGATGCTAATCTTACTACAAAAGAAGAGATAGAAAATCTATTTAATAGTGACTCTTTTGAAATAGGAAGATAACAGAAAGGATTAATATGAAAATAAACAGAACTGTAGAACGTTCTATTAAAATATTAGAACTTCTATCAAATCATAAAGATGGATTAACTATGAAAGAGATTCAATATACACTTGATATGCCAAAAACAAGTGCATATGATATTTTAGAAACTCTCGTTTATTTTCAAATGTTAGAAAAAACATCTAATAAAAACACTACCTATAAAATAGGAATAAAAAGTTTTGAAATTGGTAATAGTTATGAAAGAAATAAAAAGATTTTACCTATAATCTCAGAGCCTTTACAAAATTTAGCTAACCAAACAAATAAAACTGTATTTTATGCTATAGAAAATAATGGTAATATTGTTTATCTTGCAAAATTTGAACCACCAAAAGCCATTATTACCACAGCTACTGTTGGAAGTACAAATCCTATGTACTGTACTTCCCTTGGAAAAGCTATATTAGCTTTTTCTGATGAAAAACAACTTTTAAAACTATTAGAAAAACAATCTTTTGAGAAAAAGACAAAATATTCTCTGTCAAAAGATGAACTTTTAAAAGATTTAGAAGAGATTAAAAAACGTGGTTATGCTATAGATAATAGAGAAGTTGAAGAACATATGCTTTGTATTGGAGCACCTATTTTTGATTATTCAAATAAAGTAGTTGGTTCTATTAGTGTTTCAGGATTATATTCTGACAATACTAATTTAGATAAAGAATCAAAATTGTTAATAGCCACAAGTAAAGAAATTTCTAAAAAACTTGGACATGCTATTTAATAATCCCTTTCTATTAAATCCTTAACACGAAAAGCCTAAACCTCATTTGAGATTTAGGCTTTTTCATTTAAATAATTTTCTTCTTTTCTAGAATTTTTTTTATAATAATGATATAATTGCAATATATTTTATTAATGAAAGGGGATTTTTATGAAAATTTTAGTTACTGGTGGTGCTGGTTATATAGGTAGTCATACTTGTGTTGAATTACTTAATAAAGATTATGAAATTATTGTTGTTGATAATTTTAGCAATAGTAAAATGGAATCTTTAAATAGAGTTAAAGAAATTACTAATAAAGATTTTAAAATATACAATGTAGATATGTGCGATTATGAAAATTTTGAAAAAATCTTTATAAATGAAAAAATAGATGGAGTAATTCATTTTGCTGGTTTAAAAGCTGTTGGAGAATCTGTGTCTATTCCTTTAAAATATTATCAAAATAATTTAATTTCTACTTTAAATCTTATAGAATTTATGAAAAAATATAATGTTAATAACTTAGTTTTTAGTTCATCTGCTACAGTTTATGGTGACCCAGAAATTATACCTATTCCAGAAACTGCAAAATTAAATGCTACAAATCCATATGGTAGAACAAAATTAATGATAGAAGAAATCCTTAGAGATTTTTGTGTTGCTAACAAAGATTTTAATGTAGCTTTACTTAGATATTTTAATCCTATTGGTGCTCATAAAAGTGGAAAAATTGGTGAAGACCCAAATGGAATTCCTAACAATTTATTACCATATATTTCTCAAGTAGCTGTAGGAAAACTAAAAAAATTAAGAGTTTTTGGAAATGATTATGATACAGTTGACGGAACAGGTGTTCGAGATTATATACATGTAGTAGATTTAGCTTTAGGACATATAAAAGCTATTGAAAAATTACTTACTAATCCTGGTTTAGTTACTTATAATTTAGGAACTGGTAATGGTACTAGTGTACTTGAAATGATAAAAGCATTTGAAAAAGCTAGTGGTGTGAAAATAAATTATGAAATAGTTGATAGACGTCCTGGAGATATTGCTAGTTGCTATGCAGATCCTACAAAAGCTAAATCAGAGCTTAATTGGGAAGCTAAATATAATATAGATGATATGTGTATCGATACTTGGAATTGGCAAAAAAATAATCCAAATGGATATAATTAAAACTAATATCATTAAAAATAAATGAATTTAACGAGCCCTTAATTTTAAAGGGCTCGTTTTTAATTTGTTCAACAAACATTAACTTTCAATTTTATATATTTTTATTTATTATTTCAAATACTTTATCTGCAGTTAAATTTTTCATACAACTAAAATGTTTTTTAGGACATTTTTTATCACCATGTAATGAACATGGAGAACATTTTTCATTTCCATATAAAAGTATCGAATTTTCATTGTATTCAAACATTCCTGGACTTGTAGGACCAAATATTACAAATGTTTTTGTTTTTACACCTCTAGCTATATGAAAAGGTCCACTATCATTTGTAACTACAAAATGTGCTTTACTAATAAGTGCTCCACTCTCTTTTAAATTTAACTTTCCAGCTAAATTTAAGCAAATATTATCACTCAATCTATTAATTTCATCTAATTCTTGTTCTTCTGATTTACTTCCTATTAATATAATATTATAATTATATTTTTCTTTAATTAATTTTGCTAAATTTGCAAAATTTTCTTTTGTCCATTTTTTAGTTTCTTTTGATGCTCCTGGTGCGAAAACTACAAAATTTTCTATTTTTAACTTTTCTATTCTTTCTAAATGTTCTTTTAAAAAGTTAAATTCTAAATTTTCCCCATTATAATAAATATTGTATTTTTCTAAAGGTTTAAAATAATTTTTTACTATTGTATTATCTACTCTATATTTTATTAACCTTAATTTTACTAATAACGATTTCCACCATTTTCTTTTTGTATATGTTAATACTTCATTATTATCTCTATCTTTTAAAAGTTTTGATATATATATTGAACGAAATTTATTATGCAAATCTATTACTAAATCATACTTAGTTTCTAGTTTATCATTTACAAAATTTTGTATTCCACTTTTTCCTTTATATTTGTCTTTTTCAAATATTATTAAATTATTAATATTTGAGTTATATGTAATAGCATCTTTAAATTTATCCATTACTATAAAATCAATATCCCAATTTGGATATCTCTTTTTTATTTCTATTAAAACTGGTGTTGTAAGTATTATATCTCCTATTGAGCTAAGTCTAATAATCAATACTTTTTTTCTATTCATTATTTTCTCCAAGTTTTTTTACTATTTTTTCATATACATATTCTGGTTTTATATCTTTCATACATTTAAAATGTCCTTCTGGGCAATTATTTCCCCCATGAAGTCCACATGGTCTACAGTACAACCCTTTATTCTCTATAATTTCAGAATTTTTACTCCAAGGATAAAATCCAAGCTCTTTTACAGTTGCTCCAAATATAGCAAATATATAAGGTTTATTAAAAGCACTTGCTATATGTATAGGTGAACTATCATTAGTAAGGACTATATCTGCTCTTTTCATTATTTCTGCAAGGTCTAAAAGTGAAGTTTTCCCTATTAAATTAATACTATTTTTAGTTTGTATTAAATCTAATTTTTCTTCATCTTTTCCACCAATTAATACAACTTTTATATTGTCTTTTGTTTCTAATTTTTTAATAATTTCATTAAAATATTCTGTAGGCCACATCTTAGTAAACCACTTACTACCTGGTGCTATCACCACTATTTTTTGATTTTTAATGCTGTTTTTTTCAAAAATTTCATCTATTTTTTCTTGATTTTCTCTATTTGGAAAAAGTTCTATTTGTTTTTCTAATTTTTCTTCATTTTCTACTTGTAGTAATTTTAATAATCTATCTACTTCATGTAAATCTTTTCTATACTCTACTAGTTTACTTAAAAATATTTTACCTTCACTATTTTTATATCCTATTCTTACAGGTATTTTACTAAAAAATACTATTAGTGAACTCCTTAAATATCTATGTGGAATAAAGACGATATCATATTTTTGTTTTTTTAATTTTTTAATTAAATTAAAAGCTCCTTTTATTCCTTTATCTACTCCTCTTTTATCATATACAATTATATTATCTAAATAAGGATTGTTCTGTAAAATCAAACTTCCTGCTTTTGTAGTCACATAATCAATTTTACAATTATATAGTTTTTTTATATTTTTTATTAACGGAGTAGATAAAACAATATCTCCAATAAATGCTGTATGAAAAACAAGTATTTTTTTCATTTAAATTTACCTCTATTTTTATTTAATATTTTTTGTCACAAATTACACGAAGAAACTCAAATTTTTCCTTACACAAAGAGCACGAAGAAAATCTCTTAGGACCACGAAGATTTATATTTTTTGAAATCACAGGCATAGCTTTCGATATTTTTCTGTGAAAAACATCTTAGATAAACACAAGATTTTACATAGGATTTTATTTTGTGTTCATCAGTGCCCATCTCGTGGTTCCTATTTTTCTCTTTGTGGTTCTGGTTTTATATCTTTGTGTTCTTCGTGTAACCCATTTATCAAGAAAATCTAATATCCTCCGAAAAGGCGCTTTTCAATCCTTCTCACTCTTCACTTCTTACTTCTCACTTTTATCAGTGATAATCCGCCTTTTTCCGTGGCTAAATTCTAATTCTTCTCATTTCTCACTAATTTTTCATTGTCCATCTCGTGGTTCCACAATTCTTTTTCTTTGTGGCTTCTTCTCTACAATCTAATATGATTTCTCTTTTTCTTATATAATACTGATTTATCAAATCCAAATATATAATAAAATGCTATTCCTGTAAAATACATCATAAATCCAGCCCAAATTACATCACTTAAAAAATGTCCACCTTGTATGTTTCTTCCTATTCCCATAATAAGCCCATAAATAATACCAAAATATAGCCAAAATAATCTAGTTTTTCTTTTTTTTACATAAAAAAATGGAAACATCATAAAAAATCCTACTGATGCATGACCTGCTGGAAAAGAATTATATTTTCCTTTTATTTTGTATAAATCTCTAAATTTATCCCATCCTACAGCACCTTGTTTTGTTTCTAACATTTTTTCACTTTTTTCACTAAGGACTAGTTTTCCTTTTTTTACAGGTGGTATATAATTTGCTTCTCCTCCAAATTCTACTATTTGTCTTGGTCTTGGTCTTCCCCAATACTCTTTAAATATTGCATTTACAATTATTCCAGAACCTACTAACATATACAAAAATACAAAAAGTGCTATTTTTCTATAATCTCTAAATGAAGATATAAAAAAACTTAAAATGTAAAAAACTACCCCTATTAAAGCTGATAGTATTCCAGGTACAGGTCCATAATTATAAAAGAATTTTACTATTTTCAAATTATCTAAATACCATTTTCCCTCTTTATAAAATAATTTTTGCCATGCTATATCTAGGTCAGTTACATAAAAAGGGATAGTAAGTAGAACTGCTAAAATTATTGGAAAAATAATTAACATAAACTTATTTTCTTTAGTTTTCATATTCAAACTCCTATTTATTTAATATTTTTTTTAGCTTTTTACTTAGTTTTCTTTTAATTCTAAAAAAATTATAAAGGAACTTAGCTAATTTAAAAGAAATCTTATTTAATTCTATATATTTATATGCTTCTGAAATATCTACAGCAAATTTTATATACTCCATATTTTCTAATATTTTAGATATAAATATATTTTTTTTCTTTAAGCTCGTATCTATAGTTATTAATTCAGCTTCATTCTTTAAAAAATTTCTTTTTTGAGGATCGTTATGTAAATAGCCTAATTTATGAATCTTTTTTAATAAATCAATCACTTCTTTTGCGTCTTCCTTTGTTACTACAGTTCCCTCTATATATTCATATATCATAAAAGAATCAAATACCATTCCATATTTTCTATACTCTATCCCTGCTATTGGTTTATTAGTTTTTATACCATTTTTTAATAAAATTTCCATACTTTTAAGATTTTTTAATATTTCACTTTTTCTAAATAATGTTAAAAACCTAATCCATTTTCTTTTGTTTTTTTCTACAGGTATTTTTATTACTATTTTTTTATTATCATAATTTATTAATTTCACAACACTTCTTGTTGAATCTTTTAATATTTCTCCTGAAAGATTATAGATTTTTTCTAATTCTTTAATACTGTATTTTTTTTCTGTAAAGTTATATATCTTAGTTTTATAATTCTTCATTTAATGAAACTCCTATTTTTCTTTTTTTAAAAGAATATAATTTCTAAATCCTCCTAGTTGTCTTCCACCTATAATTTTTTGTTCTATAAATGTTAAAATTCTATATTTAAGTTTTTCATGCTTATGTTTTTTTCTATAAGGATTTGGTTCTCCAGAATATTGTAACTTATCTTTCCAATTAAATTTTTCTATCCATTCTTTCATTACTTTTGGGTGTGTTTCATTAAAAATAGCTAATTTATCTAAAGGTCCATAATCAAATTCATTAGGAGCATTTTTATAAATTTCTGCTACTTTTTTAGAACCTTTATGTACTGTATCTAAAGCTTGTTTTTTAGCCTGCATATATTGAGGAGGTCTTACCCAGCCATAATGATAAATATATGCATCTATTTCTACAACTTTTAATTTATAAGTTCCCTCTTGCTGTCTATAATTTATACCATCAAAATTAGGAATTCTTCTAAATGATTGAGCTGATTCCCAAGAATGGATTTCAGGATCATTTCTTATTATTCTTATCTCTTTTGGATACCATCCATGTGAAATATGATAATGATCATAATCCCCCCAAAAATGTTTGTATTTAAATAAAAAACCTTCTACTTCTTTATTTTTTTTATATTTTTTACAAGCTTCTACTATTGTATCTAAATATTTTTCATGAACTACTTCATCTGCTTGCAAATAAAATAACCATTCTCCTTTACATGCATTTTTAGCTATGTCAGTTTGATGAGCATTTTCCATTCCATTTGGATATTTTTCTAAATCCCAGACTGTATCAATTATCTTTATTTTATCAGAACCTATACTTTCTATTAATTCTCTAGTATTGTCTCCTTCATCACAATCGCCAATTGCTATTACAAATTCATCTACAATAGGTAAAATAGACATAACTGCTTCTTTTATAGGATAATAAAGTTTTGAAGCATTTTTAATCATACTAAAACCACTAATTAACATTTTATTACACTCCTTTTATTTTTTTACAATTTTTAAATCTAAAATCATTTTTTCTATTTTATTTATTACTAAATCGGGCTTAAGATTATACCTTTCTTTTAAAGAATCTTCATTTTTTTTACTAATTCTATATTTCTCATATTCTATATCACTCATATTATATACATCTTTTAATTCTATTATTCTATGATATCTACCTTCATTAGGTATCCAAAATTTCTTATTTAATTTCAAATACGCTATTGTAAATGTTGGTTTTCCTACTGCTTCTGCTATATGTCTTGGTCCTCCTTCATTTCCTATATATATATCTATATTAGAAAAAAGTGTTGCCAATTCTCTTATATTATATGTATCTATATTTTCAAAAACATTTTCTTTTTTATCTATCATATTTTTTATTTCTTCAGCATATTTTCTTTCCTCTGGACTATTGTGAAGTATTACATTTACATTATATTTTTTTATAAAATAGTTGATTACTTCTACAAAATACTCTTTTGGCCATATTTTATAATCTCTTCTACTATTTACACCAAATGCAAATATTGGTTTAGAAAAATCCACACCTTTTTCTATCATTCTATTTTTTAAAATTTGTTTTTCTTCATTTTTTAAATATATTCTTATATTTTTTTCAAAATTATCCCAATTTTCATCTATCCCTTTTAACAAATAATTTCTATTATCTATTGAAGTCATATTTTGAGGTCTTTTTATTCTTATATTATAAATTAGTTTATTTAAAAATTTATCTTTTTCTACTGTTATTCTTTTTTTTCCATTTATAATCCAAGTCATAATTGCTGTATGTGGCGTATGAAGTAAATCTATTATTACATCGTACTTTTCAGCTCTTAATTTCAAAAGCTTATTTGTTATTAAAAATAATAAATTTTGTTGTTCTTTTTTATTTAAAATTATAATTTTATTTAAATGTGGATTTCCCTCTATTAATTTAGATGTATGTTCATAAACCATGTAGTCAATTTTTGCTTCAGGATATCTTTTTTTTATATTTTCAAATAAACATGTAGAGATTAAAACATCTCCTATCTGTTTTAATTGTATTAATAGTATTTTCATTGAATCTCCTTTTTAAGGTTTAATTCTTTTTATTTTTTTCTATTCCTAATTCACAAAAATATTTTCCTTCTTTTACTTTTCTTTCATATATCTCTTTATTTTTTTTTGCTGCTTCTTCTCTATCACCTTTTTCATGATATAAATGATACTCTATAACTTTTCTTTTTATACAATTAAACTTTAATCCTTTTAATCGTAATCTACTCTCTATATCTTTATCTTCACCATAATAAGGTCCTTCATATTCTTCATCAAAACCATTTACTTCATATAAATCTTTTTTACTTACCATAAAATTACATCCATAAACTCCACTTTTCCTTTTAGATGTAATAAAAGGAATATAAAATGCTTCTTCTTTTCTTTTACATTTAGTTAATAATATTATTGGTAAACTTAAAAGAAATAATTTTTTTGTTTTTACTAATTTTTCTGTTAAATTTTTACTTATATGGGTTCTTCTGCCAAATAAGACATAATTTTCTTTAATATTTTTTACATATTGATATATAAATTTATTATGCAATACACAATCACCATCAATAAATATTATATGGCTTCCTTCAGCTTCTTTTATTGCTTTATTTAATATTTTATTTTTTCTAAATCCTCTATCTTCTTGAGTTACATGTTTTATTACAAATTTATAATCATGTTTTACTTTTTCTATGTAATCTTTCATCTCTTTTCCATTATTATCTTCTGCAACTATTATTTCAAAATTTTTATATACTTGATTTTTTAATGATCTTAAAATCAAATCTAAATAATCAATATTTTTATAGACACTTATTACTAAAGATATTTTTGTTGATTCTTCTTCTTTAAATATATAAGCTAATGCAACTAAAAAATAAAAAACATATGCTCCATGTGAAAATAATTCTGTATGAAATATTTGTGTAAAATAAAATCCTATAATTCCAGATAAAATTCCTATTTCTATAGACTTTTGTTCTATATTTTTAGTTTTTATCCTTTTTAAAATCTCTACAACTATATTAATATTAAATATGAGGAATAAAACAAAAAATATAAGCCCTAAATCTATTAATATTTGTAAAAAATTGTTATGTACATTCGTTCCGTATTTTATCCCCCATTTATTTTGTTTCTGGTATTCTTCATCTTGCTTATAATAGTATTCTTTCATTTTTGTATATACATTTTTTCTTCCTGCTCCAATTAATAAATTTTCAGATATCACTCCTTTTGCTATATTCCACATTTGAAGCCTAGATATATTTGAAATGTCTGTTTTAGTATTTGATATGCTCTTTACTCTACTTATAATTCTTTTATTATTAAGTGTATAATCTCCTATAAATATTAAACTTAATATAAAGAGTATTAGTACTTTTTTATTTTTTGATAATAAAATAAAAGTTATTATTGATACAAAAAAACCTAGCCATGAGCCTCTAGATTTTGTTAATAATAATGCTATAAAACTTAATATAGTATTTATAAAAATAAAAAAATTTAATATTTTTATTTTTTTATATACTTTGAAAAAAATCAATGAAATATTAAACATAACTACAAGCAATAATATATCGCCTTCTCTTCCTGGACCAAAAAAAGCTCCAAATCTTTGATTTATATCTTTAAATGTAGAAAAACCATATATTAAATTTATTAATACTCCTATTTCAAAAAAACAAATAATTTTTTTTATATTTTTTAACTCTAAATATGGAAAAAGTACAAATGGAACTAAAAAATAATAATATTTTCCTAAATAATTATTAAATCCACCTTCATTAAAAATTGTGATAATAAAACCTATTAAATATAAGCTTATTCCATATTTTGATATTAAATTTATATATTTATTATTTTTTTTTAATAATATATATATAATTGTGATAATTAATAGTAAACTCGCAGTTATATTTGATAATGCTTTTGATGTAAAAATTGATAAAATAAATACATATAAGACTAGTATTCCTGTATTTATAAGTTTATTCGAAAAAGTTTGTTTCAATTTTAAAGTACTCATATTAATCTCCTTATAACTAATATTATTAAAAAAATTAAATCTATTTAACTTTTTTATTATTCATTTTACTAAATTTAATATTTAAAACCTTTTATTTACATAATATACTCCTAATTTTTCTTAATTAATTATTTCTTCTAATTCTTTTATCTGCTTATTAAAATCAAATTCTTTCGCCTTATCAATAAAAATTTGTTTATCAAATTTTTTATAGTTTTCCATCATTTTTAATATTTTATCTGCAATATCATTTACATCTTCTGATTTTGCTAAATATCCATATTTTTCACTTGTTACAATCTCTGGTATATTACTTACACTAGTAGCTACTACTGGTTTCCCACATGAAAAACTTTCAACTAATACGTATCCAAATCCTTCCCAAAGTGCTGTATGTACTAAAAAATCTACCTGTTTAAGTATTTCATATACATTTTCCTGAAACCCTAAAAATTTTACATGTTTTTCAATTTCTAAATTTTTAACCTGTTGTTTTAATTCTTCATTTAACTCCCCGTTTCCTATTATTAAAACAATAAAATCTAAATTTTTATCTTTTAATAATTTTATAGCAGATAATAGATATTTATGCCCTTTTTGTTTTGTAAGTCTTCCTACATTTGCAATTATTATTTTATTTTCTGATATATCATACTCTTTTCTTAAATTAAATTTAGATTCTATTTTTAAAATATTATCCAATTTTATTCCATTATATATTACTTTTATTTTATTTTTGTTTACTATATTCCCATTTTTATTTAATGTTTTTTTCGTCTCAATAGAATTAGCAATAACTATATCAACTAGATTTTTAAAAATAAATTTATTTAAAAAATTATTTTTTAAAGGAATAGCACTTCCTCTTCTATATATTATTTTTTTTACATTTGCTAGTTTTGACGCAATAGAAATTATTTTTAAATCATTTGATTGATTAATTATTACAACTTCAATATTATTTTTTCTTAAAAAAATATATAACATTATAATCTTAAAAATATTTAAAAAACTAAGATTTCTTATATTTATTTCAAATAAAGTTATATTAAAATTTAATAATTTTTTTTTCAAATTTCCTTTTGGATTACATATAAAAAATATATTATATTTTTTATTATTAGATAAATAAGTGGCTGTCTCAAAATGCCACTTTTCTCCTCCACCCCACATTTTATTACTATTTACAAAGCATATATTTTTCATTATTTTTCCTCATTTCTCAACATATAAAGCTTAACTTGTATAACAAAGTTATATATATATGCTAATACTCCTAAAATAAATCCATAAAATCCATCTAAAAATCCTAATTTAAATATATACATTTTTATAAATTTAAAAATAGGATTAAAAATTATAGATAAAATTGAAGCTTTTTTTCCTTTTTCTTTTCTTTTTAGTGCTCCTTTACTTGTGTAACTATTAAATTTATTAAAATATTCTTCTAAATCTAAATATGTATAATGATATAATTTTTCTTTAATTTTTCCTATTTTTTCCTTTGTTATAAATGTTTCATGTATGATAGCATTATCTAATGTCGCTTTTCCTTTTTTAAATAATCTAACTACATAATCATTACTCCATCCACCATATTTTATCTCTTTACCAAAACATATACTACATCTATTTAATTTATATACATTATATTCATTTTCTTTATTTGAAATTATTTTCTTTATTTTATCTGCTAATTCTTTAGATACCACTTCATCAGCATCAATAAGTAGTATCCACTCATTATTACATTTTTCTATTACACTATTTTTTTGTTTCCCAAAACCTTTCCACTCTTCAATAAATATTTTAGCATTATATTTTTTAGATATTTCAACAGTTTTATCTGTACTATAACTATCAACTATTATTATTTCGTCTGCAATCTCTTTTATTGCTTCTAAAGTTTTCTCTATCTTTTTTTCTTCATTAAAAGTAATAATTCCTACAGATAATCCCATTAATTCTCCTTAACTTCTTTAAATTGAGTATCATATAGTTTTTTAAATATACCATTTTTAGCTAATAATTCATCTTTTTTACCAATTTCTTTAATTTCACCATTTTCCATAACAACTATTTTATCAGCATTTAAAATAGTTGATAATCTATGAGCTATTACAAAACTTGTTCTGTTTTCCATAAGTTTATCTAATGCATCTTGTACTATTTTTTCTGACTCTGTATCAAGTGCACTTGTAGCTTCATCAAGTATAAGTATAGGTGGATTTTCTAAAAGCGCTCTAGCTATTGCTATTCTTTGCTTTTGTCCTCCACTAAGTCTTACACCTTTTTCTCCTATTTCTGTATCAAATCCATTTGGTAATTCTGTAATAAAGTCATATGCATTTGCCATTTTAGCTGCTCTTATTACATCTTTTTTACTTACATGAGTAGCACTACCATATGCTATATTATCATAAATAGTTCCTGAGAATAAAAATGTTTCTTGAGGAACAATTCCTATATTTTTTCTAAGTGATTCTAGTTTTACATCTTTTATATTAATATCATCTATTAATATTTCACCTTGTTCTATATCATAAAATCTAGGGAGTAAATTTACAAGAGTTGTTTTTCCACTACCACTTTTTCCAACTAATGCTACCATCTCACCAGGCTCTACATCTAAATTAATATTTTTTAAAACATATTCTTCTTTCTCATTATATTTAAAATATAATTCTTTTATATTTACTTTTCCTTTTACTTTTTTCAGCTTTTTAGCATGTTTTTTTTCTTGAATAAACTCATTACTTTCAAGTACTTCAAATACTCTATCAATTGAATGCGCTTTTGTTTGTATTCCGCTTATAATATCAGAAGCTCTTTTTAAAGGCTCACTAATAAGTCCTAAGGAAGTTAAAAAAGACATTAATTCTCCTGGAGTCATATCTCCATTTATTACTAATAGTCCTCCATAATATGCTATAATTGCTACTCCTAATGTACTTGTAAACTCTACTAAAGGTCTTACTCTTGCATTAACTTTCACATTTTTTAATGTTAATCTATAATTTTCATCATTTTTTTCTTTAAATCTATCTATTTCATAACTTTCTGTAGCAAAACTTTTTATTATATTTATTCCATTTAAAATTTCCTGTAATAAACTGTTAAGTTTTGAAAAACTTTCTTGCATTCCCTTTCCAGTACTTCTAAGTCTTTTACTATATTTTCTTACAATTAAACTACTAGCAGGTATAATTATTAAACAAACTATACTTAATTTCCAGTTTAATTTAAATATATTTCCTAATAATATAGCTACTGTTAATACTTGAACAAGTAAATCAAATAAAAGAGTTATTACATTTTGAACCATTGTAAGATCTGATATAAATCTAGTGATAAGGTCTCCTATTTTAGCTTTTGAGAAAAAGTTATGAGACATATATATTACTTTTTCATAAAGTTCATCTCTCATATTACGTATCATTTTACCAGATACATAATTTTGAATGTATATTCTATAATAATTAAAAAAACCCTTTGCAAACATAATTACAATAATACCTACAACAACAAAAATTAATCTTTCTTTATCTTTATTAATAAGTATATCATCTGTAATATATTCAATTATTTTTACAGGAAGTGCATTAGTTAGAGAAACTAAAGAAGATAAGATCATTCCAATTATTGACAAAAATATAAAAGGTTTTACATAAGTAATTAATTTTAATACTCTATTTTTCATTTTTCACCTCTGTTTTTAAATTACATATAATTATAACAAAGTTAATATCTTTTTTCAACAAATAAAAAATGCCAAGCAAATACTTGGCATAAAAAATTTATCATATAGCCTTAAAAAGGGGGTATAAGTACTATATGGACATTGTTAAGTTTGGTGCCGACGAGAGGAGTCGAACCTCCGACACTACGGGTATGAACCGTATGCTCTAGCCAACTGAGCTACATCGGCAAAAGTGGTGCCTGGGGCGGGAATCGAACCCGCACGGACAAAAAGTCCACAGGATTTTAAGTCCTGTGCGTCTACCTATTCCGCCACCCAGGCGTTTCATTTCTCAAAAGACAAGAGTAATTATATATTAAACCCGATAATATGTCAATACTTTTTTTAAGATTTATATTTATTTTTCAAATAATTATAATTTTTATATATTTTTTTTAAATATTCAGTCTCAAAATCTCCATATTTTTTTTCAAGTCTTTTAGTTTTAGTCGGCCCTAAATTATATGCAATTATAGCTTTTTTTATATCTTTAAAATACATTATTTGCTCCAAAAGATATGTAGTTCCTATCTCTACATTTTTTTCTACATCAAATAACTCTTTCTTACTCTTTACATCTTCTCCTATTTTTTTTGCTACTGCTTTTGCAGTAGTATACTTTATCTGCATAAGTCCATATGAAGGATCTCCAGATATTATATCAGGTTTAAAACTACTCTCTGTCATTATAAATGCTACTGGGATCCTCCAATTATATCTGTATTTTTCACTTGTTTCATATATTGTTCTTGCTAGTTTTATTTGATCATCTTTATCTATTTTATTATAACTAAGTTCTTTTACAGCATCTAATATATTTTTATACTCTTTTAAGTCCTCTATCTCTTCATCTTTTTCATTTATTATTCTATTTTTTTCTTCTATAATTTCCAATTTTTCTATTATTTCATTTTGTAATTTCTCTATATTTTTTCTATGTTTTTCTATCTCTCTATTTCTTTGAGCAATCTCCGAAATAACTAAAAATACTCCTAATATAATAAGTATAACAAGTATAGTAAATGAAAATCTACTAAATCCTATTTCAAACACTATATTATTTTCATTTTTTCTAACAAATTTCATAACCTATCCCCCCACACTTTGTAGTTTTATAAAAAAAGTAAAAACCCGGTTATATTCCGGGTTTAAAATCTATTTAAGCTTCTTCAAATTGATCTTTACCTACAGCACAAACTGGGCAAACCCAATCTTCTGGTAATTCTTCAAATGAAGTTCCTGGTTCGATTCCTGCATCAGCATCTCCAATTTCAGGATCATATACATATCCACAAACTACACAAACGTATTTTTTCATAATTATCTCCTCCTAGTTATTATTATATGTTTATTTATAAAAATTAATAATTTTTTTCTTTTATTTCAAAATATGATTTCGGATGTAAACAAGCTGGACATTTTTCAGGTGCAAATTCACCTTCATGTACATACCCACAATTTCTACATTTCCATCTTGTTACTTCTGATTTTTTAAATACTTCATCATTTTCAATATTTGCAGCTAATTTTTTATATCTTTCTTCATGTTCTTTTTCTACTTTTGCTATCATTCTAAATGCTGTGGCTACATCTTTAAATCCTTCAGCTTCTGCTTCATCTGCAAATGCTGGATATAATTCTGTCCATTCTTCATTTTCTCCTGCTGCTGCTGCTTTTAAATTTTCAACAGTTGTACCTATTTTTCCTGCTGGATACATAGCTGTTATTTCCACACCTTCACCTGATTCTAAAAATTTAAAAAATCTTTTAGCATGCTCTTTTTCATTTTCAGCAGTTTCCATAAATATAGCTGCTATTTGTTCATAACCTTCTTTTTTTGCTACACTTGCAAAATAAGTGTATCTGTTTCTTGCTTGTGATTCACCTGCAAAAGCTTTTAATAAATTTTTTTCTGTTTTAGTTCCTTTTATTGACATATTTACCTGTCCCTCCTTGTTTTTTTAGTTATTTGTATTTAAAGAAGGATTTAATGATACTTGGGCTATTCTTTGTCCTAATTCTCTATCAAGCATAAATAACCCAGTTCCTTCTCCTTTTATTAATTTTAATTGATTTAAAATTTTAAGCATATTTGCTTCTTCTTCAACTTGCTCACTTATAAACCACTGTAACATATTCATTGTAGCATAATCTTTTTCTTGTTGTGCCAAATAAAGAACTTCATTTATACTTTCTGTAATAAAGCATTCATGTTTATATATATCTTCAAATACTTCAATTACACTATTCCATTCTTTTTCTACAGCATTTATTGTTTTTAATTTTACTTTGCCACCTACTTCATTTATATAATTATAAATTCTCATAGCATGTGACATCTCTTCTTCCCATTGAACTCGCATAAAATTTGCAAATCCTGGTAAATCGTGAGATTCAAAATAAGATGACATACCTAAATATAAATAAGCAGAATAAAATTCTTTATTAAGTTGTTCATTTAAAGCATTTAATACTTTTTCTTTTAACATTAACTGCCCCCTAATATTAATTAATAATTATTTTGAACCTTTCCATAAACCATGAAGATTACAATATTCTCTTGCATATACATCATTAGCTTTTTCTACTACGAATTTCGCTTCAGGCTTATCATTTGGAGTTAAGTTTTGTCTATAAACTTTTCCATCTACAACAAGCTCAATAAGTGTTATATAATGTTCTTCCGTCATTGGATGTGGTGTATTTTCACCTACTCTTACTACATAGCCATCTTCTACTTCTTCAATAAATGGTACATGTTTTTCAGTAGTTGAATCAGCAGTTTTTTCTTCTAAAAGTTCCATTTCTTGTCCACAACAAACAAGGTCTCCTGCACCTGCTTTTACTACTTCTACTATATTACCACAAATATTACATTTGTAAATACCTAATAATTTTGCCATTCTTTCTTACCTCCTAAATAAAATTTCTATTTTCTATATACCATAAAAAAGTTTTTTTCCTTTAAAAAAAGATAAAAAATTTTATTTTTTATCTTTTTCTAAACATTCATCACAGATTCCTTTAAAATATATATGGTGTTCATTTACTTGATATCCATTTAATTCTAAAATATCTGCTTTTTCTGGAGAAATTTCAATATCTTTTATTTCACCACAATTTTCACATTTAAAATGTGCATGTAAATTAACATCTGCATCATATCTAGTTTCATTTTCTTCTATTACTATCATTATAACTATCTTTTTCTCAATAAATAGATTTAAAGTATTATATACTGTAGTTTTTGATAATGTTGGTATCTCCTCAATAATAGCTTTATATATCATATCTACTGTTGGATGAATTTTGTTTTTTACTAAATATTCAAAAATCTTAATTCTTTGATATGATGGCTTTATTCCGTGGCTTTTTAAATATTCTCCAATATTTTCAATTACTATTCCCATGATTACCGCCTCTCTATTATTTTAATTTTGTAATCATTTCAATTATGATAATACTATAAAAAATTTACTTTGTCAAGATTTTATTTAGGAAGTCTTATATAAAAAGTGGTTCCTCTATCTACAATAGACTCAAATCTTATTTTTCCATTATGCGCATCTATTATTTTTTTTACACTTGCTAGTCCAAATCCTGTTCCTTTACTTTTTCCAAAAGTTGCTCCTAATGTAAATAACTCATCTTTTATTTCTTCTGGTATTCCTTTTCCTGTATCAGATATTATAATCTTTACTGTTTTATCATATTCTACAACTTTTATTTTTATTTCTCCTTCACCATGTGGAAGGGCTTCTTCTGCATTTTTTAAAATATTCCAAAACACATTATGTAATTTATCTCTATCACCATATAAATATATGTTTTCATCTATTTCCATCTTTACTAAATGTTCTATATTTAATATATTTATTACATCTAAAAATAATTCTTTTATATTTACATATGTTTTATCTAATATAAGATCATTAATGCCTGCTGCTATATTTAATATATCTTCTAGCATTGTTTTTAGTCTATCTATTCCTTGTTCCATTTTTTCATAAAATATTTCTTTTTTCTCTTCTGAATCAGTCATTTTTAAAAGTTCTAAATATCCTGCAAGTCCTGTAAGTGGGTTTTTTAAATCATGTACTATTGTTGATACTGATTCTCCTATTACAGAGAATTTATGCATATCTTTTATATGCTGTTCTTCGTATTTTTTTATGTTTTGTACATCTCTAACTGTCACTATAACATAATCATCATTTTCAAATTTAAATGGAAGGGCATTTAATAAAATTTTTATTTTTTTTGTTTTATTAGTTAAAAATATATTTAGATATCCTTGTCTATTATAAATAGCTTTTTTAGTTTCTTTTACTTCTTTTACTATATTTCTAATAAAGCAATCTCTAATTAAAGGATTATCATCTTCTATTTCTACATCTAATTTACATTCAGCTTCTTTTCCTGATTCATCTGAAAAAACTATTTCTTTATTTTGTTTTAAAAAAATTTGTACTTTTGCATTTACTTTTGTAAGTCTTCCTTTATTATCAAAAATAAATATCATTTCAGGTAAAGAATCTAATATTGCTCTAAAAATGGGTGCTTTTTCAAACTCTTTTTCTAGTTCTGTAACAATACTCATTTTAACCCCTCCAATTTTGCTACTAACTTTTATTTCTCACTTTTCAATTTATTTATTTGTAAAAGAAGTTCATCTATCACTTCATCAGAATATCCAAATCCTAATTTTTTCTTTGCACTTGCTATTATTTCATATACTGTTGATTTTATTTTTTCATTATCACTTACTACATATTTATAGTTATTTTCCATCTCTTCAATTTTTGTTTTTTCTTCTGCTAAAGTATATTCTAGATTTTTTATATACTCTTTTTTCTCTTCTACTATTTTTTCTAGCTCTTTTTCTCTTTCTACTTTTTCTTTAAAATCATTGTTTAATTTTTCTTTTTGAAGTTCAAGAGCTCTTTTTATTTGTTCTAATTCTTTTATTCTTTTTTCATTAGCTTCTTTTTCTTCTTCTAATTTACTATTTAACTCTTTCATTTTTTCCATTTTAAGCTCTAATGTATTATGTCTATCATTTAATTCTACAAATCTTCTTCTAAGCTCTGTTGCTGGAATATGTTGCGGATTATTTCTTTCTTTTTCCTCTTCACCTAGTATAAAACTATCAAATTTTTTACTATTTAATATTTTTATAAATCTATCTAAATAATCTATTGCTTTTAATACAGCTTGATTTTTATCATCTCTATTATTTATTCTATTTTTACAGAATGGATATACTACTTTTTCATTACTTTTAATAAAATTCTCTTCTTTTTCATCTTCATTTAATAAAGATACTCTTCTATGTAAACAATTTAGTGCATAATGCATAGCATAAATAAAATATATATAATTATAATTTAATAGTTTTAATATTTTTCTTGTTTCTTTTACAGAATAAGTAATTAAGAATGTTATATATTTTGCATATTCTAAAAAGCTTTTCTTTTGAATATTGTCTTTTTCCATATCTTTTGCAAAATCAAGATAATCTTCTGGATTAAAAATAAAGTTTTCTATTTTACTTTTATCTGTATCCTCTTCATAAAATTTATCTATTTGAGCACAAAGTGGCGCTAAATCTACCCACATATTCTTAAAAAATGGTATACTGTCAAGCTCACTTAACATTTCAGCAAATTGGTTTTCTGCAGTTTGAAGCTCATCTTTTTCAAGTCCACCAAAAAATAGTGTATACAAGAATATAGCTCCTACACCATAAATATCTGTAGCAAATGACCATTGTCTAAGCTCTGTTGTTCTTGGAATAGACATCCATGCTCCTGTTTCAATTATTTCTTTAGAAGCTATAATTATTTTTCCATGAAAAATTTTCCAATAATGTTTACTACATAATAATATTTTATTTCCACTCTCTGTTATTCCTATATCTTCTATTTGAAATATATATTCTCTTATTTGAATTTTATCTCCTGGTATCAAAAGAGATGAATCATATTTAGGATTTTCTTCTAATTCTTTTGGATATTTAAATCCTTTTATATTTTCAATAACTTCTTCTTTTACACTATCCTCTTCAAGAAGTTCTCCTCTCCATCCTAAAAGTATTCTTACTGTATCATCTTCATTATTTACAAATACAGCTGTATCAGCATTTTCTCTTTCTATATCACTTTTTCTCTCAGGTGCATAAAAAGGTGATGTTCTTTCTTTACTAAGTGTAGGCCCTAATATTCTACTAAAATGTTCATCTGATACTTTATTTCCATCAATTATTCCTACATCATGTTTATTAAAACTACCATAATCTATAAGTTTATAATTTTTAGGGTTAGTATAATTTCCCATATACATAATATTTGCTGGTCTAATATCTGAATGAATTATATTTCTATGATGTAATGAGTTAAGTCCATCTAATAATGTTCTGTTTAATTCTAAATAATTGATTAAATTCCAATCTTTATTTTTTCTATTTATAATTACTTCTGATAATGTACTATTTCCCCACTCATATACTATAGATGGCAATCCCACATACCAAAGTTTATTATACTCATTTTCCTCTTTTAAAAATTCTAATACATCTAAATAACTTATAACTCTTCTATTTTCTATTGGTTCATATAAAACTATAGTTTTTTGCCATGGACTATTTCCATCCATTGCATTTTTCTTTAATTTTTCAAAATCTTTTTTATTTTCTAATGGTAATTCTTCTAATTTTACTCCTTCTGGAAAAATTTTTATTTCTCCATCTTCGTCAAGTTTTATCCCACAAAATCTTGGCATTTTCCCTTTATTATATTGTACTGCTATTATTTGACCATTTTGTTTTCTTGCTTCTTCGCTAGTTGAATTAATACTTTGTATTGGTTTTTGAATAATTTTTTCTGAAAGTAAAGAACCTCTTAATAATCCATCTCTCCCTATATCATCTTGAGTAGTAAAAATTTCAGTTACATTTTTTTCTTCTTCATTTAAAAGTTCACAAATATATGCATTTTCTTTTAATGTATCAGCTAAAAGTCTAGGAATTTTTAATGCATAAACTCCTCCTCTATCATTTTTTAACTGAATTACTACACCAAGTGCTCCCTCATAGCATGTTCCTTTAGTATATCCATTTTCATCAATAGGAATATACCATTTTTCATCAATATAAAGTTTGTATTCTTTTGCTTCTGATTCATTTACTTTAATATTTTTACTCAACTAGATACCCTCCATTTTTTAGTTTTATTCATTACTATATTAACACTTTTTAATCACATATTCAATAAGCAAAGATATATATTTCTTAAATTTTAAATACCATATACAACCTATCTATCCCATTTCCATACTCATCTTTTAATTCTTTTTCTATTTTAAAACCTAATTTTTCATACAATTTTATTGCTTTTTTATTTTCTTTTGCCACTGTCAAAACTATTTTATTTATTGTTTTTTTACTTAATATATATTTTATTATCTCATTTAAAAAATATTTACCTATTCCTTTAAATTGATAATCTATATCAACACAAAATCCATATATATATACTGTATCATTTTCCCAATTATTTATAAGT
This sequence comes from Fusobacteriales bacterium, assembly GCA_020063625.1. Lineage (GTDB taxonomy): Bacteria > Fusobacteriota > Fusobacteriia > Fusobacteriales > Fusobacteriaceae > Hypnocyclicus. The sequence goes on from JAICDD010000011.1 coordinate 37,598, forward strand.
TCTGCTACTGCTAATACTTTATTATCTTTTTCAATAGCTACAACTTTTCCATATCTAACAATTGGTTTTAATATCCAATAATCTACTCCTCCATTTTTTCCAAAAACTCTTTCTTCTATTTCTATTATTTGTTCTATATATTCTCTATTATTTGGTAAAATTTCTATAAAATTCATAACTAATCACCTTAATAATAATTTATTTCATATAAATATAAACCTTCTGGTTCTGCTAAAATTTTTTCACAGTTTACATTTGGATTTTTTAATTTTTTAATAATATAATCCTTTTCTCTTTGCCCAAAATAAACAGCTAATGCGCTTCCTATTATTACTCTTACCATTGATTGTAAAAATGCATTTGCTTTTATATATACAATTATCTCTTCATTTTCTTCATAACATCTGATTTCTTTTATCTCTCGAATACTATGATTTATTTCAGATTCTGTTTTTCTAAAACTATCAAAATCATGTTCTCCAATAAGTGGATTTAATATTTCTTGTAGTTTATTAACGTCTATTTTTTCTCTGACAATCTTAATTTTTTTATGTTTAAATGGATTTTTTATATGTGACATTTTATATATATATGCTCTATCTTGTACACAAAATCTTGAATGAAAATCTAATTCAACTTCTTCTATATTTAAAATATTTATATCATTTGGCAATCCTCTATTCAAGATATATTTTAATTTTTTTATATCTAGAGACATATTTTTAGTAACAAAATTTGAAACTTGAAAAAGTGCATGAACTCCTCTATCTGTTCTTCCTGCAGAAATTAATTTTATCTCTTCTTTAAAAATTATTTTTAAAAATTTTTCAAATTCACCTTGTACTGTTCTTCTATTTTTTAATTTTTGCAATCCGTAAAAATCAGACCCATCATATTGATATGTTATTTTTATATTTCTCATTATTTTCTCCTAATAAAAATTTATCTATTCTTTTATTATATCAAATCTAATTAAAATAAAAAAGTATTTAAATAAATAAAAACGAGTCCTCTACAACTAAAGAACCCGTTTTTATTTAATGATGTTCAACTTTTAATTTCCTAATGATTAGTTTATTTTTTTATTGTTCTTACTTAACTATCATAGTCCCTATTCCTTGCTTTGTAAATATTTCTAACAGTAAAGAATGCTCTATCTTTCCATTTACTATATGTACTCGTCCTGCTCCTTTATCAAGGGCATTTAAACAAGCAGATACTTTTGGAAGCATTCCTCCTACTATAATTTCATCTTTAATTAACTCTTCTACCTCTTTTTCTGTAACTTTATTTATTAGTGAATTCTCATCTTTAATGTCTTTCATTATTCCCATTACATCTGTTACAAATATAAATTTATCAGCTTTTAAAGCTCCTGCTATTTCTCCTGCTACATAATCAGCATTTATATTGTATGTAGCTCCCTCTTCATCTGTTCCTACTGGACATATAACAGGAATATATCCTTTTTCTAATAAAGTATTTACTATATCAATATTAATTTTTTTTACTTTTCCTACATATCCTATATCTATTTTTTCATTATTTTTTTCTATATATTTTTTTTCAGCTAATATAAGATTACTATCTTTTCCACTAAGTCCTATAGCTTTCCCACCATTTTTATTTATTATTGATACAATGTCTTTATTTACTTTTCCAGATAAAACCATTTCTACTAACTCTACTGTTTCTCTGTCTGTTACCCTATTTCCTTCTACAAATTTTACTTCTTTATTTACTTTTTTTAGCATTTCATTAATTGCAGGTCCTCCTCCATGCACTATTACAGGATTCATTCCTACATATTTCATTAAAACTATATCTCTAATAAAATCTTGTTTTAATTTTTCATCAGTCATTGCACTACCACCATATTTTATTACAATAGTTTTTCCGGAAAACTCTTTTATATATGGCATAGCTTCTACTAGTATATTAGCTTTTTCTATTAATTTTTCCATATATTCCCCCAATATTTTTAATTTATATAAAATTATTGAATAACGAAACCACATGATTTACACGAGATTACATACTAGATTTTTTTGTCACGAATTACACGAATGAACTCGAATTTTTTGTTACACAAAGTACACGAAGAAAAACACTAAGGACCACTAAGTTTTTTTCTTTGTGGTTCTGTTTTTTTATCTTTGTGTTCTTCGTGTACTTCTCACTATTTTTTCTCTTTGTGTTACTTTGTGCCCTCTTTTCTTTGTGCTGAAATCAATCCGCGTTTTTCCGTGGCTAAATTTTAAATTTTTCTCACTATTCACTCATCACTATTTTACATTTCTAAATACTCTTTTACTGTATAGTAATTGATATCTTTATCAGCTTCATATACTTTTAAATATAATTCTGCAGTTTCAATAGCTGTAAATAGCGGTATTTTATTTTCTGCAGCTTTTCTACGTAGTTTAAATCCAAATGTTTCAGGATTATTTCCAAATGTAGGTATATTTATTATTAATTCTATTTGTTTTTCTTTTAATTCCTTAGATATATTTTCTTTATCAATCTCTATTATATCACAAAATTCTTTTAAATATTTATATGTATTTCCACTGCTATATATTTCATATCCTTTAGCTATATATTTTTTTACTAATTCTTTACCTTTTTCTTTGCTAATATCACTAAATGATACATATACTTTTTTATTTTCTATTTTTTCTAATCCATACGCTTTAAAGCCTTTATATATAGCATTTTCTAATTTTTTATCAATTGCTAATATCTCTCCTGTAGATTTCATTTCAGGCCCTAAAAATATATCTACATCAGAAAGTTTTTCAGTAGAAAATACAGGGAATTTTAACGAATAAAACTCTTTTTCTTTTGCAAGTCCTGTCCCATATTTCATATCTTTTAATTTATCACCAAGCATAATATCTACAGCTATTTTTACCATAGGTATTCCTGTAACTTTACTAAGTATTGGTACTGTTCTACTTGCTCTTGGATTTACTTCTATTATATATAATTCATTTTCATAATATACATATTGAATGTTTATTAATCCTTTAGTTTTTAGATTTATAGCTATTTTTTTAGTAGTTTCTACTAATTTTTCTTTTAATTCTTCTGATAAATTAATTGGTGGATATGCTGATATACTATCTCCTGAATGTATTCCTGTTTTTTCTATATGCTCCATAATTCCTGGTATAAGTATATCTTCACCATCAGATATAGCATCTACTTCTATTTCTGTTCCGTATAAATATTTATCTACAAGTATAGATACTGTATCTAGTTTTTTAGCATCTTCAAAATATTCTACTAATTCATTATCACTATTTATTACTTTCATAGCTCTACCACCAATTACATAAGATGGTCTTACTATTACTGGATATCCTATTTTATCTATTAATTCTCTTGCTTCATCAATTGTAGATACTGCATCTCCAATAGGACTTTTTATATTAAGCTCTTCTAAAAATTCTCTAAATTTTTCTCTGTCTTCTGCTAAGTCTATTGATCTAAAATCACTACCTAATATTTTTATCCCTGCTTTTTCAAGTCTTTCAGTAAGATTTATTGATGTTTGCCCACCAAATTGTACAATTACTCCTTCTGGTTTTTCCTCTCTCACTATATTAAGAACATCATCTATATATAATGATTCAAAATATAGTTTATCAGATGTATCAAAATCTGTACTTACAGTTTCAGGATTATTATTTATAATTATTGCTTCATATCCTCTCTCTTTTGCAGCCCATATAGCATGTACAGAACAATAATCAAACTCTATTCCTTGACCTATTCTTATAGGACCAGAGCCTATTATTATTATTTTTTTATTATCAGTAATTATATTTTCATCTGTACTTTCATAACAAGAATAATAATAAGGTGTCGCTGCTTCAAATTCTCCACTACATGTATCAACCATTTTATATGTTGGATATAAATTTGATTCTTCTCTTATATCATCAAGATCTTTTTTGGTTATTTTAGATAATCTAATTATTTCATCATCAACAAATCCTATTTTTTCTGCTTCTTTTATATATTTTATATTTTTAGGATTCTCTTCTAATTTTTTTTCTAAATCTATTATATTGTGTATTCCTTTTAAAAACCATCTATCTATTTTAGTGTAATTAAAAATATCTTCTATTGAATAATCTCTTCTAAAAAGTTCTGCAATAGCAAATATTCTATCACTATTATTTGTTATAAGTTCATTTATTAATTCTTCATTAGTTTTTTCTTTTAATCCATTATAATTAAGTCCTGTATAACCACCTTCTATACTACTTATAGCTTTCATTAAAGCACCTTCAAATGTTCTATCAATTGCCATAACCTCTCCTGTAGCTTTCATTTGAGTAGAAAGTGATTTACTTGCTGTTTTAAATTTATCAAAAGGCCATTTAGGTAGTTTAAATACTATATAATCTAGAGCTGGCTCAAAAAATGCACTTGATTTTTTGGTTACACTATTTTTTAATTCATCTAAACTATATCCAAGAGCTATTTTTGCAGCTATTTTTGCTATTGGATATCCTGTAGCTTTTGATGCAAGAGCTGAAGAACGACTTACTCTAGGATTTACTTCTATTACAATATATTCATAAGAATTTGGATTTAATGCAAATTGTACATTACATCCACCTTCTATATTTAATGCTGATACTATTTTAAATGATGATTCTCTAAGCATTTGATACTCTTTATTTGATAAAGTTTGAGAAGGTGCTACAACTATACTATCACCTGTATGCACTCCTACAGGGTCTAGATTCTCCATATTACATACAGTTATACAATTTCCTTTTTTATCTCTCATTACTTCATATTCTATCTCTTTCCATCCAGCAACACTTTGTTCTACAAGTACTTGATGAATAGGACTAAGTTTTAATGCTCTTTCACATATTTCTATAAATTCTTTTTCGTTATTTGCTATTCCTCCACCTGTCCCCCCAAGTGTATAAGCAGGACGAAGAATTATTGGATATCCTATCTCTTTTGTAAATTCTATTCCCTCTTCAAGTTTATTTACAATTTTACTTTTAGCTACTGGTTCTCCTATCTCTTCTAAAAGCTCTTTAAATTCTTCTCTATCTTCTGCTTTTTTTATAGCTTCTATATTTATTCCTAATAATTTTACTCCGTATTTATCAAGTATTCCTTCATCATATAATTTCATTGCAAGTGTAAGAGCTGTTTGTCCCCCAAATCCAGCTAATATACCATCTGGTTTTTCTTTTATTATTATTTTTTCTATTACATCTGTAGTTAATGGTTCTATATATACTTTATCTGCTATATTTTCATCAGTCATTATTGTAGCAGGATTGCTATTTATAAGGACTACTTCTATTCCTTCTTCTTTTATTGCTTTACATGCTTGTGTTCCTGAATAATCAAACTCTGCTGCTTGTCCAATTATAATAGGTCCAGATCCAATTAATATTACCTTTTTTATCATAACTTACTCCCCTCTCACTAATTTTAAAAATTCATCAAATAAATATTCTGTATCACGAGGTCCAGGACATGCTTCTGGATGAAATTGTACAGAAAATATTGGATAATCTTTATGACGAATTCCTTCTACTGTATCATCATTTAAATTTCTAAAAGCTACCTCAAATCCACTATTTTCTAAACTTTTCTCATCTACAGCATAACCATGATTTTGAGAAGTTATAAACGACCTATTATTTTTATAATCAATTACACCATGATTTCCACCACGATGACCAAATTTCATTTTATATGTATCTCCACCAGCAGCTAAAGATATTACTTGATTTCCCATACATATTCCAAAAATTGGAAGTTTCCCAAATAATTTTTTTACACACTCTATTGCTTTTGTAGCATATTTAGGGTCTCCTGGTCCATTACTTACCAATAATCCATCTATTTTATGTGCTAAAATATCTTCTGCTACTGTTCCATAAGGAAATATTTTTATATTTACATCTCTTTTTTTTAGATTTTCTATAATATTATTTTTTACTCCAAGGTCAAGTACACCAATTGTTTCTTTATTTCCTTTTATTTCTATTATCTCTTTTACACCTACTTCTGTCATACTACTTTCTATATTTAAAGGTTTAGAAAAAAGTTCTTTTAGCTCATTTTCTTCTAATTTTTTAGGAGATATAATAGAGTTCATTACTCCTTTATCCCTTATTTTTATTGTAAGTGCTCTAGTATCTATATCAGAAAGAATAGTAAGATTTTTATAATTAGCAAATTCTTCTAAAGAGTTTTTACTCATAAAATTACTAGGTGTATTTTCTAAATTTTTTACTACTAATCCTGAAGCAAAAATATTTTGTGATTCACTATAAATATCATTTATTCCATAGTTTCCAATAAATGGATAAGTAAGTATCACTATTTGTTTTGCATATGACGGGTCTGTTAATATTTCTTGATATCCTGTCATTGAAGTATTAAAAACTAACTCTCCATATTTTATTTTTTCTTCACCGTATAAATTTCCTTCATAATAACTACCGTCTGATAGATATAAATATCCTTTTTTCAATATTATTCCCCCCATTATAGTTTTTTAAACTATATTTTTTTAAACCAATTTTAAAATCTCAGCACAAAAACACAAAGAACTCTAAGGTTCACGAAGATTTATATATTCTAGATATTCAACACAGAGACTCAGAGAACACCGAGATACGCAGAGTTTTTATAAATTCTTTGCCACGGCTTTCACGAATTTTTTGTTACACAAAGAACACGGAGAAAACCATTAAGGACCACTAAGAATTTTTGAAACCATTGGATTGACACGGGATATACACCAGATGATAATCTGTGTTTATCTAATGATCCTAAGATTTTCTTTGTGGTTCTGGTTTTTATTTCTTTGTGTTCTTCGTATAACGCATTTATCAAGAAAATTTAATATCCTTCGAAAAGGCGCTTTTTTATTAATCCTATCTTTATCCGTTCAAATCCGTGTTTTTCCGTGGCTAAATTCTAATTCTTCTCACTACTCACTTCTTACTAATTTCTCATTGTCAATTTTTATCTTGTGTATATCTGTAAAAATCTAAGGTGTTTTTCGCAGAAAAATACCAAAAGCTATGCTAGTGGTTCCAAGTTTTTTCGCTTATCAGCGACTTACTTTTTTAAAGACAAAAAAGTAAGCAAAAAGTCTTTGCGCTAGTTTCTACGGATATTGATTTTCTATAACTCATTC
>JAICDD010000012.1 GCA_020063625.1 Fusobacteriales bacterium
TATAATTCTTTAAAAAATTTAAAAAATAATTTAAAACCTATTGAAAAAAAACAGATAAAAACTATTTATCCTCAAAATTTAGAAGGAGATTATTTAAAACTTGAATTAACTTTTACTAATGAAAAGGATATTGAAAAAACTATAAAAATTTTATCTGAAAATATTGATAATTTAAAATCTGCTTTAAATATAATAAAAAAAGGTGGTTAATCTTATGAAAAAGTGGAGTTATTTATATTTATTACTTTTCCTATTATTTATAATGAGTTTAGGATTAGTTGTTGATTTGTCTAGCTATAGATATGATTTAACTATCGTATTTTTATTGCTTTATTTTTTAATATCTATAAATATATCTATAATTTCATACAAAATAGCTACCTTACTTAAACGCTTTTATTTTTTCTATTTTGTTTTTTCATTTGCAATTATGTCATTAGTATCATTTTTATTTTTAAAAAAATTAATTGCTTATAATATATTAGATATCTACTTTTTTTATATACTAAATTTTATTGAAATTATTATCTATTTTTTTGGTATATATTTACTTAAAAATAATAAAAAATTTGATAAAAATATTATCTTGAAAATATTTTTATTACTTACAAATTCTTATTTCTTATATTCTAGTATTAAATATAACTATGTTAATTTTGTAATATTTGGTATATATATTCAATTATATTTTGTCTACAAAATAACAGATATTTTTGTTGAAATGGATTTTTTCAAGCCAGCACTTTTATTTAAAATATTTTCAACATTTTTTATTATTATTTATGGATTTTATCCACTTATTCCTATATATTTAGTTTCAAAATTTTTATATCTATTGTCATTATTAATAATTTGGAATAATTTTTTGGATATTTTTAATAAAAATAATATTAAACTATTTAAAAATAAAGAAATAATAATAAAAGAACTTTTTAATATAAACAATAATCCTGTTTTTTTTATAAAAAACAATAAAATAAAAAAAGTAAATAACTCAGCACTTCAATTATTTAAAATTGAAAATAGAAGTGAATTAAGTAAATATGAATTATCTGAATTAATCACTATAATAGATGATAATAGTGCTATAATTCATCTAAGTGATAATACTACTAAAAAAGTTGATATTTTTAAAATAGATATATCTGAAAATGAATTCTTATTAAAATTAGAAGAGCAAGAAACTGAAAAACTTATTAAACATGAAATAAGTCATGTTGTTGGTGATGTATTTTATATTTATGAAGAAGGATATGGATATAGATTTGTATCTGAAAATGTTTATAACCTTCTAGGATATACTCCTAAAAATTTTTATGAAGATGAATTTTTTTCTAATAAAATTTCTATAGATAAAAAGTTTTTAAATTTAATAGAAGATAAACCAAATAAAGCAACTTTTATTTCTGCATACAGAGCCAAAAATGGTGATATAATTTATCTAAAAGAAAATATTAAAAAAATACATTTAAATAATAATACTTTTTATTATGGTACTGGCTGTGACATTACTGAATTTCAAAATGAAATTGAAAATTTACGTAAAGAAATTAGCCATTTAAATAGTTTAAATTCAAAAAAAGATATGTCTATGTCAATAGTATCACATGAAATACGTACTCCAATTACTGCAATAATTGGATTTTTAGAAAATATTATTATTAATAATAAAAATATTGACCCACATATAACTAATATGATTAATAAAGTTTATAGTAACTCAATGAGATTAAAAGAGCTTGTAAATAACCTACTTGATTTAAACAAACTAAATGCTGGTAAACTAGAAGTTTCTAAAGAGAAAAATAATTTAAAAGAATTAATAAGTGAAATTTTATTAAATAATGAAACATTACTTGAAATAAGAAATATTACTTGCGAAAATAATGTAGTAGATGATGTATATGTATATGCTGATTCATCAATGCTTTATCAAATTATTAATAACATCATTAGTAATTCAATAAAATATAATCATGATAATGGTAATATTACTATTGATATTAATGAAGTTGGAAATGAAGTTATTATAAAAATAAAAGATAGTGGTATTGGTATCCCTATGGAAAATAAAGATATGGTATTTAAAGAGTATGAAAGAGTTAAAGGAACTAAACAAAAAGGTACTGGTCTTGGACTTCCATTAGTTAAAAAATTAGTAGAATTAAATAATGGAAAAATATGGTTTGAATCAGAGCTTGATAAAGGTACAACTTTTTATATTCTTTTACAAAAATATAAAAATATTTAGTTTTTAACACTTTTTATATAAATTAATTTAAAATTTAGGAGGGACTATGAACAACAATATTTATTCTAATCCATTAGCTGAAAGGTATAGCTCTGAAGAAATGCTATATAATTTTTCACCAAATAAAAAGTTTTCATCTTGGAGAAAACTTTGGATAGCACTTGCTGAATGTGAAAAAGAACTAGGATTAGACATAAGTGACGAACAAATTGAAGAAATGAAAAAATATGTGGATGATATCAACTATGAAGTAGCTAGAGCTAGAGAAAAAGAAGTTAGGCATGATGTTATGGCTCATGTTTTTGCTTTTGGGGAACAAGCAAAAACAGCAAAACCTATAATTCATTTAGGTGCTACAAGTGCATTTGTTGGTGATAATACTGACCTTATTCAAATAAGAGATGGACTTGAAATCGTTAAAAAGAAACTTGTTAATGTAATTAATTCTTTAAAAGAATTTGCATTAGAATATAAAGATATGCCTACTCTTGGATTTACTCATTTCCAACCAGCACAACTTACAACAGTAGGAAAAAGAGCTACTTTATGGCTTCAAAGTTTATTATTAGATTTTGAAGAATTAGAATTTAGACAAAAAACTCTAAGATTTAGAGGAGTAAAAGGAACTACTGGTACTCAAGCTAGTTATGCTGAACTTTTTAATCATGATTTTAGTAAAGTAAAAAAACTTGATGAGATGGTATCAGAAAAACTTGGATTTGATAAAAGATTTTTAGTAACAGGTCAAACTTATGATAGAAAAGTTGATAGTGAAATATTAGCTCTTCTTTCTAATATTGCTCAATCAGCACATAAATTTACAAATGACCTTAGATTATTACAAAATCTAAAAGAGATAGAAGAACCTTTTGAAAAAAATCAAATTGGTTCATCAGCTATGGCATATAAAAGAAATCCAATGAGAAGTGAAAGAATATCGTCACTTGCTAAATTTGTAATCTCTCTTGCAACAAGTCCAGCTATGGTAGCTGCTACTCAATGGTTTGAAAGAACTCTTGATGATTCTGCAAATAAAAGACTTGCTATACCACAAGCATTTTTAGCAATTGATGCTATATTAATAATCTGGCAAAATGTATTAAATGGACTTGTAGTATACCCTAAAATTATAGAAAAAAGAATTCAAGAAGAACTTCCATTTATGGCTACAGAATACATAATAATGGAAGGTGTAAAAAATGGTGGAGATAGACAAGAATTACATGAAAGAATAAGAGTACATTCTATGGAAGCTGGAAAACAAGTTAAAATTCATGGTAAGAAAAATGATTTAATAGAAAGAATTTTAGCTGATGAATATTTTAATATTGATAAAGAAAGACTTGTAGAAATACTTGACCCTAAAAACTTTATTGGATTTGCTAGTGAACAAGTAGTTGATTTTATTGAAACTGAAATAAATCCAATAATTGATAAATATAAAGATTATTTAGGAATAGACGCTGAATTAAAAGTATAAAAACTTGATAACTTAGTAAAAAGAATTTAAAAATTAACGCAGAGTAACAGAGAAATTAGAGTATCGCAGAGATAAAAAAAACAGTAAGAAGTTAAGAGTGAGAAGTGAGAAGAATTAAAAATGCGCCTTTTCGTAGGATATTAGATTTTTTTAATGAATATTTACACGAAGAACACAAAGAGAAAAAATAGAACCACAAAGAAAAAAACTTAGTGGTCCTTACTGCTTTTTCTCCGTGCTCTTTGTGTAACAAAAAATTCGAGTTCATTCATGTAGTTTGTAACAAAAGAATTAATTATAAAAAAGGAAAAATTATGTTAGATAAAGATAAAAAATTTACTGCACATATGATAACGCTAGTATTACTAGCGTTATATCTATCACTGTTTGAATCACTTATACCAAAACCATTTCCTTGGATGAAAATAGGTCTTGCAAATCTTGCTACACTTATAGCATTTGATAAATTTGGTATAAAAATGGGAATAGAAGTGTTTTATTTAAGAGTATTTACAGCTAGTTTTATACTTGGTACTTTTTTATCACCAGGATTTATAATAAGTATTGTTTCTGGTACATTTAGTTTAATAAGTATGATAATATTGTTTAAATATAAAAAATATTTTTCTATTATTGCTATTAGTTCAATTGCTGGTATTATTCACAATATAGGACAACTTATAAGTAGTTATTTTATCTATTTTAGAGATATTGAAATATTATCAAAATATGTCCTTTATTTTATTATTGTTTTTTTATTTATGGGGTTTATTTCTGGTATTATTAATGGATTTATAGCATATAAAGTTTTACATAAAAACACTAGGAGGGTTTAAATTGAAAAGAAAATATTTTGGAACTGATGGTATTAGAGGAGAAGCAAATAAAGACCTTACTGTTGATATAGCTCTAAGACTTGGTTATGCACTTGGATATCATTTAAAAAAGAAAAATCCAAATAAAAAGAAAATAAAAATAGTAATGGGAACTGATACAAGAGTGTCAGGATATATGCTTCGTTCTGCAATATTTGCTGGTCTTACAGCTATGGGAGTAAATACAGAATTTGTAGGAGTTTTACCTACTCCAGGAGTTGCTTATCTTATAAAGAAAAAAGAAGCTGATGGTGGAATAATGATTTCTGCATCTCACAATCCTGCAAAAGATAATGGAATAAAAATATTTGGTCCAACTGGTTTTAAACTTCCTGATGAAGAGGAGCTTGAAATAGAAGCTTTAATGGATAATATAGATGAAGTTACAAAACATATTATGCCTGGTGACCAAGTAGGAAAATTCAAATATTCTGAAGATGATTTCTATTTATATAGAGATTTTTTAGTAAATACAGTAAAAGATGATTTTTCAGGACTTAAAATAATCTTAGACGTTGCAAATGGTGCAGCTTATAGAATAGCTCAATCTGTATTTTCTAGATTAAATGCTGAGCTTGTAGTAATAAATAATATACCTAATGGAACTAATATAAATGTAAAATGTGGTTCTACTGATCCTTCTATTTTACAAAAAGTAGTACTTGGATATCAAGCTGATATGGGACTTGCTTATGATGGTGACGCTGATAGACTTATTGCCGTAGATGAAAATGGAGAAATCATTGACGGTGATAAGATAATAGCTATTTTAGCTAAAGAGATGAAAAGAAATGGAGAATTAAATAATAACAAAGTAGTTACTACTGTAATGAGTAATATGGGATTTGAAAAACATCTTGAAGATAATGGAATCTCATTAATTAGAGCAAATGTAGGAGATAGATATGTACTAGAAAAAATGAAAGCACAAGGATTAAATCTTGGTGGAGAACAATCTGGTCATATTATAATGCTTGACTATAATACTACTGGTGATGGAGTACTTACATCTCTTCAACTTGTACAAGCTGTAAAAAATTCTGGAAAAAAACTTTCTGAATTAGTAGCTGATATTACTGATTGGCCTCAAGAATTAATTAATGTAGTTGTTGAAAAAGATAAAAAATCTACTTGGGATAAAAATTCTATAATTACAGAATTTATCAAAGAAAAGGAAAGACTTCTAAATGGCAACGGTAGAATTTTAGTAAGACCTTCTGGTACAGAGCCTAAAATTAGAGTTATGGTAGAAGGAAAAGATGCTAATTTAGTTAAAACTACTGCTAGTGAAATAGCTGAACTTCTAAAAAAAGAATTATCATAATTTATAATGAAAGAAAAGAGCGAAAAGTTACCTTTTCGCTCTTTATATTTTATATTTTACATACAGTTTTATTTCTTCCACTATTTTTAGCTTTATATAAATTTTCATCTGCAAATTTTATTAATTCGTCTAATTCTAAAACATTTGATGTATAAACACCTAAACTAGTTGTAATTGATACTTTTTTATTATTTAAATTAATTTTTGTATTTTCTACTTTTACTCTTATTCTTTCAGCTATTTTAAAAGCTTCTTCTTGATTAGTTTCTGGTAAAAAAATTGCAAATTCTTCGCCACCTATTCTACCTAATATATCACTTTTTCTTATACTTTCATTTAAAATCTCTGCAAAATTTTGTAAAACAATATCTCCACCTTGATGTCCAAAAGTATCATTTATTAATTTAAAATGGTCTATATCTAATATAATAATTGAATAATATCTGTTATTTCGTCTTGCTCTTTCTATTTCAATTAATGAAGCTTCTATAAAATATCTTCTATTATACAATTTAGTTAATTCATCAATTTGAGCATTTATTATAGCTTTTGAAAAATGTTTTGTAAGCACATATGAATATAGCAGTATAAATATAAATAATGCAAATGGTAAACTAGATTGTATAACTGTAACTTTAATAATATTTTGTGCATATAAAATATCATTAAAAATAGATATTATTAAAATAATTACACCTATTAATATCTCTAAAGAACCTTTTTGTTTATCTTTATACGCTTTTAATATCTCTATAAAAAAATATATAACTATAAAAAGTATATAAAACTGAAAATATTTTTCTAAATAAGCATAAAAAGAAGCTGATGTAAATGCTACTATAACTGCAAAACATAAACTTAATATTGCAGAAATTTTTATAATTTTTTTGGAAAAATAATTTTTAAATGTATCATGTATAAAACTTAAAAATATAGGAAAACTTGCTGCATATCCTATAACTATGATTTTTAAATGTATCTCCCAATTAATATTTGGAAATATTTCTAAAATATAACTATCATTTGTAACTAATATTCTTATTGCCATTAAAATACAAAATATTCCAAAATAAATAGCTGATTTCTCTATAAGATTTAAAAAACACAAACTAATATTATAAAATCCCATTATAAGAACTGCACCAAATAAAAAATAATTTAATACTAATGATTTTTCTCTTTCTTTTGCAATATTTTTAGCTATTCCAAATAAAATTGGTGTTTTTATTCCACTATCTCTATAATTAAAATTTGAAACCAATATTTTAATATCTATAATTTTATTATCTGTTTTAAAATAAACTACTTGAGGTTTTATTGCTGGAATAAACTTTTCTTTAATTTCACTTATTTTACCAGCTTTTGATATTAATTTATTATTTATCCAAATTTCATAAGAAGTCAGTATTTCTCCAATTTTTAGTCCATAAACTTCATTTATATTATTAACTTTTATTCTTAATCTATAAGTAGCAAAACCATTCTTTTCTATTTTTTTATTATTTATTGTATATTTATTCCAAATATTTGGAATATTTTGAAAAGTTTTACTGCTTTCATTTGGAATATCATAAATAAATTGTTTCCAGTAAAATTCCCATTCTCCATTTAATTTAATAACTTCTTTTTCTAAATTATTATTTGATAAATCTAAAAAACCTTTTTCTATTTTATAATCATTACCAAAAATAACATTAAATATTATAAAAAATATTAAAAATAGTCTATTTAGCATAATATACATCTCCCAGTATAAAATAATTCCCTCTTACTATTAAATATACTTTAATTTTTAATCAAATGTCAATTAAATAAGCAAATATAATAGCTTTTTTTATTAACTTCATCATAATAAAAAATCCTAGAAAAACTCTAGGATTTTTTTATGTTATATTTTTTTTACCACTGAAGATTTTAGTTTCATAGCACCCATTCCATCTATTTTACAACTAATATCATGACCATCTGTTGCATCTGGAATAAGTCTTATATTTCTTGCTTTTGTCCCTCTTTTTATTACTAAAGAACTTCCATTTACTTTTAAATCTCTAATTACTGCTACTGTATCTCCATCATTAAGTACATTTCCATTCGAATCTTTTATTACATTCTCTTCTTCTTTTGCTTTTTCTCCTTCTGTATCCATTCATGTGCACACATAGGACATACTAACATAACTCCATCTTCATAAGTGTATTCTGAATTACATTTTGGGCAATTTGGTAAAATTTTTTACATATTTATCTATGCTCCTTTAAAAAATTTTTAATAAAATTAAAATAAAATCATTACATTATATCATAATAAGATTCAAATTTAAAGAATAAAAAATTTATACTTAATTATTTTTTCTTTAAATTATTCTAGTTTAGTAGTACAATATAAAATAATCTTATGGAATTTGGAGGTGTTTTATGAATTCTATTATTAATTTTGAAAATATTTATGTAAATTATAATATTGATGAATTTGTATTAAAAAATATTAATTTAAATATAAAAGAAAATGAAAATTGGGCTATTTTAGGAGCTAATGGAAGTGGAAAATCTACTTTAATTAAACTTTTTTCTAATGACCTTTATCCAAATACAAAGTTTCCATATAAAAAACTTATTTTTAATAAAGATAGATGGAATATTTTTGAATTAAAAAAATATTTAGGAATTATTACAAATGACCTTCATTATATTTTATCTACTTCTGCAAAAAATTCTACTGCATTTGAAGTAATATTAAGTGGCTTTTATAGCTCTATAAATATATATTCACATCAAAATTTTACACAAGAACAACATAATAAAGTAATTGAAATTTTAAAATATTTAGACATTTTACATATAAAAGATAAAAAAGTATGTGAAATGAGTACAGGTGAACTTCGAAGATGTTTAATAGGTAGAGCTCTTATACATAATCCAAAAGCTTTTGTTTTAGATGAACCTACAGTAGGTCTTGATATTAAAGCTCAATATCAATTTATTGAACTTATGAGAAAACTATCTAAAAAATCATCAATTATTCTCATTACTCATCACATAGAAGAAATTTTCCCTGAAATTACGCATATTGCTCTTATACACAATAATACAATTTATAAACAAGGAAAAAAAGAAGATATTTTAACATCTGAAAATTTATCTAAAATTTTTAATATAAATATAGAAATATCTCAAGAAAATAATAGATATTTTATTAAGAAAATTTTTTGAAACCACGGGATACATACTCAACACAGAGACTCAGAGTACACTGAGATACACAGAGTTTTACTTTGAAACCACAGGATTTACACGAGATAAACACTAGATTTTTTGTTACACAAAGTGCACGAAGAAAAACACTAAGGACCACTAAGAAATTTTGAAACCACAGGATTCACACTGGATACCACACGAGATAATTTATTTTTTCATTAGAGTCATTCGTGGTTCCCAATCTTTTTTTCTTTGTGGCTCTTTATTTTCTATTCTTTGTGTTCTTAGTGTAACGCATTTATCAAGAAAATCTAATATCCTTCGAAAAGGCGCTTTTTTATTTAATTCTTAAGTTTTTCTATTATTCTCTTTTAGTTTATATTTTATCCTGTGTTTATCTGTGAAAATCTGGTGGTTTCCACTTTTTCCTTTGTGGTTCTGTTTTTCAATCTTTGTGTTCTTCGTGTAATTTTCTTCTCTTTTCTTCGTGCTGAATTTTACTTCTCACTCTATTATCTATTTACAATGCATTTTTTCATCAGCTTCATACCAAGGGACTATATATCCTTTTCCTTTAGCACAAAATACCGATGATGAAGTATATTCACTATCTTTCTCTTTATTATATGCTATTTTTTTTATAACTTCTTCTTGATTTATACATTTATCATAACCATAAAATCTTAAATTTATAATTCCTTTTCCTCCTGTAATATTCATAAGTTCTTTTGAATAATCCATAAATGTAGATACTGGAGCTCTTCCTGTAATTATAACTTTATTATCTAATGTTTCTGGAGGGTCAAAACTTCCATTTAATTTTTGAATATCAGATAGTACTTTCCCCATATAATCTATATCCACTTTTATTTTAAATTCATAAAAAGGTTCTAATAATACATTTTCTGCTTTTTCAAGTCCTTGTCTTAATGCTCTATAAGTTGCTTCTCTAAAATCTCCTCCTTCTGTATGTTTTTCATGACTTCTACCTTTAATTAGGCTTATCTTAATATCAGTAATAGGACTACCTGTAAGTATTCCTCTATGTTCTTTTTCAAAAATATGTGTTTTAACTAAATTTTGATATCCACTAGGAAAATCCTCACTAATACATAAGTTTTCAAATTGTATTCCACTACCTCTTGGTAATGGTTCTAATCTTAGATGTACTTCTGCATAATGACGAAGAGGTTCAAAATGTCCTTTTCCTACTACACTATTATTAATCGTTTCTTTATATAAAATTCCTGGTTTTTCAAATTCTATATCAATATTAAATCTCTCTTTTACAATATCTTTTAATACTTCTAATTGGATTATCCCCATTACACTTATATTTAATTCTTTTAAATTTTCATTCCAATTTACTTCTAAAGTATGGTCTTCTTCTGCTAATGTTTTAAATATTTTTATTATTTCATAACTTTCATTATTAAATATAACTTTTGATTTTAATGTAGGTTTTATACTGTATTCTTTTTTATCTTCTATTCCTATTCCCATTCCTATAAAACTATTTGAAATCCCTACTATTCCTACTACTTCTCCAGCTTTTGCCTCTTCAATATTTATATAATTTTTCCCATTATATTTTCTTATCTCATCTATTTTTTCTATATTTTCTTTATCTAAATTATTTTTATCAAAAAATTTTATTTCTTGTTTTAATTTCAGTTTTCCTGAAAATATTTTTATAAAACTCACTCTATTACCTTTTTCATCATATCTTATTTTAAATACTCTAGCTTTTAAATCTGCATTTTCTAAATATTTTGTTTTAGTTAAAACATCTATACTTTCTAAAAACTCTAATACTCCTTTATCTAAAAGTGCAGAACCTAAAAATACAGGAAATAATAGCATATCCTTCATTAATATCTGCATATGTTTTATCCATAAATTTTTATTATATCCATTTTCTAAATAATAATCTAATAATTCATAATCTAAATCTGCTATTTTTTCTGCTGTTTCTATATCTAATTCTTTATTTACACTATCTTTAATTAATACTATATCATTTGTTAAATTTTCTTTTATTTCATTTAAAATATTTTTTAAATCTACTCCATCTCTGTCAACTTTATTTATAAAAAAGAAAGTTGGAATATTATATTTATAAAGTAATCTCCAAACTGTTTCTGTATGTCCTTGTACTCCTTCTATTCCATTTACAACTATAATTGCATAATCTAAAATTTCAATATTTCTTTCCATCTCTTGAGAAAAATCTATATGTCCTGGAGTATCAATTAAAAAATATTTACTATTATTATATTCAAAATATGCTTGTTCTGAAAAAATAGTTATTCCTCTTTCTTTTTCTATTTTATGAGTATCTAAATAAGTATTTTTATTTTCTATTTTCCCTCTATTTTTTATTATATCTGTATGATAAAGTATTGTTTCTGCTAAAGTAGTTTTTCCTGCATCTACATGAGCAAATATACCTATTACTTTATTCAATATTCTTCCTCCTATTTTTTTATTGCATAAATTGTTTTATTACACAAAGGGCACAAAGAAAATTTCTTAGAACCACGAAGATTAAATTAGTTTGAAACCACAGGATAAACACAGGATTTTACATAGGATTCTATCTTGTGATAATATGTGTTTATCTAGTGGAAATCTTGTGGTTCCTAATTTTTTAGCTTATCAGCGACTTACTTTTTTAAAGATAAAAAAGTAAGCAAAAAATCTTTACACTGGTTTCTACGGATATTGAATAATGAAACCACTAGATTTACACGAGATGTTCTTGCACAAAGTACACGAAGAAAAACACTAAGGACCACTAAGTTTTTTTCTTTGTGGTTCTGATTTTTCTATCTTTGTGTTCTTCGTGTAATATTTTCTGTTTATATCCGCGTTTTTCCGTGGCTAATTTTAATTCTTCTTACTTCTCACTCTTAACTTCTTACTGATTTTTTTATCTCTACGATACTCTGATTACTCTGCGTTGATTTTTTAATTCTTCTAATTATATCATACAAATTTATTCTTCACTATGATATAATATTTTGAAATATTAATTTTGGAGGTTATTATGCAAAATCTTTGTCCATGTGGAAGTAATAAATCTTATGAAAATTGTTGTAAGCAATATATTAGTGGAAATAAAAAACCTAAAACAGCTGAATTACTTATGCGTTCAAGATATAGTGCTTATGTTTTTCAAGAAATAGATTATATAATAAATACTACAAATCCAAATAATAGAAATGATTATTCTTATGAAGATATTGAAAATTGGTCAAAATCATCAAAATGGAAAAAACTAATAATTTTAAATACAGAAAAAGGAACAGAAAGTGATATTACAGGAATAGTAGAATTTCAAGCATTTTATGAAATAAATGGTATATCTCAAATTCATCATGAAAAAAGTGTCTTTGATAAAATAGATAATGTTTGGTATTATACAACTCAACTTCCAGTTTCTCCTATTAAAATCAATAGAAATTCTCCTTGTCCTTGTGGAAGTGGTAAAAAGTATAAAAAATGTTGTGGTAAATAATATTGAGGTGATAAAAATGTTTATAATATTTTCTCCTAGTAAAGGAATGAATTTTAATAATGAAATTGTATCTAAAAAAAGAACAAAATATATTTTTGAAAAAAAATATAAAGAGATACATAATGAGCTAAAAAAATATAATAAAGATGAAATTGCAAATATTATGAAAATTAAAAATCAAATACTTGATGATGTATATAATTCTATTCATAAAACTAAAAGAGTATACTTGCCTGCAATATTAGCATATAATGGGATAGCATATAGAAAACTCAATATAAAATCATATGATAATGAAATGAAAGAGTATCTAGATAAGCATCTACTTATATTCTCTGCGATGTATGGGATAAATCAACCTTATGATTTAATCTCTTATCATAGATTAGATATGACTATGAAAATATTTAAAGATAAATCTCTTTATTCATTTTGGAAAGATGATATAAATAAATATATTGAAAAAAATTCTACTGATAATCTTATTATTAATTTAGCATCAAAAGAGTTTTCAAAATTAATTGATAGAAAAAAACACAATATAATCGATATAGAGTTTAAAGAATTTTCAAATGGAAAATTAAAATCAATAGCTACAAATTCTAAAAAAATGCGTGGTACTATGTTAGATTTTATGATAAAGAATAAGATAAAAGATTATAATTTATTAAAAAATTTTAATCTTGATGGATATTTATTTTCAGAAAAAGAATCAACAGATAATATCTTTATTTTCATAAAAAATTAGATACAAAAAAATAAATTAAACAAGTTCTTTATTTTAAAAGACTTGTTTAATTTATTCAATATAACTCAGCTTTTCGTTTTCTCATATTTATTAAAAATTTCTTTTCCAAATTCATCTATATGTTTTTTTAATTCTTTATTTGTTATATCTGAATAACTTATTATATCAAAAAAATATGGAATAGGTTTTTCATTATTTAATATATCTATCAATCTTAGTAAAATAGTATTTGAGATATTTTTTCCAACTATAGCTAAATCTATATCTGAACCTTGTTTATAATTTCCTAAAGCCCTACTTCCAAATATTATAACTTTTTCTATTTCAGGAAATATTTTAAAAGCTTCTATTAAATAGTTTATATCTCTTTCTTTTAATCCGTACATTATATTTTCCCTTTCAACTTTTCATATAACTCACTTAATAATTTATAATATTTCTCTTTTAATTTATAATCAACAAGTTCTGCTGTTTTTTCATCATAAGTATGAACTATTAAATTTCTATCTGCTAATCCATCAATCCAAGAGTAACCATCTTCAATTAATCCATATTGTAAAGCTTGTTTAATAGTTTCTCTTGGACTTTTTACTATATACCCTTCTGCTTCAAGAAAATCTTTCATTGTTTTCCAAGCTAATTCAAAACACATTTCAAAAAATTGTATTCCTCCAGCTCTTTCTATTTCACTTGGTTTTTCTATATTTATATAAGCTTTTAACAACTTAAAGCTTCTTTCATAATTCATAAATCTTTGTTTCCAACGTATCTCTTTTAAATTTTCCATATCTCCTCCACAATTAGCATTAATTTATTTTTATTTTAACATAATAAAAATCTTAATTCAATTTTTAATACAAAAAGAGATTAAACTAATAGTGTTTAATCTCTTTTATCTATATAACAAAATTATTATTTATTTTTGGTGGAAGTGACGGGAATCGAACCCGTGTCCAAGGATAGAGACGCTATAAGCTTCTACAAGCTTAGTCTACTTTTAAATTTAATATGTTAACTTCCCGTAGACTAGGATATTAACATACGAGCTTATAAAAATGTCCTAAATATAACTAAGCTATTATATTTAGTAAGCCGAAATCATTTGATACTCTATAATCTCGTATCGGCATAGAGAAAATAGAGCAAGCTGCGTTAATTAGGCAGCTAAAGCGTAATTTTCGTTTCCATGTAAAAACATGAGTTGATCTTTCACAGGAATCACCCTGGCCTGCTACTTATAGTTCACGTATCCCTGTCGAAACCTTGACACTCCCATATGTATTTAATATCTATTTATAGATTTCATCGCTTTATCCATTTCTCTTTTTTGAGTTCTCTTAGCTTCTGTTTCACGTTTATCATAATTTTTCTTACCACGTGCAAGAGCTATCTCTATTTTTACTAATCCTTTTTTTATATATACAGTAAGTGGTACTATTGTATATCCTTTTTGAGATACTTTTTCATGTAATTTTTTTATCTCTTTTTTATGTAAAAGAAGTTTTCTTACTCTTAATTGGTCTGGAGTATATATACTACTTTGTTCGTATGGAGTAACATTCATTCCCATTATAAATACTTCATTTTTAATTATACGAACAAATGATTCTTTTATACTTACTTTTCCCAATTTTATAGATTTTACTTCACTACCTTTTAATTCAATTCCAGCTTCATATTTATCTTCTATAAAATAATCATAGTAAGCTTTTTTGTTTTTTGCTACTACCACAGATACCACTCCCTTATATCTTGTCTAAATATTATATATATAATCTAAAAAAAAATCAAGTTTTTTTTGAAATACAGTTGATATATTATATATTTAAGGTATAATGTTAATAGAATTTTAATATTAATTGAGATATTTTATAAAATTTAGAGTATAATATATTTAGAAGTTTCTTATTTTACTTTTATTGGAGATACAAACGGGGAGGACAGATGGAATTAAAACAATATGAAGAAAAAGTAATATTAGAATATTTTAATAATGATGATAATCATCAATATATACATGCTATTGAAGTAATGAATATGGCTCTTGATATTAATAATATAATTAATCTAGGAATTAATAAGTCTAATATCATTATTGCAGCTATAACTCATGATGCTTTTAAATATAAAGGTAAAGAACACCCTGATTATGCATATAAATTTATTTTAGATAATGCTACTCTTATAAAAAAAGAATATAAAATAGAAAATAATGATATAAATTTAATTGCAATGGCATGTTTACAACATCACTCCCACTATATTCAAAATTTTAATTCTCCTTTAGCTGAACTTATTAATTTAGCTAATAGAATAGTTAATAAAGAGTTTGATTCTACATTAATGACTCTTTATAACAATGCTTCTAAAGAAAAATGCTTAATTTTTTATGAAGCTATATTTGATGTATATAGAGAAGCAGATTTTTTATTCTTTCAATCTCAAGAATTATATCCTGAAGTATTTAAAGCTTATAATTCAACTCCTAAAAAATTAATTGTTGAATTTTTAATAAATTATTTTAAAGCAAACCTTCTATGATTTTTTATTGTAAAAATAAACAATCTATGATATAATCCTTTCTTGCAAGGGATAGCTATCAAATATAGGTAGATATGCCTTACCATAAATTGAAAGGAGAATATCAATGAGAGCATTAGCTTTATTTTCAGGTGGACTAGACAGTTCATTAGCTATGAAACTTATTAGTGATCAAGGTATTGAAGTAATAGCTTTAAATTTTGTTTCACACTTTTTTGGTGGAAAAAATGAAAGAGCTGAAAAAATGGCAAAACAAATAGGAGTAAGACTAGAGTACATTGACTTTAAATCTCTACACACAGATATTGTTAGAGAAGCTCCTCATGGAAGAGGAAAAAATATGAATCCATGTATTGATTGCCATGCATTAATGTTTAAATATGCTGCGGAAGTTTTATTAAAAAAATTTGATGCAAGTTTTATTATTAGTGGTGAAGTCCTTGGACAAAGACCTATGTCTCAAAACAAAGGTGCTTTAAATCAAGTAAAAAAATTATCAGGATATGAAGATATTATCGTTAGACCACTTTGTGCAAAATTATTAGAACCTAGCAAACCAGAAAGAGAAGGTTGGATTGACAGAGAAAAACTTCTTGGTATAAGTGGAAGAAGTAGAAAAGTTCAAATGGAGTTAGCTGAAAAACTTGGTATTACAGAGTATCCAAGTCCTGGTGGCGGATGTATGCTAACAGAACCTAACTACTCTAAAAGATTAAAAGTATTAGAAAATGATGAAAGATTATATGACGAATATTCATATCTTTTCTATTTACTTAGATATGGTAGATTTTTTAGATTAGATAAAGGAAAATACTTATTTGTAGGTAGAGAAAATGATGATAATTTAAGAATTTCTGAATATAAAGATAAAGGTTCTCTTCATATTGTTAGTGCTGGTGTTCCTGGCCCTGCAATTCTTGGTGTTGGAGACTTTACAGCAGAAGAAAGAGAATTTGCAAAACAACTATTTTCTAGATATTCTAAAAATAAAGGAAAAGAAGAGATTAATGTTTTAGTAAATGACATTACTGAAACTGTTGCGCCTCTTAATTTAGAGGATATTGAAAATAAAATAAAAAAATATATAATACTAGGAAATTAATTATAAAAATATTTTTATAAACTAAATAAAAAAAGACCTAAAAATTAAATTTTAGGTCTTTTTTTTATTCATTTTGCATATATGTCTGATAATATTCTAATGCTTTTGGAGTAACTACTCTTATCTTTTTTACTTTCTCATTAGGTTTATATGTTTCTGTATTACAATTTCCATTTTTTTGACAATTATCACATGTTGTATCAAAATAATGATTATTTAATTCTAAGAATCCTTTTTTTTCTAATTCATCTAATAAATATTCTAATCTATCTTCAGTTATTTTTAATTCTGCCATTAAATCATCCATTGTAAACACTTCTTGACTAAGAATAAGTTTTAATAATGTATATTTCATTTTTTCACCCCTTTACACATATATATAAATAATGTCTTAGTATAGTATAACATATTTTTAGAATAATATAAATAATAAATATAAAACATTAATATAATATATGTATAAATGGTGTGATTATTTTTTATATTATTTTCTCCATCTTTCTAATTTTGGAATATTTCTTGTAAATAACCATGCAAAAATTCTTGGCATTCCTTGTTCTTGCATTTTTTCTATGCAAAATTCTTGCATCTCTTTAGCTGTTTTTATATCCTCATTTAAAAATTTTCCATTTTCATAACAATATGAACAATATTTTTCACTTTTACTTCCATCTTTTTCAGTACCTCCGTTTTTCGGATCTTTATTCAATGGCATTCCACAACTTTGGCAAAATTTTATTTTTGACATTTTTTCTCCTTTCTTTTACTTTAATTTTTTTCTAAATTTCTACTTCTTTTCTAGTATACTCTATTTTATTTTTATTTCTCAAATTATTTTTCTTTATAAAAATAGTAAAAATACTTTTTAAAATATTAATTTTATGATAAAATACCTTGAATTCTAATTATTTATATGGAGGATAGAGAAATGGAAAATAATTTTTCTTCATTGAAAAAAACTTGTTCTATTGTTGATTGGGCTGATAGTAAAGAGATAAGTCCCTTAGAAGATATAGAAAATAGTATTAAAACTACATATAGAAAAAAAATATGGTCAAAATTTATAAAAGCTGTTAAAGAATTTAATTTAGTCGAAGATGGCGATAAAATTGCTGTTGGTATCTCTGGTGGTAAAGATAGCTTATTACTTGCTAAACTTTTTCAAGAATTAAAAAAAGATAAAAGTAGAAATTTTGAAGTAAAATTTATCACAATGAATCCTGGATTTGAAGCTATAGATTTAGGACAACTTAAAAAAAATCTTGATTACTTAAATATTCCTTGTGAAGTATTTGAAGCTAATGTATGGGAAGCTGCATTTAATCAAGATCCAGACAACCCTTGTTTTTTATGTGCTAAAATGAGAAGAGGAGTACTGTATAAAAAAGTAGAAGAGCTTGGATGTAATAAAATGGCATTAGGACATCATTTTGATGATGTAATAGAAACTACTCTTATAAATATGTTTTATGCAGGAACAATAAAAACTATGCTTCCAAAAGTAAAATCTACTACTGGTAGACTCTCACTTATTAGACCTTTATTTTATGTAAAAGAACAAGATATTATAAATTATACTAAATATAATGGTATTAAACCTATGACTTGTGGATGTCCTATTGAAGCTAATAAAACTCCATCAAAACGAAAAGAGATAAAACTACTACTAAAATCTCTTACAGAAAAAGATCCAGATATCAAACAAAGAATATTTAATTCTACTAAAAATATAAATCTTGATTATGTGCTTGGCTATGAAAAAGATGGCGAAAAACATTTAAATATATAGGTGAGTTTAATGAATATTATATATATTGATAATTTTAATGAATTAAATAATCAAATAATTAATAATTATACTTTTGAAATAAACAATAATATTCTTACAATCAAAAATAAATCTTTATTTAATTTAACTTTTGATTTAGAAAAAACTTCAAGAATAAAAATAATACAAAATATAAAAAAAATATGTAATATACATATTTGGCTGAATAAATTAACTCCTAGAGAAGCTTTAGAATATATTGAAAGTAAAGGATTTAATAAATCTTTACTTAATATGAGTGGAAAAGCTATGCATAAATATAACATGATAGAAGAGGGAGATAGAATAGCTATTGGTGTATCTGGTGGTAAAGATAGCCTTACTTTAATAAACATTTTATATAGAGTAAAACAAATTGCAAATATTAATTTTGACATAATTCCTATACATATTCATCCAAATACTGATACATCA
Organism: Fusobacteriales bacterium; assembly: GCA_020063625.1. GTDB lineage: Bacteria > Fusobacteriota > Fusobacteriia > Fusobacteriales > Fusobacteriaceae > Hypnocyclicus. The sequence continues at coordinate 19,278 of JAICDD010000012.1, forward strand.
AATACACTGCATATAAAAAAATATATTGAAAGCTTAGGTTTAAAGCTAAAAATAATAGAAACTGATTTAGAAAAATTTTTATTTGAAGATGGAGATGTAAAAAATCCTTGTTTTCTTTGTGGAAGAATAAGAAGAGGTATTTTATATACATATCTTAAAGAAAACAATATTAATAAATTAGCTCTTGGACATCATAAAGATGATATTGTAGAAACATATCTTATGAATATCTTCTATCAAGGAAATACTCATTCTATGAGACCAAGTTATTTTGCAAAAGAGTATGGTGTACAAGTAATTAGACCTTTAGCTTTTGTAGAAGAATCTACTACTATAAAATATAGTAAAAAAATTAATCTACCTATTTTAAAATCTACTTGTCCATATGAAACAAGTGATAATTCTAGAAGATTAAAAGTAAAAAATTTAATAAAAGAGTTATCAATTGATAATCTTGATGTTAGAAGTTCTATATTAAACGCATTAAAATCAGATAATAAAATTTAAAATCAACTAATTTTATTACTACTTATATACACAAATAGTATAATTAAATAAAAGCAGGCAAATGCCTGCTTTTATTTTAAATTTTCAGCTATTTTTACTTTTGTAAGAGATGCTTCAAGAGCTTTTTGTGTAGCTGCGATATCTCTATCTTCTTTTAATTTTGCTAATCTTGCTTTTGCAATTTCAGCTTCTTTTTTAGCTCTTTCAATATCGATATCTTTTGCATCCATAGCATCATCTGCTAATATAACTACATTATTATCTTTGATTTCTAAAAATCCTCCAGCAACAAAATATTTTAATTCGTCACTATTAGATTTTATTTTCATCTCTCCAATAGCTAATTCTGCTACAAAAGGAGCATGATTAGGTAAAATCCCCATATCCCCTTCTGTAGTTCTTAATATTACTCTTTCAACTTCTTTATCTAATACTATTTTTAAAGGTGTTATTATTTTTAAATTGAAAGTAGCCATATTATTCAGCTCCTTCCATCAATTCCCTCGCTTTTGCAACAGCTTCATCTATAGTTCCTACATATAAGAAAGCTTGTTCTGGTAAATCATCATGTTTACCTTCTAATATTTCTTTGAATCCTCTAATAGTTTCTTTTATAGAAACATATTTTCCTTGCATTCCTGTAAATTGTTCTGCTACTGAGAATGGTTGAGAGAAAAATCTTTCTATTTTTCTTGCTCTATTTACAATTATTTTATCTTCATCTGATAATTCATCCATACCTAATATAGCTATGATATCTTGAAGTTCTTTATATCTTTGTAATACTCTTTGAACTTCCCTAGCTACATTATAATGTTCGTGACCAACTATATCAGCATCAAGTGCTCTAGATGATGAATCTAATGGGTCAACAGCTGGATAAATTCCTAATGAAGCTATTTTTCTTGATAAAACTGTTGTCGCATCTAAATGCGAGAATGTTGTAGCTGGTGCAGGGTCAGTAAGGTCATCTGCTGGTACATATACAGCTTGTACTGATGTTATTGATCCTGATTTTGTAGAAGTAATTCTTTCTTGTAAGTTACCCATTTCTGTCGCAAGGTTTGGTTGATATCCAACGGCAGATGGCATTCTTCCAAGAAGTGCCGAAACTTCTGATCCAGCTTGAGTAAATCTAAATATATTATCTATAAATAGAAGTACATCTTGTCCTTCTTTATCTCTAAAATGCTCAGCAACTGTAAGTCCAGTAAGAGCAACTCTTAATCTTGCCCCAGGTGGCTCATTCATTTGTCCATAAACAAGTGCTGTTTTGTTTATAACTCCTGATTCAGTCATTTCATCATAAAGGTCTCTTCCTTCTCTTGTTCTTTCTCCAACACCAGAGAAAACAGAAAGTCCTCCATGTCCTTTTGCGATATTATTGATAAGTTCCATTATAAGAACTGTTTTACCAACTCCAGCTCCTCCAAAAAGTCCAATTTTTCCACCTTTTACATATGGAGCTAATAAATCTATTACTTTTATTCCAGTTTCAAATACTTCTACTTCTGTTCCTTGTTCTTCAAAAGTAGGAGCATCTCTATGGATAGAAGCTCTTTCTTCTGCATTTACTTCACCAGCTTCATCCACTGGTTCACCTAGTACGTTTAATATTCTTCCAAGTACAGCTTTTCCTACAGGTACTGTTATAGGTGCACCTGTATCAATTATTTCTATTCCTCTTTGAAGTCCGTCAGTTGAATCCATTGCTACAGCTCTTACAGTATTATTACCTAAATGTTGTTGCACTTCCATCACAAGTTTTGTTCCATCCTCTTTTATGATTTCTAGTGCATTATATATTTCAGGTAATTTATCTTCAAACTTAGCATCAACCACAGGACCTATGATTTGAGTAACAAGTCCTTTATTCAAAGTTGTCTGCCTCCTTTTTCATTTTTTTACAATGCTATATAGCGCTTGCTCCACCAACGATTTCAGATATTTCTTGAGTAATTGCAGCTTGTCTTTCTCTATTATATTGTAGAGTTAAGTCAGCTATCATCTCTTCTGCGTTATCTGTAGCATTTTGCATTGCTTGTCTTCTTGCTGCATGTTCACTTGCAGTGTTTTCTAATATAGCTTGATATATTTCTATATTTAATGTTTTCGGAATAAGTGTATCCAATATTCCTTCTTCTGAAGGCTCAAATATATAAGGTACTTTTGATTCACTCTCTTTTCTTTCAATAGGCAACATTTTTTTTGTTGTTACTTCCCATCTTACAGCAGAGTAAAATTTACTATATACCATATATACTTCATCAAATATATCTTCATTATAAAATTCTATAATATTTTCAGCTATTTCTTTAGCTTTATCAAACATTAATTCAGGTATAAGTTGAATATATTCAGCCTTTAAATCTAATTCTCTTTTTCTAGCATAATCTCTTATTTTTTTACCTACTGCTATTACAGAGATAGATTTATCTGGATTATCTTTTCTTATTTTTTCAAGTGCTTTTATTGCTGTAGAATTAAAACTTCCACAAAGGCCTCTATCAGAAGTCATTACAATTACAGCAATTTTTTTAACATTTTCTTTTCCATCAAATAACGGATGTTTAAGATGTTTTGTAGAAGATATTACATTTGATAAAATTCTAGTTACTCCTTCTGAATAAGGTCTAGAATTTTCTACCATTGTTGAAAATCTTCTAAATTTTGTCGATGATACTATATTCATCGCATTTGTTATTTGGTGAGTGCTTTGTACACTTTTGATACGAGTTTTTATTTCTTTCGTCTTAGCCATTTTCACTCACCCCTTAACTAAAGTTTGCCTTAAATTCTTTTACCGCACCTGTTATTTTTTGTTCTAATTCATCATCAAGTTTTTTCTTTTCTAGTATTTCATCTAATATTTCAGTATTTTTTCTTAAATGATCTAGAACTTCTTTTTCAAATCTTCTTACGTCTTCTACTGCTATATCATCAAGAAGTCCATTAGTTACCATATAGAAAGAGACAACTTGTTCTTCTACTGGATATGGAGAATATTGAGGTTGTTTTAATATCTCCATTATTCTATGTCCTCTTTCAAGTTGAGCTCTTGTAGCTTTATCAAGGTCAGAACCAAATTGAGCAAATGCTAATAATTCTGTATATTGAGCTAATTCTAATTTTACTTTAGCCGCAACTTGTTTCATAGCTTTTATTTGAGCTGATCCTCCAACCCTTGATACTGATATACCTGCATTTATTGCTGGTCTAAATCCTGAGTTGAAAAGCTCTGATTCTAAGAATATTTGTCCATCTGTAATTGAAATTACATTTGTAGGAATATAAGCTGATACGTCTCCAGCTTGAGTTTCAATTATTGGTAATGCTGTAATTGAACCAGCTCCTAATTTATCAGATAATTTTGCTGCTCTTTCTAATAATCTTGAATGTAAATAGAATACGTCTCCAGGATATGCTTCCCTTCCAGGTGGACGTTTTAATAATAGAGACATTTCTCTATAAGCCACAGCATGTTTTGTAAGGTCATCATATATAATAAGTACATGCTCACCTTTTTCCATAAAATACTCTCCCATAGCTACCCCTGAATATGGTGCTATATATTGAAGAGCTGCTGGTTCTGATGCTGTCGCTGCTACAACTGTAGTATAATCCATAGCTCCAGCTGCTTCTAATCTATTTACTACTTGTGCTACAGTTGATCTTTTTTGTCCTATAGCTACATATATACATTTAACTCCTGTATTTTTTTGATTAATAATAGTATCTATAGCAACAGCTGTTTTTCCTGTTTGTCTATCTCCTATTATTAATTCCCTTTGTCCTCTACCAATTGGTACCATACCATCTATAGATTTGATACCTGTTTGTAATGGTTCATGTACAGGTTTTCTTGAAATTATTCCTGATGCTTTTCTTTCTATTGGAAATGTAGCTGATGCTTCAATTGCTCCTTTTCCATCTATTGGTTCTCCTAATGAATTTACTACTCTACCTAATAACGCTTCTCCTACTGGTACTGATGCTATCTCTCCTGTAGTTTTTACTTCATCGCCTTCTTTTACAAGTCTTGTTTCTCCAAGGATAACTGCCCCTACATTATTTTCTTCTAGGTTTAAAACCATTCCTTTTACTCCACTTGCAAATTCCAAAAGCTCACCAGCTTTTGCTTTACTTAGGCCGTAAATTCTAGCGATATTATCCCCTACTTCAAGAACAGAACCTGAAGTTTTTACATCAAGAGATTTTTTATAATTTTGTATTTCTGTTTTTATTATACTACTTATTTCTTCTGGCCTAATTTTCAAATTTTGCACCTCCTACCTATAATTTTTTGCATTTAGATACCATTTCTAAATGCTTCTAGTTGACTCTTAATAGATGCATCTATAATGTCGTCTCCAAGTTTTACTATCATTCCACCTAAAATAGATGGATCTACTTTAGATGTTAATCTAACTGTTTTATTTGTTTTAGCTTCCAGTTTTTTTCTTAATTCCTCTAGTTGTTTTTCTAAAGGTTTTACAGCAAAGATAGCTTCTGCTTCTAATATAGCATTTTTTTCATAGTAAATTTTTAAATATTCACTTACAATTGCTCTTATATCAGATATTCTATCTTTATCTACTAAATAATATAATATAGTTAATGTATCTTCATTAAAATCTTTAAAAACTTTACTAATAAAACTTTTCTTATCATCTCTGTTTACTAATGGATGAGTTATAAATGTTTTAAACTCTGTATCTTCTTCAAATAACTCCATTACTAAACTAAGTTCTTTATGAGTATCTTCTACTCTTTTATTTTCATCTGCAAGCTCATAAATAGCAGTTGCATATCTTCTTCCTACTACAGCATCTACCATTATTCTTCGCCTACCTTATTAATTGCTTCATCTATTAAATCTACTTGAGTTTTATCAGCAATTAATTTTTCTGCTAAATCAGTAGCTATCTCTCTAACATATTTTTCTATCTCTTTTCTAGCTTGCTCTCTCATTTTTATTACTTCTGCTTCACCAGATTTTATCATTTTATCTCTTTGAGCATATGTTTCTTTTAATATGCTATCTTTTCTATCTTCTGCTTTTCTTTCAGCAGATAAAAGTAATTCATTTGCTTCTTTTTTAGCACTTTTTAGTGTTTCTTCTGCATCTTTTTTGGCTTTTTCAGATTCAGCTAAATTGTTTTTAGCTTCTTCTATCTCTTTTTTTATTAACTCTTGTCTTTTTTCTAAGAATTTTCCCATTGGTTTGAAAAAATATCTTTTAAAAATATATATTATAATTAAAAAGTTAATCATTTGCCAAAAAAGGGTACTATCTATAGAAACTACAGGCATATTTTCTACCATGTAATTACCTCCCCTCCTTTTAATATATGTCTAAATTTCTTATTATCCTAATTTTGATAAGAAAGGGTTTGCATATAATAAAATTAAGGCAATAACTAATGAGTAGATACCTGTTGATTCTGATATTGCTTGTCCCATTACCATTGTAGAAATGATATCTCCTCTAGCTTCTGGTTGTCTTGCTACTGATTCTACTGCTTTACCAGCTGCATAACCTTCCCCTATTCCAGGCCCAAGTCCTGCGATCATAGCTAATCCTGCTCCTAATGCTGATGCTGCTAATATTATAGTTTTTGCTGTTAACATATCCATAATTACATACCTCCTGAATTTTTATTTTTAAATTTTATTCTGGTTGTGCATCTCCTAATGCACCTTGAATATAAACCATTGTAAGCATTGTAAATACATAACTTTGTATAGCTCCACTAAATAAGTCAAAATACAGATGAAGTGGTGCTGGTACTACTGCTGGTGCTGCTTTATAAAGTAACCCTAAGATTACTGACCCTGCAAACATATTTCCGAAAAGTCTCATTGATATATTTACAGGTTTTGCTCCCTCTCCTACTATATTTAATGGTAACATTAATGGGAAAGGTTCTAATAAGCCTTTAAAATATCCTACTGGTCCACTTGTTGCAAATGCAGCACTTAAAAATGCTATTGTTGTAATTAAAGCTAGTCCTACTGTTGTATTAAGGTCTGCTGTTGGTGCTCTAAATAAATAGTGTAATGACCATCCTACATCAGTTTTACTTAGCCAAGGAACTGGTAAAAATGTAATTGTATTTGATATAAATAAGAATGTTAATAACGAAGAAATATATACCAAATATTTATCTTTCCATTTTCCAAGTATTTGCCCAACTACACTATCATAGAAATTATACAGCGTTTCAAAAAATGCTTGTTTCTTGCTAGGATTTTCTAAAGATAAATCTTTTGTTCCCCATCTAAAAAACAATACTAAAAACGCCATTATTATCCATGTAGTAATAATAGTTGTTGTAATTGGAATTATTGCACTACCATCGGCAAGTTTATATGCTAATGGAAAATTATGTGGTACTGGTATCCCAAATACAATACTAGGTCCCTCAACTAATGGTGGTTTCACTAGTTCAAATAGTTTCAATATTTTTCACCCTCCTTTCCATCATCAAATTTAGATTTAAACTTTTTCAAAAAATCTATAAATAAATTTTTTAAAAGTATATTGAATTTTACATTTAATAATCCTAAACTTGCTGCTATAAAATAAGAAAAATCTATTTTTATCATTAAGACCAAAAAAATAAGATATAAAACATATCTCTTGAAATAACCTAATATCGCATTTTTATAACTACCATTTTTTGTTATCATGATATATTTCACATCTCTATAAATTAAATAAAAAGCAAAAATTGAAAAGAGTGAACCTAAAAAAAATCCTATATAAACTATTTTATTTTGAATTAATAATCCATAAATCAAAATAATTAATGATGTTATAAAAGAATTTTTTATAACTATTTTTATATCTTTATCCATAACTCTCCTACTGTATCTATTATTTCTAACTTAGTATAGCACCATAATACTTTGCTTGTCAACTTTAATTAATATCTCTTTTTTATCATAAAAAGTTAATATTTAAATAACCGCATACAAACTGACTCAAAAGTCATTCAGATAATAAACATTTTTATTTTTTTAATATCATTTTATAAGCATTATAGAACGCTGAAATTACTCCAAAAATTATTAAAAAAAACATTAAAAAAATATTTTCTCCAATAAATTTTGTTAAAAATTTATATAAAAAGAAAAATCCAATTATTGTAATAGCCATTGTAAATCCAAGCTGAGTTAATAAACTAAAATAATAAGCTATATTTTGCCAATCTTTATTATTCATAAATATCACCACATTATATATACTAAAAAAATTAAAATTTCTTTTTTATTTTTTTTTAAAATTCTCATTTTTTCAAAAAATAAAAAATTCTATCTCCTGCAGTATTATTATTTTTTACTTTCTTTAATATTTCAAATCCTTCTTCACTACATATAGTATCCATTGTATTTTCATCAAATATTTTTTTTGTATATTCTTCATCAATTCTTTCATAAATATTATCCTCTTTTTTTACAAAAAAACTTGTAAGTATATAATCTAAATCTTCTTGTTTATTGTATTCATGTTGCCAAATAATTGTCATATCTTCTCTATCATCAACAAAGTAATCTTCTGGAAACATATCATTCATAAGCTCTCTTGTAGCAATATCAAATATAAAAATCCCACCTTCATTTAGATGATTATATACATTTTTTATTGTTTTTTTTAACTCTTTTTCGTCTAATAAATGATTTATTGTATCAAATATCATTATTGCTGCATCAAATTTTTCTTTTAATTTAAAATTTTTCATATCTCCTTGAATAAATTTTATATTTCTATCTTTTTCTTTAGCTTTATCTAACATTCCTTTAGAAATATCTATTCCTACCACAGAAAATCCTAATCTTTTTAATCTTATTGATAATTCTCCTGTACCACAACCTATATCTAACACTTTTTTTACATTATCACTAAAATTATTCAATATAAGTAATAACCATTCATCATATTCTAAATATTCCATCATTTCATCATAAATTTTACTAAAATTTTCATACATTATTTTTCCTCCAAAATTTTTCTCTAATCTAATTATATCACTATATTTACCTTATTACTATTATTTTAATGTTTCTTTAATACTAAAGTAGTAGTATTAATAATATTAAATAATTTAATATTATTTATGTTATTTTTAGTTCAAAAAAATATTTAAAATTTAATATGTTTGTGCTATAATGAAAATTAAGAATAGAGAGAGTTAAATTTCTTAAGGATTTAGAGGGGAGGAAGTTAATTATATTTTTAATATAATTAGCACAAACTATGCTTAGAACTAGAATATTTAAAGAAATTTGCCAGAATGTTGATTTAAACGAAAAAAAAGCTAATTTAAAAGAAAAACTAAAAAACGACCCTAATAATGTAGAATTATTAGAAAAATTAGCGGCTATTTACTATTATGAACAAGAAGATTTTGAAGCTGTTGAAATATATAAAAAGCTTGTCACATTAGATCCTGAAAATGCTGAATATTTAGCTTTTTTAGGTTATTTATATTACGAACTTGATGAGCATGATTTAGCTATAGATTATTTAAATGAATCACTTGATATTGATTCGTCAGCTCCTTTTGTATTTTTCATTTTAGGAAATGCTTATTCAAGAGCAGGTATGATAAAAGAAGCTATCGATGCATATGATTTTGCTATATTTTTAGATCTTGATATCTATACAGCTCATATGGATTTTGCTAAAAAATATGAAGATATGGGCAGAAAACAAAATGCTCTAAAAGAATATTTAGCAGCTTATGACATTGATTCTAGAGATGTCAGATTAAAAAATAAAATAAAAAATTTAAAAGAGGAATTAAATATAGTTTAATTTATCTCTTATTAAATTATAGGAGAGGATTACATGTTGTATCTATTGATTTTTATTGGGTTAATTCTAATGTTTGGTATGCAAAGAACTTTTTATATTGCATTTTCATTGATTTTTATTTATATATTTTTTACAATATTTGGAGCACTTTTTAGTTTTTTCTTACCTGTTATTGCTATTATTTTTATTTGGAGACTTTTTATACCAAAGTCAAAACCAAATACTTATTACTATAAATTTTCCGATGAAGATTTTAATAGATACTATAATTATAAATCACATAATAACAATAATTATAACAATTTTTATCAAAATAATTATAATAAAGACAAATTTTATGATATCTTGGGGGTAAGTAAAACTGCTTCTCAAGATGAAATAAAAAAAGCTTATAGAAATTTGGCTAGAAAATATCATCCAGATAGATATAGTAATGCTAGCGAAGAAGAAAAAAAATTAGCTGAAAATAGATTTAAAGAAATTAACGAAGCTTATGAAAATTTAACTAAATAATAAAAAATAACGCTAAATTTAGCGTTATTTTTTATTTTATTATCAACAATTCTTTTGTTGTTTTATTTAAAATTTCTCCATGGTCTTTTCTTACAACTACATCATCTTCTATTCTTACTCCTCCAAAGCCTTCTATATAAATACCAGGTTCTATTGTAATAACCATTCCTTCCTCTAGTATAATATCTGCTTTTGAATTTACATAAGGATATTCATGTATTTCTACTCCTATTCCATGACCAAGACCATGTCCAAATTTATCTCCATATCCTTTTTCTGTTATATAATCTCTAGCTATTTTATCAAGCTCACTAACTTTTATTCCAGCTTTTACTGTTTTTATTGCTTTTAACTGTGCTTCTAATACAGTATTATATATATCTTTATGTTTATCACTAATATTTTCACCAAAATATACTGTTCTTGTCATATCAGATACATATCCATTATAATAAGCTCCAAAATCAAATTTTACAAATCCTTCTTTTTCTATTTTTTTATCACTTGCTACACCATGTGGCATTGCTGATCTATAATTACTAGCTACTATTGTTTCAAATGATGTCGATTCTGCTCCTAATTTTTTCATTTCATATTCTAGCTCTGTAGCTAAATATTTTTCTGTTACACCCTCTTTTATTAAAGGTAATATTTTAGAAAAAGCTTTATCTGCTATTTCTACTGCTTTTTTTATTGTTTCAATCTCTTTTTCTGTTTTTACCATTCTAGCTAATTGTAGACTATTTCCAAGCATTTCAAATTCTATTTCTTCTAATTTACTTTTATATTCATTAAAAACTGCTAAACTCATTGAATTATCTTCCACACCTAATCTTTTTACATTGGCATTTTTTATATATTCTATTACCTTATCACTTGCTCTTCTTTCTATTACTACTATTTCATATCCATTTTTTTCTACTTGTATTTTAGCTTGTTCTACATATCTAAAATCTGTAAAAAAGAATTTTCTATCTTTTAATGCAAGAGCTATCCCTGCTGTACCTGTAAAACCTGTAAAATATCTTAAACTATATTTATCAGATATTAATATTGCATCTATTTTCTTTTCATTTAGTATTTTATTTAGCATATTTCACTCCTTTTTTTATTTTAATTTTTTAAGTTACACAAAGGGCACCAAGAAAAACACTAAGGACCACTAAGGATTTTTTTGAAACCACGTGATAAACACAGGATATACACCAGATTTTATCTTGTGTTTATCTGAGAAAATCTCGTGGTTATACAATTCTTTTTCCTTTGTGGTTCTGTTTTTTACCTTTGTGTTCTTCGTGTAATTTTTTCTTTGTATTGAATTTAAGTAACTCTCTTTTTATTTCGCCTTTGGCGACTTACTTTTTTAAAGATAAAAAAGTAAGCAAAAATCTTTGCGCTAGTTTCTACGGATATTGAATAATGAAACCACTAGATTTACACGAGATGTTACACTAGATTTTTTGTTGCACAAAGTACACGAAGAAAAACACTAAGAACCACTAAGTTTTTTTCTTTGTGGTTCTAATTTTTCTATCTTTGTGTTCTTCGTGTAATATATTCATTAAAAAAATCTAATATCCTACGAAAAGGCGCTTTTTAAATTCTTCTTACTTCTTACTCTTAACTTCTCACTATTTTTTCTCTTTGTGGTACTTTGTGCACTCTTTTCTTTGTGCTGAAAAATCCGCGTTTTTCCGTGGCTAAATTTTATTTTCTCTGCGATACTCTGATTACTCTATTACTCTGCGTTGATTTTAAACTTTTCTCACTACTTTTAATTGTCAATTTTTTCATCCTGTGATAATCTGTGTGTATCTAAGGTGTTTTTCATAGAAAAATACCGAAAGCTGTGCTTGTGGTTTCATAATTTTTTTCCCTTTGTGGTTCTGATTTTTCAATCTTTGTGTTCTTCGTGACCTTATTTCTTTGTGCTAAATAAATCCGCGTTTTTCCGTGGCTAAATTTTAATTCTTCTCACTTCTTACTTTTCACTATCATTAAAATCTAATGGATTTATATTTGGATTTTCAGGAAGTGATTTTATCATTTCTACTAATAAATCAATCTCTTCTTGGATATCTTTTAATGAAGCCAACTCCACTGGTGAATGCATATATCTAATAGGAAGTGATACAAGTGCTATTGGTACTCCTTTTCCAGTAAGTCTTATTCTATCTGCATCTGTTCCTGTTGCTCTTGGAGTCAATTCATACTGCAAGTTTATGTTTAGTTTATTTGCAGCTTCTTCTAAATAATTATTTATTTTAAAATTAATTGGTGCTCCTTTTGCAAGTACAGGCCCTTTATCTATTTTTATATCACCATATTTATTTGGGTCTGAGTCTGGATAATCAGTAGCAAATGTTACATCACATGCTATTGCCATATCTGGATTTACTTGACTTGCTGCAAAATATGCTCCTCCCATATTTGTTTCTTCATTTACTGTACTTACTCCATATACTGCTACATTTATTTTTTCATTTGATAATCTTTTTAAAACCTCTGCTACTATAAAAGAACCTGTTTTATTATCAAGTGCTTTACTTGTTATTCTATTATTTCTAAGTAAAAGTGGCTGCGTATCATATACTGCTAAATCTCCTATTTTAACATATTTTTCTGCTTCTTCTTTATCTTCAAATCCACAGTCTAAATAAATATCCTCTATTTCTAATTTTTCCTTTACTCCACCATGATGTTCTGCATTTACTCCTACTACTCCTACTATTTTTTCTCCCATATATCCATTTATAATTATTCTCATTCCTATAGCAGCTTTTACATTTACTCCACCAAGTTTTGTAAAATATACATATCCTCTATCATCTATTTTTCTTACCATAAAAGCTATCTCATCAGCATGTCCTGCTAATAATATTTTAAATTTTGCATTTTCATTTACTATTCCATATACATTTCCTATATTATCAGTAGTTACTTTTGCAAAATCTTTTACATAATTTAACCATTTTTTTTGTAATTCCACTTCATAACCTGATGGTGATTCAGTTTTTAACATCTCTAGTAAAAATTCTTTATTCATAATACACCTCTTTATATAATTTTTTTATTTAAAATTTTATTTCTCCTCCACCTACAATGTATTCATTATCATAAATAACTACATGTTGTCCTTTTGCATTTTGCGCATTTTTTTCATTATATTTTATAAAAATCCTATTATCTTTTTTATATAATTTACCACTTACTCCACCACTTGAAAATCTTGGCTTAAACATGAGATTTTTATTTAATAATTTATCTATATCTACACAAAATTTATAATCTATTATCTCAATTTCATCTAATAATAAATCATCATAATCCCCTAATACTATTTCATTTTTTTCAGGGATAATATCTACTATAAAATATGCTCTAGGTAGTGTTAATCCTAATCCTCTTCTTTGACCTATTGTATAAAATTGATATCCTCTATGTTTTCCTAAAATTTTTCCTTCTTTATCGATAAAATTTCCTTCTTTTATATCACTTAAATTTTCTTCTAAAAATTTTATATATCCATTTTTTGCAAAACATATTCCTTGACTATCTGGTTTTTGATGAATTTTTATACTGTTTTCTTTTGCTATTTCTCTTACTCTATCTTTTGTATAATCACTTAATGGAAATAACATTGTTTTTAAAATTTCTTCATCTAGTCTATACAGCATATATGTTTGATCTTTTTTATCATTTTTACTTTTTTTTAATAAATATTTATTATATTCTTCTACATATTCTACATTTGAATAATGACCAGTAGCTATATATTGTGTTCCTAGCTTTTTTGCTATTTCATAAAGTTTTTGTATTTTTATCTTTTCATCACATATAACACATGGTGATGGAGTTATTCCTCGATTATATCCATTAATAAAATAATCTATTACTTCTTTTTTAAATTCTTCTTTTACATCATATACAAAATGAGGTATTCCCAAATTATAGCATACAGATTTTGCATCATATATATCATCTAAAGAGCAACAAGTTCCTTCTTCATTTGAATCAAGATGTTTTAAAGTTACTCCTATTACTTCATATCCCTTTTGTTTTAATAATAGTGCTGCTACAGAACTATCTATACCGCCACTCATTCCTACTACTACTTTCTTCAATATTCCTCCTAAAATATAGATTATTTTTAAATTTTTAGTTACACAAAGGACACGAAGAAAACCATTAAGGATCGCTAAGAATAAATTAGTTTTGAAACCACTAGATGTACACGGGATGACACACTAGATTTTTTGTCACACAAAGGGCACAAAGAAAACCACTAGGACCACTAAGTTTTTTGAAACTACTAGATAAACACGAGATTTACACGGGATGATAATCTGTGTTCATCTGTGATTATCACGTGGTTCCAATTTTTTTCTCTTTGTGGTTCTTTTTTTTCTATTCTTTGTGTTCTTCGTGTAACGCATTTATCAAAAAATCTAATACCCTCCGAAAAGGCGCTTTTTAATTCTTCTTACTACTCACTTCTTATTGGTTTTCAATTTTCCAGAGCCAATTTTTTATCCTATACTTATCAGCGTTAATCACGTGGTTCCTAGTTTTTCTTTGTGGTTCTGATTCTTCTATCTTTGTGTTCTTCGTGTAATTTTTTCAATCCGTGTTTTTCCGTGGCTAAATTTTAATCCTTCTCACTACTCACTTCTAACTTCTTACTTTTTACTATAATTAGTCTTTATTTTTTTATGACGATTTATGAAATTATATCACATTTTAATAGTTTTATCTATTTATATCTTTCTCTCAATTGTAGTATCTCTTTCCAATTTTCTACTACAATATCTACTAAATAAGGGTCAAACATTTTTCCTTTTTGATTTCTTATGTAATTAAAAACTTCTCCCGGAGTCCACGCTTCCTTATAAACTCTTTTACTCATTAAGCGTCTATTACATCAACTAATGAAACTATTCTAGCACATATATTTATTTCTTCTCCTTTTAATCCTTGTGGATATCCAGTTCCATCCCATTTTTCATGATGTTGATGTGCTACTATTGCTGCTGATTTTAATATTTCTTGATAACTATTTTTAAAAAGTTCATATCCTATAGTTGTATGTTCTTTTATCTTTTCAAATTCTTCTTTAGTTAATTTTGCTGGTTTATTTAAAATAACATCTGTTATACCTATTTTCCCTACATCATGCATTGGTGCTGCTGCTTCTAATATATCTAGTTCTAATATTGATAACCCACATTTTTTACCAATATATCTTGAAAGTTTTGCTACTCTTTTTACATGATGTGATGTAGATTTTGAACGTGTTTCTATTATATCTCCTAATTTTTCTATAATCTCTTTTTGAGTATTTAGCTCTAATTCTTTTCCATCAATTATTTCTTTATTTTTTTTATTTAATAATTTTTCATAATAGAGTATTTTTATTATATAAAATATTATTATAAATAACAGTATTATAATTATTACTGCTGTATTTATAGCACTTTTATGTAATGAATAATAACTTTTAGGTTGATTTAAAAATATAGTATTTTTAGGAAAATCATCTTTTTTTAAATTATATTTTTTCATTACATTATAATCTATAATATATTGTGTTATCCCTTTTGCTTCTACTATCATTGGTATATTTTCATTATTTAAATCTTTTTTTATTAAATTTATTGCTAACTCTCCAAGTTTATATGAACCATATACATAGCCACCTAATGCTCCTTCTCCTAAATAAAAATCCCAATTAACGTATATTGGAGCTGGAATTTCATCTTTTATTTCTTTTAAAATTTCATTATATTTATATCTTGTATCATATCTATCATTAAAATATACTAATAAATATACTATATCTTCACTTGTTATATCTTTTATTTTCTCTTTAAGTTCCTCTTTTGTATACCCTTCTAACCATACTATCTCTTTATTATAACTTAATGCTATATTTTCTACCTCTTTTTTTATAAATTTCCCTGTAGATGTTGTATCATTTAAAATAAATATTTTTTTTGCTTTTGGAAAATTAGATATTGCTAAATCAAATGTTTTTTTATAATAAGGATTTTCTACTACTACACTTATTTTATCAATATTTTGCTCAACTATATTTAGATTATTTACTCCCACAGAAATAACTCTAGGAGAATTTTTTAGATGATAATACATCTCTTTTATGAAATTAAAAGCATTATCATCACTAGTTATAATATAATCAAAATTTTTATTTAAATATTTCTCTTTAAATAGTTCTTTATATTTTTCATAATATTTATTATTATTAAAATTTTTAGTATCCATATATTCTATAAAATAATTTATATTTTTATTTAAATCATATATACTATCGTCTATTCCTTTTTGAATATTTTTTGTCCAAATATAGTCTTCTGAATAAGAGTGTAATACAAGAATATTTATATTTTCTTTTGAATATACTATATTTATTAATAATAAAAAAATAATTATAATTCTTTTCATTTTTATCACCTCATATTAATTATACATTATATTTAAAAAAAACAATAAAAAAATCTAGAAAATATCAAAACAAATTTCTATTGAATAAATTAAAAACGAGTTCTTTAAACTCAAGAACTCGTTTAGTTTATTTTAATAATTTTATTTTAAAAGTTGTTCCTTCTCCCTCTTGACTTCTTATATCTATAATTCCTGAATAAAGCTCTGTTATCTCTTTAACTATTGATAATCCTAGACCAGTTCCTGATTTATTTGATGTACGAGCTTTATCTACTCTATAAAATCTATTAAATATATTTTTTTGCTCACTTTTTGGTATACCTATTCCGTTATCTGATACATATATATTTATATAACTTTCTTCTTCTTCTATCCGTACTCTTATTTTTGGGTTCTTTTTATCATTATATATAATAGAATTTTCTATAAGATTTTTTAATAATACTTTTATTTTCTCTCTGTCTATGTTTAATACTGGCTCTTTTCCTTTTAATTTAAGCTCGTATTTAAAATCTACATTTTTCTTTTCTATTATACCATTTAAAATTTCTAAAATTTCTTTAAATAATTTATTTATATCTGTAGGATATTTATTTAATACATTGCTTGCTTCTATTTTTTGAATATTTAAAAAATCTTGTATAATATTTTCTAACTTTTCTATATTATTTTCAGCAATATTTAAAAAATTATTTCTTATATTTTCATCTTCTTCATCTCGAAGTGCAATAAGATATCCTTTTATATTCGTAAGTGGTGTTTTAAGTTCATGACTTATATTTGAGATAAATCTTTTTTCTATTTCTTTAATCTCTTTACTTTGAGTTATATCTCTTGCTGATAAAATATAAAGTTTTTCATTTTTTAAATATCTACCTTTTATAAAATAATATTTTTTATAATCTGTCAGATATATCTCTTTACTTAATCTCTCTTTAACACTATGCAATTTATTTAATACTTCTATTATATCCAAGCAATCTATTTTTTCATAGTATTTTAATGTATTAAGGTTATTAAAAAAACTATATTTAAACTCTCTATTATAAGCTAATATATTTTTATCTTCATCAAACATTATAACACCTATATCAATAAGTGATATAAGTTTACTTAATTTTACTTTTTCTTTTTCTAATTCTTCAATATTTTTTAGATTTTTTTTCTGCCACTCTTTTATTACTTTCCAAAAATCATTAAGCTCTGTATCTTCTTCTAAATACATTGATTTTGGAATATTTCCACTTTCAATTACTTCTTTTATCTCTTTTATTTTATTTATATAATATTTTTTTAATATATAATTATATACAAATATTAAGAAAAGATTTAATAATAAATATAAAAATAATTTTTGAATAATTTGATTTTGTAATGGCTCTGATATTATTTCATACGGTGCTGCTACTCTTAATATTATTTTATCAGAATATAGTATAGAATAATATATAAGTTTTTTATTAACTGTTTTACTTTTTCTTATACTAAAACCTTGTTCATTATTTATAGCTTCTTGTACTTCTTGTCTATATTTATGTGATTCTTTTGTATTAGAATCTGTATCAAATAATACTTCTCCATCAGTTTTTATTATTGTTACTCTATTTTTAGTAAGAATTCTTATATTTTCAAAATCACTTACACCGTTAATATCAAAATATCTTGATACACTCCAAGCTGTATTTTCTAAATCTTTTTTTACTATATTAATAGTTTCTTTTTTAAAACTATTATAATCTTTATACAAGAAAAATCCCTGAAAAATAAAAAGTAAAATAAATATTATTAATTCTCTTCGTCTAATCGGTATCCTACTCCTTTTATAGTTTTTATATTATGAGATATAGATTTAAGTTTATCTCTTAATTTTCCTACATATACATCTACAGATCTATCACCAGAATAATAATTTGAGCTCCATACTTTATTAAGTATTTTTTCTCTAGTTAGTACAATCCCTTTATTTTCAATTAAGAATAAAAGTAAGTCATACTCTTTTTTAGACAGTGTTACTTCCTCTCCATATTCTGTTACTTGATATCTATTTTTATCAATTACTACATCTCCATATTTTAATATAGAATCGGATATTTTTTTCCCTCTATTTAGTAATTTTTTTATTCTTAATATAAGTTCTCTTGGATCAAATGGTTTTTTCATATAATCATCTGCTCCAATATCCAGTCCTTTTAATACATCTTCTATTTCAGTTTTTGCTGTAAGCATTATAATATAAGGATTACCATATTTTTCTGGCATTTTCCTTATCATTTCTGTTAAGTTTATCCCATCTAGACTTGGAAGCATCAAATCTAATACTATTAAATCTGGACTAAAAGTTTTTACAAGTTTTAATCCATCAAGTCCATTATCTGCTTCCTCTATTTCATAATTTTCTTTTCTTAAAAAATATGTTATAAGTGTTCTGATTTCTCCATCATCTTCAATTACTAAAATTCTCATAGTTTATTCTCCCATAGTTTGATGTTTTAATACGTCCCCTTTTCTAATATATACATAATTCTCTGATAAATTTTGTATTATATCTGCTATCCTTTCAAATTTTTGTGCTACTACAATTACTTTACTAGCTTTTGAAATGAAATTTATATCTTCTTTGACTATCTCTTCTACTTCTCTTATGCAATTATCTCTAAGTTCATCTACTTCATCATCTAGTCCAAATACAAAGTATGTATTTTCTATTTTCTTTTCTATAAATGCTAATTCAAAAGTTCTAAATATTTTTAATACTTTTCCTGACATTTCTGATAATATTTTTAATACTTTATCATTTATCATATTTTCATCTCTTACACTTCTTTTTATAAGTTTTAAAATTCCTGTATTTAAATCACTTATTCTTTCAAGGTCTGTTACTATTTGAAGTACTCCTACTAAATATCTTAAATCTCCAGCTGCTGGTTGAAATCTAGCAATTGTTTCTACTACCATTTCATCTAATACAAGCTCTAAATCATCACAGTCTTCTTCTAAAAGTTTTGATTCACCATATAATGATTTATCAAATTCTCCTTTTTTTAATATAATATCTATTATTTCTACTCCTCTAATAGATTTTTTTATCATTTCAACAGTTTTTTCATTTATCACATCTAATGTTTGATTTAAATTTCTCATAATTTAAAATCTCCTTATCTATTATATTTTATATTTTATTTAATAAAATATCAATTTAATTATTTTTATTTTTTATTATAGTATACAAATTACACAAATAACCTCGAACTTTTGACTGCATAAAAGAATTTTGCCGCGGCACAGCTTTCGTTATTTTCTTTTAGAAAATAACTTAAATTACACGGATTTTTTGTTATACAAAGAGCACGGAGAAAAAGCACTAAGGATGGTTCTTTGTGACCTCTTTTCTTTGTGCTGAACTTAATTAATTTTATCTTGTTTCGCTTATCAGCGACTTACTTTTTTAAAGATAAAAAAGTAAGCAAAAAGTCTTTGCGCTAGTTTCTACGGATATTGAATAACGAAACCACCGGATTCACACGAGATATACACGGGATTTTGAATCCATCAGTGTGCATCCCGTGGTTACACAATTCTTTTTCCTTTGTGGTTCTGATTTTTTATCTTTGTGTTCTTTGTGTAATTTTTTAATCCGCGTTTTTCCGCGACTAATTTTAATTCTTCTCACTGCTCACTACTCACTTCTTACTCTTCACTATTTTTCCATTTTTTTCATCTCTGCGATACCTAATTACTCTAGTATTCTGCGTTAAATTTTATCCTGTGTGCATCTAAGGTGTTTTTCGTAGAAAAATACCGAAAGCTGCGCCCGTGGTTACACAATTCTTTTTCCTTTGTGGTTCTGATTTTTTATCTTTGTGTTCTTTGTGTAATTTTTTAATCCGCGTTTTTCCGTGGCTAAATTCTAATTCTTCTCACTACTTACAATATAATCCTCTGTTTTTTTATTATTTGGATTTGTAAATATTTTTTCTGTTTTATTAAATTCTTCTATCTCTCCTTGATAGAAAAATCCTGTATATTCTGATATTCTTGCTGCTTGTTGCATGTTATGAGTTACAATAATAATAGTATAATCTTTTTCTAATTCTCTAATAAGTTCTTCTATTTTTGATGTTGATATAGGGTCAAGTGCACTAGTAGGCTCATCCATAAGTAAAATTTCTGGTTTTACTGCAATCGCTCTAGCTATACAAAGTCTTTGTTGTTGTCCTCCTGATAAATCAAGTGCTGATTTATGAAGTTTATCTTTTACTTCATCCCATAATGCAACAGCTTTTAAACTTGATTCTACTATCTCCATTAATTTATCTTTATTTTTTTCTCCGTGTAATCTAGGTCCATACACTATATTTTCATATATAGATTTTGGAAATGGATTTGGTCTTTGAAATACCATTCCTACTTTTTTTCTAAGGTCTACTATATCATAATCTTTATTAAAAATATTTTCTCCATCTAATAATATTTCACCTTCATATTTTATTCCTTCTATTAAATCATTCATTCTATTTATAGAACGAAGAAATGTAGATTTTCCACATCCTGAAGGTCCTATAAGAGCTGTTACTTTGTTTTTTTCTATATTCATATTTATATTTTTTAATGCTTGAAAATTTCCATAATAAAAATTAAAATTCTTAACTTCTAGTCTTAAATTGTTATCCATTTTCTATTCCTTTCATCTATACTTTTATATTTTTTTAATTTTTTATAAACTTAAATTTTACATATCTTTTTGATATTTATTTCTTAAATATATTGCTACCCCATTTGCACTAAGTAATAATATCATAAGTACAATAATTCCTGCTGCTGCAACATATTGAAATTCTTCTTGTGGTCTTGAAGTCCAGTTGTATATTTGAATTGGCATTACTGTAAATACATCAAATATATTTTGTGGGAAAAATGGTACATATGCTGCTGCTCCAACAACTATTAATGGTGCTGCTTCTCCTGCTGCTCTAGATAAAGCTAATATACTTCCTGTAAGCATTCCTGGCATTGCATATGGTATAACCACACATTTTATCATTTGCCATTTTGTCATACCTAGTGCATAAGCACCTTCTTTTGCTGAATTTGGTACTGCTTTTATTGCTTCTTGAGCTGATACTATAATTACAGGTAATATTAGAAGTGCTAATGTAAAAGCTCCAGATATTATACTTCTACCTAATCCTAATATTTGAACAAACACAGCTAATCCTAACATCCCATATACTATTGAAGGAACTCCCGCTAAATTTGCTATATTAAGCTCCAATATTCTAAAAAACTTTGATTTTTTATTGGCATATTCCTCTAAATAAACTGCTGTTCCTACTCCTATTGGAAATGCTATTATTGCTGTCAAAATAATTATATATATTGTCCCTACTATTGCTGATGCTAACCCTGCTTTTTTAGGAAATCTTGATGGGAAATTTGTTAAAAAATTCCAATTTATCCATCCAAGACCTTTTCTAATAACATCAAACATAAGTACTACTAATATCACTACTCCAAACATTGTACACAAAAAAACTATATTTTTAAAAAGATTATCTATAAATTTTCTCTTTTTTACACTATTTGATGCCATTAATATTCCTCCCTATATCTATTTACTACAGCTTTTGCAATAATATTCATTATAAATGTCATAATAAATAATAATGCTCCTACTGCAAATAATGTTCTATACTCTATGGAACCATGAGGTATATCTCCTAAACTTACATTTACCATAAATCCTGTCATAGTTTGTATAGTTTTTAATGGATTAAAATTTAAACTAGGATTTGCTCCAGCTGCTATTGCTACTATCATTGTTTCTCCAATAGCTCTTGATATAGCTAATATAAATGATGAAACTATACCTGAAAGTGCTGCTGGGATTACTACTTTTGTAGATACTTCAAATGTTGTAGAACCAAGTCCATAAGCACCTTCTTTTATTGCATTTGGTACTGCTCTCATTGCATCTTCACTAAGTGATGCTACCATAGGTATAGTCATTATTCCTACTGCTATACCTGCACTAAGAGCATTAAATATCTCTAAATTAGGTATAGCTTTTCTCAATACTGGCGTAATAAATGTAAGTGCAAAAAATCCATATACTATAGAAGGAATTCCTGCTAATATTTCTAATATAGGCTTTAATACTTTTCTTAATTTATCTGATGAATATTCACTTAGATATATAGCACTTCCAAGTCCTATTGGAATTGATATAAAAGCTGAAATTACTGCTATTAATAATGACCCTACTAATAATGGAAGTACTCCAAATTTTTGTGGTTTTATAACTGGACTCCATAATGTACCTGTTATAAACTCTTTTATTGATACCTCTTTGAAAAATACAAATGATTCTCCAAATAAAGTAAATACTATTAAAATTGTTGTAATTATAGATATTAATGAAAATGCTATTAATACATATCTAATTAATTTATCTACAAAATAGGCTCTCTTTTTTATCGTGTCTTTATTCAAGTTAATTTCCTCCTTAAAAACTTATCTATAAAAATTATACTCAGGGAATTTTTACAAAAAATAGGCTTTCCCTAAAATATCTATATATTTTAGGGAAGAACCAAAGCTTTATTTTAATCCTAATTTAGATAATTGTTCATCATATTTTTCTTTTGGTAATGTAACATATCCTGTTTCAGGAACTATATCCATAGCATTTTCTAAATAGAATTTTACAAAAGCTTTTACTTGTGGTTTTTCATTTATTGCATTTTTACTTACATATATAAATAATGGTCTTGATAACGGAGCATATTTATTTGACATTATTGTATCATGATTTGGTTCTACTGGACCATTACCATTATCAATAGGTACAACTTTCATTTTATCTTTATTTTCATAATAATAAGCAAATCCCATGAACCCTAAAGAATATTTTTCTCCAAATATACCTTGTACTAATACATTATCATCTTCACTTGGAGTATAGTCACTTCTTATATTTCCACCTTCACCATTAATTTCTTCTGTAAAATAATCAAATGTTCCTGAATCTGGACCTGGACCATATAATTCGATTTCTTCTTTTGGCCATCCTTCTCTTACATCTGACCAATATTTTACTGTACTTCCTGATTTCCATATTTTATTTAACTCTTCTACTGTTAAATAATCAACAAAATCATTATCTTTATTTACTAATACTGATAACCCATCATATGCTACTACTACTTCTGCAAATTCTATTCCATTTTCTTTTGCTTGTTTTGCTTCTTTATCTTTTATAGGTCTAGATGCATCACTAATATCAGTAGTTCCTACTGTAAATTTTTTAAATCCTCCACCAGAACCAGATACACCTACAGATATTCTTACATCTCTATTTTCTGCTCTAAACTCTTCTGCCATTGCTTCTGTTATTGGATAAACAGTTGATGAACCATCAATTACTATTTCTCCTGATAATTTGTTAGTTTCTTTTTTCTTGAAAAATAATCCCGCGTAAGCACTTGTTGAAAGCACTGCTATTGCCATTACTAAAGCTAATATTTTTTTCATAAAATTCCCTCCTGAGTTTTTTAATAAAATTTATTTTTTTTAACTTAAGATTTTAATTTCTTTACATTTTTTAAATCTCTCTCAAGCTACAATAGCATTCTATAGCAAAGATGTAAATCAGTTATAAACTTAATGTAAAAATTGTGTAAAAATTTTTATTTTATTTAAATATTTGATTTTATTTAAATTTATTAGTAATATAAGAATAGAATTAATTATTAATAATTAGTGAGTAGTGAGAAAAATTAAAATTTAGCCGCGGAAAAACGCGGATTAAAAAATTACACAAAGAACACAAAGATAAAAAAATAGAACCACAAAGGTAAAAGTGGAAACCACGGGCACAGCTTTCGGTATTTTTCTATGAAAAACACCTTAAATTAGCACAGATAAACACAGGATAAAAAGAATTGGCAATGAAAAATTAGTAAGAAGTTATTAGTAAGAAGTGAGCAGTGAGAAGAATTAAAATTAGCCGCGGAAAAACGCGGATTAAAAAATTACACAAAGAACACAAAGATAAAAAAATAGTGAGAAGTTAAGAGTAAGAAGTGAGGAGTAAAAAGAATTAAAATGCGCATTTTCGGAGGATATTAGATTTTCTTGATAAATGCGTTACACGAAGAACACAAAGGTAAAAAACAGAACCACAAAGATAAAAACTTAGTGGTCCTTAGTGGTTTTCTTCGCGCCCTTTGTGTAACAAAAAATTCGAGTTCATTCGTGTAATTTGTGACAAAAAAATCTAGTGTGTAATCTCGTGTGAATCCCGTGGTTTCATTATTTAATATCCTTAGAAACCAGCGCGAAGATTTTTTGCTTACTTTTTTATCTTTAAAAAAGTAAGTCGCCAAAGGCGAAATAAGAAAATTGATTAAATTTAACGTGAAGAAATAGGACATCTTGGATAGGTTATAATAAATAATACAGAAAAAACTCGGACATGATATAATATATAAAAAATAGAAAATGGAGGAATATACATGTCTAGTAAATCTAATA
>JAICDD010000013.1 GCA_020063625.1 Fusobacteriales bacterium
TTTTCTTTGTGGTTCTGATTTTTTTCTCTTTGTGTTCTTCGTGTAATTTTTTAATCCGCGTTTTCCCGCGGCTAATTTTAATTCTTCTCATTTCTTACTTTTTACTATATTTGATATTATACCAAATTTCAAATAATTTCAAACAATTTTATTTAGAAATATTGTTTATCTATTTTTTATTTTATGCTATAATAAAATTATCTAAAATCCGTATTATTAAAGGAGTTTATATACACAATGTTTAAAAAATTTTATTTTTTTATTTTTTTATTTTTTTTAGGTTGCTCCAATGTGTCTGAATATAAAAATATTATTTATAAAAATTATAAATTTAAAAATGATTTTAAAATAAAAACTACTGAAACCGATACATATTATAAAAGTAAAAAAAATCTAAAAAATTTTATAATAATTCATAAAACAAAAGATAATATTATTCCAATTCTACATATTACATCTATTGAAAAAAATTGGATATATCCTAATAAAATTGAATTTACTTCAGAAGAAATTTATTCAAATTTTTTAATTGATTTTTCTGAAAATAAATATGATAATGTATTATTATTTGATAAAACTACTATTACTTTAAAAACTATTGAAAAATTAGCTATTCCTTTAACTGATGAACAATTTAATTCTATTATAAAATATGTTGAAGCTATTGATTGTAAAATAAAATTATATAGTGAATATGATGATAAAACTAGTTATATTATTTTATCTGAAACTGAGAAAAAAGAAATTATTAAAACCTTTACATTATACAACAAACTAAAAGAAGGAGAGATCGCTAATGGCAATTAAATTAAAATACTTCTTAGCTGGAGAAGCTGGAGGATTAAACAAACAAACTGGAAGAATAGATATGCATGGGATTTTTGATGTACTTACATCACCAATATTTCCTATTGTAATTCCTAATATGGCTATCTTAATCGGAATAGAAGCTAATGGAAAAGAACAAACTTTAGAACTTAGATTAAATAGTCCAAAAGATGAATTATTAGGAAAAATACAAGTAACTTTCCCTCCTACATATCCAGGACTTACAGCTAAACAAACTTTAAAACTTGAAAAATTACCTGTTATTTTAAAAGGAAAATATACTGTTGATATATTAGAAGTAAAAGCAAAAGGTGGATACCAATTTATTGCTACTGAAGATTTATTTACAGCTGTATTCCCACCAAAAAGAGAGTTTGCTGAGGGAGAAATTGAAGAAATATTAAAAAGAGATGACGTTATCAAAACTGTTGTCACTGATTATAAAGTACCAGATCATGATGAAGTATTTAAATTCCAATTAAGTCTTGACCCAAATGAAGAGTTACCAGAAGGGGTGCAACCATTCCCAGAAGATGATAAACTTGTAGTAGATGAAAAAGAGTATGATTTAACTGGAATTAGAAGAAATATAGAATGGATGTTTGGTAGAAAAAAACAACAACCTAAGCCAGAAGAAAATAACAGCGAAAATACAAATGAAACTGTAAATTAAAATATTTTCCCTAGTTGAATTTTTTATTCAATTAGGGATTTTTTACTTTATTACCAAGTCTTTAAAATCTTGATATTTAAACATATTTATGATATAATTTATAGACAAATTTAAAGAAATTAAGGTGATTTAATGGATGTAAAAAAAATTAAAAGTGTCGGTGGTCAAGCTGTAATTGAAGGAGTTATGATGAAAAGTCCTGATAGAATAGCCACTGCTGTAAGACGGGCTAATGGTGAAATAGTATATAAAGTTAAAAGTTTAAGTAAAAGTAATAAATTTTTTTCTAAAATTCCTTTTATAAGAGGTGGATTTATTTTAGTTGAAAGTTTATTTGCAGGTATAAAAGAGCTTACTTTTTCTGCAAATCAGTTTGATGATACAGAAGAAGATTTATCTGATTTCCAACTTGCTTTAACTGTTTTTATTTCAATGAGTTTAGGAGTAGGATTATTTATCCTTTTACCTTCATTTATTAGTAATTTTATTTTTCAAAACAGTTTATCATATGCAAATATTTTAGAAGCAATTTTAAGAATGATATTTTTTGTTGTATATATAAAATTAATATCTTTTTCAAAAGATATTCAAAGAGTATTTCAATATCATGGTGCAGAACATAAATCTATTTATACATTTGAAAATGATGAAGAATTAACAAAAGAAAATGCAAAAAAATACACTACTTTGCATCCTAGATGTGGTACATCATTTTTACTAATAGTAATGATAATAAGTATTATTATATATTCAATTGTAGATTTATTCTTGCCAACTCCAGATACACTATTTATGAAGCAAGTAATGAAGTTATCTACTAGAATATTACTTTTACCTTTTGTAGCTGGAGCTTCTTATGAATTTCAAAGATATACAAGTAGACATTTAAATAATCCAATTATAAGATTACTTGCTGCTCCAGGATTAAAATTACAAAATATTACTACAAAAGAACCTGATTTTGATCAATTAGAAGTTGGAGTTGTAGCATTAAGAGCAGCGCTTGGAGAAACTATTGAAAATGCAAAAGATATAACAGAGGAGGAACTACAATAATGTTTAATAAACTAGAAGAAGTTGTAAAAAGAAGTGAAGAGTTAACCCAATTATTAAGTACACAAGAAGTAGCTAGTGACCCAAAAAAAATGATGGAGTACAATAAAGCACTTTCAAGCTTAAGTGAAATTGTAGAAAAATACAAAGAATATAAAAAAGTAAAATCTGATTATGAGAGTCTTAAAAATGATCTCCATTCTGAAAAAGACCCCGATATGAAAGAGATGATACATGAAGAAGTAAAAGAATTAGAGGCTAAAATCCCTGAATTAGAAAAACAATTAAAAATATTATTACTTCCAAAAGACCCTAATGATGAAAAAAATGTTATCATTGAAATAAGAGGTGGAGCTGGTGGAGATGAAGCAGCTCTATTTGCAGCAGATTTATTTAGAATGTTTACAAGATATGCTGAAAGACAAAAATGGAAAGTTGAAGTAATAGATAAAAGTGAAATCGGTGTTGGTGGATTAAAAGAGATTATATTTTCTATAAGTGGTAAAGGTGCTTATTCAAAATTAAAATTTGAATCTGGAGTACATAGAGTACAAAGAGTCCCAGAAACTGAATCTCAAGGTAGAGTACACACTTCTACAGTTACAGTAGCTGTTTTACCAGAAGTAGAGGATGTTGGTGAAGTAGAAATAAATCAAAGTGATCTTAAAATAGATACTTATAGAGCAAGTGGAGCTGGAGGACAACATGTAAACATGACAGATTCAGCTGTTAGAATTACACATCTTCCTACTGGAATTGTAGTATCTTGTCAAGATGGTAGATCACAATTAAAAAATAGAGAACAAGCAATGAAAGTACTTGCTACAAAACTTTATGAAATAGAGTTAGAAAAACAAAGAAGTGCTGTAGATAATGCTAGAAAACTACAAGTAGGAACTGGTGCTAGATCTGAAAAAATAAGAACATATAATTTCCCTCAAGGAAGAGTTACTGATCACAGAATAAAATTAACTCTTCATAAATTAGATGCTATTCTTGATGGAGATTTAAACGAATTAATAGATGCATTAATTACATATGACCAAACTGAGCAATTACAAAATTTAGGTGAAGAATAAGCCACAGGTATTTCCTGTGGTTTGTTATTTGAAAACTGAGGTAAAATAATGAATAAGCTTATTGATATATTAAATTTTTCTACAGAATATTTAACAAAAAAAAATATTTCAAATCCTAGATTAAATGCTGAAAAAATCATTTCAGAAGTTTTAGGACTAGATAGAATTATGCTTTATGTACATTTTGAAAGACCTATAAATAACGAAGAAAAAGAAAAAATAAAATCTCTTTTAAAAGAGATTTCTACAAATAATCAATCTGAAAATTTTAATACTAAAAAAAATTCCAATATTCTATCAAAAAATAATTTTAAAGAAAAAAATAGCTTTATTTTTAATGAAAGTATAGAATATTTAAAAAAACATAATATTCAAAATGCTAAATTAGAAGTAGAACTTATTTTTTCTCATATTTTAAAAATTAATAGAATGTTGTTATCATTAAATTTTAATAAAGAAATTAGCAAAGAAAATTTAGATAAAATAAAAATTTTATTAAAAAAACGTGCTAAAGAAAAAATTCCAATACAATATTTATTAGGATACGAAGAGTTTTATGGCTATAAATTTAATGTAAATAAACATGTATTAATCCCTAGACCTGAAACAGAATTATTAGTAGAAGAGTGTATTAAACTTTTAGGTGAAGTAAAAGAACCTAAAATATTAGATATTGGAAGTGGTAGTGGTGCTATATCAATTACTCTTGCAAAAGAATTACCAAATTCTAAAGTAATTGGAGTTGATATTAGTGATGAAGCATTAAAAGTAGCTGAAGAAAATCGTATATTAAATAATTGTGAAAATTTAAAATTTATAAAATCTAATGTTTTTGAAAATATTAAATATAAAAGTTTTGATTTAATAGTTTCAAATCCCCCTTATATTCCAGATTATGAATATGCAGAATTACAGCCAGAAGTAAAACTTCATGAACCTAAATTAGCTCTTGTTGCTGAAAATAATGGATATTTCTTTTATGATAAAATATCTAAAGAAGCAATAAATCATCTCAAAAATGATGGAATTCTTGCATTTGAAATGGGATATAATCAAAGTGAAAAGATAAAATCATTTTTAGAAAGAGATAAATATAAAAATATTATAATAAAAAATGATTATAACAATATACCTAGAATGATATTTGCGAAAAAAGGAGAAATTTAATGGATATAAAAGATTTTGATTATTATCTACCAGAAGAATTAATAGCACAAACACCTATTAATCCAAGAGATAATTCAAGACTTATGATAGTAGATAAAACTAATAAATCAATTGAACATAAAATATTTAAAGATATTATAGATTATCTTAATCCTGGTGATGTATTAGTTAGAAATTCAACAAAAGTTATTCCTGCTAGACTTATTGGAAAAAAAGAGACAGGTGGTGTATTAGAACTCTTTTTATTAAAAAGACTTGATCTAAACAAATGGGAAGTACTTTTAAAACCTGCAAAAAAATTAAAGCTTGGACAAAAATTATATATTGGTGAAGCTAATGAATTGGTTGCAACTTTACTTGAAGTAAAAGAAGATGGAAACAGAATTGTGGAATTTAAATATGATGGAATCTTTGAAGAAATTTTAGATAAATTAGGTGAAATGCCTCTTCCACCATATATAAAAGAAAAATTAGAAGAACAAAATAGATACCAAACTGTTTATGCTCAAAAAGGAGAATCTGTTGCAGCTCCTACAGCTGGACTTCATTTTACAAAAGAATTATTACAAAAAATAGAGGATAAAGGAATTGAGATAGTAGATATATATTTAGAGGTAGGTTTAGGTACATTTCGACCAGTGCAAACAGATAATATATTAGAGCATAAAATGCATAGTGAATTTTTTGAAATTCCTGAAAAAGCTGCTAATATTATAAATAAAGCAAAATCTGAAAATAGAAGAATTATTGCTGTAGGTACTACAAGTGTACGTACTTTAGAGTCTTCTGTTGATGAAAATGGAAAAGTTATTGCTCAAAAAAATGATACAGAGATTTTTATTTACCCTGGTTATAAATTTAAAATAGTAGATGCATTAATTACTAATTTTCATTTACCAAAATCTACATTGCTTATGTTAGTATCTGCATTTTCAAATAGAGAATTTATGATAGATACTTATAAAAAAGCTGTTGAAAATAAATATAGATTTTTTAGTTTTGGAGATGCTATGTTTATAAAATAGGAAGTGATTAAAATGCCCAGTAAAGAAACTATTAAAATTATTAAAGAGATGAGAACTCTTTATAAACAACTTGTTGAAAGACAAAAAGAAATAACTACTAAATTAAAACTTGGTAATCTAGAAAATAGTGAGCATATGAAGCTAGAATATGAGTTAGAACAAAATAAAGAAACTATGGAGAACATAAGAGAGTATTTTGCTCGAATTCAATATGTGGAAGAAATTAATAAAAAAATGAATGAGAAAAAGAATTAGAATTTAGCCACGGAAAACACGGATTTAAAAATTACACGAAGAACACAAAGATTGAAAAACAGAACCACAAAGAAAAAGGCTTGGAACCACAAAATGAACACAGGATAAAAAAATTAGTGAAAAGTAAGGAGTAAAATAAAAAAATCAACACAGAGGAACAGAGTAATCAGAGTATCGCAGAGAAAATAAAAATTAGCCACGGATCTGATGTAAGTCTCGTGTGAATCTCGTGGTTTCAAAAAAAATACTTAGTGGTCCTTAGTGCTTTTCTTAGTGCCCTTTGTGTAACAAGAAAATCCTGTGTGTCATCCTGTGTAAATCCCGTGGTTTCAAAATAAAACTCTGTGTATCTCAGTGTGCCCAAAGTCTCTGTGCTGAATATTATATCCCGTGATTTCAAAAAAATACTTAGTGGTCCTTTGTATTTTTCTTAGTGCCCTTTGTGTAACAAAAAATTAGAGTTCATTTGTGTAATTCGTGACAAAAAATCCCGTGTGAATCACGTGGTTTCAAAAAATTTAAGGGGGAATTATAATGAAAAAATTATTATTAATCGGAGTATTTGCTTTATCTATACTATCATATTCAATGAATTTAGATGTTGAGGCTCTTCTTTATAACAATAATACAGAATTTAAATTAGCATCTGATTTAATAAGTTTATCATCAACTGACAGTATTAATTTTAGTTTAGGCGCTGGTTATTTATCTAGTTCATCTACTGGATTTGCTACACTAAATATGGTTGCTGATTATGATACTTTTATAGATGGTCAAATTGCACTTAGAATAGGTTCTACTTTTACATCATCTCTTTACTTAGCTACTGATATCTCTTTATCTCAAGGTAGCTTCGCTCCAATACTTTCATATAATTTTAATGGTGATGTAGTTGGACTTGGACTTAGATTAAATTTTTAATACAAAAGGAGTTACATTATGAGAATTGTTGCTGGTATTGCTAAAAATAGAAAATTAAAAACTAGAAAAGGTCATGATACTAGACCTACTCTTGAAAAAATAAAAGAATCTTTATTTTCAATAATACTTCCATATGTAGAAAATAGTAATTTTTTAGACTTATATAGTGGTACAGGAAATATAGCTTTAGAAGCAATAAGTAGAGGTGCAAAAAAAGCTATAATGATAGAAAAAGACCCTGAAGCATTGAAAATAATTATTGAAAATGTAAATAATTTAGGTTTTGAAGAAAGATGTAGAGCTTATAAAAATGATGTTTTTAGAGCTATTGATATATTACATAAAAAAAATGAAAAATTTGATATAATATTTATGGACCCTCCATATCATGATGAAATATGCGAAAAAGTAATAAAAAGAATTTTAAAAACTAATATATTAAAAGAAAATGGAATAATTATTGCTGAACATTTTATCGCTGAAAAAATGCCAGATTCTATTGGTGAATTAAAAAAAGTAGATGAAAGAAATTATTCTAAAAAAGTATTAACTTTTTATACTAGATAGCAAAAGGAGTGTTTTTATATTGGCACGTAGTAAAAGTTTTGAGGATAACTTAAAAGAAATAGATGATTTAATAAATGAAATTGAAACAAATGAAACTCTTTCATTAGAAGAATCAATAAAAAAATATGAAAAAGCTATGAAACTTATACAAAATTGTAGTCAAATACTAGAAAAATCAGAAGGTAAAATATTAAAAATTAAAGAAGAAAATGGAAAACTAATTTTTAATGAGTTTGAAAAGGGGGAATAATGTCTACTAATCTTAAAGCTAAACTTGATTATTATAAAAATTTAACTAATACTAATCTTGAAAATTTTTTTAATGAATTAAATTATCCTCAAGTTATTTCAGAAGGAATGAGATACTCTGTATTAAATGGTGGTAAAAGACTTAGACCTTTTTTACTTTTAGCTACTCTTGAAATGCTAAATATTAATATAAATAAAGGTATTCCTACTGCTTGTGCAATAGAGCTTATACATTCATACTCTTTAGTTCATGATGATTTACCTGCTCTTGATAACGATGACCTTAGACGTGGAAAATTAACTACTCATAAAAAATATGGAGAAGCAAATGGTATTTTAATTGGTGATGCTTTACTTACTCATTCTTTTTATCTTTTATCTGAAAAAAATTTAAATATTTTACCAGCAGATAAAATTATAAAAATAATCTCATTAACTTCAAAATATGCTGGAATCAATGGTATGATTGGTGGTCAAACTGTTGATATTGAATCAGAAAATAAACAAATAGACCTTCCTACTTTACAATATATTCATACACATAAAACAGGAAAAATGATATTATTACCTATTGAAATAGCTACAATTATTGCTGATTTAGATGATATAAAATCTAATGCTTTAAAAAAATATGCTGAAATAATTGGCTTGACTTTTCAAATAAAAGATGATATTTTAGACATTGAAGGAGATATTGATAAAATTGGTAAACCTGTTGGAAGTGATTTAGAACTTAATAAATCTACTTATCCATCTATTTTTGGCCTTGAAAAAACTAAAGAAATTTTACAAGAAAAAACTAAAGAAGCTAAAGAAATTTTATTAAGTAATTTTGGAAAAAATTCTAAAATTTTAATAGATTTAGCTGATTTTATTGCAAATCGTGATAACTAGAAAGAGAGGAAATTATGTCAAATCTAAATAAAACTCCTACTGCAAATAGATTGCATATTGCAATATTTGGTAAAAGAAACATGGGAAAATCTACTCTTATTAATGCTCTTACTAACCAAAATATCGCTATTGTATCAGATTATGCTGGTACAACTACCGACCCTGTTTCTAAAGCAATGGAAATACTTCCTATTGGACCTTGTGTAATAATTGATACTGCTGGTATTGATGATGTAGGAGAGCTTGGAAATCTTAGAATACAAAAATCTATTGAAGTAATTAAAAAAACAGATATAGCTTTATTAGTAATAGATTATAACGGTTTCAATGATTTTGATTATAAAATAATGGAACTTTTAAAAGAAAATAATACAGAATTTATTATTGTTATAAACAAATCAGATATTCAATCTATAAATAAAGAATTTAGAGACACTTTAAATAATTATAAATATATTGAATTATCTGCAAAAAATAAAACTAAAATTAGTGAATTAAAAGAACTTATAATAAAATATTCACCTAAAACTTTTGAACAACCTTCAATTTTAGGTGATCTTATTTCTCCAGGTGATGATATTGTCCTTGTAATTCCTATTGATACTGGTATGCCAAAAGGACGGCTTATTTTACCTCAAGTACAAACAATAAGAGATATCTTAGATAATGATGGAATTATTCATATAAGTAAAGAGCGTGAGCTTCGTTGGACTTTAGAAAATCTTAAAAGAAAACCAAAATTAGTAATAACCGACTCACAAGAATTTGCAAAAGTTAGTGCTGATACTCCAGATGATATATTACTTACATCTTTTTCTATACTTTTTGCTAGATATAAAGGAGATTTATTTGAATTAGTAAAAGGAGCTAAAGT
Organism: Fusobacteriales bacterium; assembly: GCA_020063625.1. GTDB lineage: Bacteria > Fusobacteriota > Fusobacteriia > Fusobacteriales > Fusobacteriaceae > Hypnocyclicus. The sequence goes on from JAICDD010000013.1 coordinate 9,586, forward strand.
ACTAAAAAATTTAAAGCCAAATGATAAAGTTCTTATTGCTGAAGCTTGTACTCATCATGCTCAACCTGATGATATTGGTAAAGTGAAAATCCCTCGTTGGATAAAACAAAACATAGAGCCAGAAGTAAAATTTGAATTTTGCTCTGGAAGAGATTATCCAGAAAATCTTACTGAGTATAAATTAGTTATTCATTGTGGTGGTTGTACATTAAATAGAAAAGAGATGCTTAGTAGAATAGAAGCTTCTACAAAAAATGGAGTACCTATAATAAATTATGGACTTTGCATTGCTACAATTCATGGAATTCTTGATAGAGCATTAAAACCATTTGAAGAAGTTTACTTAGAATGGCTTGATTCAGAATAATTTTAAAAGGGGAATTTTATGTACGAATACTTATTTGGAAAAATAGTAAAAAAAAGAGTAGATTCAGTAATTTTAGATATAAATAATATTGGATATAAAGTCTTTATCTCTTTAAATACATATGAAAAAATAAAAGATGATAAAGTTAAACTATATATTTATTCACATATAAGAGAAGATGCTTATGTTTTATACGGTTTTTATAGTGAGACAGAGAGAGATTTTTTTGAAAAATTAGTAAATATAAGCGGTGTAGGTCCAAAGCTTGCAATAGCTATATTATCTACATTTACTGTAAAAGATTTAAAAACAATAATATATAATAATGATATAAATTTATTAAAAAAAGTCCCTGGACTTGGACCTAAAAAAGCTCAAAAATTAATATTTGAAATACAAGATAAAATTGATTATAAATTTAGTCTTGAAGAAAATTTTGAAACAAAAGATAGTATTCATATTAATAATTTAAAAGATGATATTTATTTAGCAATGGAATCTCTTGGATATAATAAAAAAGATATTGATAAATTTATTGATTCTACAAAAATAAATAATTACACTTCTATTGAAGAAGCAATAAAAGATATATTAAAAACTATTCAGAATAAAAAAAGATAGGGGGAACAATGACTACAGTTAATAGAAGTAAAGAAGCTAATAAAATTACTATTATTGGTTCTATAGAAAATTTATTCCTTACAATATTTAAACTTTTTGCTGGAGTTATCGGAAATAGTAGTGCTATGTTAGCTGATGCAATACATTCACTTTCAGATTTTAGTACAGATTTTATAGTTATACTTAGTTTTTTATTTTCAAAAAAACCAGAAGATGAAGACCATAACTACGGACATGGAAAAATAGAAACACTTTCTACTGCAATTATAAGTATAATATTGATTTATGTAGGTATCATGCTTATGAAAAATGGTAGTTTGAAAGTTTATTCTATTTTAAATGGTGCTCAAATTTCACCACCAAAAAGTATTGCAGTTTGGGCTGCTTTTTTATCAATTATAATTAAAGAGATAATGTATAGACAAACTTTATATGTTGCAAATAAAATAGATAGTCCTATTCTAAAAGCTAATGCTTGGCATCATAGGTCTGATGCTTTTTCATCACTTGGTACTTTTATTGGAATTGGTGTAGCTTTTTTATTTGGTCATAAATGGATAATTTTTGACCCTATTGCCTCAATTATAGTAAGTTTATTTATTATAAAAGTAGGATTATCAATTCTTTATACTACTGTAAATGAGTTAATTGAAGGTTCATTAGATGAAAAAGAGATAAAAAAAATAGAAGATATAATATCTAATTGTAATGATATAATTAATTTCCATGACCTTAAAACAAGAAGAATAGGAAATAGTATAGCTATTGAATTTCATATATTAGTTGATAGAAATTATTCTTTTGTAAAAGTACATGATATTACAGAATCCATAGAAAATAATTTAAAAAAAGCATTTACTAATCAACATTTATATATTTCTATTCATATGGAACCAACTGAAGAATAATTTTATATTAAAAAACGAGTTCTTAAAAAAATTAAGAACTCGTTTTTTCTTATTTTGATACCTCATCTAAATCTATGTCTTTTACACTATTATACACAAAATCAGCTTTTGTAAAATCTTCTTTTTTACCAATAGCTACTCCTAACATACCTGCACTTTTTGCTGCTTCAATTCCTGCTACTGCATCTTCTATTACTACACATTTTTCAGGAGATATATTTAAATTTTTAGCTACATACAAGAATAAATCTGGTGCTGGTTTACTTCTATCTACACTATATCCATCACCTATAAAATCAAATATTTCCTCAATTCCAAGATTTTTTATAACTGCTTTTGCATTTTTACTAGCTGACCCTAAAGCTATTTTTATATTTTTTTCTTTTAATTTATTAAAAATATCTGTTATCCCTTCTAATAAATCATTTGGTGTAACTTTTTGAATCAGTTGTTTATATCTTTCATTTTTTTCTGTAGCCCATTCAACTAATGTTGTTTCTGGTATATCATCTTTTTTATTGTGCTCCATAATAATTTTTATTGAATCAATTCTTGATACTCCTCTAAGTCTTTCATTAACTTCTCTATCAAATAAAAGTCCTTTATCATCACAAAGTTCTTTCCACGCTAAATAATGGTATTCAGCTGTATCTGTAATAACTCCATCTAAATCAAAAATAAAAAGTTGTATATCTTTCATTTTTTCACCTCTATTCTACAGTTTTTTTATTATTATTTATATACACATCTAGACTATTTCCAGATATTAATTTTATATCTAACCCTTCTTTGTCTAAAGTTATCTCTAACTCTCTATGTTTAAAATTAATTTTAAATTTTATTTTATTTATCTTGTCTGGAAGTAACGGATTAAAGTGTAATTCTCCATTTTTAATACGCATTCCTACAAATCCAAATACAACTCCCATCCAGCTACCACCCATAGCTGCTGTATGTATTCCATTTTTTGTATTATGATGTAAGTCATCAAGGTCAAGTCTAGCATTATTTATAAAATAATCATAAGATTTTTCTTTTAATCCAAGTCTACTAGCCATAATACTAAATATACAAGTTGATAATGATGAATCATGAGTAGTTATTTTTTCATAATATTCAAAATCATTTTTTATAATATCAATAGTTGTCTCTTCTTCTCTTAAAAAATGAGCTAATACAGTATCTGCTTGTTTACATACTTGATATCTATATAATGTAAGAGGATGATAATGCAAAAGTAATGGATAATTTTCTTTTGGAGTATTTTTAAAATCCCATACTTTTTTATTTAAAAAACTATCATCTTGAGGATGAATTTTTAATTTTTCATCAAATGGTAAATACATATTTTCTTTAGCTTTTTCAAATGCTTTTATTTCTTCTTCATCAATTCCTATTTTACTTATTAATTCTTGTAATTTTTCTTTATTTTCATTTAATATTTCCCATGCTAATTTAGTATTTTCAAACAAATATTTTGTCATTACATTTGTATAATAATTATTATTTACAATACAAGTATATTCATCTGGTCCAGTTACATCATTTATTACAAATTTTCCTTCTCTATTAAAATGTCCAATATCAAACATAACTCTAGCTGTTTCAAATAATACTTCAGCTCCATAATTTTGCATAAATTCTTTATCTTCTGTAATTAAATAATATTGAATAAATGAATACGCAATATCTGTATTTATATGATACTGTGCTGTTCCTGCTGGAAAAAATGCTGAACACTCATCTCCATTTATAGTTCTCCATGGATATAAAGCTCCTTTTAGATGTCCCATCATTTTTGCTCTATTTCTTGCTCTATCTAAAGTATTATATCTATACATTAATAAATTTTTAGCCAAGAAACTATTTGTAAACATAAAAAATGGTAATATATAAATATCAGTATCCCAAAAATAATGCCCCTCATATCCTTCTCCAGATATTCCTTTAGCTGCAATATTTGTATACATATCTTTTCCTACTGATTGTAAAAGTTGATAAAGATTATATCTAAGTCCTTCTTGTAATTTTTCATCTCCATCAATTATAATATCTGATGATTTCCAAAATTCATTTAAATACACTTTTTGTGCATCAAAATAAAAAGCTTTTCCGTTTTCTACTACTTCTTTTAATATTTCTAAATTTTCTATATAATTATTCTCATATCTTACACTATCAGTAAATATGCTATATTTTACAAATTCTATTTTTTCATTCTCTTTTGCTTCTAAAGAAAATTTAAAAATAATTTTATCCTCTTTTTTATCAATATTTAATCTATTTTCTTTATTTAAATCATGAGTACAAGATGTAATTACACTCATATTTGAGTTTCTTGTTTTATTTTCTATTATTCCAATATTTTCTTTTACTTCACATCTAATTACATCTAAATGTTTTGCATTTGCTGTCCCTATTCTTGGATCATCACTAGCTGTAATATTTGATACATCACCATCAATTATTGAAATAATTTCTATTTCTCCATTAAAATTTAAAGGTGTTACATTATATTCTATTATAAATAATTCTTTTCTCGTAAAAGAAACCATTCTTTTTATATCTATTTTTAAAACTTTCCCACTGTTTGATTCCCATAAAATCTCTCTTTTTACATATCCCTCTTTTACATTTAATTCATTTTTAAAACTTTTTATATTTCCCTCTAATAATGAAAATCTCTCACCATCTATATTTAATAATATAGTTTGAACATCAGTAATATTTAATATACTTTGAGAGTATTCAGCATACCCATATAACTTTTCTCCATACTGAATATCTTCTGTTTCATAAAATCCATTTATATATGTTCCTCTTACTGATTTTAATTTCCCTCTAAAATCCTCTTCAAATGAATCCCTAACTCCTAAATATCCATTTGCTAAATGAAAAAGTGTTTCATTTAACATAAAATTTTCTTTGTCAAAATTTTCTTTCACAATACACCAGTTTAACATTTTTCCTCCTAAAATTTATATATTAATTAATTTATTATTTAATATTTTTCAGCACTAATATATACAGCGTTTTATATATTTAAGTCACGAATTACACGAATGAACTCGAATTTTTTGTTACACAAAGGGCGCGAAGAAAAGCTCTAAGAACCACGAAGTTTTTTGAAACCACGGGATTTACACAGGATGAAACACAGAATTTTCTTGTTACACAAAGGGCACGAAGAAAAGTACTAAGGACCACTAAGTATTTTTTTGAAACCACGAGATTCACACGAGATGATAATCTGTGTTTATCTAGTAGTAATCTTGTGGTTCCATAATTCTTTTCCCTTTGTGGTTCTGATTTTTTTCTCTTTGTGTTCTTCGTGTAATTTTTTCTTCGTGCTAAATTAAATCCGCGTTATTCCGTGGCTAATTTTTATTTTCTCTGCGATACTCTAATTACTCTGTTACTCTGCGTTGATTTTAAAATTGCTATCACTTTTTACTATCCACTATAATTAGTATTATTTATGATTCTAGATTATTTTCTCTTTGTGGTTCTGATTTTTTTATCTTTGTGTTCTTCGTGTAATTTTTCTCACTATTTTTTCCTAAATTTTCTATTTAATAAAAAATTTAGAAAAAAATACCTAAGAGAAACTGAAATCTCTTCAGCTTCTCAGAGGTATTCAGTTTAAATTATTTTATTGGAAATCCTGTTATATCTTCTAAATCATATGCTAAATCTTCTAAAGCTGCTTCTGCTGTTGATTGTCCATTTAATACTGAGTATACAGCTTGATAGAATTTTTGAGATACTTGTGCATAGTTTGGCGCAGTAGCTGTTGATGGTCTAGGTGTTGCATTTGTAAATACATCATATAATGATCCAAAGAATGGTGCTGCTGCTAATACTTCTTTATCTTGATATAATGATTTTATAGTTGGATTAAATGATCCTTCTATAGCTCTCATTTTTTGAACTTTTTCTGATGCCATGAATAATGCTACGTCTGCTGCTATTTCTGGATGTGCACTATATTTACTTACTGCTAATTGCCATCCTCCAAGAGCTGCTGCATGTTTTCCACCTTTATCCATTGGAAGAGGTGCTACTCCAAATTTACCTTTAATAACTGAATTATCTGCATTTCCTAATGAATAAGCATATGGCCAGTTTCTCATAAATGCTGCATTTCCACCTTGCCAAATCGCTCTTGCATCTTCTTCTTTCATAGATATAACTCCATCTGGAGAAATTGTTCCTATCCATGATTTAGCTCTATTTATTGCTTTTATAGCTTTTGGATTATTTACTGTTATTTCTTTTTCTGGGCTAATTACTGTACCTGCTCCATGCGAATCTAACCATTCAACTGCATCACATGTAAGTCCTTCATATGCATCTCCTTGCCATACATATCCCCAGAAATCTCTATTCCCACCTTTTCTTTCTCCATCTTGAATTATTTTAGCTGCTTTTTCTAATTCATCCCATGTAGTAGGAACTTCTAAATTATATTTATCTAATAAATCACTTCTATAATATAATAATCCTGCATCTGTAAACCAAGGAATAGCTACTAATTTTCCGTCAACAGTATTGTTTTGAATAATTGGTTCAAAATGTTTTGCTGCTGCTTCTTTTCCACCATATTGATTTAAATCTAATAAATGGTCTGCCATATCTCCTGGCCAAATTACATCAATTTGATAAATATCTACTTTTTGTGATTTTGCTTCTAATAATTGTAAATATAATCCTAATCTGTCTGAAGATGAATCTGGAGTATCCCAAAGTTGAATTTCTACATTTGGATGTTCTTTCATATACATTGCTGCTGCTTTTTTGTTGATTTCTAATTCTTGTCCTACAGCTCCTGATGCTAAAGTTATTACTACTTTTTCATCTTTCATTTTTGGTTCTTCTGTTTTCTTTTTAAAAAATAATCCTGCTTCTGCTGAAGTTGCCATTGTTCCTAATAATGCCGCTGTCATTAAACCTGTCATTAATTTTTTGTTCATGATACCCTCCTTATATTTTTTGTTTATATCAGTTTTCTTATATAGAAAATTATATTTAATAAAATTATCCTTTTACAGCGCCTGCTGTAAGTCCTGCAACAATTCTTTTTTGGAAATATAACACTAAAACTATTATTGGTATAGTTACAATAACTGCTGCTGCCATTATTTCACCAAATGGTTCTTGTCTTGATACAGCTCCTGTAAATAATGCTATTGCTACTGGTATAGTTCTAGCTGATGGTTCTATTGATGTAAATGTAAGTGCAAATAAATATTCATTCCATGCAGCTATAAAAGCTAAAAGTCCTGTTGTTACAAGTGCTGGTGCTGTAAGTGGTAATAATATATACCTAAAACTTTGAAATGGTGTAGCACCATCTACTTGTGCTGATTGCATAAGTTCTATTGGTAATTCTTTAAAAAATGATGTAAGTACCCATGTTGTAAATGGTAATGTAAACAGCATATACGATAATATCATACTTGCCATTGCTGGTAATCTAAGTGCATTAATTACAGCATATAATCCAGTAAGTACTGTTACTTGTGGAAACATTGTCATAGCTAAAATTATATAAAGAGAAGCATTTTTCCCTTTAAATCTAAGTTTCCCTAATGCAAATGCCGAAAATGAACCTATTGCTAAAGCAAGTAAAGTAACTGATGTAGCGACTATTGTACTATTTACTAACCCTCTTAAAAATGTCCCATCACTAAATATAGCTTTATAATTTTTCAAATCAAAGAATACTTTATTTGTTACTGGATCTCTCGGTAAAAATGTTGCTGGCACCATTTGTAATTGAGCTTCATTTTTAAATGATGAAACTACTGCCCACCAAAATGGAAATAACATATAAAATGCAATAATTATAACTAATATATATAATAATATTTTGTTAATAATTTTTTTTGTTTCTTTACTAATCATTTGCATCAACCCCTAAAAACTTGATATATCCTATTGCAAATCCAAAGATAATAATAAATATAATCACTCCAATAGCTGATGCCATTCCCATATTCTTATATTTTATAAGTTGTGTATAGTTATAACTTGCCATTGAATATCTTCTATCAGCTAATAATACTTGGAACACATCAAATGCTCTAAGTGCATCTAAAGTTCTAAATATTAAAGCTACTGCAATAGTTGGTTTTAATAAAGGTAATGTTATTGAGAAAAATTGTCTAATTGAACCTGCTCCATCTACTCTTGCTGCTTCATATAATGAAGTAGGTATAGTTTGTAATCCTGCTAATAATAATAATGCCATAAATGGTGCTGTTTTCCATACGTCTACTGCTATTATTGCAGGAAGTTGTAATGCTTTATCAGTTAAAAATGATGCTTGTCCATCTCCTAAACCCAAATTTGATATAACTGTATTAAATAATCCTGTTCTATTTGCTTTAAACATCCATTCCCAAATTCTAGCACTTACTACTGTAATTACTGCCCAAGGTACAAGCATTATAGCTCTCATTGGACCTTTCCCTTTAAAATTTGAATTTACCACAAGTGCTATTATTAATCCTATTATTAATTCTAATAGTACCGACCAAAATGTAAAATAGATTGTATTTCCTATTGAGATCAAGAAATCTGGATCTGCTGCACCTATTACATAATGAGTATTTCCAAATTTAAATCTTGTCAACTCTTTATATCTAGTTGGTTGTTTTGGAAGAACTTCTCTTGAATTTTGTTCTTCATTATCAAGTTTTTTTATAGTTATTGATAATAGTTTTTTATAATTTTCAAATCCAACCACTTTTGTTTTTTGAGTTGAAGCAAAACGTTTATTAGTAAAACTTGTATAAAATACACTGAATAATGGATATGCTGCTATTAATAGCATTATTAAGAAACTAGGAAAAAGAAGTTTATATGCTAATAATTGTTCTCTTTCAGCTAAAGTTTTTTTAGACTTTCCCATCTTATGCCTCCTTAAATATTTTTCGTGCACACGTTAGCACAATTCTTACATTAGTAAATATACCTCAAAATTTTCATAAAGTCAACTTTTTTTGAAAATTTTGTTTTGTTTTTTTACATTTTTTTCTTAAAAACCTTGTTTTAACTAGTTTTTTTAATAATTTTTTTATAAAAAAACATTGTTTTTTATCTAATAATATAGTACAATAAGATTGTGCACACTTGTGCATAAAAAAGGAGGAAATTATGGCTATTACAATTAAAGATATTGCAAAAATTGCAGGAGTAAGTCATTCTACTGTATCTCGTAGCTTAAATGATAATCCTAGAATTTCAAAAGCTACTAGAGAGAGAATTAAAAAAATTGCTTCTGAACTTGGATTTGAATACAATTCTAACGCTAGAGGGCTTAGTTCTTCTAATATAACCAACACTATTGGAGTTATCTTTCCAAAAACATTTGATGATGTTGTATCTGGATTATTTCTAAATTCCATGGTAAAAAGAGTCCAATATAATATTGAAAAAAATAATTTTGATACTATCATTGAGTTTGCAGAAAATAGATTTAATAAAAAAAGTAACATACAACGATTAATCGACAGAAAAAAAATTGATGGACTTGTATTAACAACTCCAGAAATTACACATGATGACTATAAATATATTCTTTCTCACAATATACCTCACATATTTTTACATAACAAACCAAAATATTTTTCTCAAGAATCAACTATAGTTTTTACAGATCATGAAGAGGGTGGATATATTGCTACAAATTATCTTATAAAAAATAATCATAAAAACATTTTAACAATAAGTGAAAAGGCACAGGAGATAGAGTTCCAAGAAAGATGTCAAGGTTATGAAAGAGCTTTAAAAGAACATCAAATTAAAATTGATAAAAATCTTATGCTTTATTGTGATATTACTTTTTATGATGGATACAATGTTATTATGGAAAATAAAGATTTATTAAAAAACATATCGGCAATTTTCTTTCAATCTGATATAATAGCATTAGGAGGAATTAAAGCTTTAAAAGAATTAGGATACTCTATTCCAGATGATATATCAGTAATTGGTTATGACAATTTAGAGTTAGGGACTTATTATCATCCCTATCTTACTACTGTACACCAACCTAAAAATGAAATTGTTGATATTGCTATAGAAAAACTTTTTCATTTTATAAACACAAAAGAACAGATAAAAAAAGAGGAAATCATTGCTGCGCCTACTTTAGTTATAAGAGAATCTGTAAAAAAAATATAGTGAGGTTATTTTATGAATATAAATATACTTGATATTCAAAAAAAATATGAAAACAATTTTAGTGAGTATGAAAAATTTGCAAACTTTTTAAAAGAACGTTTAAATTATCTCTTTTTAATTAATAATTTTACTCCTGCAAAATTTGAAACTCGAGTTAAATCTATAAAAAGTTTTATTAAAAAAGTTGAAAAAAAATATCCTAAATACAAAGATCCTTTTCATGATGTTACTGATATTATAGGTCTTAGAGTTATCACTTATTACAACACTGAAATTGATGATGTTGTAAAAATATTAAAAGATAATTTTGAAATAGATTATGAAAATTCTTCTGATAAAGAAAACCTTTTAGAGTATGATAAAATGGGATATATCTCTGTACATTATGTATGTAAATTTGCTGATAATAATACTATTTATCCTTATAAATTTGAAGTTCAAATAAGAAGTTTACTCCAACATGTATGGGCATCGATCGACCACAAACTTCGATACAAAACATATGTAGAAATCCCAAAAGAAATAAAAAGAAAACTTTTTAGACTTAGTGCTCTTTTAGAAGTTGCTGATAGTGAATTTGCAAGTATCAAGGAAGAGATAGAAATGCTTAAAAAATTTTATGAAAATAATTTTGATAATAAAAAATATAATCTTCGTATTGATATTTCTTCTATTAACTATTATTTAAAATATAATAATGAGCGTATTAAAAATATTTCAAAAAATTTTAATATTGAAAGATTTAAATCTTTTGAAACAGCAAAATCAGATAATTTAGAAAGAAAACTTTTACATTTTTCATTAAAAACAAACAAACATTTTATTTATGATTTAGACAATTTTTTAACTACTATTGAATCAAATCAAAACTTAATAATTGACTTATTAGATGATGAAATCATTAAAAAATTGACTATAATGATTAATTCTAGTTGCTCTTTTTTAATTGCTTTTATTATTTTAATTGATTTAGAAATTGATAGAGTAAAAAAAATATTAAATCTTACAGAAAATCAATTATTAAAAATATTAAAATTAAGAGAAATTTTAAATTCTTTAAATTGTAGAGATATTATTATAAAAAAATGAGGTGAGAAAAATAGATAAAAAAAATATATACGAAAATATTATAACTTTTATAGAAGGATTAATTTCTGATGAAAAAAATTATATTGCTAATCTTGCAAATATATCTGCTATTCTTTTTGAAAATCTTCCAAATTTAAATTGGGCAGGTTTTTATCTATATGATGGAAAAGAATTAGTTTTAGGCCCTTTTCAAGGAAAATACGCTTGTATTAGAATCCCTCTTGGAAAAGGGGTATGTGGAAATAGTGCAAAAGATAGAAAAACTTATATTGTTGATAATGTACATGAATTTGATGGACATATTGCATGTGATTCTGCTTCAAATTCTGAAATAGTTGTTCCTATTGTAAAAAATAATCAATTAATTGGTGTTCTTGACATTGATAGCTATGAATTTTCAAATTTTGATGAAACTGATAAAATATATTTAGAAAAAGTCGTTGAAATATTTTTACAATATAGCGAAATTTAAAACTTTAAGATAGATTTTTTTACATAAAAAATGGTATAATAATTATATAAATCTTTAAAAAGGAGTGTGTTTAATATGGATTGTTTTAATTGTGATGATGATTCCAAGTACAAGCCCCCATAATATCTTATTAACACAAGGAGGAAAAAAATATGGTAAAATTTTACAAAAGAGAAAATAATGAATTAATTGAAGTTAAAAGCTTAGCAAAAAATGATACTCTAATAAAAGTAGTTAATCCCTCATCAGACGAGACACATATGCTTTCAAGTCTTTTAAACTTTGATCCAGATTTTATAAATGATTCATTAGATGATGAAGAAAGAGCGCGTATAGAGGTTGATGAAGATACTATTCTTATTATTTTAAAAGTCCCTATAAAAAATGAAAAAAATGAAAAAATACCTTATAAAACAATTTCATTAGGAATTATAATAGGCGTTAATTATGTTTTATTTGCTACAAAATATAAAATAGAATTTTTAGAAAAAATGATTGAAAAAAATCTATTAAATCCTAATAAAAAAAGCAAAATGATTTTTGAAGTTTTCTTTGAAAATTCAAAATTATTTTTAAATTATTTAAAAGAGATAAATAAAAAAATTGATGCTTCAGAAGAAGAATTACATAATTCTATGCGAAATTATGAATTAGAAACTTTAATGTATCTTGAAAAAAGTTTAGTTTATTTCACAACATCATTAAGATCAAATGAAATTATGATGGAGAAACTATTACGTGGAAAATTATTAGAATTATATGAAGAAGACCAAGAACTTCTTGAAGATTCTTTAATTGAAAATAAACAAGCTATTGAAGTAACTAATATTTATAGTAATATCTTATCAGGGATGATGGATGCATATGCTTCTGTAATTTCAAATAATTTAAATATTGCTATGAAAGTACTAACAGTTGTAACTATAATTCTTCAAATACCTACAATTATAACAAGTTTTTATGGGATGAATGTGAAATTACCACTTCAAGAATCACCATTAACTTATATAGGAATTATATCTTCATCAATTATAGCTATGTTTCTTATATTTTTATTATTTAAAAGAAAAAAATGGTTATAATTTTTAACTAATGAATCATAATAATAGTTTTTTATTGTATAAATAATATAATGAAATACTATTATTAAAATAAAGAAGTCAAACTATTAAGAATAATAGTTTGACTTCTTTTATATTATTGCTTAAATCTATGAAGCATATCATCTAAATGATTGGATGTTTCTTTAAGGTCTGTTGCACCTTCTCCTAATGAATTTATTACTTCTGAAGTTGACATAACTGCTGCATCTATCTCTTTTACTCTTGTATTAATTTCTTCAAATGAATTTGTTATCTCATTTGAATTATTTTGTAATTGTCTTAAATCTTCTGTTTGATTAGATATTCCTAAATGTATATTATTTAATTCATTTATAAGTGTTTCAAATGATGAAACTATTTTTTCTATAGTCTCTGCTACACTATTTACCTCTTCATTTGTTTCTGATAATTTTTCTACATTTTGATTAGAAATATCTACTGACTCATCTATTTTTTCTGTTATATGGTTTATTTTCCCTTCTATATCTTCTGCTGTTTCTCTTGATGTATTTGCTAATTTTCTAATTTCTTCTGCTACTACAGCAAATCCTTTTCCTGCTTCACCTGCTCTAGATGCTTCTATTGCAGCATTTAATGCAAGCATATTCGTCTGTTCTGTTACCTTATAAATTTTATTTATAAATACATGTATTTCTGATGATAGTTCTTTTAAAACATTTATTTCTTGTGCACTATTTTTTATGTCTTCACTAATTGATGATATTTTTTCTAATGTTCTTAATAAATTTTTCTTTTCATCTAATGTTTCTTCTAATACTAAACTATTATTTGTACTAATTTCATCTACTAAACTAAGCATTTCTTGTGCATTTTCTGATATTGCTTTTACTTTATTATCAACTTCATGTAAATTATTAAATGATACAGATACTGAATCTGATATATTATTTATAGTTGCTGATAATTCCTCAGTAGTTGCCGCTGTTTTTAATGCTGAATCTGATATATTTTCTGATTGATGTTTTACATTTTTTGATACTTCTTTTATCTCATATATAGTTTCTTTTAATGTATCAACCATTGTTTTAAATGATAAAGTTAATAAACCTGTTTCATTTTTTTGGATTTTTTTAGGAAATGCCACTGTTAAATCTAAATCTGATAATTTTTTACCTATATCAGTTAAATTTTTAAGTGGTTTTGCTATACTTCTAACTAATACAGCAAATACTATAATAGAGAATATTACTATTACAATTATATATATTCTATTTCTTACTGCTACTGATTTTATTAATTCAATATTACCTTTTGAAATACTTTTTACATTATCTATTGTCCAACTATTTTCTTTATTTTTCTTATCTACATATGGAGCCAAAGAATTATATACAGAATCCATACTTATAGCTACTTTACCTAAATAAGTATATTTTTCATCTCCTAATAGCTTCATAAACTCTTGATTTTTTTCTTCTAAAATTTTTATTAATTCTTTTGATTTATTTATATCATTACTATCTATTGCTTTTTTTAAATCTTGATTTAAAAGAAAAATTTCATCTTTTATTTTTAATTCTTTCTCTTTTTCTTCTATTAATTTATCCACATTTTTTCTAAGTGACTTTATAACTAAATCTAATGTCCCCTTTAATCCTAAGCTTTCTGATACTTTATATACATTATCTATATTTTTTTCAAATTTCTTTAATACTCTCTCTTTCTCTTCTTGGTTTTCAATATAGATAAATTCATTTGCCGAAGCAAACAATTTTATTAAAGCATCTTGAATTTTTTTTACTTCTATACTTTCATTAGATATTTTTTTTAATGTTTCCACATTTTGATTTATTTCATCACCTTTTTCTGCAAATAACTTTGTATTTGTTGAAAGATTATATGAAATTCCTGCTAAACCTAAAAAAATAAATAAGAACCCTATAAATAACTTTGTACTTATTTTCATAATATACCTCCCAAATAAACTTATCACACTCTATATCTATTATATTATATTTTATTCGCCATTTCAAATTATATAATCAATTATTTCATATACTTTATTAATCATTTTTATATTTTATAAATAATTTTTACACCTAAAACATTAAGTCTTTTTTTAGATATACAAAAATAAAAAAAGAGTAAAAACTCTTAATAAATTTCTACTCTTTTATTTTAAATTATTTTTTATAAGTATATCAATAAGTTCTGAATATGATATTCCTTCTTCATTCCAAAGCTTTGGATACATACTTATTTTTGTAAATCCTGGAAGAGTATTTATTTCATTTACATAAACATCTCCATTTTCACATAAAAAACTATCTACTCTAGCTATATCCTTACATTCAAGAATTTTAAATACTTCTTTTGATATATTTTGTACTTTCTTTACAATCTCTGTTTCTAATTTTGCAGGTATTTCTAATTTAGCTCCATTTTCATCTATATATTTTGCTTCATATGAATAAAATTCATGTTTATCTAAATTTGGGGTAATTTCTCCTATTCCACTAGCTAGTATTTCTCCATTTTTCTCTAAAATAGCACACTCTATTTCTCTACCTTTTATAAATTCCTCTATAATAATTTTATTATCATATTTAAATGCTTCACTTATTGCTTCTTTTAATTCTGTTTTATTTTTTGCTTTATTTATCCCGACAGATGACCCCATATTTGCAGGTTTTACAAACATTGGATATCCTAATTTTTCTTCTATTTTTTCATAATCAACAATATCTTTTTCTCTTATTGCAATATAATTTGATGTTTTTATCCCTGCATTTATTAATAATCTTTTCATTATCTCTTTATCCATACCAACAGCAGAACCTAAAATCCCTGCTCCTACAAAAGGAATATTTAAAACTTTTAACATTCCTTGAAGTGCTCCATCTTCTCCTATTGTTCCATGAATTATTGAAAAAACTATATCTAAATTTATCTCTTCTTTGTTATCTAATTTTATCAATTTACTATTTTTACCCCTTAATGAAAATCCTAATTCAATTCCATTTTTTTTTAATTTTATATTTTTAGGGTCATTTTCATTTTCTAAAAAAGCTTTATCAAATAAAAACCAATTTCCCTCTTTATCTACTCCTATTAATTTTATATCATATTTATCCTTATTTACTGCTTCATAGATATTTTTTGCTGATTGAAGTGATACTTCATGTTCTTGTGATTGCCCACCAAAAATAAGTCCTAATGATACTTTTGACATAATCTCCTCCTGATAAATTTATTTCTAATTATTTTAAAAAATTTGCTACTCCTACAAGTATCATTTGTGCTGACATAGCTGATAAAATAAGCCCTGTAAGTTTTATTAATATATTTAATCCTTTTTGTTTTAACAATTTTTCAATAATATTACTTATATATAGTAATATCCCTAATGAAAGAATTGATAAAATCAATGATATAAATAATAATATTTTTTCACTATATTTTGTAATTTCTGCTCCCATTACAAGTAGAGTCCCTACTGTAGCAGGTCCTACTGCTACTGGAATAGCTAATGGTACTACTGCAATATCTTCTGTCTCACTATTTGGGGTTTCTACATTCCCTTTTACTAAATTAATAGAGGATAATAAAAGAAGTATCCCAGCTCCTACTCTAAATGAGTCTACTGTTATTCCAAATAGTTTAAATATCGCATTTCCTGCAACTAACAAAATAATAGTGATTATAGTTATTGCAATTGTTACTTTTATTGCTAATGCTTTTCTATCATGTTTACTCCATGTACTAGTCATTGATAAAAAAGTTGATAAAATAAAAAATGGTGTTAATATAAAAAATATTTTTAGATAATTTTCAATTATAGTTCTAACCACATTTCCTCCTAAAATTTATTAAGTTTAATTTGAATAACCGAAAAATATTATAAAAAATTAATTAAACCTAGCTTTTCGGTCTTTAAATTTGACTTTACAATTTTTTAATCTATAAAAAAGACAATCTTTTATTTAATTTTACAAAAAAATAAGAGGCTTATTTTGCCTCAATTAAAAATAGTTTATCTCCTTTTTTTACTGGTTGCCCATCTTCAATAAGTACTTTCACTATTTTTCCTGATATATTTGATTTTACTTCATTCATAAGTTTCATTGCTTCAACAATGCAAAGAGTGTCTCCCTCTTTTACTATATCTCCTTCTTTTACAAATGGTGCTGCTCCTGGTGATGGTGCTTTATAAAAAGTTCCTACCATTGGAGATATTACTTCTTCATAATTTCCATTATTTTCTTCTACTACTTCTTCTGTTAATACTTCAGAGTTTATTACTTCTTCTACATATTCTACTTTTTGTGGTACAACTGTTTTTGCTACTTCAGAACTACCTCTTTTTAATATTACTTTCCCTTCTTCTGTTTCAAGAATAAATTCAGAAATATTATTTTTTTCTACACTTTTAGCTAGTTCTTTTAAATTTTCAACAGTAATTTTCATAAAAATCCTCCGTTTTAGTTATTTCCAATTATTCTTAAATCTTTCACTCCATCTATACCTCTTATCTCTTCAAGTGTAATTTCTATATCACGAAGTTTTTCTTCTCTTGCTTGTAGAGATATCGTTGCAGCTGCTAGATTATCTATTGGTATATTTTGAATAATTGTTAAAATATTCAAATTTGATTTCGCTATAACATCAAGTATTGATGATAAAATACCTGGATGATCATCCATAAGTAAATAAAGATTAAAAACTGTATCTCTTCCACTTTCAAAAAATGGTCTAATATAATCTTTATACTTATAATATGTGCTTCTACTTATTCCAACTTTTTGAATAGCTTCATACTTAGATATTTTTTCACTTTGTATTAAATCATTTACTTCTATAACTTTTTGAATAGAAGTAGGAAGTATTTCCCTATCCACAATAAAATATTCTTTTTTCTTTTTCATTTCATCACCCTATAGTATTATTTTTTAATACAATACTATCATTTTTTTAATATTTTTTCAAGTTTTTATACATTAAATAAAAACTCCATTAAATCTCCATCTTGTACTATATAATCTTTCCCTTCTATTCTAAGAACTCCAGCTTCTTGAGCTCCTTTCCATCCTTTATTTTTTATAAAATCATCATATGACACAACTTTTGCTCTAATAAACCCTTTTTCAAAGTCTGTATGGATTTCTGACGCTGCTTTTGGAGCTGTTGCACCTACTTTTATAGTCCATGCTCTTACTTCTTTTACTCCTGCTGTAAAATATGTTTGAAGCCCTAAAAGTTTATACCCAGCTTTAATAAGTCTATTAAGTCCTGCTTCTTTTACTCCTAATTCTTCTAAAAACATTTGTTTATCTTCTTCTTCCATCTCTGCAAGTTCTGCTTCTACTTTTGCAGATACTATAACAACTTCAGATCCTAAATCTTTTGCATATTCTTTTACTCTTTCTACATATTCATTTCCGGTTGCTAAGTCATCTTCTGACACATTAGCAGCAAACATCATTGGTTTCAAAGTTAAAAATTGATAAACTTTTATTAAATTTAATTCTTCCTCTGTTAATTCAAGTGTTCTTAATAATTGAAAATCTTCTAAATGATTTTTACATTTTTCTAATATTGGCATTATTTGTAATGCTTCTTTGTTTTTAGCTCTTACTAGTTTACCGTATTTTACTATTGCTCTCTCTACTGCTTCTAAATCTGATAAAATTAATTCTGTATTAATTACTTCTATATCTCTAATTGGATCTACACTTCCATCTACATGTACTACATTTCCATCATCAAAGCATCTAACTACTTGACAAATTGCTGCTGTATTTCTTATATTGCTTAAAAATTGATTTCCTAATCCTTCACCTTTTGAAGCTCCTTTTACAAGTCCTGCTATATCAACAAATTCTACTGTAGCATTTACTACTCTTTGTGGATTTATTATTTTAGCTAATTCTTCTATTCTTTCATCAGGAACTGTTACCATTCCTACATTTGGTTCTATTGTACAAAATGGATAGTTTGCAGCTTCTGCTGCTCCAGCTTTTGTTATTGCATTAAAAAGTGTTGATTTTCCTACATTAGGTAATCCAACTATTCCAATACCTATCATTAGTTATATTTCCTCCTAAATTTTTAAAATTACACTAAATCTTATCATAAAATAGCTATTTTTGCAATTAATTAAAAAAGTTATATATAAAAACTTGACAGTACAAGTTTTTATATATAACTCTATTTTTTCTTGAATTTATTAAATAATCCTGATAATCCAGATATTTCTTTTGGTGTTTCTGCTGCTTTTCTATTTTCTGCTTGTATCTCTTCATATACTTCTGCTCTATGTACACTTACACTTCTTGGTGCTTTTATCCCCAGTTTTACTTGATCTCCTTTTATATCCACAACAATTACTTCTATATCATCACCTATAATTATACTTTCATTTTTTTTCCTTGATAATACTAACATATCTCCTCCTACCCTAAATATTTCTGCATTTCTTCTAAAATATAGTGTTTCAACTTGTGTTTTGGATTAGTTGAAATTACTTGTTTCCCTATTTTCTTTTTAGTATTTATAACTATAGGTCCTTGGAGATTTGCAGTCATTTTTGATGGGTCTTCTGGCACTACTACAATAGCAAATATATCTGAATCTTCTGGTGCTTCTAATTCTAATTCTTCTGCATCTTTATCAGACAAATTTAAGCTATAATTAGGATTAAATTCAAATGGTCTTATTATAACAAAAGCAAGTTCTGGTTCATCTACAGCTAAAAGCCACATTAATGGATTATTTTCCTCTATATTTAATATAGTAAATCTTTTTATATTCTCAAATCCAAAAATTCCATCTTTAAAATTTACTATATCCTCTTCTACTATCTCTATTTCTCCAAATCTTGAAGTATTTAGCTTCATATATTCCTCCTATATTTTTGTATCGATTTTATTATCATATGTAGTTATTTCAACTTTTGGATATCTATCTACTCCAATATTTAATGTTCCTTTATTACTATCTATATTCAGATTTTTCTTTACATCTAAATTAATTTTATATGGTTTATAATCTATTTTTACATATCCTTTTTTTACTCTAATTTGAATAGGTTCTTTTGGAAAATATCCTACATTTATCTCTTTTTTACCATTTCTATATGTTTTTTCTACAGATATATTAGCTATAGCATTTTTTTCTTTATTTTCAATTCTCATCATTCTATCGCCATCTCGGACATATTCACTAATTCCTTGATTTCCTTTTTGAACACTATAACTTGATATATCTCTTTGTAAATCAACAGGATTTTTTCTATATAATTGTTTATCAGCTGGATAATTATGAATCTCTACTGTATCTGATTTAGTTTTTATATTAAATTTAGACTTAGTTTTACTAAGATTCATAGTAGCATCTTGACCACTTATTCTCATTTTAGGTCTTGTGCTACTAATTCTAATATTACTATTTATAGTATTTATTTGTATCAGTTTTGACATAATTATCACAACCTATTATTATTAATTATTATTTTACAAAATCTACTAAAGTTGGTTGAATAACCTTTGCTCCAACAGAAAGTGACATTCTTTGAACATTTTCTTGTGTTTTTAAATCCATTATAGATTTAGTTATATCTGTATCTTGAGTTCTAGATAATAGATCACTCATACTTATTTTATTATCCTCAAGTCTAGCTTCTACTTGTTCTACTCTTCTCATTTTAGCTCCAACTTGAGATCTATATTTCATTATCATATTAAATATTCTATCTAATTCACCTATTTGAGATTCTATAGTATGCCCATCATTATCTGTATCTTTATTTACATCACCTTTATAAATACTATCTCTTAAATACAATAGTTCCTCAAATAGATCTCCATCTTTATTTTTAAAAATTTTATCTCCTGTAACATTATACTCTAATGTTACTCCTTTGTCTACCTCTGTCATCATTACACCTTGATCTCCAGTATAATCAATTCTAACAGGTACATCTTTTAATATATCTTTTCTAGTATTTCCTTCTACATCTATTAAATCAAGATTAGCTTCTTCTCCTTCTTTTAATAAATCTTCTCCAGTAAATATTTTAAAAGGTTTTTCTTGAGTATTATAACCTGCAAAAATATATCTTCCACCGATACTCGAATTTCCTACAACAACTAATTGTTCTATTAATTCATTAATTTCTGATGCTACTGCATCTCTAGCAGTTTGCTCAAAACTATCATTTGCTGCTTGTACAGATAATTCTCTTATTCTTTGTAGTATTTCACTAACTTGAGTTAATGATACATCTGTTGAATTAAGATAAGTTTTTGCATTATCTACATTTTCTAAATATTTTTCTATTTCAGTAAGTGCTGTTTGATAAGACATAACTTTTACAGCACCAATTGGATTGTCTTGAGGAAGATTAATTTTAGTTCCTTTTGACAATCTATCATTAGTAATATCCATTTTTTCCATATTATTTTGTATATTACTAATTGCATTTGTTGTCATCATTTTTCCCGTTACTCTCATTTTCTACACCTCTATAATCTATTAATAAGTGTATCCATCATCTCATTAACAGTCGTTATATATTTAGCTGCAGCATCATATCCATGTTGATATTTTATCATATTTGCCATTTCTTCATCTAATGATACTCCTACAACAGCTTCTCTTCTTTTTTCTAAATTATCTATCATTACTTTTTGATTTTTCATAAATTTTTTAGCTTCTTGTGAGCTAACTCCAAGGTCTGATATAACTGCTTTAAAAAATTCTGCATAAGTAAAATCTCCAATTGATTTTTTATCTTTTAATGAAGCCATTCTAAGTGCATTTCTACCATCACCTTCATTTCCTGGTGAATCAGGTATTCCATCTCCATCAGTATCTACTCCTACAGATGCTGCTATTTCATCTACATTTTCAATAGCAAATCTCATTCTAAAAGCTGCACCTTCTCTTGGTTGTCCTGTTATCTCTGGACTTAAACTAGTTATACTATCTGCTTTCCTAAAATCAAAATCTGCATTTTCTACTGAAAGAATTCCTAGTTTATTTAACAATGTTCCTGATTTTTGATTTAATGTTTTTATATAATAATCTTCATCTTTTAAAGCTCTTATTTTTAATTTTCCATTTGGTCCAGCTGATGCTACTACTCCAGCTTTTGATTTATTTATCTCTTCAATAATATCTGCTAAACTATCTTGAGATGTATTATAATTTATCCTAACTCCATTTATCTCAAAATATCCTTCTTCATTATATGGTTCATTAGTTGTTACTGTATTTCCATTTGCATCTGTTGTTTGTGTTTCTATTTTCAATACTTCTGAAAGAGGTTTTTTTAATTCTGCTATCTCTTTTGTACCTGATAATTTATATACTAAAGCTTCATTTCCTCCATCATTATTTATATCTCTAACTAAAGGATATGTTGAAAAATCTTCAAAAAAATCTTGACCTCTTCTACCCTTTAAGTCAAATCCTGCTCTATTCATCTCATTTGTAGTATCTATTATTCCTATAGCCAACTCATCTAGATACTTCATATATTTTACACTTTCTTTATCTCGAAGTTCTATTAACCCTTTTAGGTTACCATTTTCTACTCTTACAGGTTCTTCTAAATCTGCCCACAATAATTGAGCCATACCATGATTTACTTTTGAGTCTCTTTTTACTGTTATCTCTTTATATTGGTCTTTTTGGACAACTACTCTTCCACCTAGAGAAACAACATTTTCTCCATCTTTTCTTATTACCTTTACACTTACTATTTTAGATAATTCTTCTGTTAATAAGTCAAACTCATCTCTCAAATCATTAGCATTCTGTCCACCAGCTTCTGCTCTTTGTATTTGTGAGTTTATTTCTGCTAATCTTTTTAAATAGGAATTTATAGAAGTTACTGTAGACTCTATATCACCATCAAAACTATTTTGAAGAGCTTGAAATCTTTCATAAGATGAAGAAATTGCTGTTGCTAATTCTTCTGCTCTTTCTTTCACATTTGCTCTAATAGCCATATCTTCCGGGTTTTTACTAAGTTCTTGCATCGCTCCCCAATATTCATCTAAAGTATTTCTTATACTTTGTTCAGAAGGTTCATTTATTATATATTCCATATGCTTTAAATTAAGCTCTTTTGTCTCCCATTTTCCACTTTCAGATTTTTCTTTCATTATTCTATCATCAATAAAACTATCTCTTACTCTTTTTATTGTTTCTACTTCTGAACCTATTCCTAGTCTACCATATCTTGGGTCTTGCATACTTACAGTTTCCATATCTACCATTTGTCTACTATAACCCTCTTTATTAGCATTTGATATATTATGTCCTGTAGTATCCATAGCTAATTTATGACTAACTAAACTTCTTTTTCCTATTTCTAAACTATTAAACATTCACGTTCACCTCTATTAAAAAAGCAGCTCGACTAGCTGCTATATTTTAGTGTTTAATAAATTGTTACTTGATACATTTTCTTTTTTCTTATACTTATTATATCCTATCTCTTTTTTCCCAGATAATTCTTTTAATACTTTTTCTAGCATCTCATTAGATATTTCTATTATATTTTTACAGTCATTATTTTTTTGAACAATATCCTCAATAATAGATTTCAATTTATTTCGAAGTTCTAATAAAATATTTTTCATCTCTTCATCATCTAATTCATTGATATAATCTATTAATTTAATATTTTTTTTATCATCAAAAAGAGCTAATCTTTGTTTTTCAAGTATTTCTATCTCTTTAGTAAGTTCTCGTTCTTTTGATATAATTTTATTTAATTTTTTTATATCATTTTTTTCTATTGCATCAAACCTATCACAAGCTAATTCATATTCATTTTTATGAAGTTGTAATTGTTTTTGCAATATTTCAACTAATTTATCCAAAAATTATCCCCTCTTTGAATCTAAAATTGCATCAGCTAATTTATCTAACGAAACATTATAAGTTCCAGCTTCAATTCTAGACTTAATATCTGCTATTCTATCTGCTCTATCATTAGAAGCATTTAATTTTGCTTTTAGATAATTTACTTCTGCTTTATCTACTGTAGTTTTTTTAGCATTAAAAGAAATATCAACCTTATCTTGAATTACTTTTTTATTATTAGTTACTGCCGTAGCTTTTTTAGTGGTTGTTACATCTTTTGTATATTTCCCATAAATGCTATTGATATTTCCTACAACTTTCATCACAATTCACCTCTCCTTCTAAAAAAGCCTTTATATCCTCCTACTAAATATATCGACAAATCACATTAAAACATTAATATTTTTATTTTCTTTTTTCAGCTATATGCATAGATGGTCTTTTAACTTTATTTTCTTGTGCTGATGCTGAAGATCCTCCAAGTTCACTTTTCATATCTTCTTGACATCTTTTACATATTCTTCCTGCTAATATTGATCTACCACATATTTCACATTTAGTTGTTGGTGTTACATCTGATTTTTCTAATCTTCCTTGGTCATACCATTTAAGTATAAGCTCTTCTCCAACTCCTGTTTCTCTTGCTATCTCTTTTGCAGTTGCTCCTGGATAATCATATAAATAATCCTTTACTACTCTAAAATGAGCTTCTGCATCTTTCATACAATCTGGACATAAATCAAGATTTTTCCTTACTTGTAAAAAAGTTTTTCCGCAGTTAATACATTTTGTATGTTTGTGTAACATTCTAATCTCTCCCATCATTTAATATTTTTTTAGCTGTCTTTGTTATTGATAGCGTAAAAATATAGACCTCTTTTATCCTGTATTTTTTATTAATTGTATTTATTAATTCATTTATTGTAGAACCAGTAGTAATTACATCATCTACTATTAATATAGTTTTATTTTGTAATCTACCTTCTACTTTAAAAGCATTTTTTATATTTTCTTTTCTCTCTTTTTCATTTAAAATTTTACTCATTTTTTTAGTATTTTTTATTCTTTTTGCTTTTAAATATTTAATATTTAATTTTTTTAAAATTTCTTCTACTTGGTTAAAACCACGCTCTCTAATTCTATTATTACTTATCGGCACAGGTATTATTATGTCTATATTTTTTTTATTTAAAATTTTAAAAAAATCATCTTTTATTATCTCTACAATAATATTTTCCAAATTTTTTATACGATTCAATTTATAATTTCTTAATAATTTTCTTAATAACGTTTCATAATTCCAGATATAATATATATTTTTTATATTTCTTAGCTTCGCTATTGATTTTAAATGTTTAAAACAATTATAACATATATACATATTATTGTCAGTAGATTTTTTACATAAAATACATTTATCATAGAAAAAATATCTATGAATAAATTTATAAAAATTCTGGTGTAAGTTGTTTATTATCTTCGACAATTTTTGCATTATATACCTCTGTAAAACCACAGTGAATACAAGTTTTAAAATAATATTTACCAACTTCTAATTTTATTCCTGGTTCTTTTTCAGGTAAAAAAACTGTTTTTACAATATATTTTTCTGAGCCACATTTAATACATCTATATTCCAATATCATCACCCCAAAATGCATCTTTTATCCAATTTATTTTATTATCATTTATTGCTATTATATCAAATCTAATTAATTTATTTTGCAAATTATTTCTTATTAAATAATTAATGGCTCCCTTTATCATCCTTTTTCTCTTTTTATAATCTACACTCTCTTCTGCATAACCATATTTTTTATTTTTTCTATATTTAATCTCAAAAAAAATAATATTTTTATTATCCTTTCCTATTATATCTATTTCAAATCCTCTTCCATAATAGTTTTTTTCAAGTATTTTTATTCCTTTATCTTCAAGGTATTTTAAAGATATTTCTTCATATTTTTGTCCTATTTCTCTTTTATTCATTAGATTTCATTTACCTCAAATTCTTCATCATCATTTAAATCTTTTAAAAAATCTATCATCTCTGAGATTATTATAAATACATCATCTTCCATAATTTACCCCTTTAAGTTTAAATTATCTATTTTTTGTATATTATCTATTTTTATTAAAATATCGCTTACAATTAAATTATACCCTATTTTTTTTAATTTATCCTTAGTTATTTCTATTTTTTTTAATATATCTACTTTTGATACCATTTTTTCAAATTCAAACTTTGTATAAATATTTTTATTTTTAATTGTAATTGTTAATTTTACTCTTCCTAATCTCTTAAATTCTATAATAATTATATACTCTTTTTCTTCTTCTTTATTTCTAGAATTTATTTTCTCTTTTACTATTATCGGTTTATCTACTGTTATTAATCCAAACATGTATAATAAATAGCCATATTTTTGATTATATTCATTATAAGCTTTACATACCTCATATAACTCTTCATTAGTATTTTGAAATTTAATATATTCCTGTTTTAAGTTTTCAAATAGTTTCTCATTTATCTCTATTTTTTTTAACTCTAATTCTCCATTTTCATATAAAAAATATTTTCGTAATAGTTCAATTCTTTCATTATCATTTAGCTTATTTATTTCATTTGCTATTATAAGTGCCTTTTGTAAAAATATATTTTGTTTTTCTTTATCAAACATTTTATATTTTTTTACTAGTTCTTTTATTTTTTCTGGTTTTAATAAAATTTTTTCTTTTACTAATAGAGTCATAAATTCTTTTTGAATATCTATATCAGATTTTGATTTATCAATAAACTCTACACTATTTTCATCGATTATTTTTACAAATATCTCATTATTTTTTATATCTGTTATTTTCAACTTTACTACACTATTTACTTTTATGTTTTTATTGCTTTTAGCCTCTATTTTTATGCCATTCATATATAAAACTACACTATTTTTTTTATTGTCTAATACTCGTGCATTTACTATCATTCCAGGCTTTAGATGTGTTATATCTTGTTTTTCTATTATTTTATTTGCTATTATATTCTCTATAAATTTCAACACATTAATCACCCTTTGTATACACTATTATTATTAAATTATTATTTAAATAAGTCGACTTAATTTTTAAAAAAGTTTAAGATTTTATTCTCCTTTACTTTCATCTTTTCCTAAAATTTTAGTTAAAAAACTTTTTCTATGTATCGGTGATGCTCCATATTTTAATAATAATTCTCTGTGCTCTTTAGTCCCATATCCTTTATGTTTTTCAAATTTATAGTCTGGATATTTTTTTGCTTCTTCTAGCATTATTCTATCTCTTGTTACTTTTGCAATAATAGAAGCTGCTGCTATTGCTAAACTTTTGCTATCACCTTTTATTACTGTTTCTTGATTATAATTACAATTTTTTATTTTTTTATTTCCATCTACAAGAATAATAGAATCTTTTACATTTAAATGAGAAATAGCTGTATTCATTGCTAAAAATGTAGCATTCAATATATTTATTTCATCTATTTTTTTCTCATCAACAATACCAATTCCTACTTCACAATTTTCTAAAATTATATCAAAAAGTTTCTCTCTTTTTTTTTCTGTTAATTTTTTTGAATCATTTATCATATCAAATTCTTCTATATATTTATTTATTCTAACACATGCTGCAACTACTGGTCCTGCTAAAGGTCCTCTTCCTGCTTCATCTACTCCTATTGGACTATTATAATTATTATCAAATTCATATAATTTATTCATAAATCTCATCTCTCAATTCTAATTTATTTAATACAGCAATAAAATCATTTGGTATTTTTGCTTTAAAAATCATAAGTTCATTTGTAATTGGATGATTCATCTCTAATTTATATGCATGTAACATCTGTCTATTAACTAAATTACTTTTTTTCCCATAAACTTCATCTCCTAAAATAGGATGATTTAAATATTTCATATGTACTCTTATTTGATGTGTTCTTCCTGTTTCAATATTTACTTCTACTAAACTAAAATCTCCTTTTTCATCTAATACTTTATAGTTACTAATAGCTAATTTCCCATTTTTAGTTACTACAGCCATTTTTTTTCTATCTTTTGGATTTCTTCCTATTAAATTCTCTATTCTTCCCTCTTTTTCTTTTAATCTTCCTTTTACAATACATAGATAAGTTTTATTCATATTTTTATTTGAAAAATTTTCTACTAATTTATCATATGCTATATCATTTTTAGCTACAACTATAACACCACTTGTATCTTTATCAAGTCTATGAACTATTCCTGGTCTTCTTTCTCCTTTTACTTTTAATATCTCAGGATAATAATTTATAATAGCATTTACTAAAGTACCTGTTTCATTTCCAGCTCCTGGATGTACTACTAAATCTGGTTGTTTATTTATCACTAAAATATCTTCATCTTCATATATTATATCTAACTTTATATTTTCACCTATTAATTCTTGTTCTACTCTTTCAGGAATTTTTACTATTATTTTTTCATTTCCTTTTAATTTATAACTAGCTTTTACTTTTTTATTTGTCCCTATAACTTCTATATATTCATTTTTTATAAATTCTTGTATCTCTACTCTACTAATTTCTGGTATATTTATACTAATATAACTATCTAATCTACTATTTTTATCACTTTCAGTTACAATAAATTCTTTTATATCTTTATACATTAAAACTCCCTCATTCTAAATAAATGAGGCAGATAGAAAATTGCCCCTATTAATTAGACTATTCTATCTGCCATTTTTTATCTACCACAACAGTTTTTATATTTTTTACCACTTCCACAAGGACAAGGCTCATTTCTTCCAACTTTATCACTTTTTCTAGGTTGTTGTCTTTCTACTTCTCCTGTTTCATTTTGATGAATATAATTTACATTTTCATCATTTCTTTTATGTTTTAATTTTATATTTTCCTCTTTTTTAATTCTAATTTTAAATAAGAATGATGTTACTTCTTCTTTTATTGTTCCTATCATTTCAGCATAGATTTGAGAAGATAATAATTGATAATGAACTAATGGATCACTTTGTCCATATGCTCTTAAATGTATTCCTTCTTTTAATTGATCAAGTGTTTTTAAATTTTCTCTCCATCTAGAATCTGTTACTTCAAGTAAAATATATTTTTCAAGTTTTCTAAAGATTTCATCTCCAAATTCTTTTTCTTTTAATTCATATATTGATAATAAGTCATTGTATACTAACTCTTTGATTTCATCTATTGTAAGTTTTACTATCTTATCTATATCTAAATTATATTCATATAATTCATATAATCTATCAGATAATTCTTTTGTTTTCCAATCTTCTGTAAGCTCTCCACTAAGTTTAGCAGATATTTCTGCATTTACTACATCTCTTAACATTTCAAGAATAGTTTCTTTTAAATTATCTTTCATAATAGCAGCATTTCTACTTTTATATACTGCTTCTCTTTGTTTATTCATTACATCATCATATTGAAGTAATGACTTTCTTATACCAAAGTTTCTCGCTTCTACTTTCTTTTGAGCATTTCCTACTGCTCTCGAAATAAGTGGATGTGTAATAGGCTCATCTTCTGGTATATTTAATCTTTCCATTACACTAGCTACTCTATCAGAACCAAATAATCTCATTAAATCATCTTCTAATGAAAGATAAAATTCTGATGCTCCAGGATCTCCTTGTCTTCCAGAACGTCCTCTAAGCTGATTATCTATACGTCTACTTTCATGTCTTTCAGTACCTAATATAAATAATCCTCCAGCTTCTATTACTTTTTGTTTTTCAGCTTCACATTGAGCTTTATATTTTTCATATACCTCACTATAATTTTCATGATCTCTGCTTCCAAGCTCTCCTATAGCCATAAATTCAGGGTTACCTCCAAGCATAATATCTGTACCCCTACCAGCCATATTTGTAGCAATAGTAACTGCTCCAAGTCTTCCTGCTTGAGCTACTATTTCTGCTTCTTTTGCATGATATTTAGCATTTAATACATTATGAGGTATTTTTCTTCTTTTTAATGCTTCTGATAACATTTCAGAATTTGCTATTGATATAGTCCCTACAAGTACCGGTTGTCCTTTTTTATGTAATTCTTCTATTTTATTAACTATTGCTCTTACTTTTGCAGCATGAGTCTTATAAATTATATCTTCTCTATCTTCTCTTATTACTGGTTTATTTGTAGGTATAACTACTACACCTAATTTATATGTATGCATAAATTCTGCAGCTTCTGTTTCAGCTGTACCTGTCATCCCTGCTAATTTTTTATACATTCTAAAATAGTTTTGAAGAGTAATTGATGCTAAAGTTTGATTTTCTCCAGCTATATTTACTCCCTCTTTTGCCTCTATTGCTTGATGAAGTCCTTCAGAATATCTTCTACCTTCAAGTGCTCTTCCTGTAAATTCATCTATTATTATTACTTCTCCATCTCTTACAAGATAATCTCTATCTCTTTTAAATAGTTCTTTTGCTCTTAAAGCTTGATTTAAATAATGTGTAAGTTCTACATGTTCTGGTGAATATAGGTTATCTATTTTTAATATTTTTTCTACTTTTTTTACACCTTTTTCAGTAAGTACTATTGTATGTCCTTTTTCATCTACTTCATAATCTCCCCATTTTTCATCAGGAATATTCATCTCTTTTTTTAATTTAGGATCTGTAATTTTTTCTGTTTCATAACTTCTTACAAGCTGCTTTGCTACTTCATTAAACACTGTATACCATTTTGTAGTTTGTTCACTAGGCCCTGATATAATAAGTGGTGTTCTCGCCTCATCTATTAATATAGAATCTACCTCATCGACAATAGCGTAATTAAGTTCTCTTTGTACTCTTTGCTCAACAGAAGTAACCATATTATCTCTTAAGTAATCAAATCCAAATTCACTATTTGTACCATATAATATATCACATGCGTACATTGCTTTTCTTTCTTCATTTGGAAGCCCATTTGTAACAACTCCAACAGTTAATCCTAAAAATTTATATATTCTTCCCATTAAATCACTATCACGTGTAGCAAGATAATCATTTACTGTAATTACATGTACTCCTTTACCTGGTAGTGCATTTAAATACACAGCAAGAGTTGCAACAAGTGTTTTACCTTCCCCTGTTTTCATCTCTGCTATTTTACCTTCATGTAGTACAATCCCACCTATTAATTGTACATCATAATGTCTCATTCCAAGCACTCTAACAGAAGTTTCTCTTACTACTGCAAATGCTTCTGGTAAAATTTGATCTAATGTTTCACCTTTATCTAATCTTTCTCTAAATTCTACTGTTTTTTGTTTTAATTCTTCATCACTAAGTTTTTGCATTTCTGGCTCTAATTTGTTAATTTCATTAACTATTTTTCTTATTCTTTTGATTTCTCTATCATTTTTTGTCCCAAAAATTTTAGTTATTGTTTTAAGCATTGTTTCTCTCCTATCTATATAAAATATAATACTCCAAGGATATACTATCATAATTTAATAGTTTTAGTCAATTTGAAATAATTTATTTTTAGTAATTATTTTCTAGTTAATAAACTCTGGAAATTATATCCTTATTATTATTGACAATTTAGATAAATTAAAGCTATACTTTTATTACAAAGCTTTTGTCATAGAAAGAGGTAGATATTATGTATGATATTATAATTATAGGTGCTGGTGTTGTTGGAAGTCTTATTGCTAGAGAATTATCAAAATATAATATAAAAATTGCTCTATTAGAAAAAGAAAATGACGTTAGTTGTGGAGCTAGTAAGGCAAATTCTGGAATTATTCATGGTGGATATGATGCAAAACATGGAACTTTAAAATCTAAACTTTCTCACAAGGGAAATCAGATGTATGATAAATTAAATTCTGAATTAAATTTTGGGTTTGAAAGAATAGGAAGTTTAGTTATAGGATATAATGAAGAAGATTTAGAATCACTAAAAAAATTAATGGAAAATGGTAAAAAAAATGGTGTAAAAAATTTAGAAATATTAACAAAAGATAAAATAAAAGAGATTGAACCTAATATAAATGATAATGTTAAATATGCTCTATACTGCAAAGATGTAGGAATAGTTTCACCTTATGAAGTAACTATTGCTGCTGCTGAAAATGCTGTTGAAAATGGAGTTAAATTATTTTTAAATAATGAAGTTATTTCTATAAAAAAAGATGAATTTTTTATAGTTGAAACTACTAAAAAAATATTTAAATCAAAATATATAATAAATTGTGCTGGACTTTATAGTGATAAAATAGCTAATATGGTAGGAATAGATGATTTTTATATCATTCCACGAAAAGGTGAATATATGTTATTTGAAAAATACTACGGTGATATAGTAAATCATGTAATATTTCAAGTTCCTACAAAACATGGAAAAGGAGTGTTAGTTACTAAAACTTATCATAATAATTTAATGATTGGTCCAAATGCACAAGAAATTGATACAAAAGAAGACACTTCTACATCAATAGAAACTTTAAAATCTATTTATGAAAAATCTAAAAATTCTATCCCTAATATTGATTATAAAAAAATTATTCGTTCTTTTGCAGGTATAAGGGCTACTAGTGATAGACATGATTTTATTATAGAAGAAAGTAAAGTTAAGAATTTTATAAATGTAGCAGGAATAGAATCACCAGGACTTACAAGTGCACCTGCTATTGCTAAAATGGTAGAAAACATACTATTAAACAAAGAAAATTTTGAAAAAAAAGAAAATTTTAATCCATATAGAAAAGCTATTGTTAAGAAAAAATTAAAAACTGAATTACTTTCAAATAATGAATTAAAGCCATTATTAGACAATGAAACATATATATGTAGATGTGAACAAGTAAGTAAAGAAACAATTTTAGATGCACTTTCTCGAGGAATAGAGATAAAATCTGTAGATGGAATAAAAAGACGTACTCGTGCAGGTATGGGAATATGTCAAGGAAATTTCTGTGGACCACGTGTAAAAAAAGTAATTAGTGAATATTACAATATTCCTATTGAATCTGTAAAAGATAGAGACCATGCAAGTGGTATTATAAATGAAAGAGTTAATAGAATCGAAATTTTGAAAAAATTTTGATATGAATTGAAATTTTGAAAAAATTTTAATATGAATTGAAATTTTGATTTTATAAAAACGCTAGAATTATTTAAAATTCTAGCGTTTTTATGTTATTTATTTAAAAATCTTTGTTCAAATTCTTCATAACCTTTTTTTCTTAGTACACATGAAGGACATTCTCCACATCCATCACCTTTTATTCCATTATAGCAAGTAAGTGTATCATTTTTTATAATATCTAATACTCCTAATTCATACGCCATATTCCATGTTTCAGCTTTATCAAGCCACATTAAAGGAGTTTCGACTACAAATTGATAATCCATAGCAAGATTTAGTGTAGTATTTAATGATTTTATAAAATGATCTCTGCAATCTGGATATCCACTAAAATCACTTTGTGATACTCCTGTAATTATAATATTTATATCTCTTTGTTTTGCAAAAACTGCTGCAAAAGTAAGAAAAATCATATTTCTACCATCAACAAATGTATTTGGAATTCCATCAACTTCACCTTTTGGTACATTTACATCTACTCTAGTAAGTGCATTTGGAGCTAATTGATTTAATAAACTCATATCTAATATATGATGCTCTATATTATATTTTTTAGTTATCTCTTTTGCACATTCAAGCTCTAATTTATGTTTTTGTCCATAATCAAATGAAAGAGCTATTACTTCTTTATACTCTTTTTTTGCTTTAAATAAAAGTGTTGTACTATCTTGACCACCACTAAATACAACTACTGCTCTATCTTTATTTATTCTTTCTTTCAATTTTTCCTGCCTCCTTAAATTTCTTTTTTAAATAAATTTAATTTTTGAAAACACTAGATTTTTATCACGGATTTTTGGTTACACAAAGTACACGAATTTTTATATTTTTTCAGCACAGAGACACAGAGAACACTAAGCTACACAGAGTTTTTATATTTTTTGCCACGGATTGGTTACACAAAGAACACGAAGAAAACCATTGAGAACCACTAAGAATTTTCTCTTTGTGGTTCTATTTTTTTCTCTTTGTGTACTTCGTGCATTTTTTTTCTATTTCGCCTTTGGCGACTTACTTTTTTAAAGATAAAAAAGTAAGCAAAAAATCTTTGCGCTAGTTTCTACGGATATTGATTTTCTATAACTGCATTTTTATTTAATTTTTAAGTTTTCTCTATTATTCTCTTCTAGTCTATTTTTTATTCTGGGTTTATCTGCATTAATCTTGTAGTTCTTAATCTTTTCTCTTCGTGGTTCTGTTTTTCTATCTTTGTGTTCTTCGTGTAACTTTTTTAAATCCGCGTTTTTCCGTGGCTAATTTTATTTATTAATTTTTCTATCATATGATAATCTGTGTTTATCTAGTGGTTCCAAATTTTTTCTTTATTTTATAACATTGACAATAAATTATTTAATAACTCTTTATCCTCTTTAAATTTCCCTCTAAGAGTTGTAGTCAAAGTTTTAGTTCCTGGTTTTTTTATACCTCTTGTTGTCATACAAGCATGTTCTCCTGTTATAATTACTGCTACATCTTCTGTTTCAGTAATTTTTTGCATAATCTCTGCTATATCTTTACCGATTCTTTCTTGTAATTGTGGTCTTCTTCCTACCATATCAGCTATTCTTACTACTTTACTTAATCCAATAATTTTTTCTTTTGGAATATAAGCTACTGCTACTTTCATATTATACATAAGTGCTAAATGGTGTTCACACATAGAAAAAATCTCTATATCTTTTAATAAAACCATATCTTTATTATTTTCTATATAACAATCTTCTTCATCAAATGTTACCCCAAACATTTCAGCTATTTCATCATTTGTATATTTTAATCCTTCAAATATCTCTTCATACATTCTAGCTACTCTCATAGGTGTTCCTTGCAGTCCCTCTCTTTCAGGATTTTCACCTATTAATTTCAGTATTTCTTTTACATGATATGCTATTTTTTCTTTATTCATAGTATTTTATACCCCTCTTTCTTCAGGATTCCATATAATTTTATGCATTTGCATTTGTAATCTTACATTATTTAATTTGTACTCTTTCATAAATTCTACTATATCTTTTGCTTCTATCTCATTAAATACAGGACTAAAATATATTTTCCCCTCTTTTATATGATTTTCTATTATATTTTTTGCTCTAATAAGATCATAATTACTTCCTACAACAAATTTTATAGTGTCTTTATGTGTTAATTTATCAAAATTTTCAACTTTCATAAACTCTTCCATTTTACTTGTTGGTAATTTATAATCCATAGTAATGTGTACTTTTTCTCTATTTACTTTATCTAATTTTGATAAATCTATACTTCCATTTGTTTCTATTTCAATATTTATATTATTTTTTATAGATAATATATCTTCTATAATCTCATCAATATTTTCTTGTAAAAGAGGTTCTCCTCCTGTTATAGTAATATTTTTGACATTATACATATTTATATCATTTTTTATATCTTCTATTGTTATATAAATGGTATCTACATTTTCTTCATTTGCCCACATTGTATCACAATAACTACATTTTAAATTACAATTTGGAAATCTAATAAATAAACTAAGCTCTCCTGATCTTTGTCCTTCACCATTTATACTAATAAATTTTTCTACTATTTTATATTGTTTCATTTTTACTCCTCGTAAATAGCACTATTATTTGGCGTTTCATATACTGTTACTCTTTTTACATCAAAATTTTTTTTAAATTCATTATAAAAATATTTTGAAAAATTTTCTGCCGTAGGTCTAAAATCTACTTCTATTATTCTAAAATTTTCTGCTACTAACATATCAAAAAGTGCTTTACTTAAACTATTTTTTTCTACTATTAATGCATGGTCATGAAAATCTACAAATTCTTTTACAACTTTTTTAAAGTCTCCAAAATCTACTATCATCCCTCTAAGATGTCCCTCTTCTACTAATTCATTTGATTTTATCTCTACTACTACTCTCCATCTATGTCCATGAATATTAGCACATTTACCATTATATCCTTTTAAAAAATGTGCACTATCAAAACTATGTTCTGTTTGTAATATATACATATTTTATTCTCCTTTTCTAAATACAATCTTTTACATTTTAAATTTAATTATTCTTTTTCAAAAAAATTCATTCCATAATAACAACATCCAATAGCTCCATTAAATTGTGGTTCATCTAATATTAAAATGTTATTATAATCATTTTTTAGATACTCTTTTATTGCCTTATTTTTTGCTACTCCACCACTTATTATCAATTCATCAGATAAAAATTTTGTAAGCATAGGACGAAGCCTTTTATACATAGAGTAATTTACTCCAGCACAAAGTACTTCAACACTATTTCCTTCAGCTATTTTTCCAATTAATTCTGATTCAGAAAATACTGCACAAGTAGAATTAAGTTCTACTGGATTTATATAATGATTTGATAACTCATCTAATGATATTTCAAGTACATTACTCATATTCTCTAGATATCTCCCACATGAAGCTGCACATTTATCATTTAAATCAAGGTCAGTAATTACACCTTTTTCTACTTTTATTATTTTTACATCTTGTCCACCTACATCAAGTAAAATAAAATCTTTTTTATTTGTTTGATGTATAGCTCCATAAGCATGAGCTTTTATTTCATTAATTGGAGTAAACATTTTCAAATCAGTATTATTTCTACCATATCCTGTAGATACTCCAATATCAATATTTTCTATACCTAGTTTTTTTAAATCAACTGTTATTTTCTCATCATAATTACAATAATTTTTATAAAATTTAACTGTACTCATTTTAAATTTATCTACTATTTTATTATTTTCCATAAGCACAATTTTTACTTCTCTACTACCTAAATCTATTCCTAAGATCCTCATTTATTACCTCTCTTTTTTAAATCTAATAACATATCTAAAAATGCTTCTATTCTAAGCTTTGTTCTGGCATCTAGCTTATCATCTTTATCTCCTTCAATATTTAATACAGGAATATTCAACCTATTTTTTATAATAATATCTTCCATTGCTCTATGGCAAAAACTTTGTGTATAATGTATTATTCCGTCTAATTTTCTATCTTTTATCTGCTTTTCTAATTCTTGTATTCTATAATCTATATCATATGGATAAGTATAATCATAATATTGTTCATAAATATTGTCATATTTAGTTGCTCTAGGAAATGCAAATTCTCTTGGAACTTCATTATAGATTATCCTTGAATCAAATTTTTCTACAAATTCATGTAAATCACTAAACATTGTAGGAACTCCTATTAGTCCTAAATTTATTTTTTTTATATCTGGCGTTCTTTTTTCTATCTCTTCTAATTTTTCATCTAAAAATCTATCATATTTATCTAAATCACCATCAAAATCACTTAAACAAAGTTGTGTAATATGATTTTCAAATCCACTTACTTTCCCTTCTAATGTTAATTCATCTATTTTTTTTGCTTTTTCTCTAATAATATTTATTTTGTTTCTTATATTTTCTACTTCTTCTATACTAACATTAAAAAGAGATATAAAGTTATCTATTTCTCTAGTTATATCCTCAATTTTATGTGAATGTGGATAAGAAAATGGATAAAGCTTTATTCCTTTTTCTTTAAAAAGTTCTAATAATACTTTTGTATTTGAACAATCACCTTCTACTACTGCTACTACCTCTTTTATTCCTTCTTTTATACATGCACTATAAATTCCTTTTATCCACGCACACATACTTTTGGGAAATCCATATTTTTCTGCATCATGTATATACTCTCTATAATCATCAGATACAATAAATGCATTATTTAAATCAACTACTTTATAACCTGCAGCTAATAATACTTCAATTGGTACAGTTGTAGTAATTCCAATTTTTTTCATTTTATCTACTCCTTAAATTTCTACAAAAATCAAAAAAAGGATAGACTTTGCCTACCCTAACAAAGCCCTAGTTTTATTTATAGACAGGATGGTGCAACTGAACTGTCTTATTTAATTTCAGGAAATAATTATATCATAATTTTAAAAAATTGTAAAAATAATTTTTAAATTATGTTTGATATCGAAAATTTCCATCATCAATTCTTTTTTATCCGGTGTTTATCTATACTAATCTAAGATGTTTTTCGTAGAAAAATATCGAAAGCTGTGCCCGTAGTTCCTATTATTTTCTTTGTGGTTCTCTTTTTTTACCTTTGTGTTCTTCGTGTAATTTTTAATCCGTGTTTATCCATGGATAATTCTTACTAATTTTTCCATCTTGTGTTTATATGTGTATATCTAGTGGTTCCTAATTTTTTCGCTTATCAGCGACTTACTTTTTTAAAGACAAAAAAGTAAGCAAAAAGTCTTTGCGCTAGTTTCTACGGATATTGATTTTCTATAACTCATTCATCTAATATACTCCGAAAAAGCGCTTTTTAAATTCTTCTTACTTCTTACTCTTAATTTCTCACTATTTTTTCTCTTTGTGTTACTTTGTGCCCTCTTTTCTTTGTGCTGAAAAATCCGCGTTTTTCCGCGGCTAATTTTAATTTTCAATTATTCATCTGTGTTGAGTTTTAATTCTTCTCACTGCTTACTTCTTATTCTTCATTTCTCTAATAAAAAAACGAGCTCTTTTAAAATTAAGAACTCGTTTTATAATCTATTTATTTTTAGAAGCAATTGATAAACAAACTCCAAATCCACCCCATAAAACTACCATACTAAATATTGCCATAATTATAGAACTATTACTCATATTCATTTCTCCTTCCCATTAATCTGATAATTTATCAAATATTTTCGCTAATACAACTGTTGCTAATACAAATCCTGCTCCATAAAGTCCAATTGCAGTTAATGAATATCCTTCATAAGGCTTTTTAATATCTTGAACTATATTTAATATTGTCATTACACCTAAAATTGCAGGTGTTAAATATTTTATTGTAAAATTCCACCAATTTCCAATTTTAAAATCTGATAACGGATTTACATATTCTCTTACTGATTCTAAATTATAGAACCATGCAAGTACTATTATTTCTATAAGCCCTGATAATGCCACACCATAGTTATTTATATAATGATCAGCTATATCAAGTATATAAAGTCCTGCTCCAGTTGCAAATATTAATGATACAACTCCTCCTATTAATACTACATAATTAATTGCTTTTTTTCTTGTTATATTAAAATTATCTACAAGTGCTGCAACTACTGTTTCTATTATTGATATACTTGATGATAATCCAGCAAATAACAGTGATGAAAAAAATACTATACCAAATAAAGTATTCATTCCTGGTAATGCATTTATCGCTTTAGGAAATACTATAAATGCAAGACCTACTCCAGCACTAGCTACATCTTTTACAGCTACTCCTTGTGACTGAGCCATATAACCTAATATAGCAAATACAGCTATTCCAGATAATAAACTAAAACTAGAATTTCCAAGCCCTGTAATAAACGCATTATTAACTATATCTGAGTCTTTTGGTAGATAACTAGAATAAGCTAACATAATACCAAATGCAATACTTAAAGAATAAAATATTTGTCCATAAGCAGCTACCCATACTCTTGCATCTAATAATTTAGTAAAATCCGGTTTAAAGAAATACTCTAATCCTTTCATTGCTCCAGGTAATGTTAATCCTCTAATTACCATGATTAATAATGATACTATAAGAAGTGGCATAAAAATTTTACTTGCTTTTTCTATCCCATCTTTTATTCCAAATGATAAAACTATATAATTAATTCCCCAAACAATCACTAATGGGATTAATACTGTAAAATTTAGTCCTCCTATATGTAATGGAGAGCTACTTAATTTTAAATAATCTCCAAATAAAAATGCTTTTGGGTCATTTCCCCAAGCTAATGTAAATGAATGAATTAAATATCCAAACGCCCATGCTATAACCATAATGTAGTATACTGTAATTGCAAAAGCTATTGCAGTTTGCCACCAACCTAAAACTTTCCATTTTTTATTTAATTTCCCAAATACCCCTGGTGCACTACTTCTAATTTTATGACCTAATCCAAATTCTAAAATTAAAATAGGTATTCCTGCAGTTAATAAAGCAATTAAATAAGGAATTAAAAATGCTCCTCCTCCATTACTTGCTACAGTATATGGAAATCTCCATATATTTCCTAATCCTATTGCTGACCCTATTGTAGCCATAATAAATCCAATTCTTGAGCTCCACTCTCCACGATTACTGTTACTCATTATACCATCCTTTCATCTCTACCTTAAAATTTCTAAATTTATTAAAAAAGACTAATATTGTCTTTTTTAATAAAATACACATATTAAATAAAATTGTACTAAAATATAGGTATAATAATACACTTTTTGCAAGAATTTGTCAATATTTTTTTGCTTAATTGTACTTATAAAATCAAACAATTTTCAACTCTTTATTTTAATATATAATTCTACATATTTAATATATAGTTTATGTTTATCCTCTTCATATTTTTAAAAACAGAAATTTTTAATTTTATTTGATATCGTTTCCAAAAAATATGTTGATTTTTGGAAATATATGTAGTATATTTATATTGTTATGTATTAAAATTAAAATAAGGAGTGATTTTTATGAAAAACAAATTGTTTAGCATGAGAGAAGTTTTATCTGGGATAATTTTTATTACAACATTACTATTTTTATTTGTATCTTGTTCTTCAAATCAAAAAAAACAAGATAATATTGCTGTAGTAAAACAAGCAATTTCTACAAATAATGATCTAGTATACTTAACTGGAGATGACCCTTTAGGCAACAATGAAGTAAGAATTCATTACAAACGAAACAATAATGATTATGACAATTTTGTAGTGTGGGCTTGGGGTGATGATGTAGATTTTGACGATTCTAAAGGTTGGCCTCATGGTGTTAAATTAAGTGGGAAAACTAACTTTGGCGTTTACTATGATCTACCATTAAAAAGTGTAAAACCTACTAGTTTAGGATTTTTATTAGTTGATGAAACAAAAGGTGATGCTGGAAAAGATAGAGGTGATAAAAAATTCAGTAAACTTTCATCATTTAGAGAAATTTATGTTATAGAAGGCAGTGATAAAGTTTTTACAAGTGCTGATGATGCTTTAAAAAATATGAAATAACTTTTAAATTTCATTGATAACGTTTCCTAAATTAATGGAAATATAAATTGAAAGGAGTTATAATGATCAAAATTAAAAACAATTATTTATTATTTATTTTATCGATTTTATTATTTATTTCTTGTTCATTAGATAAATCAAATGACACTACAAATAATAGTATTAATCCTACAACTAGTCTTACAACATTAACTGTCTATTACCACAGAAATGATGCTAATTATGATAATTATACTGTTTGGGCATGGGATGATGTAGATTTTACTGGCGAATGGCCTCATGGTATTAAAAATTCTGGAACCGATAATTATGGAGCTGTTTATTCCCTTCCATTAAAACCTGAGCCTAAAAAAGCTAGTTTCCTTTTTGTTGATGAAACAGATGGTGAAAATGGAAAAGATGGCGGTGATAAAACTATTGATGTAACTAAAACAAATGGCTCTGTATGGGCTATGGAAGGTAGTGAAGTTGTATATTATAGTGAACCAGACCCTATTGAAGATAATGAAATAAGAGTACATTATAAAAGAGATGATGGAAATTATGATAATTTTGTAATATGGGCTTGGGGTGATGCTAACTTCAATACTGATGATAATAAAGCAACTTGGCCTAATGGAATTGAATTAAGTGGTTTTAATAATTATGGTGCTTTTTATGATATCCCTTTAAAATCAACTGATGCTTCTAGTATAGGCTTTTTAGTTGTTGATAAAACAAAAGGTGATTCTGGAAAAGATGGTGGAAATAAAAATTTTTCTAATATATCAAAATATAAAGAATTATTTATTGAACAAGGAAATGATGCAGTTTATGTAGGTACTAATCATGATATGCCTGATGGACTAAAAAAAGGTGAAATCACATCAAATAATGAAATAACTTTAACTTTTACAACAAATTCTACTTTTGATGAATCTAAACTGATTATAAAAGATAAAACTGGAAATAATATTTTATTTACAAATACTTCAGCTAGTGGAAGTACAGATGTTATTGTAACTCTGACAATTGATACTTCCTTAGCTCCTTATTCAGCAGAATACGAAGGAAATAGCATTAGTATTACTACAGGTTCTACTTATATTGATAATACTACTTCATATGATGGCGACGATTTAGGGGCTACATTTAATTCTGATGGTAGTATCACTCTAAAAGTATGGGCACCTACTTCTGAAGATGTACAAGTAGCAATATTTAAAAAATCTAATCCTGAAGTTGAAGCTGAATCTATTTCTATGACTTTAACAGAAAAAGGAGTATGGGCAGTAACTTTATCTTCTGATTATGAAGGTGATTTTTATCAATATAAATTAAAACATCAAGGTGAAAAAGAATATACATATGCTTTAGATCCATATGCTAAATCTATGTATGAATTTAAAATAAATACTAATGCATCTAATAGAGCTATAACTGATGCTATTGGAAAAGGTGCTTTAGTAAATCCTAGTGAAATTGCTAATGTATCAGGTTTTGCTAATATAGATGGTTATACAAAAAGAGAAGATGCTGTAATTTATGAAATGCATGTAAGAGATTTTACTTCTCATCCAGAAGCTAATACTAATGCACAATTTGGAACTTATAAAGCATTTATTGAAAAACTTGATTATTTAAAATCATTAGGAGTTACTCATATTCAACTACTACCTGTACAATCATACTATTATGGTGATGAATCTAAAAATAACGAAAGAGAATGGAAATATTCTGCTAAAAACAATAATTACAATTGGGGATATGACCCTCATAGCTATTTTGCTCCAGAAGGAATGTATTCTGAAAATCCAAAAGACCCTGCTTTAAGAATAAAAGAATTAAAAGAATTAATTCAAGCAATTCATGATAAAGGTATGGGAGTTACATTAGATGTTGTATATAACCATACTGCAAATTCTGAAATTTTTGAAAGATTAGTTCCAGGTTATTATGGATTCTTAAATGCTGATGGTACTCCTAAAACTAGTTTTGGTGGATTACAAATGGGGACTACTCATGCTATGACAAGAAAATTAGTTGTTGATTCTATCAAATATTGGACAAAAGAATTTAAAGTAGATGGATTTAGATTTGATATGATGGGAAATCTTGATGCTGAAACTGTACAAATGGCATATAATGAAGCTGCAAAATTAAATCCTAAAACTTTATTTATAGGTGAAGGATGGAGAACATTTAATGGTGATGCTGGTGTAACAGGTGTTGTCCCTGCTGACCAAGATTGGATGGATAAGACTGATAATGTAGCTGTATTCTCTGATGAAATAAGAAATGAATTAAAATCAGGATTTGGTAGTGAAGGTGAACCTAGATTTATTACAGGTGGAGAAAGAAGTATAAACACTATATTCAATAACATAAAAGGACAACCTAGTAATTTTAATGCTGACGATCCAGGAGATGTAGTACAATATATAGCTGCACATGATAATTTAACTTTACATGATGTAATTTCTCAATCAATAAGAAAAAGTGTAGCAGAACATGAAGATGAAATACAAAAAAGAATTAGATTAGGTAATGCTATTATTTTAACTAGCCAAGGTATAACTTTCTTACATGGTGGACAAGAATATGGAAGAACAAAACAATGGAAAGGTGCTGGAAATCCAGAAGATAAATATACTGTAGTTCCTCAAACTAAAGAAATATTTATACATGATTCTTATGACTCATCAGATATAATCAATGCATTTGATTGGACTGCTGTAAAAGAAGATGGAAGAGGATATTTAACAAAAGAGTATACAAAAGGATTAATAGCCATAAGAAGAAGTACTGATGCATTTAGACTTGGTTCTAAAGATTTCGTTGATTCTAATGTATCATTACTTTATCCAGCTGCTAATAAAACTGCTAAAATGATTGCTTATAAAGCTACTGCTACTAATGGTGATGAATACTATGTATTTATCAACGGATATGCAGAAGGGGAAACTCCTAGAGATTCTTCTTTAAAAGCTGGTGTATTTGAACTAAATGAAGATTTATCAAATGGTCTTGTACTTGCTGATGATGACGAAGCTAATGTTAATGAAGTAAACGAAATTTCTGGTGTTACTTTTGAAGGAAATAAAGTGATTTTAGCTCCATTAAGTGCTGTAATTATAAAAAAATAAAACATTCCCTCCTTTTAAGATAAATAAAACTATAGCTTTTATATTTGAATTTCTCAAATATATCTGCTATAGTTTTTTATTTTAATATATCAAAAATAAAAAAAACCTCTAAATTTAGAGGTTTTACAGTATTACTTAATTTTATTTATATTTCTAATAACGCTGCAGCTCCTACTACTCCTGCATCATTTCCAAGTGCTGCTTGTACTATTTCTACTCCATTTAATGTTACTGAAAGTGCATATTTCTCAAGCTCTTTTTTTACTTTATCAAATAAGAAATCTCCTGCAAGTGCTACTCCTCCACCTACAACTATCACTTCTGGATTTAATACATTTAATAAATTTCCTATTCCCATAGCTAAATATTTTGCAGCAAAATCTACTATATCTTCAGAAAATTTATCTCCCTCTTTTGCCGCATCAAATATCTGTTTTGCTTCTAATTCATCTATATTTCCATTTATTTTTTCCCATAATAAATTATTTTTATTTACTCTAAGTCTTGATACAGCTTCTCTAATTATTCCTGTTGCTGAAGAATATGCTTCCCAACATCCTTTTTGTCCACATCCACAAAGTCTACCCTCTGCTTCAAGTTTTATATGTCCTACTTCAGCT
Organism: Fusobacteriales bacterium; assembly: GCA_020063625.1. Lineage (GTDB taxonomy): Bacteria > Fusobacteriota > Fusobacteriia > Fusobacteriales > Fusobacteriaceae > Hypnocyclicus. The sequence continues at coordinate 54,113 of JAICDD010000013.1, forward strand.
CCTGCTCCAGTAAATCCTTCAACTAATTTACCATCAACAACTATTCCTCCACCAATTCCAGTTCCTAGGGTAAGTCCTAGTACATTTTTATATCCTTTAGCAGCTCCCATCCAAACTTCTCCAAGAGTTATTACATTTGCATCATTTCCTACTTTTACTGTAAGTCCTAATTTTTCTCCAAGTATTTTAGCAATATTTAAATTTCTTTCCCATGGGAAATTTGCAAAAAAAGTAACAGTCTCAAAATTTACAACAGGCCCTGGAATACCAAGTCCAGCTCCTTTTACTTCTGATTTATCAATACTTTTTTCTGCCAATAATTCATTTACTAAATTTGCAATTCTATTAAAAGTATCATCTACACCTTTTTCAGAATTAGTTTTTATAGATTTTGATACTACTACTTTTCCTGTAGATTCTTCTACAATTCCAGCTTTTACATTTGTTCCTCCTAAATCGATTCCAACAACATATTTACTCATATTATTTCTTGCACCTCCAGGTTTTTTAATAATTATATACAAAATAATAACATTTATCAAGCATTTTTAAAGATATTCTACAAAAATAAATCAAAAAATCCATTTTCTTCAGAACGATGTATTGTTTCACCACTTTTTAGTTTATCTATTCCTATAAAATCTATCTCTTCTACTTTTGACATAATTCTACAATTTCTTTCTATTATCATATTAGCAGGAATTCTTGCAAATTTTCCAATTACATTTAATCCAGAATAAAGTTTATCAGGTATTTCTTTATTGGGAGTCATATTTTCACCTATTCCTACTTGACTGTTTTCTCCTACATAAACTTTTTTATCTATTATTGATTTATCAATATAAGCATTTTTAGCTATAACTGTATCATTTAATATTATAGAATTTTTTATAATAGCACCTTTTTCTACTACAACTCCTGGTGAAATAACAGAATTTTCAACATACCCTTTTATAACACAACCATTTGAAATAAGTGAATTTTTAGCTCTACCATCTCCTATAAATTTTACTGGTGGTCTTTCCTCACTTTTTGTTCTTATCATAAAATGCTCTTCATATATATCTATAGGTGGTTTTTCTGATATCAATTCTAGATTTGTCTTCCAATATTGATCTAAAGTTCCTACATCTTTCCAATATCCTTTAAATTCAAAGGCTTTTATATTGTATTTCCCAATATTTTCTGGTATTATATCTTTACCAAAATCACTTTTACCATTTGGACCACAACTATTTAGTAATAAATCTTTTAAAACTTCAAATTTAAAAATATAGATTCCCATAGAGGCTAATTCACTTTTAGGATTTTCTGGTTTTTCTTCAAATTCTAAAATATTTTTATTTTCATCTACAGATAATATACCAAAATGGTGTGCTATTTTTCTATCTACTTTTTTTACAGCTATTGTTATATCTGCATCTGTTTCTTCATGTTGTTTTATCATATCTCTATAATCCATTTTATATACATGATCTCCAGCTAAAATAAGTACATATTCTGGAGAATAATCTGCTATATAATTTAAATTTTGATATACAGCATTTGCTGTCCCTACATACCATTTACCATTTGTTCTTTGATATGGTGGTAAAAGCGTTATCCCACCATATGATCTATCTAAATCCCATGGTTTCCCTACTCCTATATGGTCACTAAGAGATCTCGGTAAATATTGAGTAAGTACTCCTACTGTATAAATATTTGAATTTATACAATTACTAAGTACAAAATCAATTATTCTATATTTACCTGCAAATGGAACTGCTGGTTTTGCTCTATGGTTTGATAAAATATCAAGTCTTGTACCAGCTCCCCCTGCTAAAATCATTGCTATTACTTTTTTTCCCATACTCTTCACCAGCCTTATTTTATTGTTTCAAATATTTTATCAACACAAATTATATTCAACTCACTGCTATCTTGAATTTCTACTTTAGCATCGATATATGGATTTACTTTTTTAAATTCTATAATTTTTTCTTTCTCAATTATTAAGGTATCATAAATTTCGTCTACAATCAATGCAAATTTTTTCTTTTTATTAGAAATTATTATATAAATTTTATGTTTTTGCTTTTCTTCTACTTCGAATATATCTAATTTCTTTTTAATATCAAATACTGCAACTATCTCTCCTTTTAAATTAACTATTCCTAAAATATATTCTGGTAATTCTTCTATTTTTTTTAAATTTAAGTTTATAACTATTTCTTGAATGCTATTTATACTTATTAAAAATTTTTCTTTTCCTAATAAAGTTCTTCATAATTAATATCTTCTAACATTTTTATCACCTAGTTTTCTTTATTTTCTCCTGTTACTTTAAATTGTTCTACTTGCATTATAAACTCTTGAATTTTTTGATAAAATACTGTCATTGCTGTAGAAACTTCCTCAGCTGTTGAAGCATTTGATTGAGTTGCAGCTTCTAAGTCTGCTATTATTCTATCTACTACTTCTATATCCAATCTTTGTTCATCTACACTATCTCTAATATTTTGTATTATTTCATTCATTTCATGAATTTTTTCTGATATTTCACTTATAGAGCTTGTTGTTTCATTTACTAGCTCATTTCCTTTATCTATTTTATCTACTGTCATTTTTATTCTTTTATTAATTTTTTTAGCAGATTCACTACTTTTTTTAGATAAAGCTCTTATTTCACTAGCAACTACTGCAAATCCTCTTCCTTGCTCTCCAGCCCTTGCTGCTTCTACTGCTGCATTAAGTGCTAAAATATTTGTTTGAAAAGCAATTTCATCTATAATTTCTGTTATATCTTCTATTTGTTTAGAGCTTTCATTTATATCTTCCATAGAATGTTTTAATTCTTTTGAAGCTTGTTCTATTTTTAAAGTATTTGAAACTATTTCTTTTACTTTCTCTGTTGCTAAAATAGTTTGAGCTACATTATTATTTACCCTTACTCCTATTTGTCTCATTGTACTACTATTATCTTCTAATGATACTGCTTGTTCACTTGTTTTTTTAGCTAAATCTTCATTTGCTGTATTCATCTCTTCTGCAGAATTTCCTATATTTTGGGCTTCATTTTTTATTATTGATATTACTTTATCTAGTTTTTCTATAAAAAAGTTAAAATTATTAACTAATGTCATAAATTCATTAGTTGTTGTATTTTCGATTCTTACACTTAATTCTCCTTTTGCTGCTATTTTTATTTTATCTACAATATTAATTATAGGTTTTGTAAATTTTCTAGAAAATCTATCTACTATAAAATAAGTAAATAATAGTATTAATACTACTATCAATAAAGTTGTATTTTGTAAATTATTTAAATCTCTTTTTAAATCTTTTGTTTCCAATGCTCCCATAAGAATCCAATTATTTTTTAATCTACTATAAAATAGTGTTTTATTTTTTCCTAAATACTTATACTCTAAAATATTTCTATTTTTTAAAAATTGTTTTTTATCTAGACCTTCTAGTCCATTAATATTAAAAATATTTTTACTATTAAGGTCTATATTTGGATGATAAATAAAATTAAATCTACTATCTAAAAGTGCATAATAACCACTTTGATAAAATTCCCTATTTTTTAATTCTGTATAAATTTTGTCATAATCAAATTCTATTCCTAGTACTCCATATTCTTTCCCATCTTTGTATAATACTCTTTGATATTTTATTTCTGTTGTCTCTTTATCATTTTCAGGAAGGCTCCATCCTTCAAAATAATCAATATTTTTTTCTATTTTTTCTTTTGTATACACGCCATCTTTATCATAATCACTTAGTGCTACTCCTCTACCATCTTTCAATTTTATATAAATTCCTAATTTTTTTTCTAATTCTAAATATTTAAAAAAGAATTTTTCTAATTCATCTAATGTATTATTTGATATTATTTTTTCATTATATAAATTAAAATATATATCTATTATATTTATATCCTGAAAAAGTTCTTTTTCAAATAATAGTTCTTGTTCATTTATTTTAGAATCTAATATTATTTTATAATTTCGTTCAAACATATTTTTACTTATAATATTTATAGAAAATATCATTAATATCGACATTATTATTACAGCTACCATTACATTTAAAGTAATTTGTTTTGTTATCTTCATTTATATACCTCCAGTTTTTTATATTTTTTATTTATTATAATAATCTTGGATTAATAACAGGAACTAATTCACCATTACCTAATATAGTTACTCCTGAATATTTTCTAAGTTTATCATGTGTTATATTTATATCTCTTATGATATATTCTCTTTCATCTAATATATCTTTTACAAAATATCCTTTTCTATCATCTCCATTTTTAAGTATCATTATTACTCTATTTTCTGTACTTTTATTTGAATCAATATAACCTATATCATACTCCTTTTCTTTATATTTTATTTTATTTTCTATTATTTTTACATTATTTACATCTATTATTTCTTCTACACTTGATAAAGGTAATACATATTTTTCATTTGTTTCAACTAAAAATCCTTCTATTATTGATATTGTATTTGGTATCTTTAATCTAAATCTTGTATATTTATCTGTTTCTGTTTCTATTTTTATTTCTCCACCTAATTCCTCTATTATTGATTTTACTACATCCATTCCTATACCACGTCCTGATATCTCTGTAACATAATTAGATGTAGAAAATCCTGGTAAAAATATAAGTTGTAAAATCTCTTCTTTTGTCAGAGTTTTATTTATATCAATAAGCTCTTTTTCTAAAGCTTTTCTGTATATTTCATTACTATCAAGTCCAGCTCCATCATCTTCTATTTCTATTATTATAAAATCATTTTCTTGATATGCTTCTACTTTTATATGTCCTGTTTCTATTTTCCCTTTTCTTCTTCTTTCTCCTCTACTTTCTATACCATGATCTAAGGAGTTCTTTATCATATGTTTTAATGCTGGTGCTATTTTTTCTAATATAGTTTTATCTATCTTTGTTGTTTCTCCTAATATTTCAAGTTGAACATCTTTATCTAGCTCTGCACATATATCTTTTACTATTTTATTTAATTGATAAAACAATACATTTGCTTGAACTAAACGAATTTTAAAAATATCTTCTTGTAATTCTTTAGTTATTTTTCTTATTTTACTTAATAAATCTGTATATTTTTCTCTATTTTCTTCATCTAATTTGTCTTCAAACATATACAGTTCTGATTGTTTTATTGATATTTCTGTAATTGAATTAAGTAAACTATCTAATATATTTGTCTCTATTCTAACAAATTGAATATTTTTTAATTCTGTTGTATTACTACTTAATTTTTTCTCTTTAACTTTTTTCTTTATTTCACCTTTTTGTACTCTATATTCACCTTCTCCAGATAATAAAACATCTAACATTCCTTTTATTTCATCTAAATTTTCTAATAAAACTACTACTTTATAATTACCTTCTTTTTCTTTATCTATTGATTTTAATTTTCCATAAAAATCAAACAGTTGCTCTATCTCTTTTATTTTTAAACTCTTTTCTTCATAAAATTTTAAATTAAAAGTATATACCTCCATATTTTCTTCTACTTCAATTTCTTGCTTATTTTCTTTTATATCTATTTTCTTCTCTTTTTCTTCTACTTTACAACTTTTATCATTTAAACCCTTACCAAAATCAATTGAGATAGCTTTTTCAAACCCTTCATTTTCTGCCACTTTAATAAATTCTCTTACTTCATCTAGCTTATCTAATACTTCTCTTACTATTTTTTCTTTTTCTTTTCCCTCTTTCCATCTATCCTCTATTTCATGAAAAAATTTTGAGTATTTATCAATATCAAAAGTTGCAAAATCTCCTTTTAATGTATGAAAATAACGTCTAATTTGTACATCTGTCTCTTCATCTATATCAGAATTATAACTATATAATATTTTTTCTAAATCTTCTACTATATCATATACTTCCTCAAAAAATATTTTTATGTAAGAATTATCCATAGCTCCTCCTTACCCATTACTTTATAATTAAATTATTTAATTTATAAATAAATTTTACTATTTTTCTTTAATATATTTTTTCAAAAATATTTTACAATTATCTATAAAAATTTCTCCATATTCTTTATACAAAAAAAAATTAAAATTCTTTTTTATTTTTTTAATTTTTTTTTAAACTTTACAAACTTCAATTAAATTGATAATATATATATTCTATGATATAATAAACAATAGAGGTGATGAAAATTGCATTTATTTTTAACTGAAGGAATGGGTTGGTTAGAAGTTATTACAGGTAGTATGTTTTCTGGTAAAAGTGAAGAATTAATTAGAAGACTAAGACGTGCAAAATATGCCAACCAAAAAGTTATTGCTTTTAAACATTCTAGTGATAAACGATATGATGATACAAAAGTAGCTTCTCATTCAAAAAATTTTATAGAAGCTATTCCTGCAAGTAGTGCAAAAGAGATAGAACAATTAGTATTTGAAAAATATTATGATGCTGAAGTTATAGGAATTGATGAAGTTCAATTTTTTGGTTTAGATATAGTAAATGTTGTAGAAAGATTTGCTAATATGGGGAAAAGAGTTATTGTTGCTGGACTTGATCAAGATTTTAGAGGTGAACCATTTCACCCTATGCCTGAGTTATTAGCTAGAGCAGAACACACAGATAAATTAAATGCTATATGTATGGTTTGTGGAAGTCCTGCTTCTCGTACTCAAAGACTTGTAAATGGTGAACCAGCTTACTATGACGATCCTATAATCCAAGTAGGGGCTTCTGAATCTTATGAAGCTAGATGTAGAAAATGTCATGTAGTTAAACATAGAGAGAAAAAAGAGGGAAAACTTTATTTTATAGTAGGTACAAGTACTGAAATAGGAAAAACATTCTCTACTATTAGTTTACTAAAAGATGATTTAAAAAATAATAAAAAAGTTATTGCTTTAAAACCAGTAGAAACAGGACTTGAAACATTTAATTCAATAGAGGAGTCTGATAGTGGTAAATATGCAAAATTATTAAATAAAAATATTTCTGAAATTAATGAATATTTTTTTAATAAACCAGTTTCTCCACACTTAGCTTCTATTGCTGATAATAAAACTATTAATTTAAATAACATTAAAACTAAAATAAATAGCGCTATTAATGAATATGATACAATTTATGTAGAAGGTGCTGGTGGATTATTAGTTCCATTAAAAGATAAATTTACTTTTTTAGATCTCATTATTGCTTATAGACAAAAAGCAGAAGTTATTTTAGTTTCTGCAAATACTTTAGGAACTATTAATCATACATTACTTACTATTGATGTACTTAAAAGAAATGATATAAAGATAAGAGGTATTGTTTTTAATAACGTTAATAACATAAAAGATGAAAAATTTTTAAATGATAATATTGAAACTATAAAATCATTTACAAATCTTGAAATTTTAAAAGTTATAGATTATGTTATAGATTATAAGGAAAATTAAAATGATAGATATTAGAAAATTAGAAAAAAATAATAAATTTGGATATTTTTTTTGGATAAAATATAATGGTAAATTTTTTGATGCTTTTGATGAAATTAAAGATAAAAAAACAGTAAAAGGTGAATTTAATAAATCTTTAAATAAACTTGGCATATCATGGGCTAAAGGTATACAACAAGGTGGAAGAACAGATAGTGGTGTTAGTGCTAATAAAAATTTACTTTATATATCCACTTATTTTAATGGTGATTTAGAACAGCTTAAAAATGATTTTAATAATTTAAATAAACATTTAAAAATTATTAAAATTGAAAAAACTATTCCTAATCTTGTTATACCTGATATTATTGAAATGCGTGAATATATTTATAATTATCCAAAAGAAAAAATAGAAATTTCGGAAGAAGAGATTATAAAAAAATGTAATTCTCTTTCTGGAGAATATGATTTATCTGAATTTACAGATTTTAAGGGAAAAAAACTAAAAAATCCAATTAGAAAAGTAGAAATTTCTTATGAGAATAATTCTCTTATTTTTAAAGGTAATTCATTCCTACCAAAACAAATAAGAATTATGAGTAGTTATATTTTTACTAATACTAAAAAAATATTCCCTGCAAAATATCTTACATTAAATAATATTATTTTAAAAAAAGAGTATGAAAAATTAATTATTAAAGAAATTAAAGATATTCATATAGATTATGTAACTAAAATTGAAAAATTAAATGATATATATATACTATATACTGATGATAAAAGTGTTTTAATTGGTAAAAGAGGGAAAAACATAAAAAAACTAAGACAAAAATTGGGGAAAGTCATTATACGTGGGAATTAAATTGTGGGAGGATAAATGCTTTATAAATTAAAACAGGTATTTAATATTATATACCCTAAAATTAAAGAAAAAGATTACCAACTCGTTATAAAATATTTAGAACCACTTGAATTAAATATATTTAACGAAATGTCAAATTATGACAAAAAACACTCTGTTAATATTTTAAAAGATTGTTTAAAAAATAAGTATTTGAAAGATGATATTTTATATTTAAAACTTGCTCTACTTCACGACTGTGGAAAAGATAAAAAAACTAAATTTTATCAAAGAGTTTTTCACTCTATTACAAAAAAAGGAGTTTTGCAATTTCATCCAAAACGTGGTTTTGAAAAAACTAAAGATATAAACTATAAATTAGCTTTACTTATATTAAAACATCATAATAAAAATATACAAAATGAAAAATTAAAAATATTTAGAAAAATAGATGACCGAAATTAAAGAATTTAGAAAGGAAAGTAATGGTAAATATCGAAAAATATCTTTTAAAAGTAGAAAAACCAGCTCAATATTTAGGAAATGAATTGAATACAGTTCATAAAACTGATTTTATCAGTAATATGTGTTTAATTTTTCCAGATACTTATGAGATTGGTATGTCAAATTTAGGTATAAAAATATTATATACTATAGCAAATAAAGTAGACGGATTCTCTTTAGAAAGAGCTTTTTCTCCTATGGAAGATATGGAAAATATTCTTAGAGAAAATAATATCCCTATGTTTTCTCTTGAAAGTAAAACACCACTAAATGAATTTGATTTATTAGGTTTTTCCCTAGGATATGAGCTTTGTTATACAAATATATTAAACATACTAGAACTTGCAAATATTCCTCACAATAGAGATGAAAGAGATGAAAGTCATCCTCTTATTATGGCAGGAGGTAGTTGTGTTGTAAATCCTACTCCTTTAGAAAAATTTATGGATTTCTTTATTATTGGTGATGGAGAAAGAGCAATAAAAGAGGTTGCTGAACTTTTTGTTAAAAATAAACATCTATCAAAAAAAGAAAAATTAAATTTATTAAAAGATATAGAGGGGGTTTATGTCCCATCTTTACATGATAAAACTAAAGAAACTATAAAAAAAGCTATTGTTAAAGATTTAGATAATGTAGAATATCAAGGAGAACAAATAGTATCATATATTAATATCGTTCATGATAGATCTATTGTAGAAATCCAAAGAGGATGTAGTAGAGGATGTAGATTTTGCCAAGCAGGTATTATATATAGACCTATTAGAGAAAAAAATTTATCTACAAACTTAAAACAAATAGAAAATTCTATAATGACTACTGGATATAATGAAGTTTCTTTATCTTCACTTAGCAGTTCTGATTATAGTAAAATAGATGTACTTCTTCAAAATATTCAAAAAAAATATTCAAAAGATAATATTAGTGTATCATTACCATCACTTAGAATGAACCCACACTCTGTAGAAGTAGCAGAAGAGATTCAAACAGGTAAAAAAACGGGATTTACTTTTGCTCCTGAAGCTGGTTCTCAAAGAATGAGAGATATTATTAATAAAGGGGTTACTGAAGAAGAAATCATAGAAACAGCTATTGCTGCAACAAAAGCAGGATGGAGTAGTTTTAAATTTTATTTTATGATTGGACTTCCATTTGAAACATATGATGATATTGAAGCTATTAAAACTCTTATTCAAAAAGTTTTATGGGAGTGTAGAAAAATAAAAAAAGGTATAAATATAACTGTAAGTGTATCTAATTTTGTACCAAAACCTCATACTCCTTTCCAATGGACTGAGCAAATGAGCTTAACTGAAATGGAAGAAAAACATAAATTCTTAAAAGAGCTTTTTTCAAAAGTAAAAGGTGCTACTTTAAAACTACATTATAGAGAAACTTCTCTTCTTGAAGGAGTTATCTCTAGAGGTGATGAAAAAATAGCAGACCTTATAGAATTAGCCTTTAAAAAAGGTGCAAAATTTGATAGTTGGAAAAATAAATTTAATTTTGAATATTGGTCTGAATCAATGAAAGAATTAGATATTGATTATCATGATTACCTTAGACGTAGAGATGAAAATGAAATTTTACCATGGGATTTTGTAGATATTGGAGTTTCAAAGAAATTTTTATTAAATGAATGGGAAAAATCTAAACAGGAAATTCTAACTATTGATTGTAGAGAAAATTGTGCTGCTTGTGGTATCAAAAAATATGTCCCAGAATGTGGAAATATTTTATCTGATTAATAAATAAGGGGATTATTAAAAAATCCCCTTATTTATTATAATTATTTTTAAATATAAAAAAAATGAGGTATAATTATGATAGATTTACATATACACACAACTGCTTCTGATGGAACTTTATCACCTAAAGAATTAATTGAATATGCAAAACAGAAAAACCTATCTGTTATTGCTATAACTGACCATGATTCTATATCTAGTTTAGATGAAGCTATATCAGAAGGTAAGAAAAAAAATATTATTGTTATACCGGGAATTGAGTTTTCTACTGAGTATAACTATAAAGAGGTTCATATTTTAGGATATTTTATCGATTATAAAAATAAAGAGTTATTAAATACTATAAAATCTTTAAAAAATGAAAGAATTAATAGAACTTATAAAATTATTGATAAATTAAAACAAAATGGAATTAATATCTCTATAGAAGATATTGAAAAAGAAGCTAAAGGAGATGTTATTAGTAGAATGCATATTTCAAATGTTCTTTTAAACAAAAAATATGTATCTACAAAAGCTGAAGCATTTGAAAAATATTTAGGTATTGGAAAATTAGCTTATGTTGAAAGAGAGTTAACACCTTTAAAAGCTATAGAGGTTATTAAAAAATCTGGTGGATTAGCTGTATTAGCTCACCCAAAACTAATAGATTTAGAAAATGAAAAAGAGTTTATCTCTTTACTTGCAAAAAATAATCTTGATGGAATAGAAACTTATTATCCTGGATTTAGCTCTAGTGATATTGACAGATATATTAATTTTTGTAATATTTATAATTTAATCCCAACTGGTGGTTCTGATTTCCATGGGCATAATCGTCTTACTTCAGATTTAAATATGCTTAAATTACCACAAAAAATTTATTTAAATATGCTAAACAGATTAAATATTTAGTATATTGTATTTTTAGGAGGAAGAATGCATATAAGTAATATGAATACACTAAATAGAGCTCTTTTAGTTAATTATATTAGTATAATATTATTAATAATATTTGATATAATTTTTTTAGCAGTTAATAACCAAGCTTTTCCAGTGGTTTTATTAACTATTTTAATAGGAGTATACTCATATATTTATTTTTCAAATAAAATACTTATTAAAACTAAAAAATATGGATTTTCTTTAGCTTTATCAATTATTTTATTATTAACTATACCCTTTATATCTATAAGAAATTTATTAATACAAAATACTATATTTTTAATATTAATAATTAATGGGTTATATTTAAATAGAAAAATTTTACGAACGAATTTTTTATCAATTTTTGTTTCTATTTTTATTCTCTTTCTATTTGATAGAGAACATTTACTTGTTACTTTTTTTAGTTTGTATAATTTTATTACTTTTTCACTAAGCTTTGTTTTAATTTTCTTAGCACTAAGTGTTTTGATTCGGTGGTATAATAAAAATATTGCTACTTTTAGAGATACCTTAGATGTATTAGAACAATCAGAGGAAAAGTATAAAAAAACTATTCAAAATATCCAAGATGGATTAATTATTTTAGGTAATAATCGTATTGAAGAGTGTAATGATATTTTTGCTAATATGGTTGGTTGTTCTTTTGATGAAATAATTGGTGAAAGACTTGAGAATTTTATTGAAAAAGAACATTATGAAAAAATTTCTAAATATTTTTTAGAACTTATATTTGACGAAGTAGATACTATAAATTTTGAAACTAATTTTGTAAATAAAAAAACAAATGAGATAATTAGAGTAATATTTAGTGCTTCTAAAGTTGAATTTTTTTCTTCTTATAAAATACTAGCTACATTAAAAGATATTACATTACAAAAAAATATTGAAACTTTATTAAAAAATAATGCAAAATTATTAGAAGAAAAAATAAAAGAGCGAACTTTAGAATTAGAAGAAGCTAATAAAAAATTGAATAAACTTATTCAAATAGATGGGCTTACAAAATTATATAATTACAAATTTTTAACAACTAAAATAAAAGAAAAAATAGATAAATCATTAAAAAACAATACTCCATTATCTATTATTTTACTTGACCTTGACCATTTTAAATATATAAATGATAATTTTGGACATCTTACTGGTGATGAAGTATTAATTAAAATAGGTGAAGTAATGAAAGAAGTTATTGGTGATAATGGATATGTAGGTAGATATGGAGGTGAAGAATTTTTAATTCTTTTACCTAATTGTACATTAGATAAAGCTATTGAATATGGTGAAATGATACGTAAAAATGTAGAGCATTATGATTTTAACGAATTTAATGTAACAATAAGTGGAGGAATATCTACATTTACAAAAAATGATAATAGTTACTCATTAATAGATAAAGCTGATAAAAAGTTATATGAAGCGAAAAAGAATGGTAGAAATAAAATTTTACACTAAATATTTAAGTAATAAAAATAATTAAATAAAGGAGCTTTATTATGAAAAAAAGAATAATTTTTATAACATTTTTATTAATAACAAGTTTTTCTTTTGCAAGTGGTCTTTTTATTAAAGCAGGTCCCGCTTGGAAACCTATAAAAAAAGAAAATAATACACAAACTGAGACTTTTAATAGAAGCTGGCATTTAGAACTTGATTTAATGGGAAAATTAAGTGAAACATGGGATATTGGTACAGGTATGGAGTTTAATAAAAGATATGAAAATGAAAATGGTAAAGAAGATTTAGGATATTTTCCTATTTATATTTCTACTCGTTATAAGTTAAGACAAGCTAATACTGCTTCTTTTCCTTATTTAATCGGTAGAATTGGTTTATCTTTCCCTTTAAAATATACAGATAATATTGAAACAATTAGTGGCGGTGGATATTTAGCATTAGGAGTAGGACTAGAGCTTGATCATATGATAATTGAGCTTATATCTTCATATGCTTCTATTCAACAAGGTGACCTTTTATCTTCAAATAAAGAGATAGGTTTTGAAAAAATTTCTTTAATGTTTGGATATAGATTTGGTGAAAATTATTATACTCCTAGAGCTCTTTACAAAGCTCCTATAGATAGAGAACCTCAAATGAATAATAAAACTAATGATATTAATGACAATAATTCTGGTTATAGTAAAGATATAAAAGAAAGACTTGATAATTTAAAACAGCTTCGTATTGATGGATATATTACAGAAGAAGAGTATTATCAAAAAAGAAATGAAATATTAGGTGACATTTAAAATATTCCTAAAAAATCAAAAACGAGTTCTTTATTTTAAAAGGACTCGTTTTTGATTTATTTAATTTCTAGTATTCAGTTTTTTTATAGTATTTTTTACTAAGTAGTGATATAATAAATAAAAAAAGGAGCTTTATTATGGTTGACGCAATATATATACATATTCCATTTTGTCAAAAAAAATGTCATTATTGCGACTTTTTATCCTTTCAAAATATGACAGATGAAATTGATAATTATGTAAAGCATTTAATCAAAGAGATAAATTTATATCCAAAATATAATTTTGATACTATATATTTTGGTGGTGGTACTCCATCACTTTTATCTCCAATCCATATAAAAAATATATTAGAAAATTTAAATTTTGACTCTAATAGTGAAATTACTCTAGAAGTTAATCCTATTACTGTTGATTATGAAAAGCTAAAACAATTTAAAGAAGTTGGAATAAATCGACTTAGCATTGGTATTCAAAGTTTTAATAATGATATTCTTAAGACATTGGGACGTTTACATAACAGTGAAAAAGCTATTTCTACTTATTGTGATGCTAGAAAAGCTGGATTTAATAATATTAGTATTGATTTAATGTTTGCTGTCCCTAATCAAACATTAGAAATATTAGAAAATGATTTAGAAACTATAAAAAGTTTAAATCCCGAACATATATCAATTTATTCTCTTATTTGGGAAGAGGGAACAAAGTTTTGGGATCTAAAAGAAAAAAACATTTTATCTCCTATCTCTGATGAAATAGAAGCTGATATGTATAAAAAAATCATTGATTTTCTTACAGAAAATAATTATATACATTATGAAATTTCAAATTTTTCAAAAAAAAATTTTATGGCAAGACATAATTCTAAATATTGGGAAAATAAAGAATATCTTGGTGTTGGTCTTGGAGCTTCTGGATATTATAATGGAATTCGATACAAAAATGTTTGCTTTTTGAATAAATATTATGGTATCATTAATATTGATGACCTACCAATTTTAGAAAAAGAAAATGTAGATAAAAATGATAGTTTTAACTATATTTTAGGTCTTCGATTAATAAATAAAGGAATTTCTCCAACAGAGAAAAAATATATTGAGATATGCAATAACTTAGTAAAAAAAGGATTTTTAAAAAATATTAATAATAAATATTTCTTAACTAAAAAAGGGATTTTTTATGCAAATGATGTATTTTTAGAATTTATTGATTAGGAGAGAGTTATGAGCTTAAAAGAAACTATTACTAAAAATCTTAATGAAATAAAAGAGGATATAAAAAAATATTCACCTTATCCAGAAAAAGTGAAAATAGTTGGAGCTACTAAATATCTTGACAAATATCAACTTGAAGAATATTTTAATTCTGGTGCTAAAATTATTGGAGAAAACAGAGTACAAGCTTTACGAGAAAAAAAAGAACATTTTGATAATTTAGGAATAAGTGATAAAATCTCTTGGCATTTTATCGGCTCATTACAAAAAAACAAATTAAAATATTTTATTGATTATATTGATTTAATTCATTCTGTAGACAGGTTATCTATTGCAGAAGCAATTGATAAAGAAGCTAAAAAAAGAGAAAAAATTATAAATTGTCTTTTAGAAGTAAATATTTCAAAAGAGGAAAGTAAACATGGATTTTTAGTTGAAGAAATCTATGAAAATATTCATAAATTAAAATCTTTAAATAATTTAAATATAATTGGTCTTATGACTATGGCACCATTTACTGAAGATAGGGATGTAATTTTAAACGTTTTTAAGGGGTTAAAAACTTTAAGGGATGAGCTAAATGTTAAACATTTTAATGGCGAATTAACGGAACTATCTATGGGAATGAGTAATGATTATAAAATTGCTCTGTCTCAAGGAGCAACTATAATCAGAATAGGAAGTAAACTTTTTAATTAATCAAGGAGGGATAGTAATGAATATTTTTGACAACATTAAAAACCAATTTGGTTCTCATTCAAATAATTATGATAGTGATGATTTTGAAAATAATGAAAATCCTACTAAAAAAAATAAAAAAGACAATAAAATTATTTCTATAAATAATTATTCTGATCTTTCAAAATCTTTTGACACAGAAAATGAAGATGATGATAAAGAAAAACAAATTGCTATGATTAAACCAAAATCTTTTGAAGAAGCAATAAAAATATCTAATTGGATTGAAGAAGAAAAGATTATTGTGTTATCTGTTGAACTTCTTACACCTAAATTAACACAAAGACTTATAGATTTTATATCTGGTGCTCTTTATATTAAAAAAGGTGAAATGTTTGAAATGACTAAGGGTGAAGTGTTTGTTTGTATTCCTAGTAAATATGGTTCTATATTAGATATCAATAGTCTTACTGAAAATACTATTTCAAAATTAAATCTAAAATCTGCAAATAATTATGAAGAAATAAAACCAAAATTTAATTCAAAATAAAAGGAGACTAATAAGTCTCCTTTTTTATTTGTTTTTTTATTAATTATATTTATTGGTAATATTTAGCAAATGGATCTTCTTCTGTCACAACTTCTCCAAATCCTCCACCAGAAAGAGTTCCATTAAATCTATAACCTATATTAACAGATATTCTATTTGAGAACATGCTCCAACCACTACTTCCTCCAAGTGATTGTGCTGCACTTAAATCAAATTGATATTCTCCCTCTATTATAAAACTATTGTATTCAAATCCTAGCCCTACTGCGGCATATGGGGAACTAACTTTTAATATATTTTGTACTGTATAATTTGCATTAGTTGCTGTTGTCCATTCTTTTTTTGCATACTCTACTGCTATACCTAATTTTACATTTAAAAACATATCTTCATCTGGATAAAATCCTGAATCTAACTTTTTCTGCATTAATAAATATATCGGCATATAATTTGCATACATATAACCAGAGCCATTATTTATAACTGTTTTTAATTTTGAACTTTCTATATATGATACTCCAACTCCAAAAAATACCGATTCAAACCATTCTGTCCTATTATGTAATTCAAAACTATAAGTTCTTGAAGTAAATGGTGTAATTGTAGTATTGTCTTTATGAGAAGTTCCTAAATTATCTGTTATTGTTTCATAGTAATTTCCACCTAAATGTGTACCTATTTTTAAAATATAACTATTATCAAAAATTTCATATGCTGAAAAAGTATACGAAAATATTATAAAATATATTAATATTAATTTTTTCATTTCACACTTTACTCCTTTCGTAACCTTTAATTTTATTATCGACTTATTTTTGTATTTATTAAATATAATTGTAAATATTTATTATATATGATATAATTAAACTTAATAAAATTTTTAACAAGGAGTATTTTTATGTTTAATAACTTAAAAAAGCACAATACTACTACTAAAAATATTGTTAATAAAATATTTTTTAAATTATGTAAAGACATAGAAGGATACTATATTTCTGTTGTTGATGAAAATGATAATTATCTAGAAAATATAGAGCATCATAATTTTAATAAAAATACTCAAGATATACTTGATATTATCGAAAGTATCGAAACTGAAAATTTATTTAGTATTTCATGGGATAATAATGATAAAAAAGTTTATTTAAATGAGCATCCTTTTTTATTAAATTTATTAAAAAATAGCGAATTTTTAATAGATGAAAATTTTAATAAATTAAATTTTATAGATAAAACATATGAGCTAAGTTTAGTTATTGAAAATAATATTCAGAAAAATGAATTAGTATCTACTGTGTATCTAAATAATAATATAAAAAATTTTGTTCTTATCACTGAAAATTGTGCCTTATTTGACAATAATCTTGTTTTTATAAAAGATATTGGTGAAAATTTTGAAAATATTCAAGATTTAAATTCAACTTTTATTTATGAAGAATTTGAAAGATTTTTAACAATAACATATTCTTATTTTAATAATATAACTATTAAATATAAAAATTATTCTATTGAAAATGGACCTGTAATAGTTGCAAAACCATTAATAATTATAGAAAAAATTGATAAAGCAAAAAGTTTATATTTAAAATTAGGTACTTTTATTCCTAATTTTGATAATAATTTTATAGAAGAGTATAACATAAAAAATATTATTACTATAAATGAATTGGAACAAAAAATTCTTATACATGATATAAAATTTTTTAATCTTTCTGAAGAAATAGAATATTTATTAAAAATAATTATTACATATCAAAGAGAATTAAAACTAAAAAATGGTTATTTTTTTGATGAAAATTTAATTATTTTAGAAGAAAAATTAGCTCGTGAATTTATCAGTAAAGAACTTACAAATCTTCTTACTAAATATCAAATTATTGGTACTGATAAATTTAAAAAATATAACATAAAAAATGTAAAACCTAAATTAATAACCAATTTATCTCATTCTATAGATTTCTTAGAAGGAGATGTTAGTATTCAAATTGAAGATGAAACTTTTTCTATTTTTGATTTATTATCAATTTATAAAAAAAATTCATATATCACTCTTAGTGATGGTACAAATGCATTAATTAATAAAAGCTATATTGAAAAATTAGAAAGAATTTTTAGAAAAGATAAATCTAAAGCTAAAATCTCTTTTTTCGATTTACCTATTATACAAGATTTAATTGATGAAAAACTATTATCAAATACATTTCCAAAAATAAAGGAAATTTTTGAAGGATTTAATAATATTTCTTCTTTAAAAATTGAAAAACCAAAAATTAATGCAACATTAAGAAGTTATCAAGAGTATGGTTATAAATGGCTTGTATTTTTATATAATAATAATTTAAATGGTTGTTTAGCTGATGATATGGGACTTGGAAAAACTATTCAAACTATATCATTACTATCGTATATTTATCCAAAATCTAAAAAACCAACACTTATTGTAATGCCAAAAAGCCTTATTTATAACTGGGAAAATGAAATTTTAAAATTTAATCCAAATCTCTATACAAAAATATATTATGGAATAAATAGAGATTTAGATAATGTTTTAGATGCTCAAATTATTTTGACAACATATGGAACTGTACGAAATGATATAAAACTCTTACAAAATATAGATTTTGAAATGATTGTTCTTGATGAATCACAAAATATAAAAAATGTAAATTCACAAATAACTAAAGCAGTCACTTTATTAAATGCCAAGCATAAGCTAGCTCTTAGTGGTACTCCTGTAGAAAATAATTTAGGAGAGCTTTATTCTTTATTTAGATTTTTAAATCCAAATATGTTTGGAAGTGCTGAACACTTTAATAATTATTATCTACTTCCTATTCAGAGAGATAATGATAAAGAAGTAATAAAAGAATTAAAACAAAAAATATATCCTTTTATTTTAAGAAGAACTAAAAAAGAGGTTTTAAAAGAACTTCCTGAAAAAATTGAACAAACATTATTTATAGAAATGAACCCTAAACAAAAGAAATTTTACGAAGAACAAAGAGATTTTTATTATACACTTATAAAAGAACAAATTGATACAAAAGGGTTTACTAAATCTAAATTTTTCATATTACAAGCTTTAAATGAATTAAGACAAATTGCATCAGTTCCTGAAAATATAAGTAATAATAGTATAAAATCAAGCAAAAGAGAAGTATTAATAGAAAATATAAAAGAAGCTGTTTCAAATAATCATAAAATATTAATATTTTCTAATTTTATTAAAACAATTGAAAATATTTGTGAAGATTTAGAAAAAGAAAATATAAAACATCTATCTATGACAGGCTCTACTAAAAATAGACAACAACTTGTAGATGAGTTTCAAAATAATAATGATATAAAAGTTTTTGTAATGACATTAAAAACAGGAGGTGTTGGATTAAATCTTACATCTGCTGATACTATATTTATTTTTGATCCTTGGTGGAATAAAACTGCTGAAGACCAAGCTATTGATAGAAGTCATAGAATGGGGCAAAAAAATACTGTATTTTCGTACAAACTTATTAGTAAAGGTACTATTGAGGAAAAAATTCTTCAATTACAATATGAAAAAAGCAAATTATTTGAAAGTTTAATATCAGATGATAGTAACTCTATCAAAACACTTTCAAAAGATGATATTGATTTTATTTTAAATAATTAATAAGGAGTTAGTAAAATAATGGGTATTACTAAAAATGATTTATTAGATGCTTTAGATAGATTTTATTCAAAAGAAACTTTATTAAAACTTTTTAAAGAATATTTTTTAAATTGGATAGCTGATGGTTATATTGGAGGAAATTTAGGACTTTTTGAAGTATCATTAATAGGTCCTACTTCAAAAAAACAAGTTTTTTTAGATCTTATATTTGAAATTTATTCAAAAGAAGAGATATTTTCAACAATTTATCACGAACTTGATAAAGATATACAAAATATTTTTTTAGAAATTGCTTGGAATGAAAAATTTATTATTAATGATAAGAATAAATATCTTACTGAAAAAACAAATGGTTATAGAAAAATTTTAATTCCAAAATCTAAATATATGTTTTTTAATTATAATTGCCCTAATGAAAGCTTATGGGTAAAAAATGATGACGAAAAAGGTTATTTTTATCTGCATAAAGATATTATTAGATGGATAAGAAAATATTTGCCAAAACCAAAAGAGTATAATTTAATTCCTGTTGATAAACCTTCTACTACATTTTTTCTAAGTAGTGAAAAAGAAGTAATAAATAAAATATCTACATACTATAATTTTTATTCATTAGGGCATATTGAAATGTCTACAAGTAATAAAATACTTAAAAAAAGTAAAAGAGAGATGAAAAAATATTGTAAATTAATTGAATTTTATAATGATTTTGGTGATTTAGATTTTTTAAAAACTGAAACTTTATCTCTGTTTTTATTAAGTTTAACTGAAAAGTATAGAGATCAAAAATATTTTAAACCTCAAAATTTAAAATTTTTAATAATTGAACTTTTAAATGGCAATGTTATCTCTGATGAAGATTTTAATTATACTACAAAATTTTTAAACTATTTAAAAGGTGTAAAATATATTTGGAATGAAAAAGAGCAAACAAAAAAAGCTTTTAAAACAATAAAAACTGTATTAGAAAATATGCCTAAAGGAAAAGCTGTTAGTATAGATAATATCCTAAAATACATAGATTACAGAGATATGGATATAGAAATATTATCTCCAGAAAATATTTATAATTATGTTTATATAAATGAAGCTGATTATGGTCGAACTAAAATTACTAATTATGAAAATTACTATAATTATGTAGTTGTTCCTTTTGTAAAATCTATATTTGCTATACTTGGTTGTTTAGGAGTATTAGATATTTATTATGATATTCCTACTGATAAAAATGGATTATACTTAAAAAATGGATATCTTACAAAATATGATGGATTTAAATATATTAAGCTTTCAAAACTAGGTGAATATATTTTTAATAAAATAGAAAATTATAATTTTGGAGAAGAT
Source organism: Fusobacteriales bacterium (assembly GCA_020063625.1). Lineage (GTDB taxonomy): Bacteria > Fusobacteriota > Fusobacteriia > Fusobacteriales > Fusobacteriaceae > Hypnocyclicus. Next base: position 75,236 of record JAICDD010000013.1, read on the forward strand.
AGTGAAGATAGTGAAATTTATTTAGATTCTAATAGACTTATAATTTCTATTATTGGAGATTCTCCTATAAGAATAATGTTTTTAGAAACTATTGCAGATAGAATCTCTGAAAGCAAATTTAAAATATCATATAAATCTTTTTTTAAAAATATTGAAACAGAAAAAGATATATTAGAAAAAATAGAGGTTTTCAAACAAAAAATCTCAAATAAACTACCTAAAATATGGGAAGATTTTTTTGATAGTCTAATAAAACGTTCTTCTTCTGTTAATTTAGTTGATGAATATAAAATTATCAAGTTAAAAGAAGATAAAGAACTTTTTGAAATAATTTTAAAAGATAAAAATATTAAAAATAAAATACTTAAAGCTGAAAATTATCATATTTTAATAAAAAAAGAAGATATCTCTGAATTTAGCAATCTTTTAAAAGAACATGGATATTTTAATACATTAATATAATCTAATATATCGCCTATTATACTTTATTTCCAGTATAATAGGCTTTTTTTGAATTAAAAAAACCTTGTTTTTTTTTTACTTGAATGATAAGATATACTGACAAGACAATAATTTTAGATAATAAATAATTTTTATATAGATTTAGGAGGATTTTTTATGAGTGATATTCTATCTCAAATTGAAAAATTAAAAAAAGAAAAAAATGCTATTATCTTAGCTCACTATTATCAAAATGCTGATATTCAAGATTTAGCTGATTTTGTAGGTGATTCATATTTTTTAAGTGAAAAAGCTAGAGATTCTAAAGCTGATTATATAATATATTGTGGTGTAAAATTTATGGCTGAAAGTGCTAAAATTTTATCCCCTAATAAAAGAGTATTTTTCCCAGCATATGCAAATGCAGAATGTTGTATGGAATATATGGCTACTCCTACTAAAGTACAAGCTTTAAAAGAGGAATATCCAGAAGCTAAAGTAGTATGTTATATAAACTCTAGTAGTGAAGTAAAAGCACTTAGTGATGCTTGTTGTACATCTTCATCTGCTGAAAAAATAGTAAATAACATTGATGCAGATAAAATTATTTTTGTACCTGATAAAAATCTAGGTTCTTATATACAAGAAAAAACTGATAAAGAGATAATTTTGTTTGATGGTTGTTGTAATGTACACGATAAAGTAACTCCAGAACATATTAATGAATATAAAAATAAATATGATGGAATTGAGGTAGTTGCTCATCCTGAATGTAGAAAAGAAGTAAGAGATTTATCAGATTATGTAGGAAGTACTAGTGGAATATTAAATTATGTAAAAAATTCAGATAAAAAAGAATTTTTAATTGTAACAGAAAAAGGAATAGCTCACGAATTATACAAACAAAACCCTGATAAAAAATTTCATTTTATAAATATGATATGTAATAGTATGAAAAAAATCTTTCCTGAAACAATATTAGAAGCTCTTCAAGAAGAAAAATATGAAATTTTTGTAGATGAAGATATTATTCAAAAATCTAAAAAATCTCTTGATAATATGCTTCTCTTATCAAAAGGAGAATAATATTATGGAATATAATTGTGATGTATTAATTGTAGGAAGCGGCCTTGCTTCCTTAAATTTAGCTATAAATTTAAAAGAAGATTTAGATATTTTAATTGTAAGTAATTCTAAACTAAAAGATTGTAATAGTTATTTAGCTCAAGGTGGAATTACTACTATTAAAAATGAAGATGATAAAGAGTATTTCATTAAAGATACTCTATTAGCTGGTGAAAATGCTAATGATATTGAAACAATTAAGTTTGTTGCTGATAATGCTGATAAATCTATACAAAAGTTAATAAAATTAGGTGTTCCTTTTAATAGAGATGAAAATAATAATTTAATATATACAAAAGAAGCTGCACATTCTACAAATAGAATTCTTTATTGTGATGATAGCAGTGGTAAAGTAATTTGGAAAACTGTTTTTTCTCATATTTCATCTAGAAAAAATATAAAAATCATTGATAATGTAGAGATAATTGATATAAAATCAGAAAATAACAGTTGTTATGGTGCTATTGGTATAGATGAAAATAACAATATTATGGAATTTAATTCTAAAATAACAGTGCTTGCTACTGGAGGAATTGGTGGATTATTTAAAAATTCTACTAATTTTAATAATATAAAAGGAATTGGAGTATCTATTGCTCTTAGAAATAATATAAAAGTAAAAGACCTTGAGTATATACAAATGCATCCAACAGCTTTTTATTCAACTTCTTTAGATAAAAGATTTTTAATTTCTGAATCTGTAAGAGGAGAAGGAGCTTATATTGTAAATGATATAGGAGAAAGATTTGTTGATGAATTATTACCTAGAAACAGAGTAAGTGAAGCAATTTTAAAAGAAAAGAAAAAACGTAATATTGATTTTGTGTATTTAGATGCTAGACACTTAGGAAAAGAGTATTTACAAAATAGATTTCCTAAAATATATAATTTCTGTCTTGAAAATGGCTATGATATGGCAAAAGACCTTATTCCTATACATCCTTCACAACATTATTTTATGGGAGGAATAGCTGTTAATACTGAGTCTAAAACATCTATGAATAATTTATATGCTTGTGGTGAAGTTAGCTGTACTGGGCTTCATGGTAAAAATAGACTTGCTAGTAATTCTTTATTAGAAGCTGTTGTATTTTCTAAAAGTGCTGCAAATTCTATTAATAAAGAGATTGATAATAAAGATTTAAAAATAATAAATTATACTAATAATTTATTTGAAATAAAAAAAGAAAATATAAAAATATTAATTGATACTTTTAAAAAAATTCGGGAGGATTTATCTGATGAATTTTATTCTTATTGATAAAATAATAAACGAAGCATTAATAGAGGATGCTATATATGATGATGTTACTACTTTAAATATCATTTCAAAAGAAAAAAAAGCTAAAATTGATTTAATTGCAAAAGAGGATTTAATAATTTGTGGGCTTTCTGTTTTTAAGAGAGTTTTTGATATATTAGGTGATGTAAATATAAAGTTTTATTATAATGAAGGTGATTTTGTAAAAAATAAAGAAATTGTTGCTACATTAGAAGGAAATGCACAAAATATTCTTTTAGGAGAAAGAGTTGCTTTAAATTTATTACAAAGAATGAGTGGAATAGCTACTAAAACTAATAATATTGTAAAATTACTAAATGGTAGTAATGTAAAAGTTCTTGATACAAGAAAAACAACGCCTCTTTTTAGAACTCTAGAAAAATATTCTGTAAAAATTGGTGGAGGATATAATCATAGATTTAACCTAAGTGATATGGCTATGATAAAAGATAATCATATTAAAGCTGCTGGTAGTATAACTAATGCTGTAAATGCTATTAGAAACAACAATCCGTTTATTAAAAAAATAGAGGTTGAATGTGAAACTATAGATGATGTAAAAGAAGCTATTTTAGCAAAAGCTGATATAATTATGCTTGATAATATGGATATAGATACTATGAGAGAAGCTATTAATATTATTAATAAACAAGCTATAATAGAAGTATCAGGAAATGTTACAGAAGAGAGAATAAATGAGCTTAAAACTCTTGATATTGATTATATATCTATGGGCGCTCTTACTCATTCTGTAAAAGCTAGTGACCTTAGTATGAAAAATCTAGTTATTTTTTAAAATTTATTCTAAAAACTAAATTTTATATTTTAAATAAATTATAAAAAGCAGAAGTTTTAAAAACTTCTGCTTTTTTTTGTTTTAAATTGATTGAGGTAATTATGGTTAAAATTTTATTATTCTTCTGTTTTCTCTACTTCTTCAGCAGCTTTTTTAGCTTCATATTCTTCTGCTCCATAATAAGCTCTTAAATAAAGCTCTTTTAATTCTGACATTAATGGATATCTAGGGTTTGCACCTGTACATTGATCGTCAAATGCTTCCTCTGTCATTTTATCTAAACTATCTAAGAATTCTTTTTCATTTATTCCATACTCTTTTATTGTAGCAGGAATTCCTATTTTAGCTTTTAACTCTTCTATTTTAGCAACTAATTTTTGTATTTTTTCTTCAATAGTTGTTCCACCTAATCCTAAATGATCAGCAATTGCAGCATATCTATATTTTGCATCTGGATATTTATATTGTGCAAATGCAGCTTGTTTTCTAGGATTATCAGTAGCGTTATATTTAATAACTTCATTTAATAATAAAGCATTAGCAACTCCATGTGGTATATGATGTGTTCCACCTAATTTATGTGCCATTGAATGACAAATACCTAAGAAAGCATTAGCAAATGCCATACCAGCTATACAAGAAGCATTAGCCATTTTTTCTTTTGCTTTTATAGCTTCTGCACCTTTTTCATATGATTCTGGTAAATATTTAAATACAAGTCTTATAGCTTCTAATGATAAAGGTTTTGTATATTCAGAAGCAAGTACAGATACATAAGCTTCTATAGCATGTGTAAGAACGTCTATTCCTGATGCTGAAGTTAATCCTTTAGGCATAGAAAGCATTAATTGAGGGTCAACTATAGCCATATTAGGAGTTAATTCATAATCAGCTAATGGATATTTTACTCCTGTCTCATCATCTGTAATAACAGCAAATGGAGTTACTTCAGAACCTGTTCCTGCTGATGTTGCTACTGCTATAAATTGAGCTTTTTGACCTAATTTTGGAAATTCAAATATTCTTTTTCTTATATCCATAAATCTCATAGCAAGGTCTTCAAATCTTACTTCTGGATGCTCATATAATGTCCACATAATTTTACCTGCATCCATTGGTGAACCTCCACCAAGAGCTATAATTACATCTGGTTGATAAGCAAGCATTGCTTCTGCTCCTGCTCTTGCACTTGATAAAGTAGGATCTGCTTGTACATCAGAGAATATTCTATAATCTACTCCTATTTCATCTAATACATTTGTAATATGATCTGTATATCCTAAGCTAGCAAGTACATTATCAGTAACTATAAATGCTTTTTTCTTAGTCCCTTTTAATTCTTGAAGTGCAATAGGTAATGACCCATATTTAAAGTAAACTTTTTCTGGAACTCTAAACCAAAGCATATTTTCTCTCCTTTCAGCTACTGTTTTTATATTAATTAAATGTTTTACTCCTACGTTTTCAGATACTGCATTTCCTCCCCAAGATCCACAACCAAGTGTTAATGATGGAGCTAATTTAAAGTTGTAAATATCTCCAATAGCACCTTGAGATGAAGGCATATTTATAAGAGTTCTTCCTGTTTTCATAGTTTTTCCAAATTTAGCAATTTTTTCTTGTTGAGTTACTTGATCTGCATATAATACAGATGTATGTCCCATTCCACCAAGTTCTACTAATCTATCAGCTTTAGCTAAAGCATCTTCAAATGAAGTAGATTTATACATAGCTAATACTGGAGATAATTTTTCATGTGAGAATGGTTCTTCTAATTCAACAGATTCAACTTCTCCTATTAATACTTTTGCATTTTTAGGTACTTCTATTCCTGCTAATTGAGCTATTTTATATGCTGATTGTCCAACAATATTAGCATTTAATCTACCATCTACAATAATAGTATCTCTTACTTTATCTATTTCATCACCTTTTAAGATATAAGCTCCTCTTAATTCAAACTCTTTTTTAACTTCATCATATATTTTATCAGAAACGATAACAGCTTGTTCAGATGCACAAATTACTCCATTATCAAATGTTTTTGATAAAAGTATAGAGTTTACAGCCATTTTTATATGTGCTGATTCATCTATAATAACAGGAGTATTTCCAGCTCCAACTCCTATAGCGGGTACTCCTGATGAATAAGCAGCTTTTACCATTCCAGGCCCACCAGTAGCTAATATTAAATCTACTGATCTCATTAATACATTTGACATTTCAACTGATGGAGTATCAATCCATGCAATTATATCTTCTGGAGCTCCAGCTTTTACTGCAGCATCAAGAACTAATTTTGCAGCAGCTATTGTACACTCTTTTGCTCTTGGGTGTGGTGAAAATATAATACCATTCCTTGTTTTTAAAGCTATTAAAGCTTTGAATATTGCTGTTGAAGTAGGATTTGTTGTAGGTATAATTCCTGCAATTATTCCTATTGGTTCAGCTATTTTTGTTACACCAAATGCATTATCTTTTTCTATTACTCCACAAGTTTTAAAATCTTTGTATTGATTATATATGTATTCTGATGCAAAGTGATTTTTTATTACTTTATCTTCTACTATTCCCATTCCAGTTTCTTCTACTGCTAATTTTGCAAGCTCAATTCTAGCATTATTTGCTGCTAAAGCTGCTTGTCTAAAAATCTCATCAACTTGTTCTTGTGAAAAAGTTGAAAATTTTTCTTGTGCTTCTCTTACTTTTTTAATAGCAAGATTTAACTCATCAACATTTGTTACTTTAAACATATTCCTTCCTCCTAAAGTGAATTTTTTAACTACAATATGTAAAAAAATTTAAAAACTTTTTAAACCCTTTATTTTAAAATAGTATTTAATAGCCGTTAAGTATAGTTTAAATTATTTTTTTAACAACCATTTTTACAAGATAAATATATCATAACTCTAAATTAATGTCAAACTTTTTTTGAAATTTTTTTTCGTTTTTTTGAAAAAGAACTAAATGATTTTTTTCACTACACTTTTGTTGGATTTTTAAAACTAAGTTTTATTAAAAAACTAATTTCTATTAAGTAAATTAAAATGAATCATTTAAAATAAAGAACTCGTTTAATTAATTTTGTATAATTTATCAAAAAAGAAAAACTTCCCTAAAATTTTAGGGAAGTTATAATTTAATTATAATTAAATTTTGTGTTTTGGGAAATATTTTGTATGTAATAATTCATGAGCTTTGTGACTCATTGGTTTTTCTAAATGTTTTTCATAAATAGCTTTAACATAAGGATTTTCATGTGATTTTCTAATTTCACAATTTTCATCTATTGTATTAAGAGCTTCTGTTCTTTTTTTGATTATTTCAAAGTTTCCGTTATGGTAAGGTTGTCCTCCTCCACCAACACATCCACCTTTACATGCCATTATTTCTATAGCGTGTAATTTTTCTTCTCCAGCTCTTACTTTTTCAAGTAATGATCTAGCTTCTCCAAGTCCATGAGCTATTCCTATTCTAAGGTCTAAATCTCCAACTTTTACAGTAGCTACTCTACATCCTTCATATCCTCTTAATGCTTCAAAATCAACATTTTCTAAAGTTTCTCCAGTTACCCATTCGTAAGCAGTTCTTGTAGCAGCTTCTATAACTCCTCCTGTTCTTCCGAAGATAACTCCAGCTCCTGTATAATCTCCAAGAGGTGCATCAAATTTTGATTTTGGTAATTTTTTAAGATCGATATTAGCTTGTTTTAATAATTTTGCTAATTCTCTAGTAGAGATTGAAATATCTACATCAGGATTTCCATCTTTAGAAAATTCTTCTCTTCCAGCTTCATATTTTTTAGCAAGACAAGGCATAACTGATACAACTACTAAGTCTTCTCTATTTATTCCTTCTTCTTTTGCCCAAATATTTTTAGCTACAGCACCAAACATTTGTTGTGGTGATTTTGCTGATGAAGGTACATCTAACATATCAGGGAAATTATGCTCAATGAATTTTACCCATGCAGGACAACATGAAGTTAATATAGGTAATGCTTTTTCATCTCCAGCTAAGTATTTTTCTAATCTAGCTTTTAATTCTGAAGCTTCTTCCATTATTGTTAAGTCAGCAGCCCAGTTAGTATCAAATACTCCATCAAATCCTAATTTTTTAAGAGCTGTAACCATTTCTCCTTCTACATTTGTTCCTACTGGATATCCAAATTCTTCTCCAAGTGCTGCTCTTACTGCTGGAGCTACTTGTACAATAACTTTTTTTCTATCGTCAGCTAATGCTCTTACTACTTCCCATGTATGGTCAGCTTCATTTAAAGCTCCTACTGGACATACAGCAACACATTGTCCACAGTAAGTACATACTGAATCTTCTAAATCTTGTTCAAATGCAGGTGCTACTACTGCTTCAAATCCTCTGTTTACTCCTGATAAAGCTCCAACAGTTTGGATTTTATTACACATAGTTTCACATCTTCTACACATGATACATTTATCCATATCTCTTATAATTGAAGGTGAATAATCTTTTCTATAAGTTGATTCTTCTCCCTCAAATCTTATTTCTCTTATTCCAAATTGAATAGCTAAATCTTGAAGAGTACAATCTCCTGATTTTGAACATGCTAAACAATCTTTTGGATGGTCTGATAACATTAATTCAAGTACTGTTTTTCTTCTTTGCATTACTTTCATTGAATTAGTTGTAACATTCATTCCATCAAATACTGGTGTAGCACATGAAGGTGCAAGATTTCTTCTTCCTTCTACTTCTACAACACATATTCTACATGATGCACAATCATTTTTATAATCAGCTGATCCTATATTTAAATAACATAAACTTGGTATATCTATTCCTAATGATTTAGCAGCTGCTAATATAGTACTATTCTTAGGTACTTCTGTTTGGATACCATCTATAGTAACTTTTACCATTTCCATTACTTTATTCACTCCTTTTTTGATTACTTTATTCTATAATTCGATAAATTACGCTCTGTCAATAGCTTTAAATTTACATGTAGAATAACATGCTCCACATTTAATACATTTTTCTTGATCAATTACATGTTTTTCTTTTACTTTTCCAGCAATACAATTTACAGGACATACTCTAGCACATGCTGTACATCCAATACATTTATCATTAATAGTGTATTGTAATAAATCTTGACATGCTCCAGCTGGACATTTTTTATCTTTTACGTGTGCTACATATTCATCCCAGAAATTATTTAAAGTAGAAAGTACTGGGTTTGGAGCTGTTTGTCCTAGTCCACATAATGAAGTATCTTTTATTGTTTCAGATAATTCTCTTAATAACTCAAGGTCTTCCATAGTTCCATTACCTTTAGTTATTTTTTCTAATATTTCAAGTAATCTTTTGTTTCCTACTCTACATGGAGTACATTTTCCACATGATTCTTCAACAGTGAATTCAAGATAGAATTTTGATACTGCTACCATACAATCATCTTCATCCATAACTATCATTCCACCAGAACCCATCATAGATCCTTTAGCAGTTAATGTATCAAAATCAATTGGAGTATCTAAATCTTTCTCAGTAAGACATCCTCCAGATGGTCCTCCTGTTTGTACAGCTTTAAATCTTTTTCCATCTTTGATTCCTCCACCGATTTCAAAGATAACTTCTCTTAAAGTTGTACCCATTGGTACTTCTACAAGTCCTACGTTGTTTATTTTTCCAGCAAGTGCAAAAACTTTAGTTCCTGTTGATTTTTCAGTTCCTATAGTTGTATACCATTCTCCACCATTTAAAATAATTTCTGGTATATTTGCAAATGTTTCTACGTTATTAACATTTGTAGGTCTTCCAAAGTATCCTGATTCAGCTGGGAAAGGTGGTTTAGAAGTAGGTTCTCCTCTTTCTCCCTCCATTGAGTGAATAAGTGCTGTTTCTTCTCCACATACAAAAGCTCCAGCTCCATATTTTATTTCTATATCAAAGCTAAAGTCTGTTCCAAGAATATTTTCTCCTAATAAACCATATTCTTTAGCATCATTTATAGCTTTTCTTAATCTTTTTATTGCTAATGGATACTCAGCTCTTATGTATACAAGTCCTTTATTTGCTCCAGTAGCATATCCACAAATTGCCATAGCTTCTATAACTGAATGAGGGTCTCCTTCAAGGATAGATCTATCCATAAATGCACCTGGATCTCCTTCATCGGCGTTACATACTACATATTTTTGATCAGCTTTATTATTTGCTGCAAATTGCCATTTTAATCCAGTAGGGAATCCTCCTCCACCTCTTCCTCTTATTTTAGAAAGTTTTACTTCATTTATTACTTCTTCAGGAGATAATTCTGATAAACATTTTCCTAATGCTTGGTATCCTCTATTTCCTAAATATTCTTCTATATTTTCAGGATTAATAAGTCCACAGTTTCTAAGTGCTATTCTTTGTTGTTTACCATAAAACTCCATTTTATCAGAATCTGATATTTTTTCTTTCGTTCTAGGATCTTTATATAATAAGCTTTCTATTTTTTCACCTTTTATTAAATCTTCTTCTACTATTCTAGCTGCATCTTCAGGTTTTACTTCTACATAAAAAGTATTACTAGGTACTATTTTAACAATAGGTCCTTTTTCACAGAATCCAAAACATCCTGTTAAAATAACTTGAACCTCATCTTCCATTCCTTTTTCTTTTAATAAAGCATTTATATTATCTGCTATTTGTCCAGATTTTGAAGATAAACAACCTGTCCCTCCACATATTAGGACATGTTTTTTATATGCCATGTTATTACCCTCCTCGATTAATGATTACAATTACAACTATTTCCTGTGTTATCTTTTAAAAAACCAATAATGTTTTCTGTATTTTTTACATATTTAATAATTATTTCTTCTGCTTCTTTTTCATCAATATTTCCAAATACAACACTTCCTGCATCTGGAACTATTATCTCAAGTGAAGGATTATCACTGTTATAGCCTTTAAATTCTGTTTGGTATACAACTACATTTTCTAAGTTTTCTTTTTTTATTAGTTCTATAATATGTATACCTACTTCATCAGCTCTTTTTTTAGCTAAAAGACTATTTTTTGAAATTCCTACCTTTACTTGAATAACATTTTCAAGTTCTACTTCGCTTCATTTTTTTCTTAATTGAATTAAAGCTTCACACTCTTTACCTATTTTTTTTAATTCTTCTACTGATTTGATTTTTTTAGACATTCAAATCCCTCCAGTTATATTTTTTTAATTATCCTAATTCTTTATATTTTTTTATTATAGCATCTACATCTTTTGCTTCATCTTTACCGTATACATCTTCACCAACTAATACAACTGGTGCAAGTCCACATGCTCCAACACATCTTAAAGCATCAATTGAAAATAAACCATCAACAGTAGTTTCTCCTGCTTTGATTCCTAATTTTGCTTCTAAATCTTTTAATACTTTTTCTGCTCCTCTAACGAAACAAGCTGTTCCCATACATACTGATATAGGATATTTTCCTTTTGGAGTCATAGTAAAGAATGAGTAAAAACTTACTACTCCATATACTTTTGCTAATGATACTCCTAATGCCTCAGCAACAAAAGCTTGAACTTCTTTTGGTAAATAACCAAAAATTTCTTGAGCTTTATGAAGCACTGATATTAGAGCTCCTTCTTTTGTTTCCAATCCATCAATAAACTCTTCAAGCTTTTTAAAACATTCATCTTTTAATTTGTTTTCACAAGCTGACATCTTATTCCTCCTTATAATTTTGTAAACATTAAGTATATTTTTTCACATTTGTTAAACTATACGCTTTAGTATACTATATATTTTAATTTTAATCAAACATTTTTTGATTTTTTTACTCCTTTTTTTGTGTTTTTTTTGGATTAATTGTTCGCTTATAAAAGATTTGATTCTCAAAATAAATTTTATCAAACTATTTTGTATGTTAATAAATTATTTTAGTGTTTTGTTATAATTCTTTTTGTTGTTTTGTTGGAAATATTTTTTCACAATCAAAAAAGAAAACTAAAAAGTCTTAAACAATTAAACTTAACTTTTTAGTTTTCCAATTCTTAAGGAGTATTAAAGTATTAATATAAAAACATTTTACCAATTATTTTTAGTTGGCTTTTCTTTTCCTGTTGCTCTAAAGTAACTTTTTAATGACTTATAATCACTTGCTCTTGCTCTTCTTTTTTCTACCT
>JAICDD010000053.1 GCA_020063625.1 Fusobacteriales bacterium
GTGTTGAATTAAATCTGCGTTTTTTCGTGACTAATTTAAATTCTTCTCACTTTTAACTCTTTACTTCTCACTGTTTTTTCTATCTTTGTGTTCTTTGTGACCTCTTTTCTCTGTGCTAAATTTAATTAGTGAGAATTAATGTCAGTTATTGTAAAAATAATTTTATACAGTCAAGCGTAAGGCTTGTTTCACCTTTGGCGACTTACTTTTTTAAAGATAAAAAAGTAAGCAAAAAATCTTTGCGCTGGTTTCTACGGATATATCGAATAACGAAACCACGAGATTTACACGGAATGTTACACAAAGAGCACGGAGAAAACCACTAAGGATTTTTTCTTTGTGGTTCTGATTTTTTTACCTTTGTGTTCTTCGTGTAATTTCTCGCTTCTCACTTCTTACTCTTCACTATAACTCCTCTCATTTATATCTTATTTTTTTCAATAAGAATATTTTTATCTTATTTATTGACATTCAATCTATAATGTAGTAAACTAAATTATGCAACCGAATGCATAATTTTATGAAATAACATATTAATATATAGTTATAAAGGGGATATTATGAAAAAAGTTACAATTAAAGATATTGCTAAAATTGCTGGGGTTAATCCTTCTACTGTATCAAGAAGTCTTAATGATAATCCTGTAATACCTGAAAAAACTAGAAAAAGAATTAAAGATATTGCTAAAAAACTAAATTTTGAATTTAATAGTAGTGCTAGAAATCTAAGCCTTAATAAAACAGATAATATAGGGCTTATTATTTCTAATGGATTTGATAGTGATAGTACTATGCCATTTGTTAGTATAATACTTGAAAAAACTAGAAAAATTCTTTCTAAAAACTCTCTTGATACAATAGTAGAATTTTCTAAAAATATTTATACTAATGAGAGCAATATTCAAAAAATGATTAGTGCTAAAAAAGTAGATGGTTTTTTAATTCTTGATTCAAATTTTTCAAAAAAAGAATTTAATTTATTAAAAAAACATAAAATCCCCTTTGAAATAATGCATTTTAAGCCAAATTTTGAAAATAGCGATAATTATGGCTATACTGCTACTGACCACTTTGAAGGTGGTGTAATTGCTACTGATTTTCTTATAGAAAATGGCTTTAAAAATGTATTTACTATTACTGCTATTCAAAATGATATATCATTTAATGAATTTACACTTCGAACAGCAGGGTATAGATATTCTCTTACTAAAAATCAAATAGAAATTAATGAAAATAATATTTTATATACAAATATATCATATGAAGATACTTATAAAACAATAAAAGATAATATTCATAAATTTAAAAAAGGTGATGCTATCTTTGCACAAACTGATATTATGGCATTTGCTGTAATAAATGCACTTCGAGAATACAATTTAAATGTTCCTAATGATATATCAGTTATTGGTTATGACAATATTGATATGGCTAGATATTTTTATCCTGCACTTACTACTATAATGCAACCTTTAGATGAACTTATCGAAAAGTCATGTTATAATTTAGTAAAAAAAATAAAAAATGTAACTTTTAAAGATAATTATAAAACATTAATTAAGCCAAAATTAATAATAAGAGATAGTGTACTAATAAATCATTAGTATTTATTTCATAATTTTATGCATCCGATTGCGTAAATTAGGAAATAATGTAATTATAATAAAAAATAAACAGAGTGGAAACCATTAGCACATCTTTCGGTATTTTTCTACGAAAAACACCTTAGATTAACACTGGATGAAAAAATAGTAAGAAGTAAGAAGTGAGCAGTGAGAAGAATTGAAATTTGCCACGGAAAAACGCGGATTTCAGTGATTGAATTTAGCACAAAGAAATAAGGACACGAAGAACACAAAGGTAAAAAAATCAGAACCACAAAGAAAAAATTCTTAGTGGTCCTTAGTGTTTTTCTTCGTGTACTTTGTGTAACAAAAATCCGTGTAATCTAAGTTATTTTCTAAAAGAAAATAACGAAAGCTGTGCCATGGCAATATATCATAGTTTCAAAACTAATTTATCTCATAAAAATAAGGAGGATTTTTAATGGAAAGAAAATGGTGGAAAGAAAGTATAGTATATCAAATTTATCCTAGAAGCTTTAAAGATAGTAATGGTGATGGTGTCGGCGATTTAAAAGGTATTATTGAAAAAGTTGATTATTTAAAAGAGCTTGGAGTCGATATAATCTGGTTAAATCCTGTATATAAATCACCAAATGATGATAATGGTTATGATATTAGTGACTACTATAATATAATGGATGAATTTGGTACTATGGAAGATTGGGAAATTTTACTTCATGAATTACACAAAAGAGATATGAAATTAATTATGGACCTTGTTGTAAATCATACTTCTGATGAACATATGTGGTTTTTAGAATCAAAAAAATCAAAAGATAATCCATATAGAGATTATTATTTTTGGAGAAAAGGAAAAAATGGAAAAGAACCAAATAATTGGTTTTCTGTATTTAGTGGTTCTGCATGGCAATATGATGAAACTACTGATGAATATTATTTACATGTATTTAGTAAAAAACAACCTGATTTAAATTGGGAAAATCCAAAAGTAAGAAAAGATATTTATAAAATGATGAAATGGTGGCTTGATAAAGGGATTGACGGATTTAGAATGGATGTAATTAACTTTATATCAAAAAATCCAGAACTTCCAAGTGTACCAAGTGATGATAAATATGCTTGGGGTGGAGAACATTTTATGAATGGACCTAGAGTTAATGAATTTTTTAGCGAAATGAATAAAGAGGTTCTTTCTAAATATGACATAATGACTGTTGGAGAATGTCCAGGAGCTATTCCAGAACATGCTAATAGTTATGCAAATATTGATGGTAGTAAACTAAATATGATATTTACATTTGAACACGTTAGTCTTGACCACGGTCCTTATGGAAAATTTGATGTACAACCTTTAAAACTTAAAGACCTTAAAGAAAATATAAATAAATGGCAAATAGAATTATACAATAAAGCATGGAATAGTATTTATCTAATGAATCATGACCAACCAAGAGCAGTATCAAGATTTGGAAATGATAAAGAGTATAGAGTAGAATCTGCTAAAATGTTAGTAACATTTACTATGACCCTTTGTGGTACTCCATATATTTATCAAGGAGAAGAAATAGGAATGACTAATATTGCTTTTGATTCTATTGAAAAATATAGAGACCTTGAAACATTAAATTATTATAATGAAGCAATAGCTAATGGTGCCAATAAAGATGACCTTATGAAAGGTATTCATTATATGAGTAGAGACAATAGTCGTACTCCAATGCAATGGAGTAATGATAAGAATGCTGGTTTTTCTAATGCTGATAATACTTGGATAGATATAAATCCTAATTACAAAGAAATAAATGTAGAAAACGCATTAAATGATGAAAATTCTATACTGCATTATTATAAAAAAATGATAAAAATCAGAAAGGAAAATTTAGCTCTTATATATGGTGAGCATATTCCATTTATGAATGATAATGAAAATATTTTTGCTTATATTAAAAAATATAATGATGAATTACACATTGTATACTTAAATTTTTCAGAAAATAACCAAAATATCATTTTACCTGAAAATATATCAAAAGATAATTTAAATTTAATTATATCAAATTATAAAGCTCACAATGATTTCTTTACTTTAAAACCTTATGAAGCAAGGATATATAAAGTAAAATAATATATTTTAATGAGAACTACGAAGTTTTTTTATTCCTTAACACAGAGACTTAAATAACACTGAGATACACAGAGTTTTATAGATTTTTGGAACTACAAGATTAACACTAGATATTACACTAGATTTTAGTCACAAATTGTACTAATAAACTCAAATTTTAATATCTCAGCACTAAGACAGAAAGAACTCTAAGATTCATGAAGATTTATATATTTTTTGAAACCATGAGATTTGCAGGGAATGACACACTAGATTTTTATCTTGTGATAATCTGTATTCATCTCGTGGTGCTCAGTTTTCTATATTTGTGTAATTTTTCTCAATCCTTACTAGCTCTCTAGTTTTAATTACCTATAGATAAAATTATATCAATTTTTTACAAAAAGTTTTGTAACTTTTTATAACTTTTTATATTTTAAATAGGTATATAAATCTTATAGTTACATGTAATATTTTATGATATAATAGAGTGTAAAATTATAATTTAAGGAGTGCTGATATGTCTGAAAAAGATAAAATTTTAAAACTTCGTAAAGATATCGAAAGATATAATTATTATTATTATGTAAAAAATGAACCTTTAATTTCAGATACTGAATTTGATAAATTATTAAAAGAATTAGAAAGTTTAGAAGAAAAATATCCTGCATTAAAAGATGAAAATTCTCCTACAAACAAAGTAGGTTCTAGTATTGAAAATAACAAATTTAAAAAAGTTGAACACAAAAAACCTATGTTAAGTTTGTCAAATACTTACAATACTCAAGATATTTTAGACTTTCATAATAGAGTTGTAAAAATCATTGAAAATAATCATATTGAATATACTATTGAGATGAAACTTGATGGACTTAGTATTACATTAATATATGAAAATGGTGAATTAATTCAAGCTCTTACAAGAGGAGACGGAGTAATTGGTGAAGATGTTACAGAAAATATTTTACAAATAAAATCTATTCCAAAATATTTAAAAGAAAATATCTCATGCGAAGTAAGAGGAGAAGTTGTTTTACCAATATCTGAATTTAAAAAATTAAATGAAACTCGAATTAAAAATAATGAAGAACCTTTTGCAAATCCACGTAATGCTGCTAGTGGTACACTTCGTCAACTTGATAAAGAAATTGTAAAATCAAGAAATTTAGATGCTTATTTTTATTTTTTAGTTGATGCTGAAAAATATAATATTACTTCTCATTTTGAATCATTAAAATATATTGAAAAATTAGGATTAAAAACTACTGGAATTTATAAAAAATTTAAAATAAGTGAAGTAGAAAAATATATAAATGAATTTGATAAAATACGAAAAAATCTTGATTATGAAACTGATGGGCTTGTAATTAAAGTTGATAATATTAATTTACATGATATTTTAGGTAATACTACTAAAAGTCCTCGTTGGGCAATAGCATATAAATTTCCTTCAAAACAAGCTACTACAAAGATAAAAGATATAACTCTTCAAGTAGGAAGAACTGGAGTTGTTACTCCTGTAGCTGAACTTGAAGAAGTAGAGTTATCTGGAAGTATGATAAAAAGAGCTTCTTTACATAATTTTGAAGAAATTGAAAGAAAAGATATAAAAATCGGAGATACTGTATTTATTGAAAAAGCAGCAGAAATTATTCCACAAGTTGTAAAAGTTGTAAAAGAATTGCGTACTGGTGAAGAAAAAAGTATTGAAATTCCTAAAAATTGTCCTGTATGTGGAAGTGAACTTATTAAAGAAAATGGACTTGTTGCATTAAAATGTATAAATGATAATTGTAGTGCAAAATTACAAAGAAAAATAGAATATTTTGTATCAAGAGATGCAATGAATATAGACGGGCTTGGTAGTAAAATAGTTGAAAAATTTATTGAAATAGGAAAATTAAAAAATGTTGATGATATTTACAATCTTCATAAATACAAATTAGAATTAATTTCTTTAGATAAAATGGGAGAAAAAAGTATAGAAAACTTATTAAATTCTATCGAAAATAGTAAAAATCAAAAATATGAAAAAGTTCTTTATGCTTTGGGGATTCCTTTTGTTGGAAAATTTACTGCAAATATTTTAGCTAAATATAGCCAAAATATAGATAATTTAATGAAAATGACAAAAGAAGAACTTCTTGAAATTGAAAATATTGGAGAAAAAATAGCTGATTCTATTGTTAAATATTTTGAAAATCCTGAAAATATAGAATTAATAAATAATTTAAAAAATTATGGTGTTAATTTTGCTCTTACAACTGATAATAATACACAAAATATATTAGAAGGAAAAACTTTTTTAGCTACTGGTTCTCTAAAAAAATACAAAAGAAATGAGATAAGAGATATTATTGAAAATAATGGAGGAAAATATCTTTCTGCTGTAAGTAAAAATTTAAATTATTTAATAGCTGGAGAAAAAGCTGGAAGTAAATTAAAAAAAGCAGAGGAACTAGGAATCACTATTCTTTCAGAAGAAGATTTTGAAAAGTTAATTTCTCAAAACTCTAAAACTCCTGAAAATAATATAAAAAATGAAACCCCTAAAAAAGATGAAGGGCAAAAAACTTTATTTTAGTAAGCCTTACGCTTGACCGTTTTTTAAACAAAATTAAGCTAGCAAAAATAATCAATGCAGAGTAACAGAGAAATCAGAGCATCGCAGAGAAAAAGATTAAATAAATTTATCCACGGAAAAACGCGGATTAATAAAATTACACAAAGAACACAAAAGTAAAAAAAGCAGGACCACAAAGG
>JAICDD010000014.1 GCA_020063625.1 Fusobacteriales bacterium
AGCGTTAAAAACCGAGAGTTGTTTGAACTATGAAATTTACGCAGTAAATTTTATAGTGAGTTTTCGAGGTTTAGCGAATGAGTTATAGAAAATCAATATTCGTAGAAACCAGCGCAAAGATTTTTTGCTTACTTTTTTGTCTTTAAAAAAGTAAGTCGCCAAAGGCGAAACAATAAAAAAATTGCCAATGGCAAATGGACAATTGAAAATTAGTAAGAAGTGAGTAGTGAGAAGAAATAAAAATCAGAACCACAAAGGAAAAAACTTAGTGGTCCTTAGTGTTTTTTCTCCGTGCCCTTTGTGTAACAAAAAATCCGTGGCAAAAAAATTTAAAACTCTGTGTAACTCAGTGTCCTCTGAGTCTTTGCGTTGAATAATATATCTAGTGCAACCAAAATAATATAAATTTATATAAAATTATCATAGAGGAGAGGGTAATATGAAAAATAAAATAGCATTAATAGCGCATGATCAAAAAAAGATTGATCTTATTAATTTTGTAAATAGAAATAAAGAGTTTTTTAAAAAGTATGAATTAATAGCTACAGGAACTACTGGGAAAAAAATAGCTGAAGCAACAGGACTTGAGATAACTAGATATCAATCAGGACCTTTAGGTGGAGACCAACAAATAGGTGCAGATATAGCAAAAGATGAAGTTGTAGCAGTTATATTTATGAGAGACCCAATGACAGCACAACCTCATGAACCAGATGTTACAGCATTACTTAGAATTTGTGATGTACATAATGTACCACTTGCTACAAATTTAGCATCAGCTTCATTATTAATAAAAGCATTATAAATGTTTTTTATGTATATAATCAAAAATAAAACGAGTTCTTTAATAATTATGAACTCGTTTTATTTTGATTATTTTTTTTAGTAAGTAAATAAAACTCTTTATGGCAATTAAAAATTTTATGTTTATTTTTAACTAATTCATAACTACCATCAGATTTAATTATTCTAGAGTTATAATTATCTTTTAAATTGTAGTCTAAAATTGTTTCAATAAACTCTTTCGCATCTTTATCTTCAATAGAAAAGAATGTTTCTATTCTTCTATCTAAATTTCTCGTCATTAAATCAGCACTAGAAAGATATATTTTAGGATTATTATTATTGAAAAAATAATAAATTCTACTATGTTCTAAATATCTTCCTACAATACTATAAACTTTAATATTTTCACTTAATCCTTTTATTTCAGGAAGTAAACAACAAGCTCCTCTAACAATAAGAGTAATTTTTACACCAGCTTTGCTAGCATCATATAATTTTTCAATAATCTCTTTATCTACTAAGGAATTCATTTTAGCTATAATTTTTCCTTCACGTCCCTCTTTAGCATTTATTATCTCTTTTTCAATAAGTTTATATAATTTAGTTCTTAGTCCTTCAGGAGCTATAGATAATTTATACCATGATTTTGGTGAAGAAAATCCTGTTAATTTATTAAAAAGATTAGTAGCATCTATACAATATTCCTCTTTACAAGTTATAAATCCTAAGTCAGTATAAAGATTTGCCGTAGAATCATTATAATTACCTGTTCCAAAATGTACATATCTTCTAATTCCATTACTTTCATTTCTTACAATTAATAAGCACTTAGCATGAGTTTTTAATCCTTTTAATCCATATATAACGTGACAGCCAGAATTTTCAAGTTTTTTAGCCCATTTGATATTTCTTTCTTCATCAAATCTAGCTTTTATTTCTACAAGAACAGTTACTTGTTTTCCATTTTTAGCAGCTTTTATAAGTGATTTAACAATAGGTGAATTGCCACTTACTCTATAAAGAGTTTGTTTTATAGCTAATACTTTTGGGTCATTAGCAGCAACTTCAATTAAATCTATAATAGTTTCAAATGAATCGTATGGATGATGTAAAATAATATCTTTTTTTCTAATTGATGAAAACATACTTTCTTCTTTTGAAAAAGCTTTATTTAAAATAGGTGGTTGAGGTTTATATTCTAAAGATTTATCACTGTTTATGCTACAAAAACTAAATAAAAAAGTAAGGTCTAGAGGTCCATTTAGTTTATAAATATTTGAACTATGTAGATTTAGAGAAGTAGTTAAAAATTCTAATATTTCATTATCTAAATTCTCTTTAACTTCAAGACGAACAGGAGAACCCCATTTTCTTTTTTGTAAAGAGTTTTCTATCTCAATAAGTAGATCGTCAGCTTCATCTTCATCAATTATCATATCACCATCTCTAGTTATTCTAAATTCACCAGCAATATCAATTTTATATCCAGTAAATAATTTATCAATATTAGCTTTGATAATATCTTCTATTAAAATAAACTCTCTTTTATTTTTAGAAGGAAGCTCTAAAAATCTATTTATTATATTAGGAACTTGAATAATAGAAAATCTATTTTCTCCATCAACTAATAATTTTGTCATTATATTTAGACTTTTATTTATTAAATGTGGGAAAGGTCTGCTAGCGTCAATAGCCATAGGTGTAAGTATAGGAAAAAGAGTTTCATTAAAATAATTTTCAACAAATTCTTTTTCTTTATTAGATAAATTTTCATATTTTTTTATGAAAATATTTTGTTTTTCAAGCTCTGGAAAAAGAGTATTCATGAGACAGTTGTATTGTTTTTCTACCAGTTTTTTTACTCTATTTTTTATTTTTTCCATTTGTTCATTAGGGGTAAGTCCAGAAATATCTGTTTTCATGTAATTTTCTTCAATTTGTGCTTTTAGACCAGCAACACGTATCATAAAAAATTCATCTAAATTTGAAGATGTAATAGCAATAAATTTTAATCTTTCAAATAGTGGATTTTTATCTAAAATTGCTTCATCTAAAACACGTTCATTAAAATATAACCAACTTAATTCCCTATTAAAAAAATGTTCTTTTGAATAAGCCATAGTTAACTCCTTTTATTCATTAATTAATAAGATTGTTTTTAAACCAAAAATATCAGTAAATAGTTCAGATTTCTTTTTAAAACTCCAATTTTCAATAGTTAATTTTTTATTACAAGTAACATTTAATATCATTGTATGATTATCAAAAGTAATATTTAATGCAGTTATTTTATTTTGATGAGCTCTATCAAGCGAATCAGCAATTCTTAAAATAGCAATAAGTTTAATAATTTTCATAGTTTTTACTTCATCAAAATTTTTAAATATTTTTGATGAAAAATTTGGAATTTTTTTATTATGATAAAGAGCTATTAGAGCTATCATCTCTTTAGCTTCTGCACT
The DNA here is from genome assembly GCA_020063625.1 of Fusobacteriales bacterium. Classification (GTDB taxonomy): domain Bacteria; phylum Fusobacteriota; class Fusobacteriia; order Fusobacteriales; family Fusobacteriaceae; genus Hypnocyclicus. The sequence continues at coordinate 3,249 of JAICDD010000014.1, forward strand.
TAATCCAAAGATATTGTTATTCATAATAAGGTTGTAGGAATGTTCAGAATGGTTTTCAACAGATATATATTTCCCAATATCATGTAAAAATGCAGCAATAGTTAAATAAAGAATATCTTTTTTATTAAAACCATAGCTTGATTTTAAAGAGTTGATAATAATGTTTGAAAATTTAGCTACCTGTGTGGAATGATTTAAATTATAATTAAATTTATTTCCTAAATATTTTGCATTTTCAAGCATAGAGTTTATTACATATTTATCATATTTTAAAGAAAGTTTTCTAAAAATAGTAGAATATATTAATGAATTAATTAAAGTAATATTTATACTATATAAATTTTTATATGGTATAGATGAAATTAATAATTTAGTAAAAAATATTTTTGGGATAATAATTTCTGATTTTTCTTCACTGAGATTATAATTATCACTTAAATATTGAATAGAATAATTTTTTATTTCATTAGAAAATTCTAAAAATTCTTTTTTTTCTAGAGAATAGATATTCGTATCAATTTTTTTAGAAATGTTAGTAGTTATTTTATGAAATAGATTACCTCTAATAAAAATATTATCAATATCATATTTTGAAATAGAGTTTTTAATAATGTTAATATAACTTGAAAAATAATCATAAATAAGATTTTCTAAATTATGAGGATTTAGATTTAATTCTTCAATAATTTTCTTTAATTTTATAGTTCCTAAAGAAAAATTTTGATAAAAAATAATTTTTAGATTTTTAACTAGAAAAAAAGTTATATGTCCATAATCAATACCAACTATTAAATTAGTTTTAGTGGCAAATTCAGTATTAATTATAGAATTTAAAATAGATTTATAAATAAAAATATTTTTTTTATTTAAATCTAAAAACTCTATTCGATATCCTGTTTTTATTAAAAGTATATCTTTAAAAAATATTTTATTTTGTGATTCTCCAAGGCTACTAACGCCAAAAATTTTAATATTAATTTTAGGAATATTATATGTTTTGAAATTTATTTCTAATTTATTTATTAGATTGCATAAATTGCTAACATCATCAAATTTAAAATCATCAGTTAATTTTATTGGATGATAGATATTCTCTAAGATATTAAAAGAGTTATCTGCTCTTTTCTCAATTATTTTACAAATGAGTTCCATATATGAAATCTCAATAATAGCATAAATTTTATTTTTCAAAATAATTAATCTCCTTTCTCAATGAATTTTTTTATTTTTTCAGGCTTGCAGAGATACTCTTTTTTATTTGATACTCTTAGACATTTTTTACATATAAACTTAGGTTTATTACTAAGCTCAGCAATTATTTTTATATTTTCATTTTTTTTAGATAATCCACATATTTTCATTATTCTCACCTCTTAAGTATATTGTAATATATATTACATAAAAGTTCAAAAAAATAAAGTTTTTTTACACAAATTTTACGAAAAAAGAAAATGCAAGAAAAATATACTTAAAATAGTGATAATTTAAAATATTTAGTTATAAACATAAATATTTTAATATAATCTATCTTGATAAAAATATAATTATGGTATATAATTTACAAGCTCTGATAAAGGGTCGCATAGCTCAGTTGGGAGAGCACCTGCCTTACAAGCAGGGGGTCACAGGTTCAAGTCCTGTTGCGACCACCAAAAGTTAATTTCGAAGAAATTCACTGAGCCAACGTGAATTTTATGAGATAAAATTCTAAGTAAATATAAATTTTGCAAAGCAAAATTTATAAAACTTCGAAGAAATTCACTGAGCCAACGTGAATTTTATGAAATAAAATTTATAAAACTGCATAAAAATCTGAAAGAATTTTTAAGCAGAAAATTTTAAAAAATATAAAAATAAAATGGGGGTGTAGCTCAGTTTGGTTAGAGCGCATGCCTGTCACGCATGAGGTCGCGGGTTCGAGACCCGTCACTCCCGCCATTAATGCCTAGATAGCTCAGTCGGTAGAGCAGGGGACTGAAAATCCCCGTGTCGGTGGTTCGATTCCGCCTCTGGGCACCATTTAAATAGGGCGACGTCGCCAAGTGGTAAGGCAGAGGTCTGCAAAATCTCTATTCACCAGTTCGAATCTGGTCGTCGCCTCCATATATTAGACTTAAACAGGTTAAAACCTGTTTTTTTTATTTTACAAGTAATGTTACATTGAAAAATATAGTCATATATGGTAAAATATTTTAGATAATTACAAAAAATAAAAAGTTTAAATTAAATATTTTGAAAATAAAATTGTGGAGGTAAAAATGCAAGGAATACTTTCGTTTTTTACATTAATAATTATAGCATCTTTAATAGGGTGGTTTACAAATTTTGTTGCAATAAAACTACTTTTCAAACCTTATGAACCGATTAATTTAGGATTTTTTAAACTTCAAGGAGTAATTCCTAAAAGAAGAGAAGAGATTTCAATAAATATAGCAGAGACAATAGATAGAGACCTTATTTCTATGAAAGATATCACTAAAACAATAAATTCTATTGAATTAGAAGATGAGATAGATAAAATAGTAGATGATATTATTGAGAAAAAATTAAAAGATGATCTATTTAAAAGTATGCCGATGATAGCGATGTTTGTAAATGACTCGATGATAAATAAAATAAAAGGGTATATAAAAGATGTAATAGAGGAAAATAAAGGAGAGTTAGTAAATATAATAATACATAAATTAGAAAATGAAATAGATGTCAAAGAGATAATAGTTAATAAAATTAATCAATTTTCACTTGAAGAAGTTGAAAAAATGACGATAAATATAGCAAAGAAAGAATTAAAACACATAGAATTAATTGGAGCTATATTGGGAGCAATAATTGGGGTAGTTCAATTCCTTTTAATTCAAATTATGTAAAAAAGGAGAAATATACAATGAAGAAAATATCATCTATTATATTGTTTTTTATTTTAACTATATTAGTAAATGCAGCAGAAATTAAAGGGTTTGTAAAAGTAGAAAATCACGAAGATTATGGAGTATTTGTTTATGTAGAAAATGAATTACTGTATGACATAAGTGACCAAGAGGGAAATTTTTATATTGATAATCTAACTCTTGGAAAAGAGTATACGTTAGTATTTCAAAAAGGAGATCTTCCTGATTATAAGAAAAAAGTTAAAATAGAAAAGAATGTAACTGAAGTAATAGTAGAGATACCTGATGTAAGAAAAGATATTAGATATCCTGTAGTAGGTAGAGTAAACTCTAAAATAGATAAAGATATATTTTTAGATTTTAATGATGATTCTTATGGGATAATTTTAAAACCAAATGTACAATTTAAAACTTCTTTATTAGAAGGAGACTATAAAGCAAAACTTATTCAAGAAGGTGCATATCAAAATGGAATAAGTTTTAAAGTAGAAAAAGATAAAGTAAACAATATAGGAACTTATAATATGGAACCTATTGATTATAATACATTAACTCTTAGATTTAATGATAAAATAAAAGATGGAGTAATACTGCTTTATAAAGATGATTATTTAGTATATTCAAAACGTATAGAAGATGGAACTAAAAATCTTACAATAGAACCACTAAGAAGTGGAGTTTATACATTAAAAATAAAAGCTTATGGTAAAATGGACTTTGTAGATAATGTAGAAATAAAAGGTAGCATAATAAAAGATATACCTTTTGAAAATTTAAGTAAATTTGATAATATTTATGTAAATATATATCCACAAAATGTAGAAGCAAAAGTAAAAATATATAATGATGGAAACATAGTAGAAGAGGTACCTACTAAAGGATTAGTTATATTAGAAGCTTTAGATTATAAAAAAGAGTATGAAATAAGAATAAATGCTCCTAAATATAAAGAAACTATTATAAAAAGAGCAAAAGTAGGAGATAAATTAGAAGTAAATTTAAAAAGAGATATAAAAGGAAATTTATTAAAAGGATATATATATCCTTTTAATAGTGGTGCTACAGTTATGCTTTTAGATAAAAATAAAATTATAGCAACTACAAAAGTTGATGAAAATGGATATTACGAACTTGAAACAAAAGAAAAAGTAGAAGGTAGAAAAATCATTAGAGTAAAAGCAAATGGTTTTGAAGAAAAAACAATAATTAAAACAATAGATAAATCTATAGAAGAAGAAAACTTTAATATAGAATTAGAGCCAAAAATTAGTAGATTAAGTGGAGTTGTATCATTAAACAATAATGAAAAAATAGCAAATGCACTTGTAATAATAGAAGAGTTAGCTATATGGCAATCTACTAATAGTAATGGAGAATATTACTTTAAAAATATTCCAGAAGGAAAATATCATATTATATTTAAAAAATTAGGATATGAATCAAAAAGAGAAGAGATAACAATATCAAAAGGTGAAGCTGTAATTAAAAATGCTGAAATAAAACCTATTGGTAAAATGATTTTTAGAAGTAATATAGAAAATTATACTTTAAAAATAAATGGTAAAAGATATGAAATAAAAACTAAACTTTTTGAAAAAATAGAAGAATTGGGATTAAAAAATATTATTGCTGAAAAACCAGGATATTTATCTGTAAGAAGTCAATTAAAATTAACAGAAGCTGGAGAAATAAGAGATATTAATATAGAATTTTTAAGTATCGAAGAACAAGATAAAATAGTGAAAGAAAAAATACAAAAAATACGTGATTATATAGCTAATTTAGAACTTGCAAAAGCAGAAGAAGTACTGTATGAGCTTAGTGAAGTAAAACAATTAAAATCATATGAAACAGATTATACTGATATAAAAGATGAATTAAAAAAAGCAAAAGCTACACTTTTTGGAATAGATAGAAATATTAAATTTGAAATGGAAAATATAAAAAGTAATATAAATATATCAGAGCAAAAAGATATTGGTTATCTAGAAAAACAAAGATTTTTGGAAAAAGTATATAAACAAAGTATAGATAGACTTGAAAAAATAATACTAACACATCCATATACTACTTATAGATATGATATTCTTATGCTACAGGGAGATATTTATACAAAATTAGGAATGGTAAATAGTTCAAAAAATAGTTATGAAGAAGCAAAAAAATATGTAAATAGGAGAAAATAAGGTTGGTAGAAAATAGAATTATTACAACTGATGAGATGTATACAGAAAAAGAGTATCAAAAAAATTTAAGACCTAAATATTTTGATGAATATATAGGACAAGAAAAATTAAAAGAAAAGATGAATATATTTATTCAAGCTGCTAAAAATAGAGAAGAATCTATAGATCATATACTTCTTTATGGTCCACCTGGACTTGGTAAAACTACATTAGCAGGTGTAATAGCAAATGAAATGGGGGTTAATTTAAAAATAACTTCAGGACCTGTTTTAGAAAAAGCAGGAGATTTAGCAGCAATCCTTACATCTCTTGAAGAGAACGATATTCTATTTATTGATGAAATACATAGATTAAATACATCAGTTGAAGAAATACTATACCCAGCTATGGAAGATGGAGAGATAGACATAGTTATAGGAAAAGGACCTTCAGCTCGTTCTATTAGAATTGAACTTCCAAATTTTACTCTTATAGGGGCTACAACTAGAGCAGGACTATTAAGTGCACCTCTTCGAGATAGATTTGGTGTAGTTCATAGAATGGATTATTACTCTATTGAAGAATTAGAAAAAATAATAAAAAGAGGAGCTAGAATACTAAACATAGACATACTAGATGATGGAGCAAAGGAAATAGCTCTTCGTAGTAGAGGAACTCCTAGAATTGCAAATAGACTATTAAAAAGAGTGAGAGATTATGCAGAAATAAAAGGGAATGGATATATAAACAAAGAGATAACCCAAAATGCTTTAGAATTATTAGGAGTAGATAAAGAGGGGTTAGATGAATTAGATAGAGAGATTTTAAATGCTATTATAAAAAATTATAATGGTGGACCAGTAGGGATAGAAACTTTATCACTGTTATTAGGTGAAGATAGAAGAACATTAGAAGAAGTGTATGAACCATATTTAGTAAAAATAGGTTTTATAAAAAGAACAGCTCGTGGTAGAATGATAACAGAAAGAGCTTATAAACATTTAGAGAAGGAGTAATATATGAAAATAAGTACAAAAACAAGATATGGACTTAGGGCACTTATATACATTGCAACTCAAACAGAAAATGTTGAGGAAAAATTAGTAAGAATAAAAGAGATATCAGAAGACCAAAATTTATCAATACAATATTTAGAACAGATATTATTTAAACTAAAAAAAGCTAATATAATAGAGGGAAAAAGAGGACCTAATGGTGGATACAGACTTACTAGAAGTTCAACAGAAATAAATATTTTAGAAATTTTTGAAATATTAGAATCAGATGTTAGAGTGGTTGTATGTGACAAGCACTCTAAAACTTGCGTAAGAGATAATTGTAAAACAATATACTTATGGGATAAAATGAATAAAGCTCTTACAGATATATTAAAAAATACTACTTTAAAAGAGCTTATTGATAATGATATTAAGGAGTTTTAATGATAAGTGTTTTTGTAGAAAAAAATAATATAAATGGTAAAATAGTGGAAATTAATGATAAAAAAGATATAAATCATTTAAAAAACTCTTTTAGATTAAAAATATCAGATGTCGTAAGAGTAGTTGATGGGGAAAAAGAGTATATTACACATATAATAGGAATAGATAAAAAAAATATATTACTTGAAATAGATAGAGTAAATGAAAATGATGAAAATATAGATATTTCTATAGATATTGCTATGGGAATAATAAAAAATGATAAAATGGACTTGATTATTCAAAAATTAACAGAAATTGGAATTGATAAAATAATTCCCACTATTTTAGAGAGAACCGTAGTAAAAGTTAAAGAAAAAAAAGAAAAATGGGATATTATTGCAAAAGAGGCATTAAAACAGTGTCAAGGAATAAAACTGCCAATAATAACAGAGCCATTAAAATTAAAAAATATAAAATTTGATGAATATGACCTTGTAATAATTCCTTATGAAGCAGATAAAGAACATAAAATGTTAAATGTTATAGAAAAGTATAAAGGAAAAAATATAAAAAAAATCTTATATATAATAGGTTCAGAAGGTGGATTTTCTGAAATGGAAATAGAATATTTAAAAAAGATAAATAATAGTGAAATAGTGACTTTAGGGAAAAGAATACTTAGAGCAGAAACAGCAGCTATTGTAGCAGGAGGAATATTAGTAAATGGATTCAAATAAAAAAGTTGCTTTTTATACACTAGGATGTAAGGTAAATCAATATGAAACAGAAAGTATAAAAAAGCAATTTATAGATAATGGATATGATGTTGTTGCATTTGATGAGTATGCAGATATATATGTAGTAAATTCTTGTACTGTTACAGCTATGGCAGATAAAAAAACTAGAAATATACTTAGAAGAACTAAAAAAATTAATAAAGATTCATTACTTATAGCCACAGGTTGTTACGCGCAAACAAATGCAAAAGAATTAGAAAAAATAGAAGGTATTGATTACATAGTAGGAAATACTGATAAAGGAGAAATATTTAATCTTATTAATGAAAATAAAAAGTTATTTGTAAAAAATATTTTTGATGAAACAGATTATAAAGAATATAGTTTTACAACTTTTAGAGAAATGAGCAGAGCTTATGTAAAAATACAAGATGGTTGTGATAATTTTTGTTCTTATTGTAAAATACCTTTTGCTAGAGGACATAAAAGAAGTAGAAAATTAGAAAGTATAATAACAGAGATAAAAGAGCTAGCAAAAGAAGGATTTAAAGAAATAATTTTAATTGGAATAAATTTAGGTTCTTATGGAGAAGATATAGGTGAAGTAAGAATGGAAGATGTAATTGATGAAATAAGCAAAATAGAAGGAATAGAAAGAATAAGATTAGGTTCTATCTATCCTGATAAAATTACTGATAGATTTATAAACCAATTAAAAACAAATGATAAACTTATGCCACATTTACATATTTCTCTCCAATCTGGTGATGATGAAATATTATCTTTAATGAAAAGAAAATATAACTCTAAACTTGTAAAAGATGTACTTTTTAAAATAAAAAAAGAGATAAAAGATATTAAATTTACAGGTGATGTTATTGTAGGATTTCCTCATGAAAAAGATGTAAATTTTGAAAATACATATAATTTAATAAAAGATATATCTTTTGCTGATTTACATATTTTTCAATATTCAGATAGAGAAAATACTCTAGCATCTACATATAAAGAAAAAGTACCAGCAGAAACAAAAAAAATTCGTTCTAAAAAGCTAGAAGAACTAGCTAAAGAGATGTATATAAAAGAGAGAGAAGTATATCTAAACCAAGAATTAGAAGTATTAATTGAAGAAGTAAAAAATAAGAAATCATATGGATATAGTAGAAATTATTTAAAAGTAGAAATAGGAGAAGAATTAGAAGTAAATGAAATTGTAAAAGTAAAAATAAATGACTTGTCAAAGGGGTTGCTTTACAGTGAATATAAGAAAAAATAAACTTAAAAGAAGACAAAAAAAATACTTGATATCTATAATAGTGATAATATTTTTATTTTTTTCTTATAGAACTCTTAGAATAAATTCTCAAAATAAAGATATTGTATGGGAAAATTATGTTTTAATAGGAAAAAGAAATCTATTTATAGTATATGATAAAAAACTTTCTATAATGCTTCCTATGGAAGTTTATTTAACAAAGGATATGCAATTTCAAAATTATATAAAAGAAAAAAGATATGCAGATCTTTTAAATGTATTAAATGATGTATTACCTGTAAAATTGGAAAATTATATGGTTGTAAAAAAGAATAGTGATATAAAAATAGAAACAGAACATCAAATAATAATTCCATATATAGAAAAAGACGGAAAGAAATATATACTTAATTCTGGTTTAACAGAGGTTTTTTCAAAACTTTATTATGATAAAGAAGAATTAAACTCTATAAGACCAGAAGAAATAATAGTAGATATATTAAATGCTAATGGTAAAACAGGATATGCAACAACAACAGGGAAAAAAATACAAGAAGAATTAGGATTTAAATATAATGCGGCAAATTATGAAGAACTTACAGAATATACATATATAATAAATAATGGGTTATCAGAGGATATTTTAAAAAAGACTTTATTACTTATAAATGAAAAATATATAAAAGTAAAAGAAAATACAAATTTACCTACAATAGCAAATTTAGTAATTATTTTAGGGAAAGAACAAAAAAATTTATTAGATATCTATGTTATTAGAAAAGATAGGTATGATGAAGAAACTTATAATTTGTTAAAAAATAAAGGATATATTACAACAAAGAGAATAAAGAAAGATATAGATATATCAGATAATGTAATAGAATATAATAGTGAAGATTATTATACAGCTTATAAATTGTCAAAATTATTAAATATAGAAAATTTAATAGAAAATAATGAGCTTAATAACAAAATAAATATTTTACTAAAATAACGGAGGAGATAATGGAGGAAAAATTACTAAAAATAATAGATGCTATTGAAGAAAAAAAAGGAAAAGATATATTAGTATTAGATTTTGAAGGAAAAAATAGTTTGTGTGATAAAGTAGTTATAGCTACTCCTAATTCAGAGAGAAATACTCAAGCTATAGCAGATGAAATAAATAAAAAAATGAATGAATCAGGAGAAAAAAGATTAGGAATCGAGGGCTACAAAGAAGCAAACTGGATATTAATTGATTATGATGACATAGTAGTACATCTTTTAAATAAAGAAAATAGAGAATACTATGCGTTAGAACAATTATGGAATGAAGCAAAGGAAGTTATTAGAAAATAATGAATTTATTAATAGTAATATTTTTAGTATTTTTAGAAACAAGTGTTTATGTAGATTTTCCTTATAATGCAGTAGCTCTCAGTTATTCTGGATATATCATTTTTACAAAAGAATATTTTTCTCTACCATATCTATTTCTTATAGGATTTGTAGTAGGTCTTTCAGGTTATCATGTAGAAAGGCCTATTGTGTTTTTTTTATTTCTTTTTGTTATTCTTCGTATTTTTTATAAATTTATTCTTTTTCAAGGAATCAATATATTTATTATTACTCTCATAGAAGTAATTTTATATCTTTTATATATAAATTTTTTTGAGTATAAATTAATAAATTTATATTTATTTGTTAAAGAGTTTATATTTGTATATATAATGAATTTTATTTTTTATAAGCTAGAATTTGAAAAAAGATAGGTGCAAAAATGAAAAATAAAAAAAATGATATAAAAATAAGCTTAATAAAAAATTCAAAATTTCGTTTAAATGTTTTAAGAGGCTTTATAGTTTTAATTTATGCTTTAGTACTTACAAGACTTTTTTATATGCAAGTATATAAAAGTGAAGAATTTATTGAAAAATCTCAAAAAAATAGAATAAAAATAAGAAGAATAGAAGCACCTAGAGGAAATATATATGATAGAAATGGTAATTTATTAGTAAAAAATATAGCTGGATATAGATTAGTGTATTTAAATGGAAGAAGATATAATGATGAAATAGTAGAAAATATAGCTAATTTATTAGAAATTTCTAAAGAGAGTGTAATAAAAAAAATAAAAAATGGTGAAATATACAGATATACTGGAGAAAATGTACTTGAACAAGACTTAGAGATGGAAAAAGCTCATAAAATAATGGAAAAAATAAGTAAATATCCTTACTTAGATGTGATTTCTTATTCAAAGAGATATTACGTTTATGATAAGTTAGCATCACATGTATTAGGATATATAAAACCAATAACAGAAAAAGAGTATGAAAATTTAAAAGATAATCCAATATATACCAAAAGAAGTTATATTGGAAAAAAAGGGATAGAAAAACAATATGATGAAATATTACAGGGACAAGATGGTTATGAATATATTGAAGTAAATGCATATAATAAAATTGTAAAAAAAATAAAAAATGCAGAAGTTAAACCTGGTAGTAATCTATATTTAAGTATAGACTATGAACTGCAAAAAACTATTACAGATTTTTTAGGTGATGAGAAAGCTGTATTTTTAGCAATGGAAGCTAAAACTGGAAAAATAATTACAATGGTAAGTAGTCCAGAATATTCTTTAAATATGTTTACTTCGAAATTTAGTATAAGTGATTGGAATAAAATAATTACAAATCCTAATAAACCTTTGATAAACAGAATAACAGGGAGTACATATCCACCAGGTTCTATTTTCAAACCACTAGTAGCTATGAGTTTTTTAGAACAAGGAATAGATAAAGATTATGAAGTTTACGATCCAGGATATTATCAAATAGGGAAATGGAAATATAGAAGCTGGAAAAGAGGTGGTCATGGATATACAGATATGGAAAAATCTATTATTGAGTCTGTTAATACCTATTATTATACAATAGGTGATAAAATAGGATATAAACCAATAATAGAAACAGCTAGTAAATTTGGATTAGGGAAAAAAACAGAAATTGACTTACCAGATGAAAAAGTAGGAATATTACCAGATAATGAATGGAAAAAGTCTGTTTATGGAGAAAGTTGGTATAGAGGAGATACTGTAAATTTATCTATAGGACAAGGTTATTTATTAGTTACACCTTTACAAATGTTATTAGCTTATGATGTTTTAGCTAATAATGGAATAGGATATAAACCACATATATTAGATAAAGTAATAGATAGTGAAGGTAAAATAAAAAAGATAGAACCTGAAATTTCAATACTTTACAATGGTGAAAAAAAATACTTTGACATTATTAGAAATGCAATGATACAAGTTGTAGAAGACAGTAATGGAACTGGAAAAAGATTAAAAAGAGATTTTGTAAAAATTGCAGCAAAAACAGGTTCTGCACAAAATTCATTGTATAGTGATACACATGCATGGGCAGCAGGATATTTTCCTGCAGATGATCCTGAAATTGTTTTTGTTTCATTTGTTGAAGGAGGAGGATCTGGAGGAGCCATTGCAACAAAAGCAGTTAATGCTTTTATAGATAAGTATTATGAAAATAAGTAAATCTGTGGGGGTAATCAAAAGTGTTAAAATATCTAAAAGATGGAATTTTAATTAAAATAGAAGATTATGAAAAAGATATTCTAGAATTAAAAGAAAATATTGAAAAAAGTTTTTTTGATGTAAAAACAGATTTTCTTTTAGAAAGAAAAAATAAAGAATATTACGAAGAAATATATAATCTTTTAAAAGAAAAAGGACATTTTTTGTATTTAATAAAAGATATAAAACCACAGATTATATATAAAAAAGTACAAATAATTGAAAAAAAAATACATTCAGGACAAAAGATAGAAATAGATGGAGATGCTATTTTATTAGGAGATTTAAATGCTGGAGCAGAGATTATAGCTACTGGAAGTGTTTTTATTTTTGGAAAAGCAAAAGGGTTTATCCATGCTGGAGCAAAAGGAAACAAACAATCTATAGTTGTAGCTAATGAAGTGGATTTAAATCATATAAAAATAGCAAATATTATGGCAAAATATCCAGAAAAAAGAGAAGTTTCTGTACCTGAAAAAATAAGTTTAAATAATGATAAAATAGAAGTAGAAAGATTAAATGAAAATGAGTTTAAAAAATTATTAGAAAAATCAGAAGAAAAAGTAGAAAATAAAAAAAATTTATTTAAATTCATTTTTAGTAAAAAAAGAGGGTAGCTTTATTTTGAAATGATGTCAAGATAAAGAATTGGTAATGATTATAAAAAATAAAAAGAAGAAAGAGTTCGGAGGGTTTTTTTATGAAAGAAGCAAATAGGATTGACAATAAAATAGAGAAAACAAAAAATAATGATAAGCCTAAAAAAGAGGAAAAAGTATATGTAATGCCTCTTGGAGGGTTAGAGGAAGTAGGTAAAAACAGTACAATTATTCAATATAGAGATGAAATAATTATTATTGATGCTGGAAGTAGTTTTCCAGATGAAAATTTATATGGAATAGATTTAGTAATACCAGAATATAGTTATTTAGAAAAAAATAAAGATAAAGTAAAAGGGCTTATACTTACACATGGGCATGAAGATCATATAGGAGCAATACCATATTTATATCAAAAAATAGACAGTACAGTTCCTATTTATGGTGGGAAATTAAGTATAGCATTAGCTATGTCAAAATTTGATAATTTTGGTGGAATATCGCATAAACCAAAAACTTATGAAGTAAGTAATAGAAGTGTAAAAAAAATAGGAAAATATTTTGAAGTAGAATTTATTAGAGTAACACATTCAATAGCAGATGCATACTCTATATGTATAAATACACCTGCTGGTAGAATAGTACATACAGGAGATTTTAAAATAGATTTAACGCCAGTAGACAATGTAGGAGTAGATTTTCATAGACTTGCAGCGTTAGGAGAAGAAGGGGTAGACTTACTTTTAGCAGATAGTACAAATGCTGAAATACCTGGATTTACACCCTCTGAAAGAAGTGTAGGAGATGCCCTTAGAAATGAATTTAGAAATGCTAAAGGAAGAATAATAGTAGCAGCATTTGCATCACATATCCATAGATTACAACAAATTGTAGATGTAGCAAATGAAACAAATAGAAAAATAGCTATAGATGGACGAAGTATGGTAAAAGTTTTTGAGATAGCTACAAAACTAGGATATTTAGAAGTTCCAAAAGGAATTATGGTATCATTAAAAAATGTAGAGAGTAGAAAAGATAATGAAGTAGTTATACTTTGTACAGGAACACAAGGAGAACCACTTGCAGCTCTTTCAAGAATAGCTAAAAATATGCATAGACATATAACAATAAGAGAGGAAGATACAGTAATAATATCAGCAACACCAATTCCTGGAAATGAAAAAGCTGTATATAGTAATATAAATAATTTATTAAAAAAAGAAGCAGAAGTTGTATTTAAAAAAGTAGCAGGAATTCATGTATCAGGTCATGGAAGTCAAGATGAATTAAAACTTATGCTTAATTTAATAAAACCTAAAAACTTTATGCCTATACATGGAGAATATAAAATGTTAAAAGCGCATAAACAACTAGCCATAGAGTGTGGAATACCAGCAGAAAATATTATTATTACTGAAAATGGTAGAAAAATAGAATTAACAAAAGAGTATGCAAGAGAAGTAGGGAAAATTCCTTCAGGAGATGTATTGATAGATGGTCTTGGAGTAGGTGATGTAGGAAATATAGTTCTTAGAGATAGACAACATTTAGCACAAGATGGAATAGTGATAGTTGTAATAACTATTTCTAAAGAAACAGGAATGATAGTATCGGGACCAGATATAATAACAAGAGGATTTGTATATTCTAGAGAATCAGAAACATTAATAAATGAAGCAATAAAACTTATTAGAGAAAAATTAGAAGTACATGAAAAAAATAATGTAACAGAATGGAATATCTTAAAAGGAACTATAAAAGATACAGCAAGTAAATATTTATATGATGAGACAAAAAGAAATCCAATAATTTTACCAATCATAATGGAGGTTTAAAAATAGATGAAATTAAATAGTAAACAGAGAAGTTTTTTAAAACAACAAGCACATAGTTTAACAGCAGTAGTAAGAATAGGAAAAGATGGTTTAACAGATAATATAATAGAAAATATAGAAAATGCTATTAGAGTAAAAGAGTTAATAAAAGTAAAAGCTCTTCAAAATGCAGAACTTTCAAAACAAGAATTAAGAGAGATAGCAGAAGAGATAGCAAAAAAAGCAGAAGTAGAAATAGTAGATATAATTGGAAAAACAATTATATTTTTTAAAGAAAATGAAAAAAAGCCTGTGTATTCAGATAAAATAAAAAAAATATAAGGTGGTACAAAGGGATGACTCAAGGAATAATATTCGGAAATAAAATACTAGATGTAGCATTTATTGCAGCATTTTTAGCACAATTTTATAAAGTAATAAGTCCTTTATTAAAAAGAGAAGGGTTAAAATTTCATAGATTATTTGAAACAGGAGGAATGCCAAGTTCACATTCCTCTACTGTTACATCTTTAGCAACTTCTATAGCAATTTTAAAAGGGTCAAGTAGTATAGAATTTGCTATTGCTACTATTTTTGGAGTAATTGTTATGTATGATGCAACTGGAATACGAAGAGCAGCAGGAAAACAAGCAGGAGCAATAAATAAAATTGTAGAAAACTTAAAAAATAATAATTTTGATATGAGGGAAATGGAAAATAATTTAAAGGAATTATTAGGGCATGAACCTATTGAAGTACTTGTAGGAGCAATACTTGGAATAGTTGTTTCATTTGCTATGAAATCATATATCTTAAAATAGTGGGGTTTAATAAATGAATTTAGATATAAAATCACAAAATATAGAAGAACTAGAAAAATTATCACAAGAAATAAGAGAGCTACTAATAAATGTAGTAAGTGCTAATGGAGGGCATCTGGGACCTAATTTAGGAGTTGTAGAATTAACTATAGCTTTACATAAAGTATTTAATTCACCACTAGACAAATTTTTATTTGATGTAGGACATCAAAGTTATGTACATAAAATTTTAACTGGAAGAAAAGAAAAGTTAAATACAATTAGAAAGAAAAATGGTTTAACACCATTTACAGATAGAAAAGAAAGTATACATGATCATTTTATTTCAGGACATGCTGGAAATTCACTTGCAGCAGCAGCAGGAATAGCTGAAGTTAATAAAAATAGTAAAGTTATAGCTATTGTAGGAGATGCAGCTTTTGCAAATGGAGAAAATTTTGAAGCACTTAATAATATAGGTGGAAGAGATTTAAAAAATGTTATTATTATATTAAATGATAATGAAATGTCTATAGGAAAAAATGTAGGTGCTATTTCTAAATTATTTCAAGGGATAATGGATAATAAATTTTATAATGATTTAAAACATGATATAGAAAATTTAGTTAGAAAAGTATATTTAGGAAAAGGAATAGCTGATTTTATAAAAAAAATAGAAGGTTCATTAAAATATTTTGTATCACCTATTAGTATAATAGAAAAACTTGGATTCAAGTATTTTGGACCGGTAGAAGGAAATAATTTTGAAAAACTTTTACCAATATTAGAGTATATAAAAACAATAGAAGGACCTGTTTTTTTACATGTGAAAACAGAAAAAGGAAAAGGATATCTGCATGCAGAAGAAAATAAAGAAAAATTTCATGGAATATCACCTTTTGATATAGAAACAGGAGAAGTTGAAAAAAGTAAAAAAAAAACTTATTCAGAAGTTTTTGGAAAAACTTTAGTAGAATTAGCTAAAAAAGATAAAGATATTATGGCTATATCAGCAGCAATGGTAAAAGGAACAGGATTATTAGAATTTTTTAATGAATTTTCTGAAAGAGCATTTGATGTAGGAATAGCCGAAGAGTATGCAGTAACTTTTGCTTCAGCACTTGCATTAGAAGGTAAAAAACCATATTTAGCATTATATTCTACATTTTTACAAAGAGGATATGACCAATTAATTCATGATGTATCTATTCAAAATTCTCCTGTAAGAATTTTAATAGATAGAGCAGGAATTGTAGGAGAAGATGGGAAAACTCATAATGGAATATTTGACATATCATATTTATTAACTATACCTCATATAGATATAGTAGCTCCTACAACATGTAAGGAATTAGTTGAAGTTTTAGAATATACGACTAATATAAATAATCCTATAGCTATAAGAATTCCAAGAGAAAAATCTTTTAGCTATAAAGGATATAATTTCAGAGTAAATAAAGGGAAATGGCATGAAATTAAAAAAGGGGAAAAAGATCTAATTATTGCAGTAGGAAGTATGTTTTCTGAAGTTATGAATATTTATGATGAATTTATAAAAAATGATATGTATCCAACTATTGTATCTGCAGCTTGGATAAGACCTTTTGATAAAGAATATATTTTAGAAAATATATCTAAATATGATAATATATTTGTATTAGAAGAGGGAATAGAAACAACAGGATTTGGAGCATATTTAACAAATTATTTAAATGAAAAAAACATATTAAAAAGAATAAATAAGATAGGATTACCTCAAGAATTTATAGAACATGCTAAAAGAGATGAAATATTAAATGAAAAAGGATTAAGAGGTCAAAATTTATTGAAGAGAATTTTAGAAGGGAGAAAAGGTGGAAAGTAAAACATTAGTAGATGAATTTTTACAAAATTTAGTTTTTCACCCTACAATTCAACAACTTAAGCTAGTTGATGATAAAGGAATCTCTGTAGCGGTACATACTTATGATGTATTAAAAACATCAATTAAAGAGATAAAAAAAAGATATAAAACACTAGATGAAGCAGCAAAAGAGATTGATATGTTTGTTATTTTAGTAGGAGTAATAATACATGATACGACAAAAGCTACATTAAGATTAAAAAATAATGAAATTTCTCACAGTAATTTAATGAGAAATTATCCAGCACAAGTAAAAAAAGAAGCAGAAAAAATCTTAAAAGAGGTAGAATTAGCTACAAAAGTTGAAATATTGGATGAAAAATTTGAAAAAATAGTACATATAGTACTTTCTCATCATGGTAGATGGGGAAAGATTGTTCCAAATAGTAAAGAAGATGATATAGTACATATAGCTGATAAATATTCAGCAACATATCATAGAATAAACCCTATTGGAGCAAAAAAAATAATAGCATTGATGAGTAAAGGATATACAAAAAAACAGATTATAAAAATTACTGGACAAACAGAAAGTATAATTAATGATAGATTGAAAAGGTCTAAAGTGTATTTGGGCTTGAAAAATAATCAAGAACTTTTAGAGTATTATTATAGAAATAAAACAGTACCAAATGGAGACCATAGTTTTTCTAGAAGAATAAAAGAAACAGAAGCATTATTAAAAAAAGTAGAAAAAAATGGTTTTGAAAAGCTAATTTTAGATAATGAATTGTTAGAGCAATGTTATAAAACTAAAAATTTTAAGTAAACTATAAGTAATTTAGGTGAAAATAATGATAAAAGAAAGATTAGATATATTATTAGTTAAAAATGGTTTTTTTGATAGTAGAGAAAAAGCTAAAAGAGCTATTATGGCAGGAATAATTTTAGTTAATAATCAAAAAATTGATAAAGCAGGTACAATTATAAAATATAATGAAGATAAAGAACCAGAGATAAGAATAAAAGGTGATGTATGTCCTTATGTAAGTAGAGGAGGATATAAATTAGAAAAGGCAATAAAAGAGTTTAATATAGATTTTAAAGATAAAATAGTTCTTGATATAGGTGCATCTACAGGTGGATTTACTGATTGTTCATTACAAAATGGAGCAAAATATGTGTATGCTGTAGATGTAGGGACAAATCAACTTGCATGGAAATTGAGAGATGATAAAAGAGTTAAATCAATTGAAAATATGCATATAAAACATTTAACTTTAAATGATATAGATAATGAAAAAGTAGATATTATGGTAATGGATGTATCTTTTATATCTATTACAAAAATAATACCTGATTTAAATAAATTTATAAAAAAAAGTGGAATACTAATGGCTCTTATTAAACCACAATTTGAAGTAGGAGCTGAAAACATTGAAAAAGGTGGAATAGTAAGAGATATATCAAAACATAAATTAGCTATTGAAAATGTAATAAAAATAGCTAATAACACAGGTTTTTATTTAGCTAATATAGATATATCTCCTATTAAAGGCTCAAAAGGAAATATAGAATATATAACAAAATTTATTTATGAAGAAAAAGAAAATATAGATTTTGATATTAATGAATTATTAGAAAAAGCTAAAAAATTTAAGGGGGAAAAAAATGTTAAATAAAAAAGGAATAGTAATTTTACTAATAATATTGATAAATAGCTTTACATTTAGTAAAACAGAAACAAAACAAGATATAGAACAAAGATATGCAGAATTAGTAATTGAATCTGTAATGAATTTAATAGAAGAAAATTTTATATTAACATATGAAGATCAAGATGAAGTAACAAAAGAAAAACTTTTACAAGGTGCTTTAAAAGGAATGGTATCGGAATTAGGAGATCCACATACAACATATTTTGAGAAAAAAGAGTTAGAAAGTTTTGAAGAAGATATGGAAGGTGAATTTGTTGGTGTAGGAATGGTGATAAATAAGAAAAAAGGGGAAGCTCTTTTAGTAGTATCGCCAATAGAGGATACACCTGCGTATAGAGCTGGAATAAAACCTAAAGATAGAATAGTAGAAATAGATGGAGAGAGTACTTTACCACTTACAAGTGAAGAGTGTCAAAAAAAATTAAGAGGAGCAAAAGATACTACTGTTAATGTTAAAATATATAGAGAAAGTATAGATAAAACAATAGATATAACTCTTAAAAGAGATATAATAGAATTAAAATATGTAAAAAGCAAAATGTTAGATGATAATATAGGATATATCAGACTTACACAATTTAGTAGTAATGTATCTAAAGATATAGAAAAAGCTATAATAGATTTTAAAGACCAAGGGATGAAAGGACTTATATTAGACCTTAGAACAAATCCTGGTGGACAATTAGCAGAAGCAATAAAAGTAGCATCTTTATTTATAAAAGATGGTAAAATTGTAAGTATGAAAGATGCAAAAGGTAAAGAGTATGTGTATAAAAGAGAAGGAAATTATTTAGGAGATTTTCCATTAGTAGTATTAATAAATGAAGGTTCAGCATCAGCAAGTGAGATAGTATCTGGAGCAATAAAAGATTATAAAAGAGGATTATTAGTAGGAGAAAAAAGTTTTGGAAAAGGTTCTGTACAAAATATATTTTATTTAGCAAATGGTGATGGAATAAAATTAACAATTGCAAAATATTTTACTCCTAGTGGAGAAAGTATACATGAAAAAGGAATAATGCCAGATATAGAAGTAAAAGAAAAAGATGATTTTTTATTCTTTGAAGGAACATTAACAAATGTAGAAGAAAGTAGTATAGAAGAAACAAAACATGAAATAATAGATGCTATAGGAGAAGCTGAAGGAGAAGAAAAGAAAAAAGAACTAGAGAAAAAACAAGATGAACAATTATTAATGGCAGAATCAATATTAAAAGGAATAATATTATACAATAACAAATAAATCAAAAGAAAAATAAAATAAGTCCTTTAAAAGTTAAAGGACTTATTTTAATATTATAAAAGTAAATAAAGAGAGGAAGGAAAATGCTTTATATAGTAGCAACACCAATTGGAAATTTAGAAGATATGACTTTTCGTGCAATAAATATTTTAAAAAAAGTAGATTATATTTTTGCAGAGGATACAAGAGTAACTAAAAAATTACTTAATCATTTTGAAATAGATAATATAGTATATAGATATGATGAGCATAGTAAACATCATCAAATAGAAAATATTATGAATTTATTAAGTGAAGAAAAAGATATAGCACTTGTAACAGATGCAGGAACTCCTTGTATATCTGATCCAGGATATGAAGTAGTAGAGAAAGCATTAGAAAAAGGGATAAAAGTAGTACCTATTCCTGGAGCAAGCTCATTAACTGCAGCAAGTTCAGTATGTGGTATGAACATGAGAAGGATAGCATATGAAGGATTTTTACCAAAAAAAAAGGGTAGACAAACATTACTTAATAAATTAAAAGATGAAGAAAGAAATATAGTGATATTTGAATCACCACACAGAATTGTAAAAACACTAAAAGATATAAGAGAGTACTTAGGAGATAGACAAGTTACTATTGCTAGAGAAATAACTAAAATTTATGAAGAGATAGTAAAAGGAAGTATAGAAGAAGTACTAGATATATTTGAAAATAAAACAGTAAAAGGTGAAATAGTATTAATAGTAGAAGGACTTGAAAATTATAAAGAGAGAAAGAAAAGAGAGGAAGATTAAAAGTGTCAATGACAAAAATAAACTGGTATCCAGGTCATATGAAAAAAACAAAAGATATGATAAATGAAAATATGAAAATTATAGATATTGTACTAGAAATAGTAGATGCTAGGATACCACTTAGCAGTAAAAATCCAGATATACCAAAGTTTGCAAAAAATAAAAAAAGATTACTTTTATTAAATAAATCAGATTTAGTAGAAAAAGAAGAGATAAATAAGTGGAAAAAATATTTTAAAGATAATAATATGGCAGATGAAGTACTTGAGATAAGTGCTGAAACTGGATATAATATAAAAAAAGTTTTTTCCTTAATAAACGAATTATCAAAAGAAAAAATAGAAAAAATGAAGAAAAAAGGATTGAAAAATGTAAATGTAAGAATAATAGTAGCAGGAATACCAAATGTAGGTAAATCAAAACTTATAAATAGAATTGTAGGTAAAAATTCTGCTGGAGTAGGAAATAAACCTGGATTTACAAAAGGAAAACAATGGATTAGAATAAAAAAAGGATTAGAATTATTAGATACTCCAGGTATATTATGGCCAAAATTTGAAAATGAATTTGTGGGATATAGTTTGGCTATTGCTGGAGCTATAAAAGATGAAATACTTCCAATAGAAGAAGTAGCCCAAGAATTTATAAAAAGAATAAAATTTTTAAATAAAGAGGAACTATTTTTAGAAAAATATAGACTAGAAAAAAGTGACCTTGATGAGCTACCTGAAATAGTATTACAAAAAGTAGCAAAAAACTTAGGAATGTTGCAAAAAGGTGAAAAACTTGATACACTTCAAGCAGCATATAAAATTCTTAGAGATTATAGAGCTTGTAATTTAGGAAAATTTGTAATTGATATAGAAAATAATAATTAGAGAGGTTAGGTTATGAAAAATAAACTTGATTTAAATTTAGAACTTACACAAAAAATATTAGTAGATTTTGTAAGAGAAGAGGTACATAAATCAGGATTTAAAAAAGCTGTATTAGGATTATCTGGTGGTATAGATTCTGCATTAGTAGCATTTATAGCAAAAGAAGCATTAGGACCTGAAAATGTACTAGGGGTAATGATGCCTTATAAAACATCTAGTCAAAATAGTATAGACCATGCAAAATTAGTAGTAGAAAAATCAAAAATAAAAAGCGAATTAATAGAGATTACAGATATGGTAGATGCATATT
The DNA here is from genome assembly GCA_020063625.1 of Fusobacteriales bacterium. Taxonomy (GTDB): domain Bacteria; phylum Fusobacteriota; class Fusobacteriia; order Fusobacteriales; family Fusobacteriaceae; genus Hypnocyclicus. The sequence continues at coordinate 25,285 of JAICDD010000014.1, forward strand.
TTGCAAAATTTCCTAATATGAATAATATGAGAAAAGGAAATAAAATGGCAAGAGAAAGAATGACAATTCTTTATGATATGTCAGCAAGAGAAAATGCTCTTGTACTTGGGACTTCAAATAAAACAGAGCTTTTATTAGGATATGGAACTCAACATGGAGATATGGCATCAGCTCTTAATCCAATAGGAGACTTATATAAAACACAAGTATGGGCATTATCTGAATATATGGGAGTACCAAAAGAAGTAATAGAAAAAAAACCAAGTGCAGACCTTTGGGAAGGACAAAGTGATGAAAATGAACTTGGATTTACATATTATGATGCAGATAAATTACTTTATGCTATGATAGATGAAAGAAAAACATATGAAGAGTTATTAAATGAAGGATATGAAAGAGAATTTATAGAAAAACTTTATAGAAAAATCAAGTTTTCTCAATATAAAAGAAAATTACCTGTAATAGCAAAAGTATCGTCTAGAACAATAGATAGAGACTTTAGATATCCTAGAGATTGGGAGATATAAGGAGTTAGAGTTATGAAGAAAATAGACTTTTTTGAAAATACTAAAATAATGGGAATATTAAATATAACTCCAGATTCATTTTCTGATGGAGGAAAATATAATAATATAGAAAAAGCTTTAATTAGAGTAGAAGAAATGATAAAAGAGGGTGCTGATATTATTGATATTGGTGCTGAATCATCAAGACCAGGAGCAAAAGCAGTACCTTTGCAAGAAGAACTTGAAAGAGTAATACCTATTGTTGAAAGAATAAAAAAAGAGTTTGAGATTCCTTTATCTATTGATACATATAAGCCTGAAGTAGCAAAAGAATGCTTGAAATATAATGTAGAGATTATAAATGATATTACAGGATTTAGAGATGAAAAAATGCTTGAAGTAGTAAAAGATTATAATTGTTATTTAGTTGCTATGCATATGCAAGGAATACCTCAAACAATGCAAAATAATCCAACTTATGATAATGTAGTAAAAGATATAAAAGAGGAATTTAAAAATCTTTTAGTACAATTAAATAAGTATTCAATTAAAAAAGAAAGACTAATTTTAGATCCTGGAATAGGTTTTGGAAAAACATTACAACATAACTTAGAACTTTTAAAATATTTAAAAGAATTTAAAGAGTTTGAATTACCAATACTTATAGGAGCATCTAGAAAATCATTTATTGGAAAAATTTTAGATGTAGATATAGATGATAGACTTGAAGGTAGTTTAGCAGTAGCAGCATTATCTATACAAAATGGAGCTAATATTTTGAGAGTACATGATGTAAAAGAAACAAAAAGAGTAGCTAAGATAATAGATACAATAATAAAAGCATAATATAAAAGAAGTAAGCAAAATATAAATTTATGGGGGGATTAAAATGCTTACAAAATATGAAGAAGCTTTTGCATTTTTTAGTCGGAATAAAAACATTTTGTATTCTACATTATTTTTTAATTTATTAATAAGTTTTTTAGTTATAGATATTAGATTATCTATAATGGGGTATTTTTTACTTTTTATGTTTTCAATAGGTCTTATTTCAATTGTAAAAAATGAAACAAGACTTAGTAAAATAAATATTAAAAGAATATTTATTTATTCACTTATATATTATCCCAAAATTTTTAAAAATTTACTTGAAGCATTTCTTATTATTGCGACAAATATTTCAGTATTAAGTGTATTAACTATTTTACCTATGTATGGTATAGGAATATTAAAAAATGATATATTTACTTTTTTAGCAATAATATTTCTTTTATTGCTAGTGTTGATATATAGAATTCCTTTAATAGTTTATTCATTTGTAACAAGTATAATTATTCCAAAAGAGTTTGGGAAATATGCAATAATAAAAATAAAAGAGATAATAAAAAATGAAAAAGGAAGTTATAAAGCACTTATAAAACAGTTATTAACTTTTTTGATGTTAAGTTATTTAATATTTATATCGAAAAATATAATAAGTAGCTATATTTTAAAATATATACTAAATTTTTTAATACTATTTTTTTTAGTAAGAAACTATTATTGGTACTATTATATTGTTGATAAAACAGGAGAATATAAAAAAATTTATGATGAAGATACTTATTCTGGTATTTACAATAGTACTTTAGGTAGATTTTTTATGTAATTTTTAGGAGGAAAGTAATGTATAATAATAATCCATACAATAAGAATAACGCTTATGCACAATATAAAAATACACAAATTCAGACAGCAACACCAGGACAACTAATTTTACTTTTATATGAAGGAGGAGTAAAATTTTGTAAATTAGCCAAAATAAGTATTGATGAAAAAAATATAATGAATGCTAATAAATATATAATAAAAATACAAGATATAATAACAGAGCTAATGGCATCATTAGATATGAAAAAAGGTGGAGACATAGCTCAAAATTTATATAGTATTTATGATTATATGCTTAGCCAATTAGTAGAAGCTAATTTAAAAAAAGATAAAGAAAAAATAGATGAAGTTCAAAAATTATTAGAAGAACTTCGTGATACATGGAAAGTAGCAGTAAAAAATACTGGTGGAGTGAAAGGTGGATTAAAAGGTGGATTTGGGAGAGCTTAATTTTTATATTGTAGAAGAATACAAAAAAATTTATAGATTATCTAGTGAAGAGAATAGAGAATTAAAAAAAAAAGAACTAGATGAAGAGTATATAAACCTTTTATCACAACATAAAATAGAAATAAAAAAAAGATTAGAAAAAATAGCATTAGAGAATTTAGATAATGAGATAAAAAAAGAACTAAAAAAATTAATGCAAGAAATACTAGATATAGAAAATGAAAATCAAATGATTTATAAACAAAAAATAGGAACTATAAAGAAAGATATAGTGGCTTTACATCATGAAAAAAAATTAAAAAGCACCTATATGAAAACAGTAGTAAATAAAAAGTAACTTGAAATAACAAATAAATATATAGTATAATATTAGATGATACATGGTTTTTGGAAAAGGAGGTGTCAACATGAAGTTAACAGGAGCTTATGGAGGAGCTGTATATAAGGATGTAAAGCTGCAAAATAATTATGAAAAAAATTCTAGTTTACTAAAAAAAGCTAGTGCAACTAAAAATGACGAAGTTTTAGCTGGGGAGAAAAACTTCGAAATGAAAACAAATGAAATACTTAGAAAAATAAAATACTATCAAACAGAAATATCTGTTGCACAAAATGGAAGTGGACAACTTTTTGCAATTCAAAGTAAATTAGAAGAGTTAAGAAAATTAACTAGTGAATTAGAAGGACAAACTCCATCTGCAAGTTATAAAGATAAAGCAGATGCCTTACTTATTGAAGTAGAAAAAATAGCTAAATCATTACAAGGAAGTAGTCAAGATGCTTTAAATGGAATTAATTTACAAACTTTAGGTCTTGATGAATTTTGGATAAGTGATAATAAGCTAGAAATTATTGATGAAGCTATAGATGATATTTTAGCTAGAAATGCTGAAAATGAAGAAAATATTAATAAATTTAATGAAGAAATTAAAAAACTTCAAATAGCATCAGAAAATACTGTAGCAGCATCATCTAAAATTGATAATCCAGATGAATTAAATGAAAGATTATCAGAATTAAAAGAGCAGATAAATGATGAAAAAGCAATCTCAGCGCAAGCAAATGTATCGCAAGCTAGAGTAATGAATGTATTAGAAGATTAAAATTTAGGAGCCTGAAAAGTTAAATTATTTTAAAACTACTTTTCAGACTCTTTTTTTATTGTTTTTTTAATATTTCAATAGGATTTATAGCAATTACTCCTTTATCAGTTCTTTTTCTTAGTTCATATTCAAAATTTTCGTTAAATGTAGCTATTGTAGTATCTGTATCTCTTATATAATCACCTTTTTTGTATTTTAATTCTGTTAAATGAGAATAAATAGATATATATCCATTATTATGATAAATAAAAATAGCTTTTCCAAGATTAGAATTTTCTCCAGAATAAATAACCATTCCAGGTGCTGAGGCATGTATTTTATTTTCATTACTTTTAAATTCAATTGACTTTTTACCATTTTCATTAAAATTTCTAGTTATTGTAAAATTAGATAATGGATACAATAAATTAGTAGAACTATTTATTGTATAATCTTTTGAAAGTGTAGTATTTTTAGTTTCTGGTAAAGATGTCTCTTTTGCTATATTTTCATTTTTTATAAAATCTTTCTTAGAAGTATTAGTTTTAACTTTTTTATCTAAAATATAATAATCTGTCCCATCGTCAAAAAGAATAGTTAAATCTTTATACCCTTTGTCAGTCCCAACATCAAAAGTATTGTCATACTGATTTATAGAACTACAAGATATAAATACCAAAGAAAACAAGATAAAGTAAATTTTTTTCATGCTAAAAACTCCTTTTATTGTAGAATATAACCTATATTAAGTATATCATAAAATAAAAATAATTCAAATTTTAGTTAAATTATAGTATAATAATTCTAAAATTATATTAAAATTTTTTAAAGATAGATTTGTGAAAAATATATTGAAATGATTTTAAAATTATAGTTAATATAAAAAGATAGTCACAAGTTTTTAAGGTGTATAATATTTTTAATATATAGGAGGAAAGTTGTGTTATTTAACTTATCAGTAATAATATTAGTAGCTATGCTGTTTTCATCATTGTTTCAAAAGATTAAGTTACCACCATTACTTGGAATGATATTAACAGGAGTTTTATTAGGGCCTTTTTCAAAAAAATTTTTTATAAGTAAAGGATTTAAAAGTTTAGAATTTCTATTTATTTCAGATAAAATTTTAGATATTTCATCAGAACTTAGAACAGCAGCTCTTATAGTAATACTTATTAGAGCAGGACTTGGGATAAATAGAGAAGTACTTAATAAAATAGGAATTCCAGCATTAAAAATGTCTTTTATACCATGTATATTAGAAGGAACATTTATTATATTTGCAGCACACTATATTTTAGGATTTTCTTTTGTATTATCAGGAGTATTAGCATTTATAATATCAGCAGTATCACCAGCAGTTATTGTACCAGAAATGCTTAATTTAAAAGAAGGTGGATATGGAAAGAAAAAAGAGATACCTACATTGATATTAGCAGGAGCGTCAATAGATGATGTATTTGCAATTACTTTATTTAGTTCATTCTTAGGAATGGCACTTGGTAAAAATGTAAATATAGCAAAATCTATTTTTAATATTCCAATTAGCATTATTTTAGGTATAGTAATTGGTATTATTTTAGGATATCTATTATTAAAATTTTTTAAAAAATATCATATGAGAGATACTAAAAAAGTATTAGTGTTTATGATGGTAGCAATTATGTTTCACCATATTGAAGAGTTAAAAATTATACCACTTGCTAGTTTATTAGGTATAATGGCTATAGGATTTATAATTTTGGAAAAAAATGATGATTTAGCTAAAAGAATGGCTTTAAAATTTAATAAAGTATGGGTATTAGCAGAAATACTTTTGTTTGTACTTATAGGAGCTGCAGTAAATATAAATCTTATATTTAAATCTGGAATTTTAGGATTAGTAGTAATAGCAATAGGTTTAATAGGTAGAACAATAGCAGTATATATATCATTAGCTGGGTCAAATTTAAATAATAAAGAAAAATTATTTTGTGCAATAGCATATTTACCAAAGGCAACAGTACAAGCAGCAATTGGAGGTATACCATATAGTATGGGAGTACAACATGGTGATATTATGTTAGCAATAGCAGTATTATCAATTGTAGTTACAGCGCCATTAGGAGCGATAGGTATTAGATTATCAAAAGATAGTTTATTAGAAATAAACTAAAGGGGGAGAGATGATAAAAAACTTTTTTTCTAATGAAAATAGTGTAGAAGGAATTGTTGAAGGGGTAGAATTAGAAAAAAAAGATTTAAAACTTATATTATTTTTTACTAGTAATATTGAAAATTTTAAAGAAATTTCAGAAAAATTATCTAAAAAATATATTGAATCTGAAATTATAGGTATAACAACAGCAGGTGAATTGCATAATGAAGCAGGAATTATTAAAAGAGCTATTACAGGAATAGCTTTTTATGAAAATATAGATTATATAATTTCATTAATAGAAGATGTAAAAAATTTACCAATATTATCTAGACAAAAAATAATAAATAAATTTAAAGAAAAAAAATACTTAAAATCAGAATATTCTAATAAAGAGATAGGGATACTTTTTAATGAAGGATTATCTGAAACAGAAGAAAATGTGTTATCAATTATAAACTCTATTTTTAAAAATAAACTAGAAATAATAGGTGGAAGTGGAGGAGATAATTGTAAATTTGAAAAGACATATTTATCTTTAAATGGAAAAATATTGGAAAATACATCAATATTTTTATATTTAAATTTTGAAAAAACAAATTTAAAAGTAAAAACATATAAAGATGTAATGTATAAAAAAACAGATATAAAAACAAAAGTAACAAAAACAGATCTTGATAATAGAATAATATATGAATTAGATAATAAAAAAGCTAGTGAAAGATATGCAGAACTTTTAGGAATAAATGAAAATAGATTAAATGAGTATTTACAAAAACATCCACTAGGAAGAAGTATTTTAGATGATATATATATATCAACAGCATTTTCTATAAATACAGATAAAAGTATGAAAATGTATACAAAAATTCCAGAAAATATAGTTGTAAATATTTTGGAAAAAAAGAATCCATTAGATAGCCAAAAACATGTACTAGAAAATATAAAAAAAGATTTTAAAAAAGTAAATATGATGTTTATTGTTCAATGTATTCTTACAGAACTTAATTATAGAAAAACTAATATTGAAAAAGAGTTTATAAATAATTTAAAGAGTATATCAAAATTTTCAGGATTTTTATCATATGGAGAACAATATAAAGGAATACATTTAAATCAATCAATAATAATGCTATGCATAGGGGAATGAGGTTTATGACGGGAATATTAAAAAGATATTTTGGAAAAAAAGAAATAAGAGAAACAAGTGAAATAAAAGAAAAAGTAAAAAATGATATATATTTAAATGCTCAACTTGAATTAATGGAAATAATTAATGAAACTCTTAAGGAAAATACTAAAAATGAAGTTGAACTTGAAGAAAATCTAAAAGAGAATATTGAAATAATAAAAAATTATTGCAATGAATTAAAATATATAAAAGAAAATATGGAAATAGTAAAAGAAGAAATGTGCAAAATAGAAAAGTTAATAATGGATTATAGAAAAGATATTTTTTTAAAAAATATTAGAGGTAGTAAAGTAAAAAATGAGGAATTAGACCTTATAAAAAAAGAGGAAAGAAGAATAAGTAAAATAAAAAAGATAATAAAAGATACAGAAAATACTTGTAGTGAAAGAGTTTTAGAAAAATATACAGATAATATATCAAAAAAATTACAAGAAAGATTAAGTTTTTTTAATGATATATCTTCATATCACTATCAAATGAATAAACTTATAGAAAAAATAAAAGAAAAATAAAAAAATGTTTGACAAAAATTCTACAGTATGGTATTATTATACTCGCCTTGGAAAGTTCGGAATATAGCGCAGTCCGGTAGCGCACCTGCCTTGGGAGCAGGGGGCCGCAGGTTCGAATCCTGCTATTCCGACCATTGCGGGAATAGCTCAGTTGGTAGAGCGTCAGCCTTCCAAGCTGAATGTCGCGAGTTCGACCCTCGTTTCCCGCTCCATATTAATGGTGAGCGTAGTTCAGTTGGTAGAGCGCCAGTTTGTGGCACTGGTTGTCGCGGGTTCAAGTCCCGTCGTTCACCCCAATTAAATATTTTGCGTCATTAGCTCAGTTGGTAGAGCACACGACTTTTAATCGTGTTGTCACAGGTTCGATTCCTGTATGACGCACCACTTGCGAGGGTGGCGGAATTGGCAGACGCGCTAGACTTAGGATCTAGTGTCTACGACGTGAGGGTTCAAGTCCCTCCCTTCGCACCATTTTATTAGTCCAAAAGGACTTTTTTTTTATAAAAAAATAGGCGTCTATAGCTCAATTGGATAGAGCGGCGGACTTCGGATCCGTAGGTTGTGGGTTCGACTCCTACTAGGCGCGCCATTTAAAAAATAGAGTTTTTACTCTATTTTTTTGTTTTTTGTAATAAAAAGTAAATAGTGAGAAGTTAAGAGTAAGAAGTGAGAAGAATTGACAATGGAAAATTGATAATTGAAAATTAGAGAGAAAAGATAAGACTTTAAAAATCAACGCAGAGTAACAGAGTAATCAGAGTATCGCAGAGAAAAAGATTAAATAAATTTATCCACGGAAAAACGCGGATTAATAAAATTACACAAAGAACACAAAAGTAAAAAAAGCAGGACCACAAAGG
>JAICDD010000054.1 GCA_020063625.1 Fusobacteriales bacterium
TCAAATTAACTTATGGAATTGATATATAAATATCAGTTTCCCGCTTCTTTCTCTATTCAATTTGTAATGTCCTTTTCGTCAATTCCCTTGACGCGAGATTAATTCTAACACATCTTTTATTTCTAGTCAATACTTTTTTAAATTTTTTTTATTTTTTTGAAAATTGCAAGTTTAATTTTAATAAATTAATTAAGAATATAAAGAGGAAAATAGTAAGAAGTTAAGAGTGAGAAGAATTAAAAGTTAATTGAAACCACAGGGAAATCTTTCGGTATTTTTCTACGAAAAACACCTTAGATGAACACAAGATAAAAAAGAATTATCAAAAGAAAATTAGTGAGAAGTAAGAAGAAAAAAGAAGAAAAAAAATCAACACAGAGGAACAGAGAAATCAGAGTATCGCAGAGGAAAAAGAATTGCAAAACCACAAGATTAACACAGAATAAAAAATAAAATTAGCCACGGATTACACGGATATCACTGGTTATAGTAAAGAGTGAGTAGTGAGAAGAATTAAAAGGCGCATTTTTGGAGGATATTAGATTTTCTTAACGAAGTGAGCGTATAAAACCGAGAGCTGTTTGAACTATGAAATTTACGCAGTAAATTTTATAGTGAGTTTTCGAGGTTTAGCGAATGAGTTATAGAAAATCAATATCCGTAGAAAAACTAATTTATTCTTAGTGGTCCTTAATGGTTTTCTTCGTGTACTTTGTGTAACAAAAATTCGAGTTCATTCGTGTAATTCGTGACAAAAAAATCTAGTGTGAATCCCGTGGTTTCAAAAAATCCATGTAATTCATGACTAAAAATTCTGTAATTATAAAAAAATATTTTCTTATCAAAACTATATATATTTTTTCATATATTTTTGATATAATTTAATTATATTAAACAATACTAAATGGAGGTTAAGAAATATGAAAAAATATTTTTTATTTATACTTTTTACTTTTTTAATTACTACTTTATCTTTTGCTAATAATGATAAAATAAAAGTTGCTACTTTAAAAGGTCCTACTGGAATGGGAATGGCTAAATTAATGGAAGATTATTCTAACGACTATGATTTTAGTATATACTCTGCACCTGATCAATTAATTGCTAAAATAATTAAACAAGAAGTTGATATTGCTGCTGTTCCTGCAAATTTAGCATCTATTTTATACAATAAAACTAAAGGAAATATAAAAGTAGCCGCTATAAACACATTAGGAATTTTATACATTGCTGAAAATGATGATAGTATAAATTCAATATCTGATTTAAAAAACAAAACTATATATGCTAGTGGAAAAGGTGCTACACCTGAATTTATATTAAATTATTTCTTAGAAAAAAATAATTTAAAAAATGTAAATGTAGTTTATTTATTAAATCATAGTGATATAGCTTCATCATTAGTAGCAAAAAAAATTAATGTTGCTCTTATACCTGAGCCTTTTTTAACTATTGCTCAAGCTAAAAATTCTGATATAAAAGTAGCTATTGATTTAAACAAAGAGTGGGAAAAAATGACAAATAACAGTAAATTAACTATGGGAGTAATTATTATTAATAAATCTATTTTAAATAGTAAAGAAAAAATAGATAAGTTTTTAAATAGATACAAAAATTCTATTGATTTTGTAAATAACAATAATGATTTAGCATCTGATTTAATAGAAAAACATGGTATATTTACAAATAAAAACATTATAAAAAAATCTATTCCAAATAGTAATATTGTATTTATTGATATGAAAGATGGACAACAATATTTAGATAATTTTTATAAAATTTTATTTGATTTTAATCCAAAATTAATTGGAGGAAAAATTCCTAATGAAGATTTTTATTACAAAAATAATTAAAAAAATTTTTATTATATTTTCATGGATATTAATATGGGGATTAATCTCTTTTTTAATAAATAACCCTATATTAATACCTTCTCCAAAAGATACTTTTACAAGTTTAATAAAACTAATAAATCAATCAAATTTTTGGTATACTATATTTTTTACTGTATTTAGAGTCTTAATTGGTGTCTTATTATCTATATTTTTGGGGATTTTTTTAAGTATTTTATCTATTTCTTCAAAAATATTAAAAGATTTTTTTGAACCAATTATCACTGCTATAAAATCAACACCTGTTATGTCTTTTATTGTTATTGCTTTAGTATGGTTTAAATCAGGAACTGTCCCTATTTTTATAAATTTATTAGTATGTTTTCCAATTATTTATACAAATATTTTAGAAGGAATAAACTCTATTGATAAAAAAATACTAGATATGACAAAACTATATAAAGTAAAAAAAATTTATATTATAAAAGATATTTATATACCTGCAACAAAAAATTATATTATTTCTGGTATAATTATGTCATTAGGCCTTGGATTTAAAGTAACTATTGCCTCAGAAATATTAAGTGTTCCAAGATATTCTATTGGATTAAATTTATTAGAAAGTAAAACTATGCTTGAAACATCTGAACTTTTTGCTTGGACTTTAATTATTGTATTTTTAAGTTTATTCTTTGAAAATTTATTTAAATTTTATCTAAAACATAAGCGAGGAATTTTTTAAAATGAATAATTTAATAAAATTAATTAATATAACTAAAAAATACAATACTGAAACAATATTTGAAAATTTTTCTATTGAATTTATAGAAAACAAAATACATATAATTTTTGGTCCTTCTGGAAGTGGTAAAACTACATTGCTAAATATAATTGCAAAACTCGAATCTATTGATAGTGGTGAAGTAATAAATAATCATACAGTTTCATATGTTTTTCAAGAAGATAGATTACTTCCTTGGTTAAATGTATATGAAAATATTGAGTTTGTATTAAAATCAACAATAAATAAGAAAAATAGAGATAAAATTATAAAAGAAAATTTAAAATTAGTAAAACTTGAAAATCATTTATATAAATATCCTCATGAACTTAGTGGTGGTATGCAACGAAGAGTAGCTTTAGCCAGAGCTTTTTCATATCCTAGTAGTTTGATATTAATGGATGAACCTTTTAAAGGACTTGATTTTAAATTAAAAAAAGAGATTATTTCTGATTTCTTAAATTTATATAATTTTAATAATAAAACTGTTATTTTAGTTACACATGATATTGAAGAAGCTAAGTTATTAAACGGAATAATTTATAATATAAACAAATTAAAAAAGAGTTATAATGTATAATCTAAACTTAAATTATTAATAAAAAAAGAAGTTAGGGTTTAAATTTTTAATAAATTTAAGCCTTTTTTATTTTCTTTAATATTTTTATGTGTTATAATTATAAAAACAAACTATTTCCGAGGTATATTTATGAAAACTATTTATGAAAATTTAAAAAAAGAAATTAAAAACCTAAAAAAATAACCTCTAGCTTTAATAATTCTAAAATAGATTTTTCTATTGAAAATATTGAAAACTCTATTGACTTTTTATTTGAAAAAGCTATGAAAGAAAAAAATAATTCTGAAAGAATTGTTAAAAATTTCTTTGAAAAAAAAGAGGCTTTTGAAATTATTTTTGATAATATTGATATTGGATTATTTATAATTAATGTTGTAAATAATGAATTTTATGTAGATTCAATAAATAAAGCATATGAAAAAGCTACGGGATTTAAAAAAGATGATGTAAAAAATAAAAACATTAAAGAAATTGTAGATACAAAATTGTATCATGCTTTTACCTCAAATTATCAAGAATGTATAACAAAAAAAGAAATTTTAGAATATGAAGAAATTTTATTTATTAATTCAAAAAGAACATATTGGTTTACTAGACTTATCCCTCTTATTGAAAATGAAAAAGTTGTTAAAATAATAGGAACTTCTGTACCTGTAACAGAATATAAAAATTCAGAAAAAGAAGCTAGAAAAAGAGAAAGTTTTTTAAAAACACTTTTAGATACAATTCCAAATCCTATTTTTTATAAAGATGAAAATTTAAGATATCTTGGGTGTAATAAAGCATTTGAAGAAGTTTTAGGTGTTAAATCTCAAGATATTGTTGGTAAAAATGTATTTGAATTATCACCAAAAGAATTAGCTGAGAAATATTATGAAAAAGATATTGAACTACTAAAAAATCCATACACTCAGCAATATGAAGCACAAGTAAAAGATGCTAATGGTCAATATCGAGATATATTGTTTAATAAAGCTGTTTATGAAATTGATGGTGAAATAGCTGGAATAATTGGAATTATGCTAGACATAACAGAATTAAAAAGTTATCAAAGAATATTAAAAGAATTATCTTTACATGATGAATTAACACAAATATATAATAAACGTGGTATAAATGAGCTTAGCCATTCTATGTACAAAGAGTTAATTCGAAATAAAGGAATACTTGGAATTCTTATGATTGATATAGATAATTTTAAAAAATACAATGATACATATGGGCACCAAGAGGGAGATGTATGTTTAAGAAAAATAGCTCAAGCTATAAAAAAATCTTGTAATAGACCTCGAGACCTTGTAGGACGATATGGTGGAGAAGAATTTATTGTATTTTTACCAAATACAGATATAAAAGGTGTTATTGTTGTAGCAAACAGAATACTTAAAAATATTAGAAATCTAAAAATTCCTCATGAATCTTCACCTACTGCAGATGTTGTTACTGTAAGTATTGGTGCATTAAGTATTCCTTGTGATAAAAACACTGAATTAGATATGCATGTCTTTATGGCTGATAATTTACTTTATAAAGCTAAAAAAAATGGAAGAAATAGATACGAGGTGTAATAATGGCAAAATTAATTGGATATATAAAAGATAATTCCATAAATATTTATGTAAAAAATAGGTTACTTGGTACAATTGATATAACTAATATTAAATCTATTCCAAATATTCCTAAAGTTTTTAATTTAACTAAAGAACATTTAAAAAAAGAATGGGATAAAATAAAACATAATCTAACTATTACTGATAGACTTTTAAATTATATTTTTAATAGTGAATTAAAACTTTTTATAGAAAGTGATTTTTCTACTTCTGAAGGATTTGGATTAATGAATATCTTTATTGATGTATTAAAAATCTCTAAAATAGAACTTTTACATAAATCTGATTATTTTTTTACTAATGGGAATAAAAATAACTTTTGTTTTGTAGAATCAAATACTAGAAATTTTATCTATTTAGATTTTAATACTGGAAATAAAATAATTATTTCAAAAGATAATATTGACCATTTAAAACAATATATTAATTTAGAAAGAGTAGATATAATATCTGATAAATATATAACTGAATTAAAAGAGTTTGAACAAATTACATTAAAAGACTATCAAATAATCGAACATTATTTAAACAAATAGGAGTATTATGTATAAAGAGATAATTTGTAAAGAGAATCTAAATTTGAATGGAAAAACTTCATTTAGAAAAGCTATAAGAGCTATTATTTATAAAGATAATAAATTATTATTAATACATTCAGAAATTAATGGTGACTATAAATTTCCTGGTGGAGGAATGGAAATAAATGAAACTGAAATTGATACTTTAAAAAGAGAAGTTTTAGAAGAGAGTGGCTATAACATAACTAATTATGAAAAATTTGGAGAAATTATTGAGATAGATGAACCATTAGATACTGAAAACTATGATATTTTTAAAATGCACTCAATTTATTATTTATGTAATATAGACAAAACTATCTCAAATTTGTCACTTGATGATTATGAAAAAGAGCTGAAATTTACTCCTAAATGGATTGAAATAGATAAAGCTTTAGAAAGCAATAAATCTATTCTTTCTAATAAAATTAATGTACCTAAATGGTGTAAGAGAGAAACTTATGTATTAGAATATTTATTAAATAATATTAAAGTTTTGGAAAATTTTAGTCGAAGATAATAATGTTATTAATTATCATCGATAAATCTTCCAAATAAAAGAGTGTCTTTTTAGATACTCTTTTTATTTTATTTAAAAATTTTAACCAAAGAATATAATATTTAGCGCAGAGTCTTAGAAAACGCTGAGATACATAGAGTTTTATAGATTTCTGGAAACCACGAGATTTACACGGAATGTTACACTAGATTTTTTTCTCACGAATTACACGAATGAACTCGAATTTTTTGTTACACAAAGTACACGAAGAAAAACAGTAAGGACCACTAAGAATAAATTAGTTTTGAAACCACGGGATACACACGGGATTTACACTAGATTTTTATCTTGAGTTCATCAGTACCTATCTCATGGTT
>JAICDD010000015.1 GCA_020063625.1 Fusobacteriales bacterium
AAATCCGCGTTTTTCCGCGGCTAACTTTAATTATTCTTTTTCTCTGTATCAATTTCATTAATAGATTTTTCAAATTCTTCTCTACTAATACCAAAACTATTTAATCTATTTAAAAATTGTTTTGCATTACAATATCCTATACGAAGAATTTTTCCTAATTTATCTCTTCTATCTTTTGAATCAACTCTACCAGATAAACCATTATTAATAATATCATCAATTGTAAATATATTTTCATCTGTTTTAGTTTTAAATTTAGCATTTTTAAGTGCTGTAATAATAGCTTCTGGAGAGGCATTTTCTACGCCAATATTATCATCTTTTCTTCCTTCTTTTCTAGTAATATAAGCATGTTTTGCATTTGGTACTTTCTTTTCTATTACTTTACGTATTTTTTCACCAGCATAATCTGGGTCAGTAAGGATTATTATTCCTTTTTTTTCACTGGCTTTGACTATTTTATCAAGACTATTATTTTTATGTACAGAATATCCGTGTACTGCAATAACTTCTGCGTTTACAGCTCTTTTTACAGCGGATATATCATCTTTACCTTCTACTACTATAATATCATCTATATCTATTTTTGTTGTACTGAATTTTAAAAATTATATCATAACTTATATAAATTATCAAACATAAAAATATATAGTTAAATAATGAAATATACTACCAAGTACTACAAAAATATGCCAAACAGCATGATGATATTTAAATAATCTAAAAGCAAAAAAAATAGTACCAAGTGTATAAAAGATACCGCCAATTGCTAAAAGAACAAAACCATTTACAGATAAAACAGGAAGTAATGGTTTTATAGCAAAAATTATCATCCATCCCATAATTATATATATAATAGTTGCAACTCCCACATACTTGTCAATCCAAATACTTTTAAAGATAATTCCAACAACTACAAAAAACCATTGTATCCCAAATATCCACCAACCTAATGGACCACGAAGTAAAGTGAGACAAAATGGAGTATAAGTACCAGCTATTAAAAAGTAAATAGAAATGTGGTCAAATTTTTCAAAAACTTTTTTAGCTTTTCCTGGTGGGAAAGCATGATAAATTGAAGACATAGTATATAAATTGATTAAAGTTATTCCAAAAATAATAAAACTAACAATATGCCAAATATCACCACTTTTATTAGCTTTTAATATTAAAAAAACAAATCCGATTATTGAAGCAAAAGAACCAATTGCATGTGTTACTGAATGAGATATTTCTTCTTCTTTTGCAAAATTATTAATTATTTTCATATTTTAATACCACCTTTTTAATTAAAATTTCTATTGCAATATCATCTTTTATTAAACCATTTTTTATATTTGCTTCAGTGATTAAAACTTCTTTTAAAATTTCTTTTATACTTGTTATAGTGTATTTATTTATATATTGCAACTTTTTAAATACAGCATAAGGATGAGAATTATTAAAAAGATGCTTATTATGTTCATAATTGTCTTTAAATTTATTATAGTTATTAGTACTCATTACTTTTCCTTCATTAATTAATAAAGTTAGTTTTAAAATTGTTTGAAACTCTTTTGCTAAAGTGTATAGAATAAGCATATGAGATTTATCTTTGTTAATCATTTTATACACTTCATTAGGATTTCCAAGTAAAAGATTTTCAATAGCCTCAAAACTATTATATTCTTCATTTATAGATATAATATTTTTAGCTTTTTCAAGATTAAACTCCTCATCATAAAAATAATTTTTAAGTTTTTCAATTTCATTTTTAATTTTATGAATATCATGACCAATCATTTCCGTAAGTTGAAAAGCTTCATTTGTTTTTATTTTCAACTCGTTTTTTATATAATTAATATAAAACTCTTTTTCATTTTTAGTTTCTCCAATTATTACTTTTGCAAAAGCTTCACAACTTTTTATTTGTTTTGCAGTGAGTTTTTTATTTATTAAAATTATTACTATTTTATTTAAAATATTAAAATTTGAAATAGTTTTTATAAAATCAGATAATTTAGAGAGTTTTTCAGCTCTTTTTAGGACAATAGTTTCATTATTTCCAAACATACTATTTGTAGATATTTTTTGTAAAAAAATTTCAAATTCGTCTTTTTGAGTAGCATCAAAAGTAGTAATAGGATAATTATGTTTTTTAATTAATTCATTGTATTCTAATTCAATAGAATAATCTCCAGTTAAAATGTAAAACATTTTACTCCTTCCAAGATAAGATAAATTTTTTAGATAAAAATTTTAAAATACTTCATTCCATATATATTTTGGTTCCATTCCAAGATATATATCAAAATTTCCATATTTTTTTATTTGAGAAATTATTTCTTTATAGCTATCAATTCTTATCTTTTTAAAATATCTTTCTTTTCCATCTATTCCGATAATAAATTCATTGTAAAATAAATCAGTATTTTTTTCAGATAGCACTTTTTGACGAAGTCCTTTTTTATATCTTAGGCTACCTATACCAATATTTTTAATTTTATTAGTATCAAGATTATTAAAAATGTAATCAATCATTTTTTGATATTCAATAGCTCTATTTTCGATGTTAATTATTGGATCAAAACGAAGACCTATATTATAGCCATGATTTTGTAGTTTTTTTGCCGCTTCTACTCGTTCTTGTAAATTATTTGTTTTTAATTCATATTTTTCAACTACTGTATCAGGGCTAAATGTAAATGAAATTAAAATATTTTCTTTTGCAGGATGATTTAGTAAATTATTTATATTATTACTTTTAGTTCTTATTTCCAGTATTAAGTCATCTCTTTTAGAAAAATAATTTATTAAATCATTTGTAATATTTGTAATATTATCCATAACAAGAGAGTCGTTCATTATACCACAACTTATCATTGTGTTTTTCTTTTTAAAATTATCAAGCTCATAAAACATATCTTCTATATTTACATAAAATACAAACGCACCATGATTAAAATAATCTCTTAAATAACAATACAAACAATTAAAAGGGCAATTGTTTTCATATGATAAATAATATTCTTCTTTTATACCTTCTAATTGTTTATCAAGGTAATATTCTTTTAAAAATTTACCTTTTTTTACAGTAAATAAATAATATTTTTTTTCTTCTTCATATGTTAAATTTTTATTTTTAATCATATTAATAAACTCTTCTTCTGAGGATATTATATTATAATTTTTTATTTTTTCTAGTATTTCAAGTCCTTTTTTATAATTTTTAATATCTTCAGTGATATATATCTTACTCATTTTATTCCTTTCTTTAATTAGTTATAAATTATATAAATGAACTTTAATTTTAAAATCTCAGCACGAAGACACAAAGATTTTTTAGAAACCACGGGATTCACACGAGATATCTTGATCACGAATTACACGAATGAACTCGAATTTTTTGTTACACAAAGAGCACGAAGAAAATCAATAAGGGCCACAAAGGAAGGTTGCCATAGATTTAGAAACCACAGGATATTCACAAGATGCACACAGAATTTTATCTAGAGTTTATCGGTGTTAATCTCGTGGTTCCTAGTTTTTCTTTATGGTTCTGTTTTTTTATCTTTGTGTTCTTCGTGTAACGCATTTATCAAGAAAATCTAATATCCTTCGAAAATGCGCTGCAACTATCTTTTTTATCTTGTGTTTATCTGTGCAAATCCTGTGGTTCCCTAGTTTTTCTTTGTGGTTCTTTTTTTTCTCTTTGTGGTACTTTGTGTTCTCTTTTCTTTGTGCTAAATTCAATCAGTGAAAATCCGTGTTTTTCCGCGGCTAAATTTAATTATTCTCACTGCTCACTTCATCACTATTTTTTAGTTTTTCCAATATATTTTCTTTTGTATAATTTTCATTATCAAGTTGTATTTCCAGTGCTTTATTAAGAATATTTTTTAAAGTTTTATTGGGAAATATCTTTTAATTTATTTAAATAAATATCTATTTTATTTTCAATTTCAGGATAAGCATATTTTATCAGATAAATGATTTCTAATGGAATATTTTTTAATAAAAAATATATTTCAGAATTTTTATTTAAATATCTTAATTTTTCTGCAATGTTTCTTCGTTCATTAATTCCAATAGAAATTTTTTTAATAAATTTGTTTTTAAATCCAAATCTATGAAAAATAGTTTTTAAATCTTTGGTATCGAGCCTTCTAAATAAAGTAATTAATAAAATTTGCCAAGGTTCAATATTATTTTTAATAATTTCATTTTTATTTTTTAAAACTTTATTAAAAATAGTATAAGTTGAAGAAGTAATATTTATATTTAAATTCAATTTTTCAAAAATATTATATTTTTCAAACAGTTTTAATGCTTTATTTGGTTTTTTATCTTTTAAAATTTTAATAATTTCATTTTTTAATCTATCAAAACTTATTTTATTTAAAAAACCTTCTTGGATAGCTTGGATTAAAAATTTTTCAGTATCTTTTTCTAAAGAAAAATCAAATCTTGAAGCAAATCTAATAGCTCTAATTATTCTAGTAGGGTCTTCTATAAAGCTTAAGTTATGCAATATTTTTATTTTTTTATTAATTAAATCATGATATCCATTATAATAATCAATAAGTTTTCCAAAATTATTATAATCTATTTCAAGAGCCATAGCATTTATAGTAAAATCTCTTCGATAAAGGTCTTTATCTATACTACTATATGATACAGTGGGTAATGAAGTTGGATATTCATAATATTCTAAACGACTACTAGCCAAATCTATATTTAACCCATTTTCTAAAAATAAAATAGCTGTTTTAAACTTTTCATGAGTTATTATTTTTTTTATATTTAAAACAGTGATTAAATCTTTTGAAAATTGTATAGCATCTCCTTCAATAACTATATCAATATCAAAATTTTCTATATTTAATATTAAATCTCTTACAATACCACCTACAAGATATGCTTTTTCATTTCTAATTTTTGAGATGTTTTCAATAGCAGTGAAAATATCTAATATTTTTTTTGGAAATTTATTTAATAAATTATTATCAATAATAGTAGGATTTATTTCTGAAGGTTTTTTTAAGACAAATTTTTGTTCATATAAATTTCTTAAAATATCAGTACGAGTAACAATGCCTATTAATCTATTATTTTCTATAATGGGTACTCTTCCAATCTCATTTTCAATAATAATTTTTTTTAATTCTTCAATAGAAGTATTTGGAGAAGCACAAATTATGTTCGAACTCATATATGCTTTAACAGGGGCATTTGAAAATCCATGATGTATAGCTTTATCAATGTCTCTTCGAGAAATAATTCCAATTGGAATATCATTATCAACAACGGGAATCCCACTATAACCAAAATATATCATTGTTTTATGTACATCTTTTATTTTAGTATCAGGTTTTATATATTTTACAGGAGTACTCATTATATATTTAGCTATTTTATTTTCAGGAATATAATTAAAAATCTCATTTTTTAAATTTAGAAAAACTTCATTAATATCAATATCTCTTAAAAATGCAGAAGCAGCTTCAGGATGTCCACCACCATTAAATTTATTTAAAATTTTATTTAATTTAATTGACTTTGAGGTACTTCTAGCTATTATTGAAATATTATTACTATAAGAATAAAGTAAAAAGCAAGCATCACAGTCTTTTATATCCATTATCTTATTAGCAATAATATCAAGATTTTTATGAAATTTGCTACCTACAATTTTAGTAATAAAAATTTTATGAGAATAGTGATTAATTGTCTCACCTAAGTTTAAAAAATTTAAAAATATTTCTAGTTCATTAGTTTTTAAATTTTTATTAACAAACTCTAATACCATTTCAAGATTTGCTCCAAATTCTAATAATTTTGAAGCAAAATACATGTCTTTAGATGTTGTATTTTTAAAGGTGAAATTACCAGTATCTTCATATATCCCCATAAGTGCAATTGTTGCTTCATAGTCAGATAGATTTAAATTTTTTTCAAAAATGTATTTTAAAATATTTGATGAATTAGAACCAATAATATTTTTAAAAATTTTTCCTTTTTTAATATCATTTTCATTTGAAGAATGATGGTCATAAATTATTATTTCTACATTCTCTTTATGTATAATGTTTTTAAAATTTCCAATTCTATTTATATTTGATGTATCTACTATTATTAATTTTGTAATTTTTTCTAAATCAATATCACTAATTCTTTGGATATTTAATATATCTTGATATAGATTAGCAACCTCTTTTACATTTTTTGAAATATTTCCAGAAAATACAAGTTTTGCATTTGGATATAATTTTTTAGCAAGAATCATAGACGCAAAACCATCTAAATCAAGATGAATATGACTTGTAATAATTTCCATAAACTACTCCTTCTTACTTTCAATAAAATCTTTGATAATATGAGCAGTTATTCCCCATATAGCTCCATGAGAAGTTTTATAAACATAAATATTTTTCCGCACTCTTTTCCAAGGTTTATGATAAAATTTTGGAAATTTTAATTCAATACTTGGCAAAAGCCATATTTTTTTATTATTCTTTTTTATATATGGAGAATGTATAGTTTGCAAAGAGTATTTTTCAATATTTTTTTTGAAATAATCAATTTCGATTAAAAATAGATATTCTACTTCATCTTTTTGATGATTTAATTCATCAATAGAATTTATATATAAATTAGCACTAAAGCATTCTATATAAAGTTTTGAATCAATAAATGTGCCAAAATATTCAGTGTTTTTAATATTTTCTTTTTTTATCCCAATCTCTTCAATAGTTTCTCTTATAGCTGTATCTTTAAAATTATTATCTAAACTTTCATCATATTGACCTCCAGGAAATGATATCTCACTTCCTTGCCTTATATTTTTAGCTCTTTTTTGGAATAAAAAATATTTTTTGTCATTAATTGTAACAATAGGAATAAGTATAGCAGCTTTAAAATATTCTTCAAAACCAATTATTCTCATATAAGCTCCTTTAATGTATTTAAAATATAATTAATATTTAGTTCATTAGATGAAAAATTTATTCTATTGCTATTTCCGCCACCTTTTAGAGTATATTTAGATTTTATTGTATCAAATAATAATTTACAATTAAAATTGTCAGAAAATAGGGTAAAATTATTATTTTCATATGATATTAAAATATAATTATTTAAACTGTATTTTTTGATAAAAGGGCTAATATTATTAACAGATTTATCAATAATTATTAAATTAAAGTTATTTAATAATATTTTTTTATTTAATTCATTAGATATTTTTAATTCTATAATTTCATTTTTTAAACTATTATTCTCAGATTTTAAAGATTTTATATTATTTTTTAAATCTTCAATTTTATTATTAATTTCAAAAGATTGACTACTTAATTGATTATTAGCTGTTTTTACGATGTTTATTAAATTATTAAAATATTTAAAAGCTCGATCACCAGCTAAAAAATATACTCTTGTTTTTCCACCTTTTATCTTTTCAAAATTTATTATTTTAAAAATTTTTATTTCACTTGTATTATTTACATGATATCCTCCACAAGGGACAATATCATAATCACCTATTTTTATTAATCTAATATTATCTTTTATATCAACTTTTAATTTTGTCCTTGTTTCATAATTTTTCAAATTTTCTATATTAGTAATAATTTCAGTTATTTCTAAATGCTTTGATATAATTTCATTTACTTTGTTCTCTAAAATGTTTAATTCAGTTTCATTTACAACTTTAGGTATATCAAGATATGAATATTCTTCACCCATAGTAACACTATCTATATATAAATTTAATTCCTTTAATATAGTACTAGCAAAAAGATGTTCTGCACTGTGTTGAATAGATATATCTTTTTTCCAATTAATATCTTCAATAAAGTCATGTTCTCCAATGCTTAAAGGTTTATCAATTAAAATATAATCTTTTGTTGTTGAAATAATATTAGCATCACCGATTTTTCCTCTATCCCCTAATTGTCCACCTTTTCCATCTGGATAGAGTGGATTATTTTCCAGTTCTACCTTATAAAAATCTTTTTCTTTATTTATACTTAAAATATTTAATTTCATATATATTACCTCCAATTTTTTTAGTTACACAAAGAGCACGAGAAAACCACTAAGAACCACTAAGAAGTTTTGAAACCACTAGATACACACGGGATGTTCACCAAATAAATTAATTTTTTCTCCTGTGTTTATCAGTGTCAATCTCGTGGTTCCAATTCTTTTATCTTTGCGATACTTTGTGTTCTCTTTTCTTCGTGCTAAATTAAATCCGTGTTTTTCCGTGGCTAAATTCTAATTTTTCCATTACTTACTTTTCACTAATTTATCATTGTCAATTTTTTTTATTTCGCCTTTGGCGACTTACTTTTTTAAAGACAAAAAAGTAAGCAAAAAGTCTTTGCGCTAGTTTCTACGGATATTGATTTTCTATAACTCATTCGCGCGTTTTATCTCTTCTTACTATTTTTTTCTCTTTGTGTTCTTCGTGTAACGCATTTATCAAGAAAATCTAATATCCTCTGAAAATGCGCCTTTTTATTTAATTCTTAATTTTTCTCTCATTAATCTCTTTTAGTCTATATTTTATTCTGTGTTCATCTGTGGCAATCCTGTGGTTCCAGTTTTCCTATCTTTGTGTTACTTTGTGCCCTCTTTTCTTTGTGCTGAAAAATTCGCGTTTTCCCGCGGCTAATTTTAATTATCAATTTTTTTATCTTGTACTCATCTGTGTGTATTTGGTGGTTCCAATTATCTTTTAAATTCTTCTCACTCTTTACTTCTCACTATTTTCCCATTGTCAATTATTAATTTCTTTTATTCTTTAATATAATAACATTTTAATGTATATTTTGTATAGAATATTTTAAATAAGCTTTCTTGCAAGGAGATAAAAAATAATGTATAATAATGACAGATTTCAAGGGAGTGATAACTAAATGTACAGGAAAAAAATCAATAAAATAAAATCCTCTATGACACCATCTGAAATACTTATATTATCTTTTGTAGTAATAATAACAATAGGAACTATACTTCTTAGTTTACCAATTGCAAAACTAGATAAATCAGCAGGCGTATTTACTGCTCTTTTTACAGCTACATCAGCCGTATCTGTTACAGGATTATCTGTGGTAGATGTAAGCAAAACATATACGTATTTTGGAAAAACAGTTATACTAATACTTATTCAGCTTGGTGGATTAGGGATAATGACTTTTTCATCAATATTAGCATTATTAATAGGTAGAAAAATTAGTTATGAAGAGAAAAAAATATTAAAAGAAGATTTAAATCAAGAAGCACTTGGAGGAATAATTAGATTTGTAAGAAAAATCATCTATATTGTTCTTTCAATAGAAACTATTGGAGCAATTTTTCTGTTTTTTTCTTTTATAAAAATTATGCCATTAAAAAGAGCAATATATTTTTCTATATTTCATTCAGTATCTGCTTTTTGTAATGCAGGATTTTCATTATTTAGTACAGGTTTAGAAGGATTTTATGGAGATGTAAATATAAACTTAGTTATTTCATTTTTAATAATTTCTGGTGGAATAGGTTTTGCTGTAATTGATTCATTAATTCAATATGTAAAAACTAGAAAAGCAAAATTTAATTTAACTTCAAAATTAGCTCTAATAATAACAGGAATTTTAATAATAACAGGGGCTATCACTTTTTTTATTTTTGAAAGAAAAAATAATCTTACAATTGGGAATATGAGCTTATTTAATAAAATTTTAGCATCATTTTTTCAAAGTGTAACAACAAGAACAGCAGGATTTAATACTGTATCTATGGCAGATTTAAAACCAGCAACGATTTTTATGATGCTTATATTTATGATGATAGGAGCTTCTCCAGGTTCTACAGGTGGAGGAATAAAAACTACAACTTTTGGAGTTTTAGTTTTTTATACTATAGGAATAGTAAAAGGTCAAAAAGATATAAATATATCAAATAGAAGAATATCGTGGGAAATTTTAAATAGAGCACTTGTAATATTTGCTATATCAATTACGTATGTTTTATTTATAATATTTCTTATTTTAATGATAGAAGAAAAAGATTTTATGAAAATTATTTTTGAAGTTGTTTCAGCATTTGGTACGGTAGGATTATCTATGGGAATAACAGCTGATTTATCTCTAGCTTCAAAAATACTTATAACTATAACTATGCTTATAGGTAGAGTAGGACCTCTTACATTTGCATTAGCACTTGGAGAGAGAGCTAAAAAAATAAATTATAGATATCCAAAAGAAAATATTTTAGTAGGATAGATTTAGGGGAGGAATAATGAAACAATACTTAGTAGTAGGATTAGGAAGATTTGGTAGCAGTATTGCAGAAACTTTATATAAAGCAGATGAAAGTGTTTTAGCACTTGATATAGATGAAGAAATAGTTCAAGAAGCAATAAATAATGATATAGTAGATAATGCTGTAGAGATAGACGCAACTGATGAAAAAAGTCTTCAAGATTTAGGAATAAATAACTTTGATGTAGCATTTGTTTGTGTAGGGACAAATATACAAGCAAGTATTCTTATCACACTTACATTAAAAGAGATGGGAATAAAAAGAGTTATATGTAAAGCTGTAACAAAAGCACATGGAAAAGTTTTAAAGAAAATAGGGGCAGATGAAGTTGTCTTTCCTGAAATTTACATGGGGAAAAGAGTTGCATTAGCAGAAATGGAAACAAATATAATAGAGCATATGAAATTTTCTGAAGAATTTTTAATTATAGAAATAAAAGCACCTGCTAGTTTTGTAAATAAAAGCTTAATAGAGCTTGATTTAAGAAAAGATTATAATGCAAATATTATAGCAATTAGAAGAGAAAGAGGAGATGCAGTTCTTAGTCCAAATGCAACAACTAAAATATTTGAAGGAGATACTTTAATTATTGCAACAGATGGAAGAACAGCTAAAAAATTAGAAGGACTAAAATAAGATAGTAAAATGATTAGGAGGAAAAATGTTTAATGAAAATTTTGATGTAATTGTAGTTGGAGCTGGACATGCTGGGTGTGAAGCAGCTTTAGCAGCTGCAAGAATGGGAATGAAAACAGCTATGTTTACAATTACACTTGATAATATAGGAGTAATGTCATGTAATCCATCAATTGGAGGACCAGCAAAAAGTCATTTAGTTAAAGAGATAGATGCCCTTGGTGGAGAAATGGGAAGAAATTCTGATAAAACTTTTGTTCAAATGAGAGTTTTAAACACAAGAAAAGGACCAGCAGTTAGAGCTTTACGTGCGCAAAATGATAAAAAAGCGTATCATAAAGAGATGAAAAAAACTATTGAAAATACAGAAAATTTATCAGCAATTCAAGGACTTGTAACAGAACTTATTGTTGAAAATAATGAGGTAAAAGGAGTAAAGACTAAAGAGGGACTTACATATTATACAAAAGCAGTAGTTTTAGCAACGGGAACATTTTTAAGAGGGCTTATTCATATAGGAGAAAATAGATTTAAAGGTGGAAGAATGGGAGAGTTATCAGCTGAAGAACTTTCAAGTTCGTTAGAAGCTTGTGGATTAAAATTAGGAAGATTTAAAACAGGAACACCACCTAGAGTAGATGCAAGAACTATTCATTTTGATAAAATAGAAGAGCAACCAGGAGATACTAATCAAGGATTAAAATTTTCCAGAAAAACAACAGTTGAAGAAGCTAATTCTAGAAAACAGATTCCATGCCATATTACATATACAAATACCAAAGTTCATGATATTATATTAAGTAATAAGCATAGATCTCCTATGTTTAATGGTACTATAGAAGGGGTTGGACCTAGATATTGTCCATCTATTGAAGATAAAGTATTTAGATATCAAGACAAAGAGAGACATCATCTGTTTTTAGAAAGAGAAGGATATGATACAAACGAAATATATATAAGTGGATTTTCTTCTAGTTTACCTGCTGATTTGCAATATGAGATGTTAAATAAATTACCAGGACTAGAAGATGCAAAAATAATGAGATATGCTTATGCAATAGAGTATGACTATGTTGATCCTGAAGAATTAAAATACTCATTAGAAACAAAAAAAGTCAGTGGATTATTTTTAGCAGGACAAATAAATGGAACTTCTGGATATGAAGAAGCGGCAGCACAAGGACTTATAGCTGGGATTAATGCAGCGCAAAAAATAAAAGGTGAAGAACCAGTTATTTTAGATAGAGCAGATTCATATATAGGGACATTAATAGATGATTTAGTAACAAAAGGAACTAATGAACCATATAGAATGTTTACAGCACGTTCTGAATATAGACTTTATTTGAGAGAAGATAATGCAGATTTAAGACTTTCTCATATAGGTCATAAGGTTGGACTTTTATCAGATGAAGAATATAATGTGGTAGAAACAAAACGAAAGAATATAGAAAAGATAACTGAAAAATTAAAATCAACTGTAGTAGGAAGTTCAAATAAAAGAGTAGTTGAGATACTAGAAAAAAGAGGTGAAAAATCATTAAAAAGTGGGATAACATTAGATGAATTCTTAAAAAGGCCGGCTATAAAATATAGTGATGTTGAATATGTAGCAGAAATTATGGATATTGATTTTGATTTTTCTGATTTTGATGAGGATACAAAATATCAAGTAGAAGTTCAAACAAAATATGAAGGATATATTCAAAAACAACTTAAAATGATAGAAAAACATAAGCAACTTGAAAATAAATTAATACCAGAAGATTTTGATTATGATAATATAAAAGGAATAACATTAGAAGCAAAACAAAAATTGAAAGAAAAAAGACCTTTAAACATTGGACAAGCTTCTAGAATATCAGGAATAACTCCTGCAGATATATCAGTATTATTAATGTATATTAAATAATACTTAATTTAAAAAGAAAAAAGACTTTAAATTAGAGGAGAAATATGAGAGAATATCTAATAAAAGGAATAGAAAAAATTGGGATAGATATTTCAGAAAAAGCTATTGATAAGTTATTGAAATATTTTCAAATTTTAAAAGATTACAATTCACATACAAATCTTACAGCTATAAGAGATGATAAAGGAATAATAGAAAAACATTTTCTAGATTCTTTATTAGTTCAAAAAAATATTTTAAAATATATAGAAGGTAATGAAAAAGCAATTGATATAGGTACTGGTGCCGGTTTTCCCGGCATGGTACTTGCTATTATCAATCCAAATATCCAATTTACATTATTAGATTCTGTTGGGAAAAAAACAAAATTTTTAGAGCTTGTAAAAAATGAACTTTTTTTAGAAAATGTGGAGATAATAAATGATAGAGCCGAAAATTATATTAATGGAAATAGAGAAAAATATGATTTTGGATTTTGTAGAGGTGTTTCAAGATTAAATGTTATATTAGAATATGAAATTCCATTTTTAAAAGTTAATGGAAGATTTTTTCCACAAAAATTAGAATATGAAAAAGAGTTAGAAGAAGCTAAAAATGCTTTAAAAATTTTAGAATGTGAATATATAGAAGTATTTCAAGAAGAATTACCTTTTTCAAAAGATAAAAGAGCAATATTAAATATTTTAAAAAAAGCTAAAAATGATGAAAACTATCCAAGAAAGAATGGTAAACCATTAAAAAAACCATTATAATTAAGGAGAATGTATTATGAGTAATACTACTGATATTAAAAAGATTATAGATAAGTTAGATAATTTGCCTACGCTTCCAATAATTATTCAACAAATATTAGCATTATTAGATAATCCAAATAGTACAGCAAAAGATATAAATGAAGTGATAAAAAGTGACCAATCTTTAACTATTCAAACATTAAAATTAGTTAACTCTTCATATTATGGATTTCCTAGAAAAATAGGAACAGTAACAGAGGCTATAGTTGTATTAGGATTTGATACAGTTAGAAGTTTAGTATTAAGTGCTAGTGTTTGTAAGATGTATGAAGGTGGAAGTGGGCCTTTTAATAGAGAAAATTTATGGGTTCATACTTTAGCTGTTGCATTTGCTGCAAGGATAATTTCTAAAACTATAAAATATCCACAAGAAGAGATAGCTTTTGTTTCAGGGTTACTTCATGATATAGCAAAAGTTTTTGAAGATCAACTTTTTCATGATGAATTTATCGAAGCTCTTACAAAAGCTAAAAATGAAGGTAGAAATTTACATGAAGTAGAACAAGAAATATTAGGATATGACCATACAAAAATAGGTAAAAGATTATCAAATAAATGGAATTTACCTAAAAGTATAACAACAGTTATAGCATATCACCACACTCCAGAATTAGTTATTAATAGTGAAGATGGAATGTTGCCATGTATAGTAAGTGTAGCAGATGCACTTGTAAGACTTAGAAAAATAGGTGATAGTGGAAATAATGCAAAACCAAGTTTAAGTAAAAAAGTTTTAGATGCTTTAAAACTAAAAAAAGAAGATCTACCAGTAATAATTAGAAAATTAGAAGCAGAGTTAGAAAAAGCAGAAACATTCTTAGAACTTAATAAATCCTAAATATTAAGGAGATTAATTATGATAAAAAAAGTTTTTTTATTAATAATATTTACTGTTTTAAATATCAATATTTTTTCATATAATTATAAAATAATAGGAGATCCTTATATTTCTAAAAAAGGAAATATAGGAATTGCAAATGTAATAAATAATTATAATGATGAATTTTTTATATCTGATTATATGCTAGGTAAAATAGCTTTATTTGATAAAAATGGTAAATTATTAAAAGAATATAAAAATATAAAAAAACCTATATTTTTTACTGTTGATGATGATTTCATCTATGTAAGTGAAAGCAGTAATAATGAAATATTAAAAGTTGATATTAAAACAGGAGATAAAAAAACTTTTTTAAAAACTGGAATGATGGAAAAAGAAGTACTTCATCCAGGAGAATTATTAGTAGATGATAATAATCTATATGTTTTAGATGAATATAATTATAGGGTGCAAATAATTAATAAAGAAACAGGAGAATATATAGCTCAAATTTTACTTGAGAAATTTAGATATGATTATAAACCGTATTCATTTTTAAATTATTCAATGCAAATTATGGATAATAAATTATATGTATTAAATAATTATACTAAAAAAATTTATGTTTATAATATGAATTATAAACAAGTTAATGAAATAAATCTTGTAAATATGAAAAATCCAGTTAAATTATATAAAATAAACAAAAAATTATTTATTTATGATGCTACAGAAAATATTTTAGTAGATATAGATAATAATATAATAAAATTAAATATAGAAACAAAATATAATTTGTCTGGAATAAACCATTTTGATACTAAAGAAAAAAATATTTATATACTAAATCATAATAATGTTTATAAATTTAATATAGAAAACAGTAGTTTTGAATTATTGTTTAAGCTATTAAACATAAGAGAAAATGAATATATAAAACCAGTAGATATTGATGTGGATAATGATAATAATTTATATATTTTAGATGAAGAGCTTGAAAAAATTTTAATTTATAACAAATACAATGAGTTAAAAAATGTAATAAAAAATGTAGGAGAAAAACCACAGAGTATCTGTGTAGATAAAAATAATAATATAGTAATTACATTTCCTTTTGAAAATAGAATAAAAAAAGTATCGCAAACTGGAAAATTGATAGCAGAATACGGTAACTATAATTTATTTAAAACAAATGAGATGTATTATTATGAAAAAGAGATACAAGAAAGCTATGACCCTACTAAAATTGATAAAAATATTTATAGCTTAATAGTGGATTTAGATAAAGAGGGTAACTATTATTTAGCAAACAGTAGTTTAATGAACATAACTGTATTAAATCCATTTTTTGAAAAAATAGCAGAGTACGGACATAAAGCTAGTATAATTTCTGTTTTTAGAAATAAAAAAGAAAAAAATAGTTTTGGATGGGATGAAAAAAATAAAAATAACTTAACTGATATATTTGTTGATAATGATACAGTATATGTATTAGATAAATATTATAAAAGAATAAATGTAATAAAAAATAATAAAATAGAAAAAAGCTTTGAAGATGAATTTTCTGATAATGGATTAAACTCTATTTATGTAGATAAAGAATTTATTTATGTTGTAGATTCATATAATTTTAGAATAAGAAAATATGATAAAGAGTTTAAATTTGTAGAAGATATAAGTTTTTTAAAAGAAGGATTAATTCCTTTAAGAATAAAAGGAAAATACGTAATATTTAAAAAATATATTGAAGATTTTGATGCACAATATATAGTACTTGATATTCAAAGTGCATTAGATAAATAAATGATGTTGGTGAAATTTAATGAATAAATTTATAAAAAAACATATTAAATTATTTGATTTTATAGGAATAGTTATCCTTATAAGTATATTTGTTTTTTTATTTATGTTTATAAGAATGAATTTTACTGAATTAATCAAATTAGGGCTTAGACAAGGTTTAGGATATAATATTGATATCCAAAGTGTAACATTTAGAAATTATAATGAGATTTTATTTGAAAATTTAAAACTGTATGACAAAGAAAATAATGAATTAATAGTTGAAGATAAAGAGGTTCATTTATATATTGATTATAAAAAGTTTTTAACTTCTCCTATTAAAAGTATTTATTTTAAAAAACCAAATATGTATATAAAAATAAAAAATAAAAAAAAGGTAAACATTGTTAGTGCAGTTTTAATATCAAACAATAATAAAAATAAAATTATATCTAAAAATAAAAAAAGTTTAATTCAAAAAATTATAGTAGAAAATGCAAATATTAATTTAAAAGATTATTCATATAAAGATTTAATAGAAAAAAATATAACAACTGTTAATGGAGAAATGAAGTATTACTCCTTAAATGAATATGTAGTAGATTTAAAAGGTTATGATAAAGAAAAAAAAGATGCTTTTATTAATTATAAATTTATAAAAAACAAAGATGGAATTAAAAATGTTTTTGAATTAAAAAATTTCAAATTAACTAAAGAGCTTATACAGTATAGTTTACTAGATAATTATTTAACAGCTAATAGTGGAAATGTTGATATGAATTTAGAAATTACAAATGATAATAAACTTTATGGAAACTTAGTATTAAGTAGCGATAAAGTAAATTATATTAGCAACTCTCAAAATTTAGAAATTAATAATATTAAAAGTGAATTATTTTTTTTAGATAATGATATAAAAGGATATGCTTATGGAAAATTTAAAGATAATGAAATAGAAGTCTTAATTAATAAAGAAAATGATAACTCAAAAATTAAAATTATTTCTAAAAATTTAAATATAAAAGATATTATTACAGAAGCAAATTTTAAATACAAAGATAATATGAGTGAAATAGAAGGGATATTATCATATATTTCTTTAGATATTTATACTAGTGGAACTGAATTAAAAAATATTAATGCATATATTCAAAGTAAAAAAATAAATTATTTAGAAAATAGTGCAGAAAATATAAAAGGAACAGTGTTTTATAATAATGGAATTTTTGGAATAAAAAATTTAAGTGCAGTTGTAAATTTAGTTGAGAATGGAGAAAATAGTAAATTAGATATTGATCTAAATAGTGATTATTTATCAGAAAAATTAATAAAAACAAATTATTATATAGGGAAATTAGATTCTAAAGTAGATTTTGAAAATCTATATGGTGAAATTAATTATGATATAGAAAATAAAGAGATAAAAGTAAATAATAATACAAAAAATTTTAATTTTAAATTTTTAATTAATAAAGATAAATTTTTATTAGATTTAAATAGTGATAATTATAAAATAATTTTTTTAAATAATATTACATTTAATTTAAAAGGAAATATTTTTTTAGACTTTGATTATCAAAAAAGAAAAATAAATAAAATAACATCTGATATAATAATAAAAAATAATTTATATTTTGATAATTTAAAATTAAAAATAAAAGAAAATAAATTAATAGATAAATATGAAGTAGAAACATTAGATATAATAAAAAATAATAGCTTTGTTAAAGTTAGTGGTTATTTAAAAGATGATAAATATGACCTTTATGTAAAAGATTCAAAGTTAAACTCAAAAGATATATATTTTTTAAAAAAATATCCAAAATTAAAAATAGATTCAATTATTAGAGGAAGAGTAGAAGGAGATTTTTATAAATTAACTTTAAAAGGAGATTTTTTTGGAGATATAGAATATATTGCAAAGTTAAAAGATATAAAAACAAAATTTGAATTAGAATATGATAACAAATTAAAACTTAAAACTAAGTCATCTTTAAGTTTTTTTAATTATGATAGTATTAGTTTAAATGAATTAAGAGTTGATTTAGATTATAGAGATGAAAAATTATATATAAATAATATAGAGAATAGATATCTAAAATTAAAAGGTAATTATAATATATTAAATGATAATATAAATCTCGAATACAAGGTTAGTGATTATTTATTAAATAATATAGAAGAATTAAAACAATATAATATTATTGGAAAAAGTATAAATTTAACAGGTAAACTTCAAATTAAAGATAAAGTTGAATTTAAAGTAAAGATTAATAATACACAACTATTATATGCAAATAATTATAATATACTGTTAAATGGTGAAATTGAATTAAAAGATGATATTTTATTATTAAATGATATATCTGTTAATAAAAATAAAATTAATGGTAAAATAAATTTAATTAATGAAAATATAGATGTTAAAATAAATATTTATGAAAATAATATAGATGCAATATTAAGAAATAATGATTTAAAAGCAAAAATAATAGGCGAAAGTTATATAGTAGGAGATTTTAATAATATTAAATTAATAAATAAAATAAATTTAAAAAATCTCTATTATAAAGGATATAGTATACCAGATATATCAACAGAATTTAGTTATTTAGCAAAAAAAGATAAAAAATATATAGGGAATATAGATTTCAATAAATTAAACTTTATTCAAAATAATTATACTTTACTGAGTTTAATAGGAAATATAAATTTTGATACAGGAGATGTAAATATAAATTCTATTCAAAATAATATAGAATTTGAAAAGTTAAATGATATATTTGTAGAAAATCAAATTAAAGGAAGATTAGACACAGAATTTAAAATTAAAGGAAATATTTATAAAAAATTTGAGTATATATTAAAATTAGAAAGTCAAAAACTTGAATATAAAAGGATAAATGTTGATACTATATTAATAGATATAACAGGAGATAATGAAAAACTTTCTTTAAATAAAGCGATAATAGAATATAATAATAATATATTAAGTGGAATTGGAAATTATAATTATAGCAATTCAAAATATGAATTTAAGCTTGAAGGAAATAATATAGATATAAGCTTTTTAAATATTTTAAATATATCTAAATTAAAAGAAATAGGTGGAATAGCAAATATATCTTTAAAATTTACAAATGATAATCAAACTGGTAATTTAGATATAACAGATTTTTTTGTAAAAGATACAGATGAATTGATTGATTTAAAAAATATTACTATAGAAAGTGAATTCAAAGAGAATAAAATTGTTATAAAAAGTATAAAAGGATTATTAAATAATGGAGAAATATTTATTAATGGAGAATTAGATTTTCCGATATTTACTTTAAAAAATAATAAATATGAAATAAAGTTTAATAAATATAATTTGTCTTATATATTAGAAAAAATATCAATTTATGATAAAAAAAGATTTAATCTAATAGTAGATTTATCTGGAAATATAGATGAAAATAAAATAAATTCAACTTTAGATATTTTAGGAGGTAATATATATAATTTAAGTTTTTCCGATGAAAAAGTAACATTATCTGAAGCTAGATTAGAAAAATTTTTAAATTCAATAGATGTAGATATAGCAATAAATATTAAAAATACAGTGACAACAAATATAGAAAAAATATCAGTAATAAGTGATTTAGAAGCAGATTTAGAGGGAGGGGGAATATTAAGTATAAAAAATGGAAATATTAATTTTATAGGGACAATAACTAGTGAAAATGGAGCAGTATCATTTAATGACAATTTATTTAAATTAACTGATGCAATAATAGTTTTTGATAATCCAAATAGTTATTTACCTAATATTGATATTGACCCAAGTATTACTATAAATGCAGAAACGACAGTTTCTACTGAAAATATATATGTATCATTAAATGGAAGATATAGTGATTTAAAAGTAAATATGACATCTAGTTCTGGATTAAATGAAATAGAAATAACATCACTTCTGTTATTTAAAACTACTTTATCTGATTCAGATGCAAGTGAAGTTGTAAAAGATATTTTAAATAAACAGTTTGAAGGACAGCTATTTAATCCATTATCTAATGAATTAGAAAGAATATTTAATATAAACAAAATAAAGATAAGTTCACCTGTTTTTTCAAAAGATGAAGAGAATGGAAACTATAAATTTACAAATGATATTATACTGGGAGCAAATATAGAACTTAGCAACCCGATATATAAAGATATCTTATCTTGGAATTTATACACAGAATTTTCACAAGATGAAGTTGGAAAAATAAGTGATTATGATTTATGGTTAAACTATAAATTTAATGATAATGTTTCATGGAAAACAGGGATAAAAAAACGTTCACCAGGGTCATTAGATGATGATAGAATTAGTTCACATATTGATTTAGATTTCAAATATAAAGTTGATTCTTTTTTTACATTTATCAAATTTTTAAAAAAAAGCAACTAAGATGGAGGCAAACAAGTGATTAAAAAGAGTTTTATATTTTTATTGTTTATTTTAAGTATTACAGTTAGTTATGCAACAGAAGTTAAAATTGGAAAAATATTTGTAAAAAATAATGAAGAAATTCCAACAGAAGTAATTTTAAATAAAATGAGTTTAAAAGAGGGAGAAATATTTTCAACAGAGCAAATGGTAGCAGACTATGTTAAATTAAAAAATGAAAAATATATAGAGGATTTAAAAATATTTCCACAAATTGAAAAGGGAGAAATAAATGTTGTAGTTGATGTAAAAGAAAGTGAAAATTCTATTGCATATTTAAAAGAAGAAGGGATAGTACCAATATCTGAATTAGAAAAAATTGATAAATCACTAATAATAAAAAGTATAGAAGTTTTTGGAAATATAAATGTTTCAAAAGAAGAGATAATAAAAAATATCCCTGTTAAAATAGGTGGATTCTTTTCAAAAACTAAAATACTAGAAGGACAAGAAAAAATATTGAAAACAGGATATTTTAGAGAGGTAAATCCAGAAGTATTAAAATATAAAGATGGTATATATATAAAATACAAAGTATTAGAAAATCCAGTAATAACAGGAATAAAAGTTATAGGAAATACACTTTTTACTCAAGAAGAGCTAACAAAAGATTTTATAACAAAACCTGGAGAAATATATAATATAAATAATCTAAAAAAAGATAGAGATAGTTTATTAAAAAAATATTATGATAAAGGTTATTCTTTAGCAAATTTAGTAGATATGAGACTAGATGAAAATTTTAATTTAACAATTCAAGTTTCAGAAGGAATTGTTAGAGAGATACAGTTTAGAAAAATTGTTAGAAAAGAAGATGGAATGAGAAGAAAACCAAATGATATAAAATTAAGAACAAAAGATTTTGTACTTCGAAGAGAAGTAGAGTTAGAAGTAGGAAAACCTTTTGAAAGATCAAAATTTGAAAAAACAGCTAGTAACTTATTTAGATTAGGATTATTTAAAAACGTTACACAAGAGTTTAAAGATATAGAAGGAGATCCAGATGGAAAAATAGTTGTATTTTTATTAGATGAAAATAAAAGTGCAACATACACAGGTTCAATCTCATATGGATCTGCAACAGGGCTTTTAGGAAGTGTAAGCCTAGAAAATAAAAATTTTAAGGGAAATAATCAAACAGCAGCACTTAGTTATGAACAAGGAACAAGTACTAAAACATATAATTTAAGTTTTTCAGATCCATGGGTAAAAGGAACAGAAAGATTATCTTATGGTTGGAGTATTTATAAGAAAAACTATACAGATACAAGTAGTACAGATGCTTATTATGTAGATAAATTAGGAGGAAGTGTAAGTTTAGGTAAAGGACTTTCTCAAAAAGTCCGTATAAACGGGACATTAAAATATGAACAAATAGAAGAAAGTAATGAAGATAAAGAAGTACAATCTGATTATGATATAATTACTTTAACTCCATCATTAACATATGATACAAGAAATAATATATATGATGCAACAAAAGGAGATTATGCAAGAATTTCATTACAAATAGGTAAAATACTAGGTAGTGAAGAATTTGCACAAACAGAATTAGAACTTAGAAAATACACATTAGCACTTTCTGAAAAAAATAGTATGGCATATAGACTTATGACAGGAGTGGCTTCATCAAATATTAAAGAAGGATTAAAATTTAATGTTGGTGGAGGAAGTAGCGTAAGAGGATATGATTATGGTGATTTCCAAGGAGTTTACCAATTATATGGTAATATAGAAAATAGAACAAAATTAGATGATAATTTCCAATTTGTACTTTTCTATGATTTTGGAAGAGCATGGGAAAATCAAACATCATTTAATCAAGCACTAGCTAATGGAGAGTATAGTTCATCAAGTGATTATGTAAAATTTTTACATGATATAAAACACTCTTATGGATTTGGTGTAAGAATTCAAACGCCACTTGGACCATTAAGATTTGATTATGGTTGGCCAATTGGAGATAATGATGTAAAAGGTGGACAATTTTATTTTAATATAGGACAAATGTTCTAAAATATAAAAAACGTAAAATTATACTAAAATAAGGAGGATATGATGAAAAAATTAGTTTTATTAGTTATGATGGTTGTATTAGGAATGAGTGCTTTTGCACAAAATATTGGAGTAGTTAATTATCAAAAAGTTGTGTCAAATTATAAAGGGTATAAAGATGCAATTAATTATCTAGAACAAGAAAAATCTAGATTACAAGGAGATATTGATAAAAGAGTAGCAGAATATCAAAAACTTGAAGAAAAAGTAAGAAATAATAAAAATGCTACTGATGAAGAAAAACAAAATTTACAAAGAGAATTAAATTCTTTAAATCAATATGTAGAAACAATGAAACAAATTTTATCTAAAACTGAATATGAACAAATGAATACAGTAAAATCTGATATAAATGTTGTTATTCAAGAAGTAGCAAAAGAGAAAAAATTAGATGTAGTATTAGATAGTCAAGTGGTAATAACAGGAGGACTAGATATTAGTGATATTGTAATAGAGAGATTAGCTAACACAGAAAAAATATCACTAGATTAATTTGGAGGATAAAATGTATTCAATAAAAAGGTTGTCTGAAATAATAAATGGAGAAATTTATGGAGATGAGAATATTAATGTAAATAGAATAGCTCCATTTGAAAGTGCAACAAATGAAGAATTAACATTTGCAGCAGATAAAAAATATTTATCAAAATTAAATGAAACAAAAGCAAAAGTTGTAATAATTCCAGATATATCTAGAGAATTATTACCTAAAGATAAGACTTATATTATTGTAAATGATAGTCCTAGAATATTAATGCCTAAAATATTAGATTTTTTTAAGCCATTAACAAAAAAGATAGAAGAAATTATTGAAAAAGATGCTAAAATATCTAATAATGTTAAAATTGCTCCAAATACTTATATCGGTCATAATGTAGAAATAGGAGAAAATACTATTATTTATCCCAATGTAACTATATTAGAAGGAGTAAAAATAGGGAAAAATTGTACTATTTATCCAAATGTAGTAATAAGAGAATTTTGTGAAATAGGAAATGATGTAATCCTACAACCAGGTTGTGTAATTGGTTCTGATGGATTTGGATATGTAAAAGTAAATAATAAAAATACTAAGATAGACCAAATAGGAAGAGTAATTATAGAAGATAGAGTAGAAGTAGGAGCAAACTCTACTATTGATAGAGGAGCTATTGGCGATACAATAATAAAAGAAGGAACTAAATTAGATAATTTAGTTCATATAGCACATAATGTAGTAATAGGAAAAGAAAGTATAATTGTTGCTCAAGTAGGGATAGCTGGAAGCACAGAAATAGGAGAGAATGTTACTTTAGCTGGACAAGTAGGAGTAGCAGGACATATAAAAGTAGGAAATAATGTTGTAGCTGCTGCTAAAACAGCAATAACAGGAAATATTAAGGATAATTCAAAAGTTTCAGGTTATCCAGCTATTGATTATAATGATGATTTAAAAGCAAAAGTAGTTTTTAAAAGATTGCCAGAACTTTTAAAAAGAGTAAAAGCTTTAGAGAAGCTAATTAATAAATAGGAGGAATAATTTTGAAAAAATTTATTTCAATAATATTTACATTAATGTCAATAGCAATATATGCAACACCTGCAACTACAGGTGTAACAGGAACAATAGATTTTCCATCTGCATATATTTTAAGAGAAAAAAATTATACAATAAGTGGAAATGTAGATAATAATCAATCAAGAAAAAATGATACTCTTTCAGCAGATGCTGTATTTGAAATAGGTTATTTACCACAAATAGAAACAGGTTTTAAACTTTCTACAAATAATAGTGAGCTTGATCAAACTTTTATTCAAAGTAATATCAAATTTCAAATAGTAAAAGAAGAAGATAACCCAGCAATAGCGATAGGATATGTTGAATATGATGAATATGAAGCTATGGCTGATCAAGAAAAAGAGGATGGTAAAAATCTTACAGAAGCATATGTATATTTAGTAATGTCAAAAAGAATAAAATCAGTTGAAAATAAAGTATTAGACCTTTCATTAGGATTCAAGTATGGAACTACAGTAGAAAAAAGAGGAGTAACAGATTATTTTTTAACACTAGAAGCTCCAGTATATAAAAAGGTAAAATTATTAGGAGAATTATATACTTATGAAAAAGATTCTAATGAAAAAATATTTACAGGAAATATTGGTGGAGAGTTTTTAACAAGAGATACTTTAAGAACAAAAGTATTTTGGCGTTTAAGAAATAATAGTTTTGGAGTAGCAGTAACATATATAGGACTTATAAATAAATAAGCTAAATGGAAATTACTAAAAATAAATTGATTTAAACGAGTTCTTATTTTAAAGAACTCGTTTTTAAATTATTTATTAAAATAAACTTTTAGTTTTTATAGAGAGTTAGGTTAAATAAGGAGGGCAAATGAAATTAAATAAAATACAAGGAATAATACTACTAATAATTTTATTTTCAATTAACTTTGGAATAACATATTCAAATTCAAATAAAAATGAAGTAATAGAAATTTTATTAAAAACAGAAAATGATATAATACTTTTAAAAGATAATAAAGTTAAACCTGTAAATTATATAATAGATAATTTTTATAATAATAATTTAGATGTAAATAGAAAAAAGTTAAATTTTATTTCTATTCTTTTACCAGAAATATTGATTGTAAAAAAAGATATAGAAAATCAAAAAAAATATTTAAAAAAATTAAAAAATAAGAAAATACTTTTTAAGAGAGAAAAAGAATACATAGAAAAGTTAAAAATAAAATATAGAAGTGAGAGTATTGACGAGATATTAGAAAAAATGGTTATACCACCAATATCAATAGTTTTAGCCCAAGGAATAATAGAAAGTGGATGGGGAACATCAAGATTTTTTGCAGAAGGAAATAATGTTTTTGGAGCATGGACATATAGAGAAGATCTGCCTAGAATTAAATCATTAAAAGGGGTAAGAGGAGAAAAAAGAGTAT
Organism: Fusobacteriales bacterium; assembly: GCA_020063625.1. GTDB lineage: Bacteria > Fusobacteriota > Fusobacteriia > Fusobacteriales > Fusobacteriaceae > Hypnocyclicus. Next base: position 25,709 of record JAICDD010000015.1, read on the forward strand.
ATTTAAGAAAATTTAATAGTATAAGAGAGAGTATTGAAAACTATTTTTATAATATTTCTGTTGGAAGTGGATATGAAAAATTTAGAGAAAAAATTAATCAAAATAAAGATAAATTTGAAATAATAGAAGAATTAAAAAATTATTCTGAAGAGAGAGAAGAATATGTAAAAAAAATAAAAAATATAATAAAATATAATAAATTGGAAAAATATGAAGAATATGAGCTAATAAATTATAACTAAATTAATAAGATATGTCGATATATATAATATAATTGCTAGAGAAGGTATTTTATGATAAAATATCTTGTGTTACAAGAGAAGGAAACTTCTCTTTTTTAATAAATTAAGGAGTATAAAATGTATACATATTTAGAAGGATATTCTGAAAAACTTAAAATTCAAATTAAAGAACTGTTTGATAATAATCTTATAGAAAAATATTTTTTTAATAAATATAAAAAAAAACATAATATAACAAATGATAAACTTTTATATGAATATGTAGATGAATTAAGAAAAAAACATTTAAAAAAAACAAAACCTTTAAATAAAGTAAAATATGATAGCAAGATAAAATTTGAAAAACAAGCATTAGGACTAAATATATTTAATTATAGAATACATGGAAATAAAATAAAAACAGATAATGAAATAAAAATTTCTACAGTTTTTAAAAATGTACCTGAAGAATTTTTAAAATTTGTTGTAATACATGAGTTAGCACATTTAAAAGAAAAAGAGCATAATAAAGAGTTTTATAAATTATGTACACATATAGATAAAAATTATTTTCAATATGAATTAGATATGAGAATATATTTAACATATGTAAAATTAAATAATAAATACTTATGGTAAGAATTGAATTATGAGATTATATATGATAAAATAAAAAGTAATAAGTATAAAAATGGGGGTATAAAATATGTTGAGAGGAATATATACTTCAGCATCAGGAATGACAACACAAGCAAAAAAACAAGATACAATAGCAGATAATTTAGCAAATATAAATACAACAGGATATAAAAAAAGCACTACTGTAATGGAACAAGGAAAAGAGTTTGACATTTATAGAAAAGAGAAAGTTGAAGCAAGAGTGCCTGAGAGAGAAGAGGTAAAATTAAGAAAAATAGGAAAATTAGGAACAGGAGTTAAAATAAAAGAAAATTATATAAATTTTGAACAAGGAGAACTAAAAGTAACAGAAAGTAATTTAGATTTTGCAATAAAAGGAAAAGGATTATTCGCAGTTGAAACAGATAGAGGAATTAGATTTAGTAGAATGGGGAATTTTAGTATAAATTCAGAAGGTTATTTAGTAAATCATGAAGGAGATAAAATTCTTGCATATAATGAAGCTGGGAAATTAGGATATATTAAACCATTAAAAGATTTTAAAATAAAGAAAAATGGAGAAATAATAAATGGAGACATTGTATCAGATGTAGCTATAAATAATCTTGATGTAGAGTATAAATTGCCGATGGAAGAAGCAAAAACTACAGGAAATGCACTATATATAGCTGAATTTAATGACACTAGAGATTTAGTAAAAGAAGGAAGTAGTTATTATTTAGCAGATATATCTAAATCTAAATTTTCATCTAAAAGTGATGTTTATCAAGGATATTTAGAAATGTCAAATGTAAATACAGTAAAAGAGATGGTTGAATTAATTAATGTACAAAGATCATATGAAACAAATCAAAAAGTATTAACTGCTCAAGATGAAACACTTGATAAAGTGGTAAATAATATTGGAAAATGGACTTAATGAGGTGAAAAAATGAAAATAGATAAAATTATTGTATTACTTTTAATTACATTAGTAGTTAGTTGTACAAATATTAGTCCAATTGTAAATACAGCAGCAACAGTAGAAGGACTAAATAAAAATAGTGAAACAGCAGAGTATCCAACAGAAAAAGCTAGTAGAATAGCTGAAATGCCAGATATAAGTGTATTTTTTCCAGAAGATGAAAATGCAAATCAAGAAGAAACAAATTCATTATGGAATATAGAGCAAAATTCTCTTTATAGTGATGGAAGGGCAAATAAAAAAGGAGATATTTTATTTATTTTAATAAATGAAGAAGCAACAGCAAAACTTACATATAGTAATGCTAAAACAGGTTTTACTAATTATAGACCTGTAGATGATAAAATAGCAAAAGAAACAGCACCAACATCTCAGTCAACTAATCCACGAGATAAAAATATAGCTCAAGATAAAATAGCAAAAGAAACAACAAATACAACTACTCCAAAACCAGAATCAAACTCTTTTGATGGAACAGGAGATCAAAGTAGAGGAGCATCATATACAGGAAAAATAGCAGCAAGAGTAGAAGATGTAGATAAATATGGAAATTTATTTATAAGAGGGACTAAAACAACACTTTTAAATAACGAAATAGTTACATTAGAAATTACAGGATATATTAGACCAAATGATATAGAAATAGATAATACAATTGATTCAAAATATATAGAAAATATGGAATTTAGTTATAATGGGGCTATGTATGTAGGAGAACCTAAAATTACAAATATAGGTGATAATAAACAATATATAGAAGAGCAAAATACTATAGAAGAAAATAAAAAGACAGATAATAAAACTAATACAACAACTAAAAGAAAAAAATTCTTAGGAATTTTTTAAAAAATAAAGTATAGCCTTTTTAGGAGGAATAATGAAAAGAAAAATAATTTTAATGTTGTTTTTAATAATAAATATTATAGCTTTTTCTGAACCAAAACAGAGAATAAAAGAGATAGCAAGAATAGAAGGTGTTAGAAAAAATCATTTAGTTGGAATGGGACTTGTTGTAGGACTAAATGGTACAGGAGATAGTGCAAAAAATTTAACACCACAATTACTAAAATCATTATATAGATATTTTGGAACAGAATTAGGACAAGCACAGGTAGATTCTAAAAATGTTGCAGCAGTAATGGTTACAGCAGAGCTGCCATCTTTTAAAAAAGTAGGAGATACAATAGATGTAACAGTATCATCTATTAATGGAGCTAAAAGTTTAGAAGGAGGAATACTTCTTCAAACACAACTTGTAGCAGGAAATAAAGTGTATGCATTAGCACAAGGAGCACTATCAAGAGTAGTAGGGAAAAATATAACTAATAGCGTAAATGGATATATTCCTAGTGGAGCTACAGTAGAAAGAGAAGTAGAAGTTAAACTAATTAATAATAATAAATTATCACTTGTTTTAAATAATCCAGATTTTACTACTGCCTCTAGAGTAGCAGAAGTTATAAATAAAAGATTTAATTATGATACAGCAAAAGCTATAGATGCATCTAAGATAGAGATAAAACAAACATATGTATTTGAAGATGATATAGTAAGTTTTATTTCAGCTATTGAAAATTTAGAAGTAGAAACAGATAGAAAATCTAAAATTGTAATTTATGAAAAAAGTGGTACAATTATATTAGGTAATGAAATAAGAGTATCACCAGTAGCTATATCACATGGAGATTTATCTATTTCAATAGGTAATACTACAGGAAATACTGAAAAAGGAAATGCTTTATATTTTAATGGTTCTACAGTAAAAGATGTAGTAGATATGCTTAATTCAATAGGTGCTACTCCAAATGATATAATTTCTATTTTACAAGCTTTAAAAGCATCAGGAGCAATTGAAGCAGAAATTGATGTAAGGTAGGTGGGAAAATGATTAATAAAGCTAATTATTTAAAATATTTAAATCCTATACAAACACCTGAAAAAAATTTAACAAAAGATGAGAAAGCATTAAAAGAAGCTAGTGAAGAATTTGAAGCATTATTTGTAAAAATTTTATTAGATTCAATGGATAAAACTGTTGATAGAAGTAATAATATGTTTTATGCAGGGAATTCAGAAGAGATATTTAAATCAATGCTTAATACTGAATATTCTAAACAAATGGCTAAAAACTCTGATTTTGGTATTGCTAAAAATATATATGAACAATTATCTAAGAATGTAAATAATAAAAAATAAGAGGATGATTATGAAAAAACTATATAAATATATACTTTTATTTTTAATAAATATAACTATTTTTTCAAATGAATATATAAATTATGAAAATATAATATTAGGAAGTATAGGTAATATAAAAACAGTATTAAAAGATGAAAAAATAGAAGATATTTCAATTAAAATAATATCTAGAATAAAAGATGAAAATTCAAATGATAATATGTTATTATTTCAAATGATAGATAATAATATATTTGTAGCAGAGGGTATGAGTGGGGCACCAGTTTATATTAATAATAAATTAATTGGTAGTGTAGCTTATGCACTCAAAGATGATAGAAGATATGGATTAATAAAACCAGTAAATTATTTTGATGATTATCCACAAAAAGAATTATCATCAGAAATATTACCTGGGACTTCTATTTCTATCTCCCCGACAAGAGGAGATATTTTTTTAGATAACATAGGAACAATAACTTATGTTGATAAATTAAACAATGTATATATTTATTCACATGGATTAAATGAAACTGGAAATATCAAATATTATTTAAATAAATCAAATATTGATTTTATTTATAATGATATTAATAATTCATTTAAAATAGGTCATAGTATAAAAACAATAGGAGAAATTACAAGAGATACTAAAATAGGATTTAAAGGCAAAATAAAACAAGAACTTTCTGAATATAAATTTTTAATTAATTTAAATGAAAAAGATGGTGAAAATAAGAGAAAAATACAGTATAATATTATAAAAAATGAGAATACATTAAAAAAATATTTAGAAGAATCATTATTAGTAGCACTACAAAAAAATGTAGAAAAAAGAGAGTATAAAACAGTAAAATATAGATATAAAATATTTAATAAGAATGGGTATAAAATATTTGAAGAAAATAATATATTAATTGCTGAAAATGGTATTATTAATGGATTATCAAATACTTTATCAAATAGTATTTTAAATGTAGTAGATAATAAATTTAAATATATTGATTTTGATAAAATAGAGATAAACATAGATTTTTATGATGATAGTAAAATAATGTATTTAAATGAAATAAAATTAGATAAAGAAATATTTGTGTTGGGTGAGAAAATAAATATTAAGTTAGGGTACTTAATTCATCAGGTTGGGAATGTAGAAAAAGTAATAGAGTTTGAAATACCTAATAATATAAAAATAGGAAAACTTACTCTTGAAGCGTTGGTTAATGAAGGTAAAAATAATGAACAAGCAAAAAATATAGTTGAATATCTATATAATTTAGAAAATAATATACAAAATAATCAACTTTTAATTCAATTAAAAAACGAAAGTGGAGAAGTAGTATTTATGAAAAAATACAGTTTTGATTATTATATTATTTCTAATAATAGTTATTCTAAACGCATAATAATAGATAGTTTTGAAGCTAGCACAAGTAATTAAAATTCATTAGCAAGCGAGGGGATAGGCTTGAAAAAATATGTTGTAAAAGGAAAAAATATAGATGAAATCTTAGAAAAAATATCTTCACATTTTAATGTTTCAAAAGATAAAGTTAATTATGAAATTTTAAAAGAAAGTGAAAAGGAAGTAGAACTGAAAGTTTGGGTTGTACAAACTGAAGATATAAAACATTCTGAGATTTTAATTAAACCTGATGGAATATTTTTAAAAGTTTTAAAAAGTGATGAAGATGTTAAATTATTAGAAAAATATGTTATATTAGAAGTTCAAAAAAAAGAAATAAAAGATTATGATTTAAAGAAAATAAAATATGCTACTTTAAATCAAGGACAATTTGTAAAAATAGCAGAGGATGATAAAGAGTATTATATTGATGCTGAAGTACATATAGAGATATTAAATCCATTAGAAGCAACTATTGAGATACTTCCTCCTAAAAGAGGAAATATGCCTGAACTTAGTCATATTTTAGAATTAATAAAACAAAAAGAGATAGTTTTTGGAGTAAGAAAAAATGCTATAAAAACTATGCTAGAAAATAAAATATTTGAAAAAAGAGTAGTTTTAGCTAAAGGTAGAGCACCTGTTGAAGGTAAAAATGCTAGACTTATATATCATTATGATAGAGAAAATAAATTAAAAGTAGATAAAAATAATAATGTTGATTTTAAAAATTTAAATTGGATAAAAAATGTAAAAAAAGATGATATTATTGTTGAAAAACTTTCTATGGTACCTGGAAAAGAGGGAATTAATATTTTTGGGAAACCAATTCCAGTAAAAGCAGTAAAAGATATAAAACTTCCTAAAGGTAAAAATACATATATTTCAAAAGATGGAATGAAATTATGTGCAAGTATAGATGGACAAATAATTGAAGAAACAAATAAAATTAGTGTAATGCCTATACTTACAATAAATGGAAATGTTGATTATTCTACAGGAAATATTGAATTTATAGGGACAGTTCTTATACAAGGAAATGTATTAACAGGCTTTAGTGTAAAAGCAAGTGAAGATATTATAGTAGAAGGACTGGTAGAAGATGCAGTATTAGAAGCTGAAAGAGATATTATAGTTCAAAAAGGGATTATAGCAAATGAAGAAGGAGAAGGATATATAAAAGTAGGAAGAAACCTTCGAAGTAGATATATCCAAAATATGAAAGTAAAATGTTTTGGGAAAATAATAGTAGATGATTATATTTTATTATCTGATGTAGAAGCTAAAGAAGAAATAGAAGTTATTTCTGGAAAAGGAAGAATAATAGGGGGGAAAGTAAAATCTCAAAAAGGGATAACTTCAAATATTGCTGGTGGGAAATTTGAAACACATACATATTTAGAAATTGGTGTTTTTTCAGAAGTATATAATAGAGAAAAAGAATTTGATAAAAAACTTCTTGAATTAGAAGCTAAAAAAGATAGATTAGAATTTAGAAAAAAAGAGTTTATGCAAAAAAGTCCAGTAGTAAGAGCAGCACTTAGAACAAAAGAGAAAGAATTAAGAACACAATTAAAAGAGCTAAAAAAAGAGTATAATGAATTATTAAAAAATAAAGAAAATTTAATTCAAGAATATAGTGATTTAGGAAATGCAAAAATACAAATTTTACAGACATTAAATCCAGGTGTTTTAGTAAAATTAGGGAAGCATATTTATTTAAATAAAGAAAAAAAATTGCATACAGTATTTTCTATTGATAGAGAAACAGGAGAACTAGTTATAGAATAGGAGATTTTATGAGGAAAAGATTGTATTTTGAAAAAAAAGATGAGATGATTTATATTTCGCATCTTGATACTATTAGATTAATGGAGAGACTTTTTAAAATAAGTGGTATTGAATTAGAGTTTTCTCAAGGATATCATCCAAGAGCAAAAATATCTTTTGGAAACCCTATATCTGTAGGAGAGATAAGCTTAAGAGAGCCTATGGATGTAGTATTAAAAAATAATATAGAAAAAGAAATTTTATTAAAAAAATTAAATGAAAAAGCTCCAAAAGGTTTAAAATTTATTGATGTAGAGGAATTGAATTCTAAAGGCTCCATAATGTCAGAATATGAAAAAGTGGAGTATGAAATAGAATTTATAGAGGATAAATACTTTGAAGTATTTAAAGAACTTTTAAATCAAAATGAAATAATTGAAATAAAAGAAAAAAAAGGTGGGAAAATTCAAAAAAGGAATTTAAAAGAAAAAATAGAATTTGTAAAATTTTTAGATAAGAAAGTACAATTAATTTTGAAAAATTTATCACCAAATGCACTTCTTAGATTAGCAAAAATAGAAAATGAATTTTATAAAATAATAAGAATTAAATATACAAAATAGGAGGACAGATGTTAGAACTGAGATATATAAGAGATAATATAGAATTTTTAAAAGATATGTTAGAAAATAGAAAAACGGAAGTTGACTTAGATAAATTTGAGCAATTAGATGCTGAAAGAAGAGATTTATTAGAAAAATCAGAAAAATTAAAACATAAAAAAAATATAGTTTCTATGGAAATAGGAAAATTAAAAAGAGAGAAGAAAGACACTACTGAAATAATAGAGCAAATGGGGAAAGTAAGTCAAGAGATTAAAGAATTAGATTCTAAATTAGCAGAAATAGAAAAAGAATTAAATTATATTCAAATGACTATACCAAATGTATATCATGAATCAACACCTATAGGAAAAGATGAAGATGAAAATGTTGAAATTAGAAAATGGGGAGAACTTAAAAAATTTGATTTTGAACCTAAAGAACACTATGAAATAGCTGAAAAATTAGATATTTTAGATTTTGAAAGAGGTGCAAAATTAGGAGGTTCTAGATTTACTTTATATAAAAAATTAGGAGCTAGACTTGAGAGAGCATTAATTAATTTTATGTTAGACTTACATACACAAGAACATGGATATGAAGAGATAATGGCTCCAATTTTAGTAAAAAGAGAGATAATGGAAGGAACTGGACAACTTCCAAAATTTGAAGAAGATGCATATAAAACAACAGATGATATGTTTTTAATACCTACATCAGAAGTACCATTAACTAATATTCATAGAAAAGAGATATTAGAAGAAGAGGATTTACCGAAATATTATACAGCATTTTCTGCATGTTTTAGAAGAGAAGCAGGGTCATATGGAAAAGATATAAAAGGAATAATAAGACAACATCAATTTAATAAAGTTGAATTAGTAAAAATAGTAAAACCAGAAAATTCTTATGATGAACTTGAAAAAATGGTATTAAATGCAGAGGAAGTATTAAAAAGACTAGAATTACCATATAGAGTTATTCAACTTTGTACAGGAGATATTGGTTTTTCAGCAGCAAAAACATATGATATAGAAGTATGGTTACCAGGACAAAATAAATATAGAGAAATATCATCTTGTAGTAATACAGAAGACTTTCAAGCTAGAAGAATGGGATTAAAATTTAGAAGAAATGGAGAGAAAAAATCAGAATTTGTACATACATTAAATGGTTCTGGTCTTGCAGTAGGAAGAACAGTTGTAGCAATTTTAGAAAATTATCAACAAGAAGATGGAAGTGTAATAATACCAAAAGCTTTAAGACCATATATGGGTGGAATAGATGTTATTAAATAGTATAGTTTTTTTATTTGTAATATTAAATAAAAATTATATATATCAATTGATAGTAAGTATTTTATTACTTACTATCAATTTTTTTGGTAAAAAAAGTAAAGATATATATAAAAATATAAAACGCGTATATATATTTTTTATTTTAATATCAATCTCTAAAATTTTTATATATCAAGAAGGAGAAATACTATTAAAAATAGGTAATATTTTTATTACTAAACTTGGATTCTTTTATTTTTTAAATAATTTATTACGGTTAATAAATTTAACTATTTTAGCACACAGTATTTCAAAATTTGCAAGAAATAAAATTTCACTAGGAAAATACGAAAAAATATTTGGAATTATATTAGAAATGACACCAAAAGTATTTAATAATTTTAAAAAAAGAAGAAAGATAAAGTATTTTTATAAAGATATATTTAAAGAAATATATAACAATCTATAAAAAGAATTGATTTTATTGTTAAAATCTGGTACAATATTAGAGTGAAAGTGTATTAAATTTATATCTAGGAGGCTTTTGTATGAAATATAATTATAAAGAGTTAGGTCTTTCTAACACAAAAGAAATGTTTAAACATGCAAATGAAAATGGTTATTCAGTTCCAGCTTTTAATTTTAACAATATGGAACAAATGGAAGCAATAATCGAAGCGTGTACAGAAATGGGTTCACCAGTTATATTACAAGTATCAGCTGGAGCTAGAAAATATATAGGAAAAGAAATAGTTCCTTTCTTAGCACAAGCTGCAGTAGCATATGCTAGATCAAAAGGATCAGATATACCAGTAGCATTACATTTAGATCATGGACCAAATTTAGAAACAGTTAAAGATTGTATAGATTATGGATTCTCTTCTGTAATGATAGATGGTTCTCATCATTCATTTGAAGAAAATATAAAAATATCAAAAGAAGTTGCGGATTATGCACATCAACATGATGTAACAGTAGAAGCAGAATTAGGAATATTAGCAGGAGTAGAAGACGATGTAGTAGCAGAAGAAACTATATTTACTCAACCTGATGAAGTTGAAGAATTTGTTTCTAAAACAGGAGTAGATTCATTAGCAATCGCTATAGGAACTTCACATGGAGCTTACAAATTTAAACCTGGAGATAACCCTCAAATAAGATTAGATATCTTAAGAGAAATAGAAAAAAGAATTCCAGGATTCCCAATTGTATTACATGGTTCATCATCAGTTCCAGCTAAATTTGTTCAATTAATAAATGAAAATGGTGGAAAAATAGCTGATGCAATAGGTATCCCAGATGAACAATTAAGAGATGCATCTAAATCTGCAGTAGCAAAAATAAATGTTGATACAGATGGAAGATTAGCATTTACTGCTGGAATCAGAGAAGTTTTTGCTAAAAACCCTTCTGAATTTGACCCTAGAAAATATTTAGGACTAGCAAAACAATATATGAAAGATTATTATAAAGAAAAAATCCAAAATGTATTTGGATCTGAAGGAGCTTATAAAAAAGGAGAATAATCCTTGACAAAAATATAAAAAGTAGATATAATAATTTTATTAAAATTAAATATATTTGAGGTGGGAGTCTAAAACCCACCTCAAAAAAAAAACTTTAGACGAATTTTTTTTTCGTCTTTTTTTTATTGTAAATTTAACTTTTAAGGAGGAAGAATGAAACAAACAAAATATATTTTTGTTACTGGAGGAGTAGTATCATCATTAGGAAAGGGAATAACAGCAGCTTCTTTAGGAAGATTATTAGAAGAAAGAGGATACAGTGTAACTATTCAAAAATTTGATCCATATATAAATGTAGATCCAGGAACAATGAGTCCTTATCAACATGGAGAAGTGTTTGTTACTGATGATGGAGCAGAAACAGATTTAGATTTAGGTCATTATGAAAGATTTATAGATCAAAATTTGACAAAATATAATAATATAACAACAGGAAAAATCTATTCTGCTGTAATTAATAAAGAAAGAAAAGGAGAATATCTTGGAGGAACAGTACAAGTTATTCCTCATATAACAAATGAAATAAAATCAAAAATAGAAATAGTAGGAAAAGAAAATAATTCTGATATAGTAATAACAGAAATTGGAGGAACAGTAGGAGATATAGAATCAACTCCTTTTTTAGAGTCAATTAGACAATTTAGATATGATGTAGGGAAAGAAAATGTACTTTATTGTCATGTTACGTTATTACCATATATAAAAGCAGCAGGAGAATTAAAAACAAAACCAACACAACATAGTGTAAAAGAATTAATGAGTATAGGAATAAGACCTGATGTTTTAGTATGTAGAACAGAAAAACCAGTTACAGATGAAATTAAGAGAAAATTATCTTTATTTTGTGATATAGATGTAGAGGGAGTAATAGAGTGTCCAGATGCATCTACAATATATGAGGTACCATTAATTTTAGAAAAATTAGGATTAGCTGATGTAGTATGTAAAAAATTAGGATTAGAAAATAAAAAGCCTGATTTAATAGAATGGACAGAATTAGTAAATAGAATTAAAAACCCTGAAAAAGAATTTAAAGTAGCAGTAGTAGGGAAATATGTAGAGTTAAAAGATGCATATATAAGTATAAATGAATCAATTTTACATGCAGGGTATAGCTTAAAAGGAAAAGCAAAAATAGATTATATTCAAGCAGAAGATATAGATGTATCTATTTTAAAAGATTATGACGGTATTTTAGTACCTGGAGGTTTTGGACAAAGAGCAGTAGAAGGAAAAATCAAAACTATACAATATGCAAGAGAAAATAAAATCCCATTTTTAGGTATTTGTCTTGGGATGCAATGTACAGTTATTGAATATTCTAGAAATGTTTTAAATTATAAAGATGCTAACTCTACAGAATTTGATGAAGATACAAATTATCCTGTTATTGACCTTCTTCCAGAACAAAAAGATATAGAGGATATGGGTGGAACAATGAGACTAGGAGTTTACCCATGTAAATTAAAAGAGGGAAGTTTAGCTAAAAAATTATATCAAGAAGAGTTAATATATGAAAGACATAGACATAGATATGAATTTAACAATGAATTTAAAGAAGTAATTATAAAAGCAGGACTTGAAATATCAGGAACTTCACCAGATGGAAGATTAGCAGAAATAGTAGAATTAAAAGATCATCCTTATTTTATTGCATCGCAATTTCATCCTGAATTTAAATCAAGACCAAATAGACCACATCCTTTATTTTTAGGATTTGTTAAAGCTATGTTAGGAGAAGAAATATAAAATACTGGAAGACCAAAGAGTTAACTTTTTGGTCTCCCTTTTTTTTACTGGAAAAATTATTTAAAAATTGATAAAATATATTATCAATAAAATAATAATTTAATATTTCTAAAATAAGGAGAGAAAATGTTGGTAAAATTAGAAAAAGCTATTATATTTGATGAAAATTACAAAAATATAGAATTTAAAAATCCAATTGAGAATAGCTATGAAGAGTTAAAAGAAAAATGGGAAGAAAAAGATAATAATTTTAATAAAATTGATTGGAAATTAGAGTTTGGAGTATATGATAAAAATAATAATAGAATAGGCGAGTTCTATTTAGATACAGAAAATGAAATTATAGCAAATATTGACTTAGATGGGTATTTTAATGGTGAAAGTTTAGAAATAGAGGATGGAATAGAATTAAAACTTATAAAAAAAGATTCAGGATTATTAGAAGCTATGTTTTATTCTGAACTTGTTAGAAATGAAGTTTTAGATGAAAGTTATCAAGACTTACTATATGTAAATCTTTTTCCAGAATGGTTAAATGGGTTATTAATTGAAAATTCAAGTGAAAATGAAGTTTTAAAAAAGTTTAAATCTTATTTTTTACCGATATTTGAAAAATATAATATAATAAAAGTACTTGATTTGATTAAAGATGAATATGAAATAATTTCTTATAATGATGAAGTAAAAGAAGAGTTTAAAGAATTTTTAAATAAAATATTAAAAAAATATGAATTTATATTACATCAAGTAGAGTATGAAGGAGATACAGAAGAACTATTTGATATATATTATGAATGGAAAGAAAGAATATAGGGGGAAATAAATGAAACAATATTTAGACATGGTTAAATATGTATTAGAAAATGGAGTAAGAAAAAAGAATAGGACTGGAGTAGATACAATAAGTACTTTTAGTTACTTTTATAAAGTAGATTTAGCAAAAGGATATCCATTATTAACAACAAAAAAAGTATATTTTAATTCTATGCTAAAAGAATTATTTTGGTATTTAAGTGGAGATGAACATATAAGAGAATTAAGAAAACATACTAAAATATGGGACGCATGGGCTGATGAAGAAGGAAGATTAGAAACAGCTTATGGAAGATTTTGGAGAAAATATCCTGTACCACAAGATACTCATCTTGATGGAGAAGTATGGGTTGATGAAAATAATAAATGGGTAACAAAGCATGAAGATGGAAGTTTAACATTTGACCAGATTCAATATATTATAGATACATTAAAAGAGCTTAAAACGAATCCTGAAGCGTCTAATGGAAGAAGATTAATAGTTTTAGCATGGCACCCTGCAAACGCAACTATAAGCAAATTACCACCTTGTCATTACACTTTTGCATTTAATGTACAAGGAAATAAATTAAATTGTCACTTAACTCAAAGAAGTGGAGATGTAGCATTAGGAATTCCGTTTAATTTAGCTTGTTATTCATTATTAACTATGATGATAGCAAAAGAGTGTGGTTATGAAGCTGGAGAATTTGCTCATACAATAATAGATTGTCATATATATGAAAATCATATTGAAGGTTTAAAAGAACAATTAAAAAGAACACCTAAAGAGTTACCACAAATAAAAATAGCAGATAAACCTTTTAATGAATTAACACCAGAAGATATAGAATTGATAAATTATAATCATGACCCTTTAATAAAATTTGAAGTAGCAGTATAAAAAATAAATATTTATTAACTAAAATTCAAAAACGAGTTCTAAATTTTAAAGAACTCGTTTTTGATTATATAATAAAATTTAGTTTTCTGTTTTTTTAGTTAAGTATTTTTCACTATATGCTTCTATAAAGACTTCTACTAATTTTGGTTCAAATTGATTTTTACATTTTCTCATCTCTTCAAAAGCTTCTTCAGGAGTCATATTATTATTTCTGTAAATTCTTTTTGATGTCATAGCATCAAAAGAATCTGCAATCATTAATATTTTTGAAAGTAAAGGAATCTCTTTTGAAGTTATACTTTTTGGATAACCAGTTCCATCTAGTTTTTCATGATGATATAAAAGGATAGTTGCAGCATTTTTTAAAAATTCTATATCTTTTAATATATCATATCCTATTTGAGGATGTTTTTTAATTTCATTATATTCTTCATCTGTAAATCTACCAGGTTTATTTAAAATATTATCTTTTATACCTATTTTTCCTATATCATGGAGAATTGCAGCAAATTTAAGATCAGTTTTAAATTTTTCAGGAATTTTTAATTTATCAGCTATCATTAAAGAGTATTCCATTACTCTTTTTTCTAAATATCCTTTTTCACTTTTTTCAAGAGTAGCTTCTATTAATGAATTAGATATCTCTTTTTCATTTATTACAGTTCTTAATTTATATACCATTTCATTAATCGCTTCAGAAATTACTTTAATCTCATTATTATTAGCTTTTATATCTATTTTTGTATTTAAATCTCCTATTTTTATTTGCTCAATAGCTTCTAGTAATTTAGTCATAGGATACAAAATTTCTTTTTTATATTTATAATAAATTAATAATAAAATAAACACAAATATAATTACAATAATAGATATTTTTAAAAATAAAATCATAGCTTTTTTATTGATTAATTCATTACTATATTTTAATTCTAAAATTATATTTAAAGATTTTCCTAAATTTCCTTTAATACTATATGGAATATAAATATAGACTTCTCTAAAATTATTCTTTTTTATTTCATATTTATTGAACTTTCCATTTTTAAAAGTAGTTTTTATATTTTCATATCTTATTTTATCAGATTTTATTGATTTTTTTGTTATATAATTTACTCCAAATTGATTATAAATATTTATTTCTTTTATTTCAGGAAATAATTCTTTGTTATAATTAGATAAATTATATATAGAATCTTTATTTAAAATATTATTATAATATTCCATATCTATACTAGCTTCAAATATATATTTTTTATCATGTGAAGGAAGATAGGCATATTTTAATATTTTTTTATTTTTTAAGCTTTGATTTATTCTATCAGATACATATTTTTCGTTTAATAATATTTTTTCTAAACTTTTTTTAAAAGTAGTGTATTTATTAAAATCTAATCCTATATCAGATTTATTTGTAGATTCTATTACTTTGTAATTATTATCAATTACATATAACTCTATAAACGTTTCTTTAAATTTCTCTAGTTCTATTTTTCCAGTATTTTCATAATTTTCTTTGATTTTTTCTAGTTTAGATTTAAGTAAAATATCGCTTTTTTCCTCTAATAAAAAATAAATTTTATTTATTGTTTCTAATTTTTCTGATAAATTTTTTGCAAAATTAAACATTTTTTTATCTAAATTTTCATTTTCAATTTTTTTAAATGATTCATAAGAATATAAGATAAAAATAAAAAGGCTTATAATTATAGAAATAATAGTATATTGAAATAAGTCTTTTATTGTACTTTTTATTTTCATATAACCTCCTATATTTTGTATAGTATAATATAAAATTTATATTTTTTCAATAAAAAAGAGGGATTACCCCTCTGTTATAAATACTTTTTTCTTTATGATAAAATCAATATAAAACCATATAATAGCAACTGTTCCTTTTATGATACTACTTATTGAGATACTCCACCATACTCCATTAAGCCCTAAATTTAAACTATATGCTAGATAAAGTGCCATAGGTATACGAAGTCCTGTGAAAACGATACTTATTATTGCTGGAGGCATAGTTTTAGATACACCGTTAAATAATCCCATTGTAGTTATTTCAAGACACATAAATACTTGAGAAATTGCTAATATTTTTAAATAATCTGAACCAAGTAATATTGCTTTTTTATCATTTGGAATAAAAAACTTAAATATTTCATTTCTAAAAATATAAAATAATAGAGTAGCAATTATTCCTATAATTACTGTTATACTTAAAGCACTATAATATCCTTTGATTATTCTTTCTTTATTTTTATTTCCATAATTTTGAGCTGTAAATGTACTAAGAGCTGTAGATATTCCTCCTGCAGTCATCCATGATAAAGACTCTATTTGAGCTCCTACTTTTTGTACGGCAATTGCTACTGCTCTCCAATTAGATATAATTTTAGCTATATTCATAGATATTGTAGCAAAAAACATATTTTGAAAAGCTACAGGCATTCCAATTTTTATTATATTTTTAATTATTTTAATATCTATTTTATTAAAGAATTTAAAATTTTCAAATGGATAATTTTTAATTTTAATTATAAATAATAAGAAAACTATAGCTTGAGAAATAATTGTTGCAAAAGCTGCTCCTATTGCATTAAATTTAAATACAAATATAAATAAAGGATCTAATATTATGTTTAATATAAGTCCAACAGTATTATAAACAAAAGGAGTATGACTGTCTCCATATCCTGTTATTATACTAGAGAATATTTGAATTAAATATCCAGGGACAAAAAATATTCCAACAATAAAAAGATAATTTTTTGCTACATTTAGTGTATTTCCTGTTAGATTAAAAAAACTAAGGATATTGTGTCTAAACATAATAATAAAAATAGAATATATAAATATAAGAAAAGTATTTAATATTACTCCGTTTTCGCTTACGTCTTTTGCTTTTTTATAATTTTCTGCTCCGACGTGTTGTCCGACTAAGACTTCTACACCAGTTTTACTAATAAGAGTTACTGAAAATCCAAACCACATAAAAAATCCAGCTGTACCTACTGCAGCCACAGCATTACTACTTAATCTTCCAAGCCATATCATATCTGTTAAATTATATGCCATTTGTAAAAATGATGTTCCCATTATTGGTAGCGCTAACTTTAATAATGCTAAATATATATTTCCACTAGTTAAATTTACTTTTTTACTCAATTCTATCACCTCTTTTAGTCATGAGATATATTTTAATATTATTATGATAATTTGTCAATTAAAATAATTGATAATATATTAAGATATAAAATGTAATTATATAAATTAAAATCCAAATAATAAAAAAGTTAATATCTATTAAAGAAATCAAAAACGAGTCCTTTAAAATCAAGAACTCGTTTAATTAATTTATTTTTATGATTTGATTTCACCATATAATATATCATTTGTAACTTTTATTTCTTTAAATAATTCAAGGTATTTTTCTTCAACATTTCTTAATATATTTCTAGTTAATGGTTTTCTCGATTGTAGAGCACTATTTGCACCTATTTTTTTAATACTTTTTAAAAACTCTAATAAATTTTTATAATTTTCTATGTAATGTTCATTTTTTAGTATATTAATATCTTTTCTTTTTTCAAAATATTCTAGTTTTATAAAGTCTTGGGAGAATACAAAATCTTTATTGTATTTATAAAATGCTTCTCTTAATTCATAGTATGTTTTATCTATAAAAGTAGCAAAAATAATTTTACCATTTTTATTTAATAAAGTCTTATAATAATCTAAAGTTTCATCTAGATTATTAAACCATTGAAATACTGCATTTGATAGAATTAAATCATAATTATTGTTTTTAAAAAGATGTTTTTCAGCATCACAAATTATATAGTTATTTATGCTATCTTTGTATTTTGATTTAACTATATTTATCATATCACTAGATATATCTACTACATCTAAATTTAAATTTTCATATTTTTCAAAAAGATATTGAGTAAATATTCCAGTACCACATCCTATTTCTAATATTTTAGGATTTTTAATATCTGGTAAAAATGTAGATAACTCTTTTGCCATTAATTTTTGTATTTTTGCATAAGAATCATAAGTGTTTGCATTTTTTGAAAAATTATTTTGCACATATTTTTTATTTATCAATTATAAAACTCCTTACTATTTTATAAATATCAGTTTCAAAAAAAATAGCATGACCACAATTATTTAATTCTATTTTTTTAGCATTTATAAAATTATTAAATACTTTTATAGATGATTCTTTAAAAATTATTTTATCATTATTTGAAAATATTATTAATGCATTAGTGTCATATTTTTTTTCTTTTAAATTTGTATTCTTTAGATATTCTAATTCTTTTATAAGTTTTTGTTCTTCAAAATTTTTTATTTTATCAAAATATCTATTAATAAAATTTTCATAATTCTCTTTATAAAAAAAACAATTTTTAAAAAATTGTTTTAAAGTTAATTCTTTATTTTTTAATATATTTTTTTGCATTTTTTCTAAAATTAGCTTAGAAAAGTTTTCTGTAAAATTAAATGTAGGTGATATTAGCATTATTTTATTTGGTTTGATTAAATTAATGGTTTCAATAGCTAATAAAGTACCTAAAGACCATCCTAAAAATATTATATTTTTATATTGTGATATATTATTTAGATTTAAGTCATTATAAAATATATAATCATAGTCTTTAGGAATAAATTCTAAATACATCTCTTTAACACTTGCAAATCCTGGAAAAATAATCATTAAATTTTTCATAGTAACCTCTATTTTTTTATGATAAAAGCAATAAATTTAAGATTAGTATCACCTATATTTTTTATACTATGTTTTTCTTGATGTTTAGTATAGACAAGGTCACCTGCAGATACTTCTTTTTCTTCACCATTATCATTTATAATTCCTTTACCATCTAGAATATAGTAAATCTCTTCATCATCTACATGTTCATGATAACCTACTTCTGACCCTACTTCAAGTTCATTTATATAAAAACCTTTTAAATTATTTTCTAATTGCAGATTATCTAAATATCTATATCCCTTTATTTTCCCTTTTCCTTCTCGTGGTCTTATTGTTTCAATTAATGTAGTATTATCGAATTTTACTAACATTTTTCCCCCTTAATAATATAATTTATTTTTTTCTATATATTTTCTTACTTCGTCAGTTAGATAATATTTTATACTTTTTCCCATTTTTATACGAGTTCTAATATCCGAAGCACTTATCTCTATGATAGGACTTTTTAAAACTATAAATTTTACATTTTTTATCATCTCGTCATAATCTTTCCATTTATGAAGATAAGCAGCAGAATCTTCTCCTATTATTTCATACAATTCATCTTTTAAATAAATTTTTTTTAATTCCTTATAAGTGTCATAAGTATATGAAATTTTATTTTTTTCTATTTCACATAACTCAAAATATTTATTATTTTTTATACTTAATTTTATCATATTAACTCTATGTTCATAATCTATTAAATTATTTTCTCTATGTGAAGGAATTCCTACAGGGACAAATAATATTTTGTCAAAATTTAATTCTTCTTTTATATATTCAGCTAAAAAAATATGTCCAAAATGTATAGGATTAAAACTTCCTCCATATATTCCTATTTTCATAATTTAAGTACCACCATTCTATAATTCTATTGATGCCATTATTTCTAATATTTCCTCTTTTGATTCAGAAGTAATAATATCTTCTCTTATAGTTTTTTCTCTAATTTTAAGTATTCAGTATTTTTAGTTGTAGGAGCACCTACCATTATTATTACTTTTGCTGGTTCTCCATCAGGAGTATTAAAATCAATAGGTGTTTTTAATAATGCTACACTCATAACGATATCTTCTAATTCTTCACATCTAGCATGAGGAACTACTATTTGTTTCCCAATTCCAGTTGTTCCAGCTTCTTCTCTTTTAAGTATATTTTCTAAAAATTTATCTTTATCTTTTATTTTATTACTATTTTCATACATTACATCTACCATTTTTTTTATAATTTGTAATTTATCTGTTTTATTATCTTCAAATAAAATAAGTTTTGAATTTAAATAATTTATCATTATTACCTCCTAATTTAAAGCTATGTTAATAGCATCCCTATTTCCTAAATTATCTATTAAGTTTTTTGTTTCTAAATTATAATAAAATATTATTTTATTATTCTCTAAGATATAAAGTGTTTTATCTTTAAATATATATTCCTTATTATCTTTTTTTACTTTATTATTATTTCCTAATAATAAACTGCTTAATATATAAATATCATTTAAATTTTTAATATATTCTGTACTAAAATTATTTGGAAAACCATATTTAAATTGTGCCTTTAAAAAATATTCTAAATAAATATTATAAAATTTTTCATCTATATTTTTTGTTTTTAATAAATTGTTATATTGTAATTCAAAATATTTTGATATTTTTTTAAAATCATTTGAATTATCTCTATATTCAAACCAATTATTATAATTTCCTAATCTTTCCACTAATACATCTGTAAAAATTGAAGTACCATTTTCGATATTATCTAATTTTTCAGTAATTAAATCTTTTCTATTATATATTTCGCTATAATTTAATGGAATTATAGTATTAATATTTTCTAAGTTTTGAAGCATTTTTTCTATATCAGCTTCATTAGTTTCATCTAAAATAAATTTTGAAGAATAATTTAAAACAAAATTTTTATCATTATTCATTTTAGCAATTTTATTTATATAATTTGATATCTCGAAAAATACATCATCTTTTTTATAAAATAGATATTCTTCAAGTTTTACAATAAAGTCTTTATCATCATTTAATATAAATAAATCATTAAACTCTCTAACTATATACTCATTATATTTATTGCTACTATTTTTTATAATTTTATCTTCTAATATTATTAATTTAATTCCATTCTCTTTTAAATTATTAGTTAATTTATTATCCCATATTCCACCATTAAGATAAAAAACTTTTGGTTTGTTTTTAAATAATTTTTCTTTTAATTCAATATCTTTTTTTATTTGTAAGTTTATTGTTTCATCGTTAAGAGCATTTAATATAGCACCAGAATAACTACTAGCTACTATTTCTATTTTATTTATTTCTATTAATTTATTTATTCTTTCTATTATATCTTTTCTTTCTTTTGATATATAATCTAATAATATTCCATTAATATTAAGATTATATTTAAAATTAGTATTTTCTATATAAGATAGTATTTTTTCTATTTTGTTTATATTTGCATCTCTATTTTTAGGATTATCTTCTATTATATTTAATAATACAGTTGTTTTTAATGGAGTAATATGATCATTATTAAGATATGTTCTTATTCCTAATGCAAAAAATAACAGTATTAAAGAAATTAGAGCTAAAGATTTTATAATTTTTTCTATATTAACTCTTTTTTTATCTAATTCTTTTCCTGTTAAATCAGTCATTGCAAACTCTAATCTAGCAATTTTTTTCTCTATTTCACTTAATTCCTCTTCATCTTCTATATTTTCTTGTAAAAACAGCATATATTTCATAGCTTCTTTATAACGTCTATTTACTTGTGCTTCATCAGCTAATTTAAAGAAGTAATCTTTTAAATCTATACCACAATGGTTACATTTTAAATCTGTAATTTCTGAATTACAATTTGTACATTTCACCATAATCACCCTTTTATAATATTTAGAAATTTCTCCATAATTATTTCTATATTCTCTATATCAGTTTTTTCTTTTAAATTATCAATTTTATTTGAAATTATATAATAATATCTATTTTTATTATCTATATTTAAATTTTTTAAAAGAATATAGTATGCTAATATATTTAATCCTTCAAAAGAATTTAATTTATCATAATTTTCAGAAATTTTATGTTCAATATTAATTTCATTATTAATTATATCTTTTTTTGAATTTTCATACTCATAAAAATCAGACTCTCTATTTACTAAATAGTAAATAAAAGGATATAATATATAATCAATATCATTTTTATGCTCAATATATTTTGTTAGTTCTAAAAAAGATATAAAAAATAAAGCTTTTTCTGAATAAATATCATTCATTAATATATATTTTGTAATTAATTCTATAAATAAATTTTTATCTTTTAAGTATAATTCTTTGCTATATTTTATTGCAATATTAAAATCTCTATTATAGAAAATCTTAAAAAGATTTTTACTTAATTTATCTTTTGAAAGATTACTTAATCTATCTATTTTTTTGAATTTTATTCTATTTTTTTTATCCAAAAAATCAAATAAATATTTACTAGATATATCATTTAAAAAAGCTAAATATAGATATATTTTATTAAATCCATATTTTGTTATATCACCATTATTATCTATTTTAAAATAAGTTCTTTTATTAGTATAAGGAGCAATTTTTATTAAAAAATTTAATATTCCATTATTATATTCTTTTTCAAAATTTTCATAATCTTTTTCTCTTAAAATATCTAAAAAATCTTTATTTTCTATACACATAAATTATCCTCCAAAATTGTAAACTCTATTTTTAGCACTAATAAATTGTCAGGAGTTTTATCTAAATCTAATTTGATAAAATCTTTTTCTGTTGTTATTATATAATCAAACTCTTTTTTTTGTTTTAATATTTCATTATAATCCTTTTCTTTTAAAGTATAATGGTCTGGAAAAGTTTTTATTTTAATTTCTTTTGGATTTAAATCTTTTAAGCTTTTATAAAAAGGAGTAGGGTTTCCTAATCCTGAAAAAACAAATATTTTTTTATTATTTATAATATTTAAATCTTGTTTATTTTTAGTTTTATTATAAAAATATAAATTTTTATACGCAGAAATTGTTATATTTTTTTTATATTTTTTTAGCTCATTTATTAAAGTTTCTAATTCTTTTTGTGATACTTGTTCTGATTTTGTTATAATAATTTCATCAGCTCTATTTATATTTTTTATACTTTCTCTTAATCTTCCATAAGGTAATAAATATTTATTTCCAAAAGGATTTGTAGCATCAATAACTAATAAATCTTTATTTCGAAATAATTTTCTATGTTGAAATCCATCATCTAATATAATTGTATCAACATCAAAAATATCTTTAGCTAATTTACAAGCACTATATCTATCTTTACCTACAACTACAGGAATAGATAGATTTTTAGCATGTAAGTATGCTTCATCACCACTTTGTTTTTCTGTAACAAATAATTTTTCACCATCACTTACAACTAAAGGGTCTATTTCTCTTTTTCCTTTATATCCTCTTAATACTATAGCTACTTTTTTATTTTCTTTAATAAATCTATTTGCTAAATATTGTACTGTTGGTGTTTTTCCAGTTCCTCCAACAGTTAAATTACCTACACATATAATATTTAAATCATCTATTTTTTTTTGTTTTAATATACCTTTATCGTATAAAAAATTTCTTATTGTTGTTATTAGTAAAAATAAATATGATAGTAATTTCATTTTTCCTCTTTCTAATTTTTCTTTTAAATATTTATTATTTTATCATATATACTCTTTATTTTAAAGATTATTTTAAAAATATCCAATTTAAAAAAATCAAGGAGATAGAGTTATCTCCTTATTTTATTATATTACATAGATACACTAAGTATTTTAGATTCACCTACTTTTTTATCCATTGTAACACCATAAAGAATATCAGACTCTTTCATTGTTTGTTTGTTATGAGTAATCAGTATAAATTGTGACTTATCTGTAAAATCTTTTAGTTTTTTAAGTAATCTTTTAGTATTAGTATCATCAAGAGCAGCTTCAATTTCATCAAAAAATGTAAATGGGCTTGGTTTATACATAAAAATAGCCATTATTAATGCAACAGCAACCATTGATTTTTCCCCACCTGATAATAAAGTTAATGTTTGTGATTTTTTATTAGCAAACTTAACAATAAGCTCAACACCACTCTCTAACAAATTTTCTTTATCAGTTAACTCTAATTTTCCAATAGAGTTATTAAGGATTTCTTTACACATATATCCAAAATTTTTATTTATAGATTTATATGCATTTAAAAAATTATTGATAATATTATTTTCAATCTCTTCTATAATGTTTTTTAATTTTTCTTTACTGCTTAAAAGGTCATTTTTTTGTTCTAATAGAAAATCATATCTTTTTTTAACTTCATCATATTCTTTTATTGCTAAAAGATTTACATTTCCCATAGATTTTAACTCTACTTCTAATTTATATATATCTTTTTTAATCTCTTTTGTGTCTTTTTTATATTCTATATATTCTATATCTTTTAATTCTTTTAATTTTTCTTTTACATTTTCTATATAGCTTTCAACTTTAGTTTTTCTATCTACTAAATTCATTTTATCATTTTCTAATTTAAATAATTCTTTTTCATAATTTTTAATAGATATTATAAGATTTTTTTCTTTTTTTTCTAAATTTTCAAGTTCTTTTCTATGTTTTTCTAATTTTTCTTCATCAACTACTAGATTAGCAGCATTTTCTTCAAGCTTTTTATGTAAATCAATTAATCTATTTTTTAAATCTTCGTAATTTAATTTTAAATTATTTATTTTACTTCTTTTTTCTTCTAAATCTAGTTGATTTTCTTTTATTTCAAGCTCAAGCTTTTCTAATACATTTTTATCTTGACGTACTCGTTCTTTCTTACTATATATCTCTATTTGTTTATCTGAATTTTCTATTTCATATTTTTCTATTTCTTCACTTAAACTATTTATTTCTTTTTTTAAATTTTCTATTTCAAGATTTATATTAGCTAGATTTGCTTCTACAATTTTTATTTTTTCATTAGAAATTTCTTTTAAATTTTTAAACTCTTTTAAATTTTCATTTAAATCATCTATTTCATATTTTAATATAGATACACTTTTTTCAAGTTTAATTTTTTCTACTTCATATTCATTTTTTTCAAGTTTAATTTTTTCAGCATCCTCTTTTAAATTTTCTTTTTGTGTATCATATTCTTTTATTTTTTCCATTAGTGTGTTTATATGAGCAAGCTTATTATTTAATTCAGTTGATTTAGTATCAATAATTATATTGTTTTTTTCTATTAAATTTTCTAATTTTTTTATCTCTTTTCTTCTTTCAAATATAAGTGAACTATTAGATTTTAAATTCATTCCTCCACTTATTCTTCCACTTGAAGATAAGTATTCTCCATCTAAAGTTACTATATTAAAATTTAGATTTTGAGTTTTTAATATTTTTAATCCATTATCAATATTATCTACAACTAATATTCTAGAAAGTGTATATTTTATTGCTTTTTCAATTTTATTATCATATTTTACTAAGTTACTTGCTATTCCAATAACACCTTCTAGATTAGTATTAAAATTATATTCTTTAAATTTTAATATATCTAAAGGTAAAAATGAAGCTCTACCTATTCTATTTTCTTTTAAAAATTTAACACATTTTTTAGCTACATCACTATCTTTTACAACAACATCTTGAAAGCTACCACCTAATGCAGCTTCTATTGCTTTTTGATATTTTTCATCTACTTCAATAAGAGATATTAAAGGTCCATAAACACCATTAAAATTTTGATTTGTTATCTCCTTTACTCCTCGTATAAAGCCATCATTATTATTTTCTAATTTTTTTAGATTTTCATATTTAGAGATATAATTATTATTTAAAAAAACAATTTCTTCTTTTTCTTTTGATAATATCTCTTTTTCTTTTAATTGTTTTTCTAATTCTTCTTTTGTTTTATTTTTATTTTCTACACACTCTTCAAATAAAATTTTTAAATTTTTTATTTTTTCTTCTAATTCAAATGTTTTCTTATTTAAGATAGCTAGTTCATTATTATTTTTATTATATTCTTCTTTTAGTTCATTTATTCTGTTTTCAATTGACTTAATCTTCTTTTCACTTGTTTCTATATCATTTTGAAATTTTATTTTTTCAACTTCAAAATTCATACTTTTTTCTTTTAAAGAATTTAAACTTAATTCTTTATTTTTTAAAATATTTCTTTTATTATTTAACTCTTCTTCATATTCTTTATTTATTTCTAGTTTTTCTATTATCTCTTTTTCGAGTTTATTAATAGATTCTTTTAATTTTACTTTTTCATCTTCCAATCTATTAATTTTTTCTATTAATTTTTTTTCTATTACTTCATTTTCTTCTATCTCTTTATTATAATTGCTTTTTCTTTCACTAAAAAGAGTTATTTGATTTTTTATATCTCCAATATATTTTCTTAGATTTTTATTTTCATTACTATTTTTTTCAATAATATTATTGATTTCTTGTCTGTAATTATTTATATTTTCTAATTCACTCTCTTCTTTTTTAAAAAGTTTATCAGTTTTATTAATATTATTTTCAATTTCTTTTAATTTTTGAGTATACTCTTTATATTGTGTTTCAAGTTCATTTTTTTCATTTATATATATATTTTTTTTATATTTATCAAGCTCATTTTTTAATTCTAAATATTTTTTAGCTTTTTGTGATTGAGATTCAAGTGTTTTATAGTTTTTAAAAAGCTCTGCTTCAACATATCCTATTTTTTCAATTTCATCATTTACTTTTTCAAGTTTTTTTTCTGCTTCATCTTTTCTAAGTTTTATTTTTTTTACTCCAGCAGCTTCTTCTATAATATCTCTTATCTCTTTTGTAGATGAAGATATAATTCTTTCAACTTTTCCTTGGCCTATTACAGAGTAAGCAGATTTCCCTACTCCAGTATCTAAAAAAAGTTCTGAAATATCTTTTAATCTAACTTTGTTTCCATTAATTCTATATTCGTTTTTTCCATCTTTAAAAAGTTTTCTACTTACTTTAACTATATCTTCATCAACTTTTAATTGTCTATCGGTATTATCAATTCCAAGTACTACTTCTGCAAAATTTTTACTTTTGTTAGCGCTATGAAATATAACATCACTACTTTCTTTGGCACGTATAGATTTATATGATTGTTCTCCAAGTACCCACAAAATAGCATCTAATATATTAGATTTACCACTACCATTAGGCCCTACTATTGATGTAATACCTTTTATAAATTCTATTTCTATTTTTTCAGCAAATGATTTAAATCCATTTATTTCTAAGCTTCTTAAGTACATAATCTCTCCATTATAATATATAATTATTTAGATTTTCTTTATCTGATTTTATATCAAAAACTTTTTCAATATCTTTTCTATTTAATTTTATTTTTTTCTCTGTTTCAAAAGGAGCTTCAAACATAATATCTTTTAATACAGTTTCTAATACTGTATGCAGTCTTCTTGCACCGATATTTTCTATCTTAGTATTTAAATCTATTGATATTTCTGCTATTGCTTCTATTGCTGTTTTAGTAAATTCAAGCTCTACACCATCAATTTTTAATAATTCTTTATATTGTTTTAATAAATTATTATCTACTTTAGTAAGTATTTCAATAAAATCTTTTTTAGTTAAGCTTTTTAACTCTACTTTTACAGGGAATCTCCCTTGTAATTCAGGCATAAGGTCACTAGGACTTGATTGTGAAAAAGCACCTGCTGCTATAAATAATATATGATCAGTTTTTACTGGTCCAAATTTTGTGATAACAGTAGTACCTTCTACAATAGGTAATATATCTCTTTGAACCCCTTGTCTTGAGACTTCTCCTCGACTAAATGATTCTCTTTCAGCTATTTTATCTATTTCATCTATAAATACAATTCCATCTTCCTCAACTTTTTTTAATACTTCAGGAATAAATTCTTCTGTATCTATATTTTCTTCAATTATTTCTTTTAATAAGTACTCTATAGCATTTTTTACTTTTAATCTTTTTTTACTGTCTTTTTTTCCAAAAGGTGATATAGAATCAAATAAATTTTTTAATCCTTCATCAGGAGAGCTAGCATTTATTTCAATTACAGGTATATCAAATTTTGGTTTTTTCTCTATTTCTATTTCAGTTTCATCATAAATTCCTTTTTTTATATCTTCCACAATTTTAGCTTTTTCTTCTTCTAAAAGCTCATAAGGTTTTAATTTTTTTGCAATTTTATTATAAATAACAGGAAGATACTCTTCTCTTAATTCTTCCATTTTTCTTTTTTTCATATTTTGATAAGTTAAATTTACAAGGTCTTTAATTATTGATTCTACATCTTTTCCGACATATCCTACTTCAGTAAATTTTGTTGCTTCAACTTTTATAAATGGAGAATCTGTTACTTTTGCAAGTCTTCTAGCAATTTCAGTTTTCCCTACTCCTGTAGGCCCTATAAGGATTATATTTTTTGGAGTTATTTCTAATTGTAATTTTTTATCTGCTATTTGTTTTCTTCTATATCTATTTCTAAGAGATATTGCTACATTTTTTTTTGCTTCATCTTGAGAAATTATATATTTATTTAATTCTTCTACAATTTTTTTTGGTGTAAATTTATCTTTTAGCATATTATTCCTCCTAGTTTTATTTTTTATTTAAAATTATTTATCTTATAAATTATATACTATTTTTTACTATTTTACAATAAAAGAGAAAAGAGAGAGACCGAAAATTCAACTTTTCGGTCTCCCAGTTATTTTATAAAATTAATTAAATCATTTTTTAATAGTTTTAATGCATTTCCTCTATGACTTATTTTTGATTTTTCCTCTTTTGTTAGCTCTGCAAATGTTTTATTTAGTGGTTTATAATAAAAATGTGGGTCATAACCAAAACCATTTTCCCCTCTAGGTATATCAATAATTTCACCATTAACTTCACCAGTATATGATTTAACTGTTCCGTCAGGTTTAGCTATACTTATTACACATACAAATTTTGCATTTCTATTATCTGTATTTTTTAGATTTTCTATTAATTTTTTATTATTTTTTTTATCATCTGAATCTTCACCAGCATATCTAGCAGAGTATACACCAGGAGCCCAATTTAAAGCTTCTACACAAAGTCCAGAATCATCAGCAATAGTAGTTATATTTAGATATTTAGCTATTTCTAATGCTTTTTTTTGAGAATTATACTCAAAAGTATCACCATCTTCTATAACTTCAGGTATATCATACCCATCATTTATAGAGATTATTTCTATATTATAATCAGATAATATAGACTTTATTTCATCAATTTTCTTTTTATTTTTAGTAGCTAAAAATATTTTTTCCATTAAAATGCCTCTTCTATATATTTTTTTTGTAATTCAAATATTTGTTTTAAACCTTCTTCTGCTACATCAAGCATTTTATTAAGTTCTTGTCTAGTAAATGTAGCTTCTTCTCCAGTCCCTTGAACTTCTATTAATTCACCTTTATCATTCATTATTACATTCATATCTACTTCAGCAGTACTATCTTCTGTATATTTAAGGTCTAGCAATACTTCACCGTTATTTATACCTACACTTATAGCAGCTATTTGTGCTTTTAAAGGATTTTCTTTTAATTTTTTTTCTTTTAAAAGTTTTTTGATAGCAATTTCTAAAGCAATATAAGCTCCTGTAATAGAAGTAGTTCTTGTTCCACCATCAGCTTGGATTACATCACAATCTAAAATAATAGTTCTTTCACCTAATTTTTCTAAATCAATACATGCTCTAAGAGCTCTTCCTATTAATCTTTGAATTTCCATTGTTCTACCAGATAATTTTCCTTTAACAGACTCTCTTATATTTCTATCTTGAGTAGCTCTAGGTAACATTGAGTATTCAGCTGTTATCCATCCTGTTCCTTTTCCTCTTAAAAATGGAGGAACATTATCATTAACTGTAGCATTACAGATTACTTTTGTTTCTCCAAATTCAATAAGTACAGAACCTTCAGCATGTTTTATAAAATTAGGTGTAACTTTTATTTCTCTTAATTGATTTAATGTTCTTCCATCATCTCTTTTCACAAAAAGACCCCTCTCTAATTATTAATTATATATTGCGCATATTGTTTAACTATATTATTACCGCCCAATTTACTTCTTATTTCATTAATTTTTTCATTTATTTTATTACTATTATTCTCTATATATTTAATTTTTTCTATTATTTTCTCCACATTAAAGTTATTTTGTAATAATTCTGGATAAACTTCTTCATTTAAAGTAAGATTTGGCAATGATACATAATTTAAATCAATAAATAATCTTACTATTATTTCATTAATAATTGATGTTTTATATACAACTATTCCAGGGAGTCCTAATAATGCTAGTTCTAAAACTACAGTTCCAGAAGTAGCAATAGCATATTTTGATTTTTTTATACAATTATCAAGTTTTTCATAACTTATTTCTAAATTATCATACTTTGATAAATCATTTTTTATGTATTCTAAACTTTTTTTATTAGCTAATTTTAATATGAATTTTTCATTTTTTAATCTATCAACTACTTTTAATAAAGTAGGCAATATTTTAGTTATTTCTTGCTTTCTACTTCCAGGTAGTAATAAAATTTTATCTCCTTTTTTGTCTATTTTATTATATTTTTCAATAAAAGGATTTCCGTAATATTTTACATCAATATTTTTAGTTTTATAAAATTCTACTTCCCAAGGGAAAATAACAAGAAGTTTATCAGCTAATTTAAGTTTTTCGACTCTTTTTTCTCCCCATATCCAAACTTTAGGTGGAATATAATAATAAACTTTTATACTATCATCTACTTGCTTTAATTTTTCTAAAAACTTTATATTAAATCCACCATAATCTACTAAAATAACTTTTTTTATATTATTTTCTAAAATAAAATTTATAAAAAAGTCTAATTTATCTTTTAAATATTTATATTTCATTGCTGCTTCTTTAAATCCCATAACAGCAATTTCATCTATATGTTGAAGTAAGTGAACACCTACTTTTTTTGAGTTATCTCCTGCCATTCCATAAAATTTAGCATCTTTATCTTCATTTTTTATCTCATTTAACAAATATGATAAGTGAACATCACCTGATAACTCACCAGTAGATACAAAATATTTCACACTTCCTCCTATCTTTTTATAGCTTTAATAAATAAATTATTTTCATTTGCTAAAGCTATAGATTCCTCTTGTTCAAAAAATAGCATTTTATCAGCTTCTATTATTATACCTTTTGCTTTTATTTCCACAGCTTTCTTTATAGTGTCTAAACCTATTACAGGTGTATCAGCTCTTAAATCTTGATTAGGTCTTGCTAATTTTACAATTATACATCCCTCTCCTGCATATTCATAAGCTCTTTTAATTGTATTATCAGTTCCTTCTATTCCTTCTAATGTTACAATTGTTTTATCTTTTGCAACAACAGTTTGTCCAGCGTCAATAGAAGTTAATGCTTTTGCTCCTTCTATTCCAATTTTTATAGTTTCTAAATCATTAGCATCTATATTAGTTTTTGTATATGTTTTTTCTTCAGTAATTAGTTCTTCTAACATATAGTTTTGCGGTAAAATGTCAATTCCATTATTTTGAAGAATTCCTATTATTCCCATTAAAAGTGTTTCATCTTTTTGATCTGGAAGATTTGAAAGAAGTCCTGCAAAAGTTTCATCAAATTTTATATCTTTAAATATAGTATTTTTTTCAACTTTTCCTATCATCATTAAATTAGAGATTTTATTAATAATAAGATAAGAAATTATTTTTCCTAATTCTCCTATATTTACTTTTATAAAATTTTTATGATTTTTTATATCACTATTTATTTCATCAAAAAGTCCAATTGGAAAAACCTCTATTCCATTTTTTTCAGCTTGTTTTATAAAATAACTAGGCAGTTCTCCTTTTCCCGCTATTAATCCTATCTTTTGCATTTATCTAGTCAGCCCCCTATCAAAGCTTTTTATAGTTTTTATCATATGCATAATATTTTTATCCTCTTTAAATTCTGCTTCTAATTCATTTAAAGCATCTTCTAATTTCATTTTTGACATAAATATTTTTTTATATGCAGCTTTTATATTTCTTATATCCTCTTTTGAAAACCCTCTTCTTTTAAGTCCTAATAAATTTAATCCTCTAGTTCTAGCATCATTTCCTTCAACAGTAACAAATGGAGCTACATCTTGTACTATTCTAGTTGCACCACCAATCATTGCAGATTCTCCAATTTTACAAAATTGATGAACACCTGTAAGTCCTCCAACAACTGCAAAATCTTCTACTTCTACATGACCTGCAAGTGTTGCACAATTTGCAAATATACAGTTATTTCCTATTACTACATCATGAGCAACGTGCACATATGCCATAAGTAAATTATTACTTCCAATTACTGTTTTGTTTGATGCGATTGTTCCTTTATTAATAGTACAAAACTCTCTAATCTTATTATTATCACCAATAATAAGCTCAGTATCTTCACCATTATATTTTAAATCTTGTGGATCTTGTCCAATAGAAGCATAAGGATAAATAATATTATTTTCACCTATTGTTGTTCTACCTTCTATTACTACATGTGATTTAATAATAGTATTTTTACCTATTTTTACATCTTTTCCAATAAAAGAATAAGCTCCTATTTCAACACCTTCTCCAATTACTGCTCCCTCTTCTATAATAGCAGTTTCATGAATCATAATACTCCTCCTAATTTATTTATCCATAATTGAGAACATAAGTTCTGCTTGAGCTACAATCTCTCCATCAACTAGAGCTTTTCCTGTAGCTTTTAAGATTTTTCCTTTTAATTTGTCTACTACTACATCATAGATTAATTTATCTCCTGGTTTTACAGGTTTTCTAAATTTAACATTGTTTATAGCCATAAAATATGGTACTTTATCCTCCCCCTCAGGCATTGTACATACTCCTAAAGCTTGAGCCATTCCTTCTACAATTAATACTCCTGGCATTATTGGGTGCCCTGGGAAGTGACCATTAAAGAAATCTTCGTTTATAGTTATATTTTTATAAGCAACAACTCTTTTATTTGGTTCTAACTCTTCAATTCTATCTACTAATAAAAATGGGTATCTGTGTGGTATTCTTTTCATTATTTCCATAACATCTAATTTCATATTAACATTCCTCCATATTAAAAATTTTCTTATAATTTATAAAAAGTTTTTTACTAACTCTCTTGCAAAATCAATATTTATTGCATGACCTGCTTTTACTGCTACAATATGACCTTTTATAGGTCTATTTAATACTTTTAAATCTCCAATTAAATCTAAAATTTTATGTCTAACAAATTCATCTTGATAACGAAGTCCTCCAGGATTTAATATACCATCTTTTTTTATTACGATAGCATTATCTAGACTTCCTCCAAGTGCTAAGTTATTTGCCTTTAAATATTCTATTTCATAGTCAAAACAAAATGTTCTTGCTCCTGAAATTTCATTTATATAATTTTCTTCATTTACTTCTATTTCAAGTAATTGTGATTTTAAATATGAATGATTATAATTTACAGAATAAGTAATTTTATACCCGTCATATGGAAGTCCAATTACATGTTTATCACCATGTGTTACAAAGACAGGTTTTTTTATAACTAACTCTTCTATCTCTTCATCATATTCTTTTATATTTTCTTTTATTAATTCTATAAATTTTCTAGAGCTTCCATCTATTATAGGTAATTCATTTCCATCTACTTCTACAATAATATCAGTTATACCTAATACATATAGAGAGGATAAAAAATGTTCTATTGTATAAATAGAGGCTTTATATTCATTAATTAAGTTTGTTCCTCTAGTTAAATCAAATACATTATTTATATCTAAAACTATTCTATTTTCTCCATCTTTTAAGTCTTTTCGATAAAAAACTATTCCAGCATTAACCGGAGCTGGTTTAAGTCTTAAAATGATATCTCTACCTTTATGTAACCCTATCCCTTTATATTTTAGATTTTTCGATATCGTTTTTCTTTTCATAAAAATAATCCTTCCTAAATAACACTATATCTTTTTTAGTACTTTTTCAGCTACGGCAATGGCTATTTTTTTCTCTTCATATCCAAATTTAATTACAAGTCTTTTGTTTTCTTCAATATCTTTAATTATTCCATTTCCAAATTTATTATGATATATTTTATCGCCAATATTAAATAAACCTTTATTTTTTATTGAAAATGGATTAAAATTTTCTATTTTTTTAGTTTTTTCTTGTTTTATAACAGGTTTTTCCTCTTTTTTATTAATATAATTTAACAAATTCATTGGAATTTCTTCTAAAAATCTTGATTTATCTCTAAAGCTATCAATTCGACCATATATATTTCTTTCATTTGCATATGTGATTACAAGCTTTTCTTCTGCTCTAGTTATTGCAACATAGCAAAGTCTTCTTTCCTCTTCTAATTCTTTATCGTCAAATTCTACTTTTTTTCCTGGGAAAATATCTTCTTCCATTCCAACTAAATAAACTATTGGGAATTCAAGACCTTTAGAGTTATGAATAGTCATAAGTTTTATATAATCTTGATTTTCTTCTAAATTATCAGTTGTACTTACAAGTGATATATTTTCTAAATATTCACCAAGTTGTAAACCACTTTCTCTATTTTCTTGTTCAATTATAGAGTTTTTAAGCTCTAATACATTTTCTACTCTTCCATCTTCATCTAAGCTATCTAAATATCTTGTTTTTTCAATCATTTCATCAAATATTTCTGAAACTGATAAAAATTCTTTTTCTTCTATAAGTGTTTTAAAAAAGTTATACAAATCAATTATAGCATTTTTAGTATTACTTCTTACTCCACTAATTTCATTTATATATCTTAATGTATCAAACAAACTTATCTCTTTTTCATTTTGTATTTCTATTAATTTTTCTATTGTTCTTGCACCAATTTTTCTATTTGGAACATTTATTATTCTAAGTAAACTTACATCATCATTTGGATTATTTATTACATTTAAATATGCTAATACATCTTTTATCTCTTTTCTTTGATAAAATTGCATTCCACCAAATATTTTATAAGGTAAGTTATGTTTTAAAAATACTTCTTCAAATATACGAGATTGTGCATTTGTACGATATAAAATAGTAAAATCTCTATAATTTCTACCTTTATCTACATTTTGAATAATATTATGAGCTACAAAATATGCTTCATCTATACCATTTTTAGCTTCATAAACTGTTATTAAATCTCTGCTTTTTTTATCAGTCCATAGTTTTTTGCCTTTAGAAGTAGTATTGTTTTTAATTACAGAGTTTGCAGCTTCTAATATAATTTCTGTAGAACGGTAGTTTCTTTCAAGTTTTATTACTTTTGCATCTTTATAATCTTTTTCAAAATTTAAAATATTATTAATATTTGCTCCTCTAAAACCATATATACTTTGATCTTCATCACCAACAACACATAGATTTCTGTGTTTTGAAGCAATTTTTGTAACAATTTGGTATTGAATATCATTTGTATCTTGGTATTCATCTACCATAATATATTTATATCTATTTTGTAATTTTTCTTTGATTTCTTCAATATCTAAAAGTTTATTTGTATAAATTAAAAGGTCTGAAAAATCCATACTATTATTTTTAATAAGTTCTTTTTGATATCTTTTGTAAACTTCAGCAATAGTTTTATAATCATGAAAAAACACTCTTTTTTCTTCAAATTCTTCAGGTGTTATTCCATCCTCTTTTGCTTTACTTATTATTGATACAATTTTATTAGGAGTAACATTTATTTCTCTTCCTATTTCTTTTAATATTCTTTTTACAATGGAAACTTGGTCATCACTATCATAAATACCAAAATTTGAATCATAGCCTATATGTTTTGCATACATTCTAAGAAGTCTTACTCCAAAAGAGTGAAATGTAGAAATCATTACTTTTTCTCCGTCAACACCTACTAGTGTTTCTACTCTTTCTTTCATCTCTTTTGCAGCTTTATTGGTAAATGTTACTGCTAGTATAAAATAAGGCTCAATATTTTTTTCTTTTATCATATGAGCTATTCTATATGTTAACGTTCTTGTTTTTCCACTTCCAGCACCAGCTAAAATTAATAGAGGACCTTCTATTATTTCTGCTGCTTTTCTTTGATTTTCATTTAAATTATCAAGTATACTCATTTTCTCTCCTACAAAAAATACTTTTGGCTTATTATATCATAATTTACTTACTATTTCAAGAAATGTAAAAGCTAGTATAGTTTTATTTTTTTAATAATTAAATTTTTAACTTAAATTAGTTTTATATAAACTAACTATGAAAATTCATAAAAAATTGTTTGAATATTTTAAAGTTTATGATAAAATACCTAAAAAAGTATTTAAAATTTATAATCATTGTATAAAATTTTTAGACAAAGTTTGGGGGAAATGTATATGAAAATGTATTATAGTACTAGAGATGTAAATGAAAAAGTATCTTTTTCTGAGGGAGTATTAAAAGGTTTATCAGCAAATGGAGGACTTTTTGTTCCTGAAAAATTTGAAAAAATAGATATTTTTAATGAAAAATATTTAAATGCTGATTACAAATCATTAGCATTTGATGTGCTATCAAAATATTTAAATGATTTTACTGAAGAAGAAATAAAATGGTGTATAGATGAAGCATATAATGAGAAATTTGAAACAGATGAAATAGTAAGTATAAAAGATATAGAAAATGTATCTTTTTTAGAGTTATATAGAGGACCGACTTTAGCATTTAAAGATATGGCATTATCAATTTTACCTAAATTTATGAAAGTATCTAAAGAAAAAAATAATGAAGATAAAGAGATAGTAATATTAACTGCAACAAGTGGAGACACAGGAAAAGCAGCACTTGAAGGATTTGCAAATAACGAAGGAATAAAAATTATTGTATTTTTCCCTACTGATGGTGTTAGTGAAGTACAAAAAGCTCAAATGGTTACTCAAACAGGAGATAACACATTTGTTGTAGCAATAAATGGAAATTTTGATGATGCACAAAGTGGAGTAAAAGAGATTTTTAATGATGTTGAATTTAATAAACTTTTAGATAAAAATGGATATGTATTTTCAAGTGCTAATTCAATAAACATAGGTAGATTAGTGCCTCAAATTATTTATTATTTTTATGGATATTTTAATTTAATAAAAAATAAAAAGATAAAAGCTGGAGATAAGATAAATGTAGTGGTTCCTACAGGAAATTTTGGAAATATATTAGCTTCATATTATGCATTTAAAATGGGATTACCTGTAAATAAATTTATATGTGCAAGTAATATAAATAATGTACTTACAGACTTTTTAAATACTGGAATTTATGATATAAATAGAAAATTTAATACTACTATATCGCCATCAATGGATATTTTAATCTCAAGCAACCTTGAAAGATTTATAGAATCATTAACTGATAAAGATGATAAACTTATTAGTGAATTAATGAATTCACTAAAAACTAATGGTAAATATGAGTTGCCAAATGAATTAAAAGAAAAATTAAATAAATTTTATGGTGGATATGCTGATGATAAAGCTACAAAAACTACAATTAAATCTGTTTTTGATAAATATTCATATGTAATAGATACTCATACTGCTGTTGCATATAAAGTATATGAAGATTATATAAAAGAAACAAATGATATAGATACAAAAACTCTTATAGCTTCTACTGCTAGTCCTTTTAAATTTACAAGAGCTGTATTAGAATCTATAGTTGATAAAAAACTTGATGATAAATCTGATTTCGAATTAATAGAAGAGCTTGCGAAAACTACAAATTTAGAAATTCCAAAAGCAGTATTTGAATTAGATAAAAAAGAGGTATTACATAAAACAGTAATTGATTCTGATAAGATGAAAGATGCAATTTCTAGTTTTTTAAAAATCAAATAATTTTCAGTTAAACGAGTTCTGTATTTTAAAGAGCTCGTTTTTAAATTAGTTAATAAATTTAGATAAAAAAAAGCACAAACTAAGAATAAAGTTTGTGCTTTTAAATATTTATTTGAACTCTTCAACAGCTTTTTTAAGTTCTTCAACTTTATTAGTTTTTTCCCATGGTAAATCTAAATCTGTTCTACCAAAGTGTCCATAAGCAGCTACTTGTCTATATAAAGGTCTTCTTAAATCTAAGTCTTGAATTATAGCTCCAGGTCTTAAATCAAATACTTTTTTAACAGCTTCAACAATTATCTCATCTGCTACTTTTCCAGTTTCAAATGTATTTATAGCTATTGAAGTAGGTTTAGCTACACCTATTGCATATGATAATTGGATTTCACATTTATCTGCAAGTTCTGCAGCAACTATATTTTTAGCAACCCATCTTGCAGCATAAGCGGCACTTCTATCTACTTTTGTAGGGTCTTTTCCAGAGAAAGCTCCTCCTCCATGTCTACCCATTCCACCATAAGTATCAACAATTATTTTTCTTCCTGTAAGACCAGCATCTCCATGTGGACCACCAATTACAAATCTTCCAGTTGGATTTATATAATATTTTGTATTTTCATCTAATAATTCTTCTGGAATTATTGCATTTATAACGTATTTTTTCATATCATGTTCTATTTTATCATGAGTAATATCAGAATCATGTTGAGTAGATATTACTATTGCGTCTATTCTAACTGGTTTTCCATCTACATACTCAACAGTTACTTGAGTTTTTCCATCTGGTCTTAAGTAATCTAAAGTATTATTTTTTCTTACTTCTGCTAATTTTCTAGCTAATTTATGAGCTAAAATAATAGGCATCGGCATTAATTCTTCAGTTTCATTAGTAGCAAATCCAAACATTATTCCTTGGTCTCCAGCTCCAAGTAGTTCTCTTTCATCTTCTTTTTTAGATTTACTTTCTTTAGTTTCTAGTGATTCATCTACTCCCATAGCTATATCAGCTGATTGCTCATGAATAGAGTTTATCACTGCACAAGTTTCATAATCAAATCCATATTTTGCTCTTGTATATCCTATTTCTTTTACTGTATTTCTTACGATTTTTTGAAAATCTACATAAGTAGAAGTTGTAATTTCTCCAGCGATAGCTACAAGACCTGTTGTAAGCATAGTTTCACAAGCTACTCTTGCTTTTGGATCTTCTTTTAAAATTGCATCAAGTATAGCATCTGAAATTTGGTCTGCCATTTTATCTGGATGACCTTCAGTAACAGACTCAGAAGTAAAAAAAACTCTTCCTTTTTCTATCATTTTTTTCTCCTTTTCTAAAAATTTAATAATAAAAAAACCTCTTTCAGAAATGAAAGAGGCTAATATACACTCTATCATCTCTCGGAATTAGCACCACACTTGTAGTTGAAGTAGGTTGCTGAAGTTTCTTAGGGCCGGTCCCTCCACTTCTCTTGATAATTGCTTTTTTTGACTAAATAAGTATATATTATTTTATAGGTTTTGTCAATAAAAATTTATAAATATTAAACAAAAATTTTAGTATATTGCTACTAAATCTTCATCTGTATTAAATTCTTTTATTAAAAGATTTTTATACTCTTCATTATCATATGTTAAAATAAGTAATCTATTAATTTTTATTTCATCAGTTTCATTTAAAAACTTTCTAATTCCTTTAAAAACTTCTTTTGCCATTTCTTCAAAAGTTTTTTCTTTTTTACCAAAAGATTCTCCAGCTCTTATTGATGACATAGAAACTATTTTATACTCTTCCTCGTTAGCTTTTACTAATCCATTGTATACAATTTCTGATAAAGGTTTTGTTAAATCATCTATTACGAAAATAATATTATTAAATGCTGTTTTCATACCTTCATCTTTTTCTACTAAAATTACTTGACCATCATCAAATAAAGAAGCACCTGTTTTTTGTCTAATATGACCTAGTAAAGCCTGATGATAATAATCTCCTACGTTTTTTCTAATAGCCATATCTACTTGTCCACACCAAATACCTTTAGAATCAACTGCTGTAATTAGTGCATCGCTTTCTACCTCACATACATCTTTATTTTCTACTGTTCTTATTAAAAGTTGTTTTTTCATAAATTATCCTCCCCTTTATTAAATTAACTAATTAAGTATAGCATATTTTTCAAAAAAATATATATTATTTTTTTTGAATATATAAATTTTTTTATCTTTATTTTTATCTTTATTTTTGTTATAATTCTATTAAGAGTATGGGAAGGTCGGGGATAAGATGAGTGATATTTTAAAAATAGAAAATCAATTTTGTTTTAGTGTATATAAATTAATGAAAAACATAAATACAATTTACAAACCTCTTTTAAATGAACTTAATCTCACATATACTCAATATATCACTATGCTTGTATTATGGGAAAAAGATGGATTAAATGTAAATGAAATAGGAGAAATACTTTCTCTTGATTCAGGGACTCTTACGCCGCTTTTAAAAAAACTTGAAAAAAAAGAGTATATAAAAAGGAAAAGAAATAAACTAGATGAAAGAAATTTGATAATTTCTCTTACTAAAAAAGGAAAAGAATTAAAAGAAAAAGCTAAAAATGTACCAGTAAATTTATTGAATAGCTTTTCACTAGATAGCACAGAAATTTTTTCTATAAAACAACAAATAGATGCTCTTAATAAAATTTTAGAAAAATAATTTAAAAATATACAAAAAAAACTTGATTTATATTTTTTAGTATGATAACATTAATACAAATAACAGAAAAAGGAGAGTTTTAGATATGGTTACTATATTTAAAAGCTGGTGGAAAAACGAATATCTTAAATCAACTAAATATATAATCTGTAGTATCATATCTAAGAACGATACTATCTAATAGATTATATCTTTTAGTAATTTTAAGGTATAATTTTTTAGATAATAATAAAATGTGTGTAAAGACTGTTCTTAGAACAGTCTTTTTTTTATTATAAACTTAAGGGGGATTATTTATGAAAGAATTAAAAATTTTTAAAAAGAAAATATCTGGAGATATAGAAACACCTATTACTTTGTATAAAAAATATGTAAATGATGATGTTGGAATACTTCTTGAAAGTAGAGATTCAATAAAGGGACGATACTCTTTTATTGGTAAAAATCCTTTTATAGTTATTGAATCAAATGAACTTAATATAAATATAAAAAAAGATGGAAAAGTAATAGAAAAAAATGGGAAAGTTCTTGATACAATAAAAGAAGAAATTGAAAATATTAAAATCATTGAAGATAAAAGCTTACCATTTTGTGGAGGAGCAGTTGGTGTAATTGGATATGATATAATTAAACAATATGAAAAACTTCCACGAACAAACCCAGATAGTTTAAATCTTCCTGAATCAAATATGATGTTTTTAACAGAATTTATTATGTATGACCACTATCATCAGGATATCTCTATTATTGTTCTTGAAGAAAAAAATAATGAAGAATTAGCATATAAGAGAATAGAAGAGATTGAAAATATTATTAAAACTACAACTTTACCAATTGATTTTTATAATATTAATAAAATAAAGATTGAAAATGAAGCTAAAAGCAATACAACAAAAGAAGAATTTATAAATATGGTAAAAAAAGCTAAAAAATATATATTTGAAGGAGATATATTTCAAGTAGTTCTTTCTCAAAGATGGACTTTAGAAACAAAAGAGCACCCATTTAACTTATATAGAAAACTTCGTAGTTTAAATCCTTCACCATATCTATTTTATTTTAATTTTGGTGATTATCAAGTAGCAGGAAGTTCTCCTGAAATGCTTGTTGAAGTTCGAGGGAATGAAGTGTTTAATTGTCCTATTGCAGGTACTAGAAGAAGAGGGAAAGATGAAAAAGAGGATTTATTACTTGCAAAAGAATTGTTAAATGATGAAAAAGAAAAAGCAGAACATATTATGCTAGTAGATTTAGCTAGAAATGATATGGGAAGAATAGCAAAAATTGGTAGTGTTGAAGTAACAGAATTTATGCAAGTTCATTATTATTCACATGTAATGCATATAGTTTCTTTAGTAGAAGGAGAAAAAAGAGATGATAAAGATTCATTTTCTGTACTTTCATCATTTTTACCAGCAGGAACATTATCTGGAGCCCCTAAAATAAGAGCAATGGAAATAATTGAAGAACTGGAAAAAGAAAAAAGAGGAATATATGGAGGAGCAGCTGGATATTTTTCATATAATAGTGATATGGATACATGTATAGCAATAAGAACTATGATAATTAAAGAGAATAAAGTATATATGCAAGCAGGAGCAGGGATAACTTCTGATTCAAATCCAGAGATGGAATATGAAGAAACTAGAAATAAAGTAAAAGCTTTATTAACAGCTATAAAAAGTTAAGATTAAGGGAAAGGTGAAAAAATGAAAATATATTGTATAAAACATGTGTTTTTTGAAAATCCTGGTATTATAGAAGATTGGGCTAAAGAAAATAATCATGAATTTATTTTTATAAAAATGTATGAAAATTATAAGTTTCCAAATATTGATAATGTGGATATGCTAGTTATTTTAGGTGGACCAATGAATATTTATGAAGAGGAGAAATATTCATTTTTAAAAGAAGAAAAAGAATTTATACAGAAAGTTATTAAAGCAAATAAAAAAATACTTGGAATTTGTTTAGGAGCACAATTACTTTCTGATTTACTTGGTGGAAAAGTAGTTAAAAATAAAGAAAAAGAGATAGGATGGTTTAATGTAAAAAAATTATCTAATCATAAATTTTTAAATAATATACCTAATGAATTTAAAACTATGCATTGGCATGGAGATAAATTTATAATTCCAAATAAAGCAGAAAAAATATTTGAAAGTAAAGCATGTGATAATCAAGGATTTATTTATAATAATATAATTGCATTACAATTTCATTTAGAAATGAAAGAAGAAAATCTTAAATCTATGGTCGAAAATTGTGCTGATGAACTAATAGAAAATAAAAATTATATTCAATCAAAAGAAGAAATGTTAATTCAAAAAGAAAATCTTGAAATTAATAATAAAATTATGCAAACTATATTAGACAATTTTACAAAATGAAAGGGGAAAAAATGATAGTTTTAATAGATAATTATGATTCTTTTACTTATAATTTATACCAATATTTAGGGACATTTGAAGAAGATATAAAAGTAATAAGAAATGATGAAATGACTGTAGAAGAGGTAAAAGCACTTAATCCAGATAGAATTGTACTTTCACCTGGGCCTAAAACACCAAAAGAAGCAGGAATATGTGTAGAGCTTATTCAAAAATTATATAAAGATATACCAATACTTGGAATTTGTCTTGGTCATCAATCTATCGGAGAAGCATTTGGTGCTACAGTAAGTTATGCAAAAGCTATATATCACGGAAAGTCATCTATGATAAAACATGACGGCAAAGGTATTTTTAATGGAATTACCAATCCTACTCAAGTGGCAAGATATCATTCTCTTGCTATTATAGAGGGGACTTTAAATGATGATTTTGAAATAACAGCTAAAACTGACGATGGAGAAATAATGGGGATAAGACATAAAGAATATAAATTAATTGGATTGCAATTTCATCCAGAATCAATTTATACTCCAGAAGGATTAAAAATGATAGAAAATTTTATAAATTTATAAAATAAGTGGGATCACGAGATAGGCACAGATAAGCACGGGATAAAAAAGAATTAGTAATTACAAATGGGAAATTGACAATTGAAAAGTAGTCACGAATGGCTCTAATTTACACGAATAAAATAAATATAATTAGCCACGGATTTACGCGGATTATCACTAATTGAATTTAGCACAAAGAAAAAAATAAGTGGAACCACTAGATAAACACAGATTATCACAAGATAAAAATCCTGTGTAAATTTAAGATGTTTTTCGCAGAAAAATATCGGAAATTGTGCTCGTGCGTATCTCGTGGTTTCAAAAAAATCTTAGTGGTCCTTAGTGTTTTTCTTCGTGCCCTTTGTGTAACAAAAAACTATTAATAAATAAAACTGATTTCAAAAATAAAAGGGGGATTGTATTATGATAAGAGAAGCTATAAAAAAATTATTTCAAAAACAAGATTTAACTCAAGAGGAAATGAAACAAGTAATGACAGAAATTATGGAAGGAAAAGTATCTGAAATACTTATTTCTTCATTCTTAACAGCTCTTAGAATGAAAGGTGAAACAGCTGAAGAGATAACTGGTGGGGCATATGTAATGAGAGAAAAGGCTGAAAAAGTAACTTTATCTGATGAATATACAATAGATACTTGTGGTACTGGTGGAGATGGAGCAAATACATATAATATATCAACAACAGTAGCATTTGTTGCAGCAGCAGCAGGAATAAAAGTAGTAAAACATGGAAATCGTTCTGTTTCTAGTAAAAGTGGAAGTGCTGATGTACTTGAAAAACTAGGAGTAAATATTGATTTAACTCCAGAACAAGTAAAAGAGTGTGTAGAAAATACAAATCTTGGATTTATGTTTGCACCAAAATTTCATAAAGCTATGAAATATGCAGTGCCAGTAAGAAAAGAATTAAAAGAAAGAACTATTTTTAATGTTTTAGGTCCTCTTACTAATCCTGCTTTTGCAAAAGGACAAGTTTTAGGAGTTTTTGATGAATCACTTACAGAAATAATGGCTAATGCATTAAAAAACCTTGGAACAGAAAGAGCTCTTGTTGTGTATGGTATGGATAAACTTGATGAAATAAGTGCTTGTAGTGATACAAAAATAACAGAATTAAATAAT
This sequence comes from Fusobacteriales bacterium, assembly GCA_020063625.1. Classification (GTDB taxonomy): domain Bacteria; phylum Fusobacteriota; class Fusobacteriia; order Fusobacteriales; family Fusobacteriaceae; genus Hypnocyclicus. The sequence goes on from JAICDD010000015.1 coordinate 70,262, forward strand.
GGTGAAATTCAAACTTATTATATATCTCCAAAAGATTTTGGAATGCCTTTATATGATAGTTGTGAAATAAAAGGTGGTAGTGTAGAAGAAAATGCAAATACAATAAAAGAACTTCTTCAAAATAAATTAAAAGGAGCTAAATATGATATTTTACTTCTTAATGCTGGAGCAGCTCTTTATGTAGGTAAAAAAGCAGAAAATATAAGAGAAGGGGTATATTTAGCAAAAGAAATAATAGAATCTGGAAAAGCATTTGAAAAATTAAATGAATTTATAGAGTTTACTAATAGATAAAAAATTATACAAAGGAAAAGATTTGGAACCACGAGATGCACACAGATAATCAAATCAGTAAGAAGTGAGTAGTAAGTAGTGAGAAGAATTTAAAAGCGCATTTTCGGAGGATATTAGACGTTACACAAAGAACACAAAGATAGAAAATTCAGAACCACAAAGAGATAATCCTTAGTGGTCCTTAGTGGTTTTCTCCGTGCTCTTTGTGTAACAAAAAATTAGAGTTTATTCATGCAATTCGTGACAAAAAATCTAAGTGAAACAGAGAAAGTTACACGAAGAACACAAAGCTAGAAAAACAGAATCACAAAGAAAATCTTAGGAACCACAGGATTAACACAGATAAGAACTAAATAAAATCCAGTACAATATCCAGTGTTCATCACGTGGTTTCAAAAAAATACTTAGTGGTCCTTAGTGCTTTTTCTCCGTGCCCTTTGTGTAACAAAAATCCGTGTAATCAGTGGCAAAAAAATTAATTTATCCCGTGTAAATCTCGTGGTTTCTAAAAGAATCTTAGTGGTCCTTAATAGTTTTCTCCGTGTACTTTGTGTAACTAAAAATCTGCGCAATCCGCGGCAAAAAATCAGGTGTACATATCGTGTAAATCTTGTGGTTTCAAAAAAATCTTTGTGAACCTTAGAGTTCTTTGTGGCTTCGTGCTGAAAAAATTCGAGTTTATTCGTGTAATTTGTGACAAAATTTCTTTATGAACTTTGTATAATTAAAAATTTATTAATAAAAAAGGGAGGATTATGGATACTATACTTGAAAAAATAGTAAATAGAAAAAAACAACGACTTGAAGAATTAACAAAAAATTCTATATATGATTTTCAATTTACTATAGCTGATTTTGAAAAAAATATTGATTTTTCTATAAAAAAGCCAAGTTTTTATGATGCAATGAAAAAAGATGGATTATCTATTATTGGAGAAGTGAAAAAAGCATCTCCTTCTAAAGGAATTATTAGAGAAATTTTTAATCCTATTGAAATAGCAAATGAATATAATGATATAGTTGATGCAATGTCAGTTCTTACAGAGGAAGATTTTTTTATGGGGAAAGCTAAATACTTAAAAGAAATATCTAAAAATGTAGATATTCCTCTTCTTAGAAAAGATTTTATTATAGACCCTATACAAATTTATGAAGCTAAATATTTAGGTACTTCAGCGATACTTCTTATTATGTCTATTCTAAGTGATAAAGAAGTTAAAGAGTTTTATTCTCTTGCAAAAAATTTAGAACTTGACTGCCTTGTAGAAACACATAATTTGCAAGAACTAAATAGAGCTCTTGATATAGATGTAGATATTATAGGAGTAAATAATAGAAATTTAAAGGATTTCTCTGTATCATTAGATACTACTATAGAGCTTTCAAAATATATTTCAAAAGATAAAATTTTAATAAGTGAAAGTGGTATTTTTAATGAAAATGATATTAAATATTTAAAAGAAGCTAATATAGATGGAATATTAGTTGGAGAAAGTTTTATGAGAAGTGATAATATAAATAGTTTAGCAAAATCATTTAAAAAAGCTTTTGAGGAGTAATTTTATGAAAATAAAAATTTGCGGAATAAGAAGAAAAGAAGATATTGATATAGTAAATAAATATAATCCTGATTATATTGGTATTATTTTTTATCCTAAAAGTAAAAGGTATGTTGAACCACATATTATTTCACCACTTTTAAATAATTTAAATCCTAATATAAAAAAAGTGGGAGTTTTTGTAAATGAAGATTTTAGTAAAGTAAATGAAATTGCTAATATTTGTAATTTAGATATTATTCAATTACATGGTAATGAAGATATTGAATATATAAAAAAAATAGAAAAAACAACATGGAAAGCTTTATCTGTAAAAAATGAGAATATAAAAGAAGATTTGAAAATATATAAAGATTATGTAGAAATAATTTTATTAGATAATGGAAAAGGTGGTACAGGAGAAACATTTAATTGGGAATATGCTAGAAATTTAAGTGAAAATTATAAGATAGCTCTTGCTGGTGGTATAAATATTGATAATGTAAAAGAAGCAATAGATATAGTAAAGCCAGAAATTATTGATATTAGTTCTGGTGTTGAAACAAATGGTTATAAAGATGAAGAAAAAATAAAACAAATCATTAATTTAATTAGAAACTAAGGGAGGATTTTATGGAACTTACAAAAAAATTTGGAGAATTTGGTGGTCAGTATGTATCTGAAACATTAATGAATCCACTTATAGAATTAGAAGAAGCTTTTAAAAAATATTGCTTTACAGAAGAATTTAAAAATGAATATATGTATTATATGAAGCAATATGTAGGAAGACCAAACCCACTTTATTTTGCAGAAAAACTTACTAAAAAATTAGGTGGAGCGAAAATATATTTAAAAAGAGAGGACTTAAATCATACAGGTGCCCATAAAATAAATAATGTTATTGGACAAATATTACTTGCAAAAAAAATGGGTAAAACAAAAGTAATAGCTGAAACAGGTGCTGGTCAACATGGTGTTGCTACTGCTACAGGTGCTGCACTTTTTGGTATGGAATGTAGAGTATATATGGGAGCAGAAGATATAGAAAGACAAAAATTAAATGTTTTTAAAATGGAATTACTTGGTGCAAAAGTTATTCCAGTAACTAGTGGTACAGCAACTTTAAAAGATGCAACAAATGAAGCACTTAGAGAATGGGTTAGAACAGTAGAGGATACATTTTATGTACTTGGTTCTGTTGTTGGTCCATATCCTTATCCAACAATAGTTAAAGAGTTTCAAAAAATTATTGGAGAAGAAACAAAAAAACAGATATTAGAAGTTGAAAATAGATTACCTGATACAATAATTGCTTGTGTTGGTGGTGGAAGTAATGCTATGGGAATATTTGCACCATTTGTAGAAGATAAAGAGGTAAAACTTATAGGAGTAGAGGCTGCTGGAAAGGGAATAGAAACTGGAAAACATGCTGCTGCATTTCAAGGAAGAGTAGGAGTATTACATGGAATGAAAACATATATTTTACAAGATGCTGATGGACAGATACATGAAGCACACTCTATTTCTGCAGGACTTGATTACCCAGGGACAGGGCCTGAACATGCTTACTTATATGAAACAAAAAGAGCTGAATATGTATCTGTAACTGATGATGAAGCATTAGAAGGATTTAAACTTTTATGTGAAGAAGAAGGTATAATTCCTGCACTTGAAAGCTCTCATGCAATTGCTTATTTAATGAAAATAGCTCCAACTATGTCAAAAGATAAAATTATTGTTGTAAATGTTTCAGGTAGAGGAGATAAAGATATACATACTATTGCTAAATTTATGAATAAAGATATATAGGGGGAAATATGAGTAGAATAAAAACATGTTTTGAAAAATTAAAAAAAGAAAATAAAACAGCACTTATTACATATTTAACTGCTGGAGATCCAAATATAGAACAAACAGAAAATTTAATCTATGCAAAAGCAAAAGCTGGTGCTGATATTATAGAAATAGGAATTCCTTTTTCTGACCCACCAGCTGATGGTCCTGTTATTCAAAGAGCAGCTAAGAGAGCACTTGATAATGGAGTAAAAGTAGATGATATATTTAATATGGTAAAAAATATCAGAAAAACACTTGATATTCCTTTAGTTTTTTTAGTTTATTACAATATTATATTTAGTTATGGAAAAGATAAGTTTATAAAAAATTGTGAAGAAGTAGGAATTGACGGATTAATTATACCAGACCTTCCTCTTGAAGAAAGAGATGAGATTTTACCACTTCCAGAAACACTTGATTTAATACCTTTGGTAGCTCCAAATTCAAAAGATAGAATAGGGAAAATAGTAGAAAATACAAGCGGTTTTGTGTATTGTGTATCTTCTATGGGAGTTACAGGTGTTAGAGATAATTTTGAAATTAATATTGAAAATTATTTAAATGAAGTAAGAAAATATACAGATTTACCTTTAGCTATTGGATTTGGAATATCTAAAAGAAGTGATGTAGAAAAATTTGAAAAAATAGCTGATGGAGTGATAGTAGGCTCTGCAATAGTTAAAATTATTGAAGAAACTAATGGCGATATAGAAAAAGTTTCTCAAAAAGTAAAAGAGTTAAAAAACTTGTAATAAAAAAAAATATATAGTATAATTGTAAAGTGAAATCCGATACTCTAAAAGTGTATCGGATTTTTTCATAAATCCATTATTATTTGGAGGAAATATGATTAATTTAGATTTTTTTGGTAGGAAAATTATTTTTAAAATAGAAAAAAATCCTATCAAGAAAGAGAAAAAAAATCTTTCTGAAAATAAAATATATAATAATAGAATAATGTTTTTAATATTATTTTTATTTGTTTTTTCGATTAGTAATTATATTCAAATCTTTAAAAAAAATCCTTATAAAATAGGAGAAAGATTAGAAAAAACAGTTGTTGCACCTTTTACATTTAAATATATTGATGAAGAAAAGAAAAAAGAGATTATAGATAATATTATAAGAAATAGTGACGGTGTGTATGAGAGAAGTAGAGCTGTTGAACAAAAAGTATTTGATGATTTATCAACTTTTATTAATGCAATGAAGTATGAAGATGTAAATTTAAAAAAAGAGTATATAAATGCTGTACTTCCATCTCTTTCAGAAAGCGATATAAAAGAGTTAATAAACATAAAAGATTATGATAAACTTCATTCTCAAATTTTATTGGAATTAAATAGATATTTTGGCCAGCAAGTAAAAGAAGAAGATTTAATTAAAATAAAAAATAGTATAAATGATAACTGGGAATTATCAAAAAAAATTGCAGTTTCATTTTTAAAACCAAATTATATCTTTAGCTATGAAAAAACAGAAGAAAAACTAAAAAATGAATTATTAAATATAAAAGATGTTGAAGTAACAGTAAATGCAGGAGATGTTATATTAAATAAAAATGAAGTTATTACAGAGGAAAAATTAAAAAAATTAAATCAATTGGGATTATTTAATATACAAGATAATTTCAAAATATTTTTAGGAACATTTATATATTTGATTATTTTATCTATAATCTTTTATTTTGCACTTGAAAGAAATATAAAGGATAAGATATTAAACAATAATATTTTCTTTGCTACAGCGCTTATTATAATAATTTATGTTATTACTTCAAGAATTATTGCTAAAAATTTGTTTTGGTTATTACCTTTTGAAGCAGTAACTTTAATTTTAGGACTTTTAGTAAATATTAATTATTCACTGATTATAAATGGTTTTTTATTACTTTATTTGCTTCCAATTTTTGGATATAATTATCAATTATTTATTGTATTAATTTTTTCGCTTATTTTTACTAGTGGATTAATAAAATCAATTAAAAATAGAACAGATATGGTCTCAATAGGGCTATATATTTCTTTAATAAAAATTCTTATAGGGACAGCAGTATTACTTATAAGTAAAAAAGATATAGTTACAATTGTTTTAATGAATTCAGAGCTTTTTGGTTCTGGAATATTTTCAGGGATGCTTACAATAGCACTTTTACCTTATTTTGAAGAAACATTTAATATACTTACAAAATTAAAACTTATAGAATTAGGAGATTTATCTCATCCATTACTTAGAAAAATGGCTCTTGAAGCTCCAGGAACATTTAATCATTCTATGCTTGTAGCTACTTTGTCTGAGCAAGCTGCTGAGTGTATAGGAGCAGATTCTACATTTACAAGGGTTGCATGTTATTATCATGACATTGGGAAAATGAAAAGACCAAATTTTTATGTTGAAAACCAACATAGTGGAATAAATCCTCATGATAATTTATCACCTACTTTAAGTACAATGATTATTAAAGCGCATACAAAAGATGGACAAGAGATGGGGAAAAAATATAAAATTCCAAAAGAGATAAGAGATATAATGGCAGAACATCAAGGGACTACTTTACTTGCTTATTTTTATAATAAAGTAAAAAAAGATAATCCAGATATAAATGAAAGTGATTTTAGGTATGATGGACCAAAACCAAAAACTAAAGAATCAGCTATAATTATGCTTGCTGATTCAATAGAAGCAGCAGTTCGTTCTATGGATGAAAAAAATCCTATTGAAGTAGAAAAAATGATAAGAAGAATAATAGGAAATAAAATGGATGATGCACAACTTTCAGATGCAGACCTTACTCTTAAAGAGATTGAGCTTATTATTAACTCTTTTGTAAAAACATTCCAAGGAGTTTATCATAGTAGAATAAAATACCCAGGGCAAAAATAGAAAGGAGAACAATGTCAATAAGTGTAGATATAACAAAAGGAATAGAAGGATATGAAGATAAAATAGATTTAACAGCTATAGAAGATTATATAGTTACATTACTTGAAGATGAATATACTTCAGATAGAGATATATATCTTTCTTTATTACTTACAGGAAATGAAAATATAAAAATAATAAATAGAGATTATAGAAATAAAGATATTGAAACTGATGTAATATCATTTGCTTATAGAGAGTCAGAAGATTTTTTAGAAGGTCCTATAGAAACATTAGGAGATATAATAATATCTTTAGAGCGTGTAGAATCACAAGCAAAAGAATATGGACATTCTTTTGAAAGAGAATTTTATTATGTTCTTACTCATGGAATTTTACATTTACTAGGATATGACCATATAAGAGAAGAAGATAAAAAAGTTATGAGAGCAAAAGAAGAAGAGATACTAGAAAGGAACGGATATGTTCGGGCATAAAAAAATAAATCATAAAAATAGAAAACATACTATTTTAGACTCATTTAATTATGCAATTGAAGGAATAATAAATGCAATAATAACAGAAAGACATATGAAAATACATGTTGTAGTTACTATCTTTGTAGTTCTTATTTCTCTTTTTTTAAGGTTAGATATTATAAGTCTGGCTATATTAGGAATAACAATTGGAATTGTTTGGATAACAGAACTTTTAAATACAGCTATAGAAGGTTTCGTAGATTTAATCGAGCCAGAATATCATCCTAAAGTAAAATTTATAAAAGATGTAGCTTCTGGAGCGGTATTTGTATCAGCTGTTTTAGCAATGTTTATTGGTTATTTAATATTTATAGACCATTTGCGAAAAAGCTCAATGCAACTTTTTAATTTTTTAAAAAGCTCATATGCACATACAATTGCAGTTATTTTTGTAATTGTAGCTGTCTTAGTAATTGCTTTAAAATCATATTATAAAAGTGGTTCTCCTTTAGAAGGGGGAAAACCAAGTGGACATAGTGCTCTTGCATTTTCAGCTTGGGCAGCAATACTTTTTATATCTAATAATATAATTATTGTAGCGCTTAGTTTTTTTATAGCTGTACTAGTTGCACAATCTCGTGTTAAAAATGGGATTCATTCTTTTGCAGAAGTTTTTTTTGGTGCAGCTCTTGGAGGAAGTGTTACATATCTGATACTTTTATTATTAAAACTATTATAAACACTATATATAGTTGTGTGCATAAAAAGTACACCTATATATAGTGTTTTTTGTTTGACTTTTTATATTATTTAGGATATAATTTTATATATCAAATCTAAATAAAGGGGTAGAGTTATGATTGTAATTAAAAGAGACGGTAGTGAAAGTAATTTTGATATGTCTAGAATTAAAAATGCTGTAAAAAAAGCATTTGAATCTGTAAATTATTATTATACTAATGATATTCTAGATACTTTAGTACTAAAAACTACAGCTGATTTCCAAGAGAAAATTTCTCATGGAAAAATTAATATTGAGGATATTCAAAATTCTGTAGAAAAAGTTTTAAGTGAAACGGGATATACAGAAGTTGCAAAAGCATATATTCTTTATAGAAAACAAAGAGAAAAGTTAAGAAATATGTCAAATACAGTTCTTGACTATAAAAATGTAATAAATTCTTATTTAAAAGTTGAAGATTGGAGAGTAAAAGAAAATTCAACAGTTACTTATTCTATTGGGGGATTAATTTTACATAATTCTGGAGCAGTTACAGCTAACTATTGGCTATCAGAAATATATGATGAAGAAATTGCAAAAGCACATAAAAATGGAGATTTTCATATTCATGATTTATCTATGCTTTCAGGATATTGTGCTGGTTGGTCACTTAGACAACTTATAGAAGAAGGATTAGGAGGAGTTAATGGAAAAATTACTTCTTCTCCAGCAAAACATTTATCTACACTATGCAATCAAATGGTAAATTTTTTAGGTATATTACAAAATGAATTTGCTGGAGCACAAGCATTTAGTAGTTTTGATACATATTTAGCTGCTTTTGTAAGACAAGATAATATGAGTTACAAAGAAACTAAACAATGTATCCAATCATTTGTATATGGAGTAAATACACCTAGTAGATGGGGAACTCAATCACCATTTAGTAATATTACATTAGACTGGACACCACCAAAAGATTTAGCAGATGAATATGCTATAATTGGAGGGAAAAAAGTAGATTTTAAATATGGTGAACTACAAAAAGAGATGGATATGATAAATAGAGCATTTATTGAAATAATGCTTGAAGGTGATGCTAATGGAAGAGGATTTCAATATCCAATACCTACATATAATATAACAGAAGATTTTTTATGGGATAGTGAAAATGCAAAACTTTTATTTGAAATGACAGCAAAATATGGGACTCCTTATTTTCAAAACTTCATTAATAGTGATTTAGACCCTGGTGATGTAAGAAGTATGTGTTGTAGATTACAACTTGATAAAAGAGAGCTTAGAAAGAAAACAGGGGGATTATTTGGAAGTGGAGAAAAAACAGGTTCTATTGGAGTTGTTACATTAAATCTTCCAAGAATTGCTTATTTATCTGAAACAAAAGAAGAGTTTTATGAAAAATTAACTCATTTATTAGATGTAGCTAAGCGTTCATTAGAAATAAAAAGAACAGTTGTTACAAAATTACTTGATGAAGGGTTATTTCCTTATGCAAAAAGATATTTAGGAAATTTTGATACTCATTTTTCTACAATTGGATTAATTGGAATGAATGAAATGTGTTTAAATGCTAAGTGGGTAAATAAAAATCTTACTCAATCTGAAGCAATAGATTTTTCTGAAGAAGTTTTAGATTTTATGAGAAATAAAATAGCTGATTACCAAGAAGAAACAGGAAATTTATATAATTTAGAAGCTACTCCAGCAGAAAGTACAACTTATAGACTTGCTAAAATGGATAAAGAAAGATTTCCAAATATCATTACAGCAGCTCCAGAAAGTGATAAACCATTTTATACAAATTCGTGTCATTTACCAGTAGATTATACAGAAGATATTTTTGATGCATTAGACATCCAAGATAGACTTCAAACAAAATTTACAGGAGGAACTGTTTTTCATACATTCCTTGGAGAGAGAGTAAGTGATTGGAAAACAACTGCAAATTTAGTTAGAAAAATAGCTGAAAATTATAAATTACCTTATTATACTCTATCACCAACATATTCTATTTGTAAAAATCATGGATATATTAAAGGTGAAGTATTTAAATGTCCAGAATGTAATGAAGAAACTGAAGTTTATAGTAGAATTACGGGATATTATAGACCTTTAAAACATTGGAATGATGGAAAAACTTCTGAGTATAAAAATAGAAAAGAGTATGTTATTGAAAAATCTAGATTAAAAATAAAAGAGGTAAAAGAAAGTATAGAAGAAAATAAAGAAAATAAAGAAAATAAAATAATTAATAATATAACTAAAAAATATTTATTTACAACTAATACTTGTCCAAATTGTCCAACAGCAAAAGAAAAATTAAAAGAACATAAAGATATAATACATATTGATGCACATGAAAATATGGACTTAGCTGTTAAATATGGTGTAAGAAGTGTTCCTTCACTTGTAATAGTAAATGAAGAGGATGAATTTGAACAATATTTTGGACTGTCAGGAATTGAAAAATTTATAGGTTAATTTTAGTACACCTAATTTTTTAGGTGTACTTTTTTTGTTTATGATTATTTAATTTTATGTTATAATATAGCAAAAAATTAGGTGATGATAAATGGAAAATATAAAAGCAATTGCATTTGACTTAGATGGAACTTTACTTAAAAGTAACGGAAAAATTGATGATGAAACAAAAATATATATACAAAAATTAATGGATTTAGGATTAAAAATAATAATTGCAACAGGTAGATGCCTATATGATGCTCTTCCTGTAAAAAAAGAATTATCATTAGAAACTCCATTAGTAACAAATAATGGAAGTAGAGTTTATTACAAAGATAAACTTATAAAAGAGTATGAAATAAATAAAAATATTGTTAATCAAATTTTAGATTTGAAAATTGATAATGATATTATCTCAAATCTATATTATAATGAAGATTGGTTTGTTGAAAAAGAAATTTTTGTTAAAGAGATTGTAGAATATCAAGAAAAAACAGGATATAAATATAAAATATCAAATTTTAATAATTTTAGAGATAAAAATATTACAAAAATGGTTTATATAGGTGACCATGATAAATTACTTGAATTAGAAAAAAATATACAAAATATAACTAATGAAATAAAAACAATGTTTTCTACAGAATATTCATTAGAAGTTATTAATGCAAATACTTCTAAAGCACATGCTGTTTTTTCTATACTTAAAGATTTTAATATAGATAAAAAAGAAACAATAGCTTTTGGTGATGGATTTAATGATTATGAACTTTTAAATGAAGCAGGTATGGGATTTATTATGGGAAATGCACATTATAAATTAAAAAATAGTTTACCGCACCTTGAAATAATAGATTATAATGATAATAATGGGGTATTAAAAAAGCTTAAAAATATTTTTAATATATAATTTAACAGGGGGATATGATGAAAATTACTACACCAATTAATCCAAAAGATTTAGAAAATTTAAAATCTGGAGAAAAAGTATATATTACAGGATATATATACACTGCAAGAGATTCAGCTCATAAAAGATTGGTTGAATTATTAAAAAATGGGAAAGAGTTACCATTTGATATAAAAAATCAAATAATTTATTATGTGGGTCCTGCTCCAGCAAAACCTGGAGATGTTATAGGTCCTTGTGGTCCGACAACAAGTTATAGAATGGATGATTATACACCTATTTTACTTGAAAATGGCTTAAAAGGAATGATAGGTAAAGGGCCTAGAGATGAAAAAGTAAAGGAATCTATAAAAAGAAATAAGGCTGTTTATTTTGCAGCTATTGGAGGAACTGCTGCTTATTTATCAAAATGTGTAAAGAGCAGTGAAATAATTGCATATGAAGATCTTGGAACTGAAGCTATAAGAAAATTATATGTAGAAGATTTTCCAGCGATAGTTGTAAATGATATTTATGGTAATGATTTATATGAAACTGATAAAATATAGTAATAAGAGAGAAGAATTAGAATTTAGCCGCGGAAAAACACGGATTTTTACTGATTGAATTTAGCACAAAGAAAAGAGAACACAAAGTAACACAAAGAGAAAAAAATAGTGAGAAGTTAAGAGTAAGAAGAAATTAAAAAGTGCCTTTTCGGAGGATATTAGATTTTTTTAATAAATGTGTTACACGAAGAACACAAAGACAGAAAAAGAGAACCACAAAGAAAAAAGACTAGAAACCACTGGATGAGCACAGATAAACACAGGGTAAAAAATTAATTTATCCAGTGTGCTATCCGTGTAAATCCCGTGATTTCAAAACAATTTAATCTTCGTGTATCTTAGAGTTCTTTGTGGCTTAGCGCTGAAAGATATTAAAAAAAATCGAATTTATTTATGCAAACAGTAACAAAATTTTGTAAAATCAAATTAAAATAATTTAAATAAATAGGGGGAAGAAAATGGATATATACAAAAAAGCATTAGAATTACATGAACAGAAAAAAGGAAAAATTGAAGTAATTTCAAAAGTTAGTGTTAAAAATAAAGATGATTTAACTTTAGCTTATTCACCAGGAGTAGCAGAGCCTTGTAGAGAAATAGCAAAAGATAAAGAAAATATATATAAATATACTTCAAAAGGAAATCTTGTCGCAGTAGTTAGTGATGGAAGTGCTGTACTTGGATTAGGTGATATAGGACCTTATGCAGGATTACCAGTAATGGAAGGGAAAGCAATATTATTTAAAGAATTTGCAGGAGTAGATGCAGTTCCTTTATGTCTAGATACAAAAGATGTAGATGAGATAGTAAAAACTGTAAAATTAATTGCTCCAAATTTTGGAGGGATAAATTTAGAAGATATTTCAGCACCTAGATGTGTAGAAATAGAAAGAAGATTAAAAGAGGAGCTAGATATTCCTGTATTTCATGATGACCAACATGGTACAGCAATAGTTGTAACAGCGGCATTAATTAATGCATATAGATATTTAAAAAAAGATATAACTAAAGCCACTATTGTAGTAAATGGAGTAGGAGCAGCTGGAAGTGCTATTATAAAAATGATAAAACAATTAAATCCTAAAAATATAATAGCTTGTGATATAAATGGAATTTTAAATAAAAATAATAATTATGAAAATCCACTTCATAATGAGATAGCTGAAATTACTAATAATGATTTAATAGAAGGAGATTTAGCAACTGCTCTTAAAAATGCTGATGTTTTTGTAGGGGTATCTGCTGCTAATATCGTAACAAAAGATATGGTAAAATCTATGAATAATGATCCTGTAATTTTTGCAATGGCAAATCCAACACCTGAAATAATGCCAGAGTTAGCGAAAGAAGCAGGAGCAAAAATAGTGGGGACAGGAAGATCTGACTATCCTAATCAAATAAATAATGTATTAGCTTTCCCAGGGATATTTAGAGGGGCACTAGATGCGAGAGTTAAAACTATTACAGAAGAAATGAAAGTAGCTACAGCATATGCTATAGCTAATGTTATATCAGATGATGAATTATCAGAAGATTATATTATACCAGATGCTTTTAATAAAAAAGTTGTTGAAAATGTAGCAGAAGCAATAAAAAAATGTGTTAAGTAAATCAAAACGAGTTCTTTATTTTAAAGAACTCGTTTTTGATATTATTTTATAAAACGTGGTTTTTTAGTCGCATAGTTGTTTTATTTAAATAAATATAGATATTCTGAATAACCTTTTTGTGCCATTTCAGATTTTGGGATAAATTTTAATGCTACTGAATTCATACAATATCTTAAACCAGTAGGAGCAGGTCCATCATTAAAAACGTGTCCTAAATGATTATCACCATATTTACTTCTAATTTCAATTCTTTTAGCAAATAAACTTCTATCCTCTTTTTCTACTATAAATTGCTCATCTATTGGCTTTGTAAAACTTGGCCATCCAGTACCAGATTTATATTTATCTGTAGAACTAAATAATGGCTCTTCAGAAAGAATATCAACATAAATTCCTTCAGCTTTATTATCCCAATATTCACCAGTAAAAGCTCTTTCTGTTCCATTTTTTTGAGTAACTTTATATGCTAAATCAGATAACATTTTTTTAAGTTCTTTATCACTTGGTTTTTTATAACTTGAGTATTTAGTATTCGAATTTGTCATATTATTTTCCTCCCATATTTTTTTTAAAAATTGATCTCTACCAGAACGGTATCTGTAATAATTATATTTAATAGAATGTGTTTTATAAAAATTTTGATGATATTCTTCAGCTTTATAGAATTCTTTTGATGGTAAAATAGGGGTAACAATTTTTTTGTCATATAAATTTAATTTTTCAAGATTTTTTTTAGAAATTTCAGCTAATTTTTTTTGTTCTTCATTTAAGTAAAAAATAGCAGTAGAATATTGAAAACCTCTATCTACAAATTGACCATTAGCATCAGTAGGGTCTATTTGTTTCCAAAAAACTTCTAATAATTTATTATAAGAAATTTTTTCATCATCAAATAAAACTAATACAGCTTCCCTATGACCTGTTTTTCCATTAGCTACATCTTTATAAGTAGGATTTTTTTCATCTCCACCAGTAAAACCAGAATAAACTTCAGAAACACCTGTTAGCTTTTCAAAAGGAGCTTCCATACACCAAAAACAACCACCAGCAAAAATTGCTTGTTGAGTTTTTGAAAAACTTAAGTTAAAAACAACTATAAACATTAATATAAAATAAGATAATTTATACATAAAAATCCTCCAAACTATGGTAATTGAAAAGTATTGTTAAAAATAAATTAATTTAACTTATTTAAAAATTAACTTTCATTCTTCCATATTATATTTTGATAATTATATTATATAACATAAACATTAAAAAAAGATGATAAAATTAGTAAAGAATGTCGAATAAAAAATGTAAAAAATAATTGACATTTTATTTTAACTATGATAATATATATCTTGTCTTGAGGGGGTGTAGCCCAGTTTGGTTAGAGCGCATGCCTGTCACGCATGAGGTCGCGGGTTCGAGCCCCGTCACTCCCGCCATTTATATATGCCGCTTTAGCTCATCTGGTAGAG
>JAICDD010000055.1 GCA_020063625.1 Fusobacteriales bacterium
ATCAACACAGAGGAACAGAGTAATCAGAGTATCGCAGAGAAAATAAAAATTAGCCACGGAATAACGCGGATTAAAAAAATTACACGAAGAACACAAAGAGAAAAAATCAGAACCACAAAGGAAAAATACTTAGTGGTCCTTAGTGCTTTTTCTCCGTGCCCTTTGTGTAACAAGAAAATCCTGTGTGTCATCCTGTGTAAATCTCGTGGTTTCAAAATAAAACTCTGTGTATCTCAGTGTGCCCAAAGTCTCTGTGCTGAATAATAAAAAAGGAGAGAAAATGAAAAAAGTTTTAAATATTCCAATAGATAAAGAGGGAATTTTTTTAGAAAGACCTAATAGATATTTGGCAAAAGTAAAAATAGATAATGAAATTGTAGAAACTCATGTACATGACCCAGGAAGGTTAAAAGAGTTATTATTTGAAAATAATAAAGTTTATTTACAAAAAGCTAAAAATCCAAATAGAAAAACAAAGTGGGATGTAATAGCAGCAGATAGCGGAGATGGTGAAAAAATTTTAATAAATTCAAAATTTCATAGATATATATCAGAAAACATTTTAAATGATTTCGATATTAGTCCTTTTGGAAAAGTAGATAATATAAAAGCAGAAGTTAAATATAAAAATAGTAGAATTGATTATTTATTAGAAAAAAATAATGAAAAAATATGGGTCGAAGTAAAAGGGGTGTCTTTATCAGAGAATAAAATAGCAAAATTTCCAGATGCACCAACAATAAGAGGACAAAAACATTTAAAAGAGCTTATGGAATTAAAAGAAACTGGAGATAGAACAGCTATTATGCTTTTGATTTTAAGAGATTCTATAAAATTTAGGCCAAAATATGAAACTGATGAAGAGTTTGCAAGACTTTTTTATATTGCAAAAGAAAAAGGTGTAGAGATTTATCCCATATTATTAGAATATAAAGATGAATGGATAAGTTATAAAGGAATAATTGAAATAATTGAAAAATAGTGAGAAGTAAGTTGCCAAAGGCGAAATAAGAAAAACTTACACGAAGAACACAAAGATAAAAAAAGAACCACAAAGAAAAGAGGAAAATAAATGGAACCACTGGATAAACACAAGATAAAAAAATTAATAATTGCAAAAGAATAATGGAAAGTAGTAACAAATGGCACTAATAATAGTGAGAAGAAATTAAAAGTGCATTTTCGGAGGATATTAGATTTTCTTATTAAATGCGTTACACGAAGAACACAAAAGTAAAAAAAGTAGGACCACAAAGGAAAAGACTTGAAATCACGAACACAGCTTTTGGTATTTTTCTACGAAAAACATCTTAGATAAACACTGAATAAAATCAAGTGTATATCCCGTGATTAAAAAAATCTATAAAACTTAGTGGTCCTTAGTGGTTTTTCTTCGTGCTCTTTGTGTAATAACATCTCGTGTAAATCCCGTGGTTTCAAAAAAATAAAACTCTGTGTATCTTAGAGTTCTTTGTGTCTTAGTACTGAAAAAATTTAAATATTTTATAATAAAATTTAGAGGAGGGAAAATGTTTTTAGAATTAAATCAAGAAGTAACAAATAAAGAAATAGCGGAAATATTTCAATGTAGTAATCAAGGTGGGATTAGAAAAAGTAATAAAACAAAAACAATAGTAATAATAGCAAAATTTTTAGATTGCTCTTATAAACATAAAAAAGATGGCGATATGCTATATTTTGTAGGAATAGGTAAAAAAGGAGACCAACAATTAACTAGACAAAATAAATCACTTTATAATGCTGAAAAAGAGGGATACTCTATTCATTGTTTTGAATTATACGAAGAAAATAAATATATATACAAAGGTGAGATGACTTTAGCTAAAGAGATATTTACAGAGGAACAAATAGATGATAATGGAAAAATGAGAGAAGTTTTGATTTTCCCATTGAAATATAAAAATATTTAAAATTTAGAAATAGAAAATCAAAAAAATTATCTTGACAAATATGTCATATATTGATATTATTTATTTAATAAAATTGTATGTAAAAATATGTACAATATTTTTAAAAAGGAGGCGCTTATTATGAAAACTTTATTATTACTGTTAGCTTTATTACTCTTAATAAAAAGAAATAATTTTCATAGTAAGTTAGCTAATAGTTGTGTAAAACAATAATAATATATAATATATTAAAGCTAACTTTTAGACTAAAGTTAGCTTTTTTTTATGCTAACTTTGGCGAAGTTAGCTTTTTTTATAAAAAATCGCCTGTATCTATCATACAGATAGCAGGAAAATTGTAAAAATGTCAGTAAAAAATATTATCTTTAATAATGAAAAGGGGAGTCTGTATGAAGAAAATAAAAATATTTGACACAACACTTAGAGATGGAGAACAAGCAGCTGGTGTAAATTTAAACTTAAAAGAAAAAGTATTAATAGCAAAACATTTAGAAGCAATGGGAGTAGATATAATAGAAGCTGGATTTCCAATTGCATCAAATGGTGATTTTGAATCAGTAAGAGAGATAGCAAAAGTTATAAAAAATTCTACTGTTGCAGGACTTGCAAGAGCAAGAAAAGATGATATAGATAGAGCATATGAAGCTCTTAAATATGCTAAAAAACCTAGAATTCATACGTTTATTGCAACTTCTGATATACATATGAAATATAAATTGAAAATGAGTAAAGAAGAGGTATTAAATCAAGCATATGAAATGGTTAAATATGCAAAATCATATTTTGATGATATAGAATTTTCAGCAGAAGATGCTTATAGAAGTGATCCAGATTTTTTATGTGAAGTATATGCAAAAGCAATAGAAGCAGGAGCTACTACTTTAAATATACCAGATACAGTAGGATATGCATTACCAGATGATTTTGGAAATTTTATTAAATATATTATTGATAATACAAAAGGAATAGAAAATGTAGATGTAAGTGTACATTGTCATAATGACCTTGGTCTTGCAGTAGCAAATAGTTTAGCAGCAATAAGAGTAGGAGCAACTCAAATAGAATGTACTGTAAATGGTATCGGTGAAAGAGCAGGAAATGCAGCTTTAGAAGAGCTTGTAATGACTTTAAAATTAAAAAAAGATGTATTAAATGTAGAAACAGGTATAGATACTACTCATATACATAGAATAAGTACATTAGTTAGTAGTCTTACAGGTATAAATATTCAGCCAAATAAAGCTATTGTTGGAGCTAATGCATTTGCTCATGAATCAGGAATACATCAAGATGGAGTACTTAAAGAAAAATCAACATATGAGATAATTTCTCCAGAAGACATAGGATTGAAAAAAGAATTAAATTTAGTATTAGGAAAACATTCTGGAAAACATGCTTTTGAAAATTCATTAAAAGAAATGGGAATAGAATTAGAACCAAGTGAATTATTAGATGCTTTTAAAAAGTTTAAAGATTTAGCAGATAAGAAAAAACATGTAACTACAAGAGATATTGAAGCAATAGTAAATAATAGAACATATTTTAATGAAGTGTATAAATTAAAATCATTCCAATTAAATAGTGGAAATAATATGACTTGTACAGGAATGATAGAGTTAATAAAAGGTGAAGAAGTAATTAAAGAAGTTGCGATAGGAGAAGGTTCTATAGATGCTTTATTTAAAGCAATAGAAAGAGTAACAGAATTAAAAGTTGAATTAAAAGATTATTCTATAAAATCAGTAACAGGTGGAAAAGATGCACTTGGAGAAGTAACTGTAAGATTGTCTTATGAAGATAATAATACTACAGGAAAAGCTATAGATGAAGATATAATTCAAGCAAGTATAAATGCATATTTAAATGCAATAAATAAAATGTTAGATAATATTAAATAATATAAAATTAAAAAATATGAGGAGGGTTTAATTTGAAAAAAGAGTACAGGGTAGTATCTATACCAGGAGATGGAATAGGACCAGAAATAGTAAAAGTAGGAATAGAAGTTGTAAATAAAGCTGTAGAAAAATATGGTGTAAAAATAAATTGGGTAGAGATGGACGCAGGTGGATGTGCTATTGATAAATTTGGAGAACCTTTACCAGCTAAAACATTAGAAGAATGTAAAAAATCTGACGCAGTATTTTTAGGTGCTGTTGGAGGATGGCAATGGGATACATTACCAGGGAATCAAAGACCTGAAAGAGCACTTTTAGGACTTAGACAAGGATTAGATTTATTTTGTAATTTAAGACCAGCAAAAGTATTTGATGAATTAAAAGATGCATCACCATTAAAAAATTCTATAGTTGATAAAGGAATAGATATATTAGTAGTAAGAGAACTTACTGGTGGAATCTATTTTGGAGAAAAAGGTAGAAAAGGTGAAGGTGAAGATTTAGTAGGATATGATGTAATGCAATATTCTAAAAAAGAGGTAAAAAGAATAGCAAAAGTAGCATTTGAAGCAGCTATGAAAAGAAATAAAAAATTAACATCAGTAGAAAAAGCAAATGTATTAGAAGTATCAAGAGTATGGAGAGAAGCTATATTAGAAGTAGCACCAGAATATCCAGAAGTAGAACTTAATCATATGTATGTAGATAATGCTGCAATGCAATTAGTTAGAGCACCAGAGCAATTTGATGTAATTGTTACTGGAAATATGTTTGGAGATATATTATCAGATGAAGCATCTATAATAACAGGTTCAATTGGAATGTTAGCATCAGCAAGTTTAAGAGATGATAATTTTGGAATGTATGAGCCAATTCATGGTTCTGCACCAGATATAGCTAATCAAAATAAAGCCAATCCAATAGCTCAAGTATTATCAGGGGCTATGATGCTAAGATATAGCTTTGGAATGAATGAAGCAGCAGATGATATAGAAAATGCAGTAAATCAAGTATTAAAAGAAGGATTTAGAACAGGAGATATATATAGTGAAGGGAAAATTTCTTTAGGAACAAAAGAAATGGGAGAAGCTATATTAAAACATCTTTAATTTATATAAAAAGAGACCAATCTGGTCTCTTTTTTTGTTATACAGAGTTTTATAGAGTTTTGGAACCACGGGATATACACTAGATTTACACAGGATATTTTGTCACGAATTACACAAATGACCTCGAATTTTTTGTTACACAAAGAGCATGAAGAAAATCACTAGGACCACTAAGTTTTTTGAAACCACGGGATTCACACGAGATATACACGGAATTTTATCTTGAGTTCATCAGTGTTTATCTAAGGTGTTTTTCGTAGAAAAATACCGAAAGCTGTGCTCGTGGTTCCTACTCTTTTCTTTGTATTGAATTTAATTAATTTGATTTCGCCTTTGGCGACTTACTTTTTTAAAGACAAAAAAGTAAGCAAAAAGTCTTTGCGCTAGTTTCTACGGATATTGATTTTCTATAACTCGTTCGCT
>JAICDD010000016.1 GCA_020063625.1 Fusobacteriales bacterium
CAAGTAAATGGAACATATAGAAAAATAAAAGGTATTGCATAAAATTATAGAAATTAGGGAGTATAAAAAATTTTCCTACAAATACTTGACACGAACATTATACAACCAAATTAGGAAGATTTTTTCATTTTTTAATTTAAAGTGAAAAAAATATCTAAAGTAAACATTGATTTTTCTAATTATTATGAAATAATAATTGACAAAAGCTATTTACTTTGATAAGATAGTGATATATATAATTTATAAAAAATTAAAAAGGTTATTAAATGAAAAAGTATAGAATTGAAAAAGAGTATAAAGATTGTACTATATCCGAATATTTAAGAAATGTTCAAAATTATTCTGGTAGAAGTATCAGAAAATTGGAGATTTTTTTAAATGGAAAAAGAGTAAAACCTAAAAAAAAATTAAGACCTTATGAAGTTCTTATGGTAAAAGAAAAAGAGAAAAGTACAGATATTAAACCAATAAAAATGGAGTTAAATATAGTTTACGAAGATGAAGAGATATTAATTATAGACAAAGACCCATATATTGTAGTACATCCTACTTTAAAAAAAGTAGATAAAACATTAGCAAATGGAATAGTTTATTATTTTAAAGAAAAATACAATAAAATAATGGTTCCAAGGTTTTATAATAGACTTGATATGGATACATCAGGACTTATTATTATCACCAAAACTGGATATGCACAAAGTTTTTTACAAGAAAAATGCGAAGTAAAAAAATATTATTTGGCAATAGTAGAAGGAATAGTAGAAAAAGATGAATTTATTATAGAAGAACCTATTGGAAAAATAGGAGATAACCTTAAAAGAGAGATATTATCAATTGAAAAAGGTGGTCAATACGCAAAAACTAAAGTAAAAGTAATAGAAAGAAATATTAAAAAAAATATCACTTTAATAGAAGTAGAACTTTTTACAGGAAGAACTCATCAAATAAGAGTACATATGTCAAGTGTAGGACATCCACTTGTAGGAGATAAGCTGTATTCTAATAGAGAATATAATATAAGACAATTATTACATGCATATAGATTAGAATTTATTAATCCTATTAGTAAAGAAAAGCAAATTATTGAGATAGAAATGAAAGAAGATATGAAAAAATATCTATATAATTAATTTGACATTAACTCTATTTTGAGTTATATTAGTTGTGTATGGATTAAATTTACATATAAAAAATAGGAGGTATGATTAAATGGCAGTAAAAGTTGCAATTAATGGATTCGGAAGAATCGGAAGACTAGCATTTAGATTAATGTTTGGTTCACCTGAATTTGAAATCGTAGCTATTAACGATTTAACAAGCGCAGGAGATTTAGCTTACTTATTAAAATATGATACAGCACAAGGAAGATATAAATCTGATTCAATAACAGCTGGAGAAGATTCTATCACTGTAGATGGAAAAACAATAAAAATCTATGCTGAAAAAGATGCAAACAACTTACCTTGGGGAGAATTAGGAGTAGACGTTGTATTAGAATGTACAGGATTCTATGTATCAAAAGATAAAGCACAAGCTCATATTAATGCAGGAGCTAAAAAAGTTGTAATCTCTGCACCAGCAAAAGGAGATTTAAAAACTATCGTATTTAACGTAAACGATGAAATATTAGATGGAAGCGAAGATATAATCTCAGGAGCTTCTTGTACAACTAACTGTTTAGCACCAGTTGCTAAAGTATTAAATGATAACTTTGGAATAGTAAAAGGATTTATGACTACTATCCATGCTTATACAAATGATCAAAATACATTAGATGGACCTCATCCTAAAGGAGTAGCTTCAAGAAGAGCAAGAGCTGCTGCTGCTAATATGGTTCCAACAACTACAGGAGCTGCTGTAGCTGTAGGAAAAGTTTTACCTGAATTAAAAGGTAAATTAGATGGAGGAGCTGTAAGAGTTCCAACTGTTACAGGTTCTTGTGTTGATTTAGTAGTAGAATTAGAAAAAACTGTTACTGTTGAAGAAGTAAATGCTGCAATGAAAGCTGCTGCAAATGAAACTTTAGGATATACAGAAGATCCAATCGTTTCTTCAGATGTAATAGGAATGCACTATGGTTCATTATTTGATGCTGGATGCACAAAAATAATGACTGTAGATGGAAAACAATTAGTAAAAATCTTAACTTGGTATGATAATGAAATGTCATATACTGCTCAATTAGTAAGAACAGTTAAAAAATTAGCTTCATTAATATAATAAATAATTAAATAAATAGAATAGCGGAAACTTAGGTTTCCGCTTTTTTAAAATAAAATATTAAGAAAAAAATCAGGAGGGAAAAAATGGCTAAAAAAATCGTAACTGATTTAGATGTAAAAGGTAAAAAAGTTTTAATGAGAGTAGATTTTAACGTACCTATGAAAGACGGAAAAATCACAAATGATAATAGAATAACAGCAGCGGTTCCTACAATAAAATATGTATTAGAAAATGGTGGAAGAGTAATAGCTTTTTCTCACTTAGGAAGAGTAAAAACTGAAGAAGATAAAGCATCAAAATCTCTTGCTCCAGTAGCAAAAAGATTAGCAGAAGTTTTAGGACAAGAAGTAAAATTTGTTCCTGTAACTAGAGGACCAGAATTAGAAGCTGCAGTAGCTGAATTAAAAGATGGAGAAATATTAATGTTTGAAAATACAAGATTTGAAGACATTGATGGTAAAAAAGAATCTAAAAATGATCCAGAATTAGGAAAATACTGGGCTTCTTTAGGAGATGTGTTTGTAAATGATGCATTTGGTACAGCTCATAGAGCACATGCTTCTAACGTAGGAATAGCTTCAAATATAGCTGAATCTGCAGCTGGATTCTTAATGGAAAAAGAAATTAAATTCATAGGAGGAGCTGTTGATAATCCTGAAAGACCATTAGTTGCAATTTTAGGAGGAGCAAAAGTTTCAGATAAAATAGCTGTAATAGAAAACTTAATAGAAAAAGCTGACAAAATAATAGTTGGTGGAGGAATGATGTTTACATTCTTAAAAGCAAAAGGATTAAACATCGGAAAATCTTTATGTGAAGAAGATAGAATAGAATTAGCAAAAGAATTAATGGAAAAAGCTGGAGATAAATTAGTACTTCCAGTAGATACTGTATTAGCTGAAAAATTTGCTGCTGATGCTGCTCATAAAACTGTAAAAGTTGAAGATATAGCAGCTGATGAAGAAGGATTAGGATTAGATATTGGTGAAGAATCAGTTAAATTATTTGCAAAAACTTTAGAAGGTGCAAAAACTGTAGTATGGAATGGTCCTATGGGAGTATTTGAAATGGAAGCTTTTGCAAAAGGAACAATAGCTGTTTGTGAAGCAATAGCTTCATTAGAAGGAGCTACTACAATAATTGGTGGAGGAGATTCTGCAACTGCTGCAATCCAATTAGGATTTGCTGATAAATTTACTCATATCTCTACTGGTGGAGGAGCTTCATTAGAATACTTAGAAGGTAAAGTATTACCAGGAGTAGCTTCAATATCTGATAAATAATTAAAAATTTTTAATACCTATGCATTAGCATAGGTATTTTTTTATATATTTTTAGTCATGAATTACACAAATTTTTTGTTACACGAAGTGCACGAAGAAAACCATTGAGGACCACTAAGATTATTTTGAAACCACGAGATACACACAGGATATACACTAGATAAATTAGTTTTTTATCAGTGATAATCCGTGTTTTTCCGTGGCTAATTTTCAATTTTTTCTATTCTGTGTTTATCTGTATAAATCTAAGGTGTTTTTCGTAGAAAAATATCGAAAGCTGAGTTTGTTCCTTTGTGGTTCTATTTTTTTACCTTTGTGTTCTTCGTGTAACGCGTTTACCAAGAAAATCTAATATCCTCCGAAAATGCGCTTTTTAATTCTTTTCACACCTTACTTCTCTCTATTTTTTCATCCTGTGTTAATCTCTGTTTATCCCGTGGTTCCTAATTTTCCTTCGTGGTTCTGGTTTTCTTTTCTTCGTGTTCTTTGTGTAATTACTTCTTACTATAATCAGTGATAATCCGTGTTTTTCCGTGGCTAATTTTTAATTCTTTTCTATCCTGTGTTTATCAGTGTTAATCTTTAGGTTTCTTAATTTTCTAAATTCTTTACTTGAAAAGTCAAGAATAATATGTTATATTATCTATATAAAATATAGATAATGGAGGAAAGACTATGCATGTAGGAATGGATATAGTAATGTATGATTTTTTTTGTTCAAATAGTCCCTTATATATAGATCTTATGAAAGTAATAGAAGAGCTGGAAATATATCCAAATGTAACAAAAATAAGAGATGTAGATACTATATTTAGTATATCAGATAAGCCACCTATATTATTTATTAATGGAAAAAAGGTAATAGAGGGTGAATATCCTGATAAAGAAAGATTAAAAGAAATCATTAAAAAAAATTTATAGAAATTCTTGAGTTTTTTAGTAAATAAGGAGGAAAAATGAGTAGTTTATTAAAAATTAAAAATTTAAAAGTAAAGGTAGAAGATAAAGAGATATTAAAAGGTGTAGATTTAGAGATAAATAAAGGTGAAGTACATGTAATAATGGGACCAAATGGTGCTGGAAAATCAACTCTTTCAAATGCAATTACAGGAAATCCAAAATATGAAATTATAGATGGAGAAATAATTTTTGAAGGTGAAAAAATTAATGAATTAAAAGTAGATGAAAGAGCAAAAAAAGGTATTTTTATGTCATTTCAATATCCTGAAGCAATACCAGGAGTTACAGTAGAAGAATTTTTGAGAGCAGCAAAATCATCAATTACAGGAAAACTTCAATCAGTAATTAAATTTAAAAAAGAGTTAAAAGAGAAAATGCAAGAACTTCATATTGATGAAACTTATGCAAATAGACATTTAAATGTAGGCTTTTCTGGAGGAGAAAAAAAGAAAAATGAAATATTACAAATGGCTGTACTAGAACCTAAACTAGCTATATTAGATGAAACTGATTCAGGTCTTGATGTAGATGCTATTAAAGTAGTATATGAAGGAGTAAATAAATTAAAAAATGAAAATAATGCAATACTTATAATTACACATTATAATAAAGTTTTAAACTATATCAAACCAGACTTTGTTCATGTAGTAAATAATGGAAAAATTGTAAAATCAGGTGGAATAGAACTTGCTCATGAAATAGAAGAACAAGGTTATGAAAATATAAAGGTGATGTAAATGGAAAATATTAAAACTAATATAGATGATATAAACAGAGGAATATATGATATTATAGACAAAGAAGAGCATGCATATAAAGCTAAAAAAGGATTAACAAAAGATATTGTAATAGAGATATCAAAGAAGAAAAATGAACCAGAGTGGATGTTAGAGCATAGATTAAAAAGCCTTGAAATTTATAATCAAAAACCTATGCCTACATGGGGAGCTGACTTAAAAGATTTAAGAGTAGAAGATATAATTCATTATTTAAAACCAAATACAGAAATGAAAGAAAGTTGGGATGATGTTCCTGACTATATAAAAAATACTTTTGATAGATTAGGTATACCAAAAGCTGAAAGAGAATCATTAGCAGGAGTTGGAGCTCAATATGATTCTGAAGTTGTTTATCATAATGTAAATAAAGAATTAACAAAACAGGGTGTAATATATACAGATATAGAAACAGCTTTAAAAGAGCATGAAGATATAGTGAAAAAATATTTTATGACTCTTATAAGAAATGTAGACCATAAATTTGCGGCACTTCATGGAGCTGTATGGTCTGGAGGTTCATTTGTATATGTACCAAAAGGTGTACATGTGGAGATGCCACTTCAATCATATTTTAGATTAAATGCAAAAGAAGCAGGACAATTTGAACATACTTTAATTATTGTAGAAGAAGGAGCAAGTTTACATTTTATAGAAGGATGTAGTGCACCAAAATATTCATCTCAAGCACTTCATGCTGGAGCAGTAGAACTTTTTGTAAAAAAAGGTGCAAAACTTAGATATTCAACAGTAGAAAATTGGTCAAGAAATATGTATAACTTAAATACTAAAAGAGCAGTTGTAGATGCTCATGGAACTATTGAATGGGTATCAGGTTCATTTGGTTCAAAAGTAAGTATGCTTTATCCTATGAGTATACTTAGAGGTGAACATGCTAGAGCAGAATTTACAGGAATTACATTTGCTTCAACAGGACAATATCTTGATACTGGAGCAAAAGTAGTACATGCAGCACCATATACTAGTTCAACTATAAATTCTAAATCAATTTCAAAAAATGGAGGAACAGCACTTTATAGAGGGCTTTTAAAAGTAGCTAAAAATGCTCATCATGTAAAATCAAATGTAAATTGTGAAAGTCTGATGCTGGATAATATATCTAAATCAGATACTATTCCAATAATAGAACTTATGAATGATGATGTAGATATTGGACATGAAGCTAAAATAGGTAGAATTAGCGATGAAACTATTTATTATTTAATGCAAAGAGGAATAAGTGAAGAAGAAGCAAAAGCTATGATAGTAAGAGGGTTTGTAGAGCCTATTACAAAAGAATTACCTCTTGAATATGCTGTAGAATTAAATAATTTAATTAATTTAGAATTAGAAGGAACAATAGGATAAAAAATAAAAATGAAATAAAAAAATTGAGGTGTATATATGTTTGAGAATTATAGTAAATATAATAAAGAAAAAGTTGATATACTAAATTCTTTGGAAAAACCAAATTGGAAAAGAGTAGGGTATCAATATGAATTTAAGTTTGATAAAATTAGAGAATTACCTGAAATTTCAGATAATAATATAAAAAAAATAGATGAAAATATTATAAAAAATACAAAATTTAAAAATAATTTTAAGGAAAATGATTATTTATTAAAATTAACAGAGTTATTTTTTAATAGCGGAGTATATATAGATAATAATAAAAGTGCTGAATATTATTTTTCTTTTAAAGGTGATAAAGAAAATAATAATATTTTAGATTATAACATTATTATAGCTAGAGAAAATAGTGAAACTAATATAATATTTGATTATACAGGAGATATAGATGTTTTTAGAAATTCATTATTTAAAATAAAAGTAGAGAAAAATGCAATAGTTAATCTGTTTTTTGTACAACGATTAAGTGAAAATTCTGAAAGTTTTTCAAATATTATAGTAGAAGGAGATAGAACATCAAAAATTAATCAATATTTTTTCAGTATGGGTGGAAAAATTAATATGATTAGTAACAATGTATATCTTCTTGATAAAGAAGCTAGAAGTGAAGTTTATTCAGTGTATATTGGTGATAGAGAAAAGAAAATTGATTTAGAATTTACAACTAATCATAGTGCTCCATATACTGAAAGCATTATTGAAGGAAGAGGAGTATTAAAAGATAGTAGTAAAAAAGTTTTTAGAGGAAACTTGCAATTTGATAGAGGAGCAAAAAAATCTATTGGAAAAGAAGCTGAATTTACTTTACTTTTAGATAAAGGAATAAAATCAGACTCTATTCCAACATTAAAATGTGATGAAGATGATGTAATAGGAGAACATGCTGCTAGTGCTGGTCAACTTAATGATGAAAAACTTTTTTATTTAATGCAAAGAGGATTTAATGAAAAAGAAGCAAAAAAAATTATAGTTATGTCTAGTTTAAAACCAATTATTAGTAAAATTAATAATGAAAACTTGGTAGAAAAGTTATATACTATAATTGAAGAAAGATTTTCATAATTTTAAAAACGTTAATAAAAAAGCTAATGAAATAAAAAAATAATTGATATTATATTTTTATTACTAAAAAAAGCTAATGAAATAAAAAAATAATTGATATTATATTTTTATTACTAAAAAAAGCTAATGAAATAAAAAAATAATTGAGGTGTATAAAATGTATAAAAATGAATTTCCTATATTTGAAAATAACAAAGAGCTTGTGTATTTGGATAGTGCAGCGACTACTCAAAAACCAAAAGATGTACTAGATGCTATATATAATTATAATATCTATAATAATGCAAGCCCAAATAGAGGAAGTTATAAACTAAGCTTAGAAGCTACAAATTTATACAAAGAGAGTAAAAAAACAGTAGCAAATTTTATTGGTGCAAAAATAGATGAGATAATTTATACAAAATCAGCAACAGAGTCTTTAAATTTAATTTCATATGTTTTAGAAAGTGAGTTTGAAACAGGTGATGAAATTTTAGTAGGAATTAGCTCTCATCATTCAAATTTAGTTCCTTGGCAAGAACTTTCAAAAAGAAAAAAATTAACTCTTAAATATATATACTTAGATGAAAATGGAAATTTTGATTTAAATGATTTGAAAAATAAACTTTCTGAAAACACTAAATTAATTACTTTTTCATATGCTGTAAATGCTACAGGAGTAATACATGATGTAGAAAAAATAATAAAAATAATAAAAAGTTATAATAATAATATAAAAATAGTAGTAGATGGAGCTCAAATTGTACTTCATAAAAAAATAGATGTAAAAAAATTAGACATAGATTTTTTTGTTTTTTCTGCACATAAAATGTTTGGACCTATTGGAATAGGTGTACTTTATATGAAAAATGATTTAATTAAAAAATTACCACCATTTTTATATGGTGGAGATATGATAGAGTATGTAGAAGAAACAAATACTACATATAAAGATAATTATGAAAAATATGAAGGTGGAACTCAAAGTGTAGAATTAGCAGTAGGACTTTCTGCAGCAATAAAATTTATCAATAAAATAGGCATTGAAAATATAGAAAAATATGAAAAAGAGTTACATGATTATTTATTAGAAAAATTAAATGAGTTAGATTTTGTAGAAATTTATTTTAAAAATCAAAAAAATAAAACACCAGTTGTAGCTTTTAATGTAAAAAATGTACACTCTCATGATGTAAATCAAATATTAGATATAAATAATGTGGCAATAAGAACAGGTCATCACTGTACTCAACCTCTTATGAAATATTTAAATATACCATCATGTTGTAGGGTAAGCCTATCTATTTACAATACTAAAATTGATATTGATAAACTTGTAAAATCACTGTATAAAGTAAAAGAAATTTTTTATTAAAAAATATAAAAATTACACGAAGAACACGAAGATAGAAAAACCAGAACCACGAAGGAAATCTAGGGAACCACAGACATAGCTTTCGGTATTTTTCTATGAAAAACACCTTAGATTTATACAGATAAACACAGGATAGAAAAGAATTGAAAATTAGCCACGGAAAAACACGGATTTTCATTGATTGAATTTAGCACAAAGAAAAAAGAACACAAAGTACCACAAAGAGAAAATCCTTAGTGGTCCTTAGTGGTTTTCCCCGTGCTCTTTGTGTAACAAAAAATCCGTGTAATCTAAGTTATTTTCTAAAAGAAAATAACGAAAGCTGTGCCATGGCAAAAAATATAAAACTCTGTGTAGCTCAGTGTTTTCTGAGTCTCTGTGCTGAAAAATATAAAAATTCGTATAATATGTGACAAAAAAAATCTAGTGTATATCCTGTGTGTATCTCGTGGTTTCAAAATAATCTTAGTGCTCCTAGTGGTTTTCTTCGTGCACTTTGTGTAATAAAAAATTTGTGTAATTTGTGACTAAAATTTTGTATAACCTATAAAAGGAGGTAAAATATTGGATTATAATGAAATATATACATCTTTAATTATGGAACATAATAAAAGTGGACATAATAAAAGAGAGATAGAAAATCCTGATTATGTTGAAAGAGGACATAATCCAAATTGTGGAGATGATATTACTGTACAATTAAAAGTAAAAGATGGAAAAATAGTAGATGGAGCATTTATAGGAATTGGTTGTGCTATTTCTCAAGCTTCTGCATCAATATTGTTTGATATTATAATCGGAAAAGATGTAGATGAAGCAAAACATATAGTTGAATCATATCTTAAAATGATAAAAAAAGAAGAAATTTCAGAAGAAGAAAAAGAAAGATTAGAAGATGCAATAATGCTAGAAAATATTTCAAATATGCCAGCTAGAGTAAAATGTGCTACTCTTGCGTGGAATGGTGTAAAAATAATTTTTGATAAAATATAAAATCCCCTTAAAGTTTTACTTTAAGAGGATTTTTTTTATTATTGTTCTATCCAAACTGATACACTACCACCGTTTACTTTAAATTCAGCCCAACCTTCTGCATTTGAATAAATAACATCACTTCTATTTCCAAGATAATCAATAAATTTAGCGTTTTTCTTACCTACATACATCCATTTACTACCACCATTAGCATCAGTTAAGATAGTAGCCATTGCTTTAGGGTGCTCACTGTCACCAAGTCTTGTCCATCCAATAATATCAGCATTATCTAGATAATCTCTTTGTTCTCCATAAGCGTATAATTTTCTTGCTTCAATAAGTTTTTTAATAACATCATATTGAGAAGTTATTCCAGGAGCTCCATACATATCACCATAAAATACAGATGGATATCCATCTTTTCTAAGTAAAATCATAGCATAAGCTAAAGGTTTAAACCAGTCTTTAACAGGTGATTCTAGAGCTTGTCCAGGTTGTGTATCATGATTTTCTACTAAAGTCACAGCTTTTAATGGATTAGCTTGAACTAAAGTACCATTAAAAATGTTTCTCATATCATAATATCCATTTCCATTTGATGCATTATGAAAATTCATATGTAAAGGAGCATCAAATAAAGACATTCTTCCTCCTGTTTTATCAATATAATTGTTTAATTTATTTATATCATAACTCCAAAATTCTCCAACAGTAAATAATTCTTTTCCTGTAGAGCTTCTTAATGTATCTAACCAATCATTAAAAAATGTAAATTTGATATGTTTTACAGCATCAAGTCTAAATCCATCTACTCCTGTAAAATTTAAATACCAATTTCCCCAATCTTTTAATTCTTGGATAACTTCAGGATGGTCCATATCAAGGTCAGCACCCATTAAGTAATCATAGTTACTATTTTCTGTATCAACTTCCCAGTCCCAAGCTTTTCCAGTGCTATTAAATCTAAAGATAGCATTTTGTTTAGAATTATCATCCCAATCTACACCATCAAAATGATACCATTTCCAATTAAATGTAGAATATTTTCCAGCTCTTCCTGGGAAAGTAAAGCTAGTCCAAGCGCCGATTGTTTTAGTTTCGTAGCTAATATTTCTATTATTCCAATCTACTCTAGTAGCTGATACTTGCTCTTTGCCATCAGCACCCATTCTATGATTAAATACTACATCTCCATATATTTGGATTCCATTTTGATGAGCTGTATTTATAGCATTAAGATATTCATCTTTTGTACCATATTTTGTTCTAACACTTCCTTTTTGATTAAACTCTCCAAGGTCATACATATCATATACTCCATACCCAACATCAGCACTTCCAGCTTGTCCTTTATATGCAGGAGGAAGCCAAAGAGCAGTAATTCCCATGTTAGAAAGAGTAGAAGCTTCTGAAGCTACTTTATTCCATAAACTTCCGTCGTTAGGTAAATACCATTCAAAATATTGCATCATAGTACCATTTGTAAATGAAGTGCTAGAACCGCCACCATTATTATTTTCAGTAACAGTTATATCATGGGTATTATCATAAAAAGTAATTTCCCAAGTATTAGAAGCCACTTTAGTCATAGGAGAAGCAGCCCAAGAGTTTGCAGTACCTCTAAAATAAGCATTATTCCATTCACTTACAATTGAAGCTGAAATACTATTAGTGTTTAAATTAGATGTTAAATTATCAGAAGTTTTATCACAACCAATAATAGTCAAAAAAATCAATAAAAGTAAAAAATTTAAAACTTTTTTCATAATAATCATATACCTCCTTAAATTATATTATAAAATGCGCGCATTTAAAAACAAATGAACTGTTTCCAAATTATTTTTACCATTTTTGCATAAAAAAATCAATACTTTTATAAAGTTAAAAAAATAACGTTTCCAAAAAAACAAAATTTCAAAACAAAATAAAAAACTAACTAGTCAGTCATTGACTTATTGGTCATATTATGGTAATATAATGTTATAAATAAAAAAACAAGTTGAATTAAGGAGGAGGAATGGATGAATTAAATACTAAAGATAAGTTGATAAAAAGTGCTATGAAACTGTTTTGGGATAAAGGTTATGAAGGAATTAAGGTAGAGGATATTACAAGAGAAGCAGGTGTTGCAAAAGGAACTTTTTATACTTATTTTAAAACGAAAGATGAGATTTTTATAAGTGTTATATCTAAAATGGTGGAAATTTTTGTAGAGATAATAAAAAAGATAACTTTCGAAGAAAACAAATTAAAGGAAAATATTCAAAAGATGGTAAGTCTTATATATAAAATATCTTATGAACATAAGGCAATGTACAAAATGACATCTCTTATATTTAAAAAACCACACCTTTTATCAAAGCTTTTTGAAAGAAAACTTCCTTTTAAAAAAGTAAATGAAGAGATATATATAAAACTTTTAGAAAGTAGTAAAAATCAAATTAGACCAGAAATAATAAGTAATAAAAAAATATTTATTGCAGTATTAGGTAGAATGTTAGATACATATATGTTTGAACTATTTGAAATAGGAGAGTTTAGAAGTAGCGGTAAAATAAAAGAATTAACAGAAGAGGAATTAGAACATCATATTGAGTTAATATCAAATACAATATATCTTGCTATAAAAAAATAAAGGAGGAATAAAATTGAGAAAAAAAGTAGTGAGTTTACTTTTTCTAATAACAGCTTTTACATCATTTGCATA
The DNA here is from genome assembly GCA_020063625.1 of Fusobacteriales bacterium. Classification (GTDB taxonomy): domain Bacteria; phylum Fusobacteriota; class Fusobacteriia; order Fusobacteriales; family Fusobacteriaceae; genus Hypnocyclicus. The sequence goes on from JAICDD010000016.1 coordinate 12,751, forward strand.
TGTTGAGATTGATTTAAATACTGCAACTGAAAAAGTTATAGAAAAGAGTGAAACTATAAAAAAATATAATTTAGATTTAGAAAATTCAAAATTACAAAAAAAAGAAGCTTTTAAATCAGGATTGCCAAGTATAGGATATAGTGGAACTATAGCTAAGTCAGAAGATAAAAGTATACCTACACAAAGTGATGAATATCATCAATATAAATTAACATTGTCTCAACCTATTTTTAATGGTTTTAGAATAATTACTGCTATTAAAAATGGAGATAAGTATGTAAAACTTAGTGAATATGCATTAGAAAAAGAAAAAAATGATGAAAAATTAAAAATTACAAAAAATTATATAGAAGCTTTAAAATTGAAAAAGCAGATAGAAATTTTAGAAAATTCTAAAAAAGAATTAGAGAAGAACTTTGAAAAATTACAAAAGATGTATGAATTAGGCTTTGTAATGAAAAGTGATATTTTAGATATGAATTATGGTTTGATAGAATTAGAAAGTACTATTTTACAAATGAAAAATACACTTGAGATAGTAAAATTAAGTATAAAAAATGATTTAGGTATAGATAGTAATGAAAAAATTATTTTAAAAGATGTTGAAAATATAGATGAAAAAATTAATGTATTAAATATAGATTTAGAAAAAGATTTAGTTAAAATAAAAAATGAAAGTTTAACAGCAAAAATTTTAGATATTAATTTAGATTTAGCAAAAGCAGCAGAAAAATTTGAAAGAGCAAATCTATTACCTATGGTAAATGCTCAATTTTCATATGGTAATCAAACTACATATGGAAGTATAGAGGATGCTTTTAAAGCAGATAATTTAGATTGGTCAATAGGAATAAATATTTCAGGGACACTTTATAATTTTGGAAAAAATACAGATGCATATAAAAGAAGTAAAAACAATACTAAAAAAACAGAATATGATAGAAAATCAACAAAAGATGGTTTAGAAATAGCTTTAAGATCAGCATATTTAGATATAATAAGATTACAAAAAGTTCTTGAAGCAAAAGAAAAAGCGCTTGAAAGTGCTAAAGAAAATTATAAATATCAAGAAAAAAGATTAGAAAATAATTTAATAGATTCAATTACTTTCTTAAAAGCTGAAAATAGTTTAAGAGAAGCAAATATAGGATACAATACAACTAAATTAGACTTATATTATGCAATTGAAAACTATAAAAATTTATTAAAATAATCTGTAGGAGGGAATAAATTGAAAAAATATATTTTAATAGTAATGACAGTATTAGCATTTGCTGCGTGTGGAAAAGCTAATAATAAAGGAAAAGAAGTAGCTCCAAAAGAAACAGCAAAAATTGTAAAAACAGATACATTAAAAAAATTAGCATTAAGTAAAGAGATAAAAACTAATGGAATATTAAATGCAAAATATGAAGTAACTCACTCTGGACCAGAGGCAGAAGTTGAAAAAGTATATTATAAAAATGGAGATTTTGTAAAAAAAGGTGAAGTAGTACTAAAATTAACAGATACAAATATTGAAAATAATTATAAAACTGCTGTTGCAAGCTTAAATGCAGCAAAATCAAGTTATGAACAAGTTGTTAAATTTTCAGAAATTCAAGTAAGAACACAACTTGAACAAGCAAAAGCAGCTATGATTAGTGCAGAGCAAAATTTAATAAAAGCAAAAAAAGGAGCTAAATCAGAACAAATAGAGATAGCAAAAAATAATTTAAAAACAGCAGAAGCAGCTTATGAACAAGCAAAATTTAATTATGAAAAAAATAAAAAATTATATGAAGAAAAATTAATCTCAGAAGCATCGTATATTCAAGTAGAAACAATGTATAATCAATCTAAAAATCAAGTTGATAACGCAAAAAATAATTTAGAACTTATGTTAAAAGGTGCTGATGAAGAAGATATAAAAGTTTTAGAAGCTATGTATGAACAAGCAAAAGCAAATTATGAGCTTGTAAAGAAAAATGTAGATGAAAAATCATGGGAATACACAATAAATAGTGTAAAAGCACAATATGATTCAGCTTTATATAGATATGAAATGGCTAAAAAAGCTTATGATGATTTAACAATAAAAGCTAAAATTAGTGGTGTGATTTCAGGATTAAATCTAAAAAAATATCAAAAAGCAAAACCAGATAAAGGACCATTTTTTACTGTTATTGATGAATCAAAAATGGAAACAAATGTATATCTATCTACAAGTGAAGTTATAAAATTAAATAAAAATAGTTTTGCTAAAGTGTATATAGAAGAATTAGATAAAACATTTAATGGTAAAATAGAATCAGTTGACCCAGCAGCAAATCAAACTACAAATAAATTTGCTGTAAAAATATCTATAGATAATAAAGAAAAAATGTTGAAAAAAGGAATGTATGCAAAAATTAGTCTATTTACAAAACCAGAAGAAAAATTAGTTGTACCTAAAAAATCAGTTGTTGTAAAAGGTTTATATAAATATGTTTATAAATTAGAAGGAGATAGAGCAAAAGCAATAAAAGTAGAATTAGGTGTAAGTAATGATGAATATCAAGAAATTATAACTGATAAACTAAAAGTAGGAGATAAAATAATTGTAGATGGACAATTCTTATTACAAGATAATGATTTAGTAAAAGAGGTGAATTAATGAAATCAATATCACATTTTTCTATTAAAAAATCTGTAACAACTATTATGCTTATTGTTACTATGGTTGGAGCAGGTATTATAGGAATGCTTGGAATGTCTTCACAACTTTTACCAGATTTTGATATTCCAGTAGCAATAATTAATATAGCTTGGGTAGGAGCTTCTCCTGAAGATATAGATAAACTTATAACAAGTGAAGTAGAAGATGCCCTTACAGGAATAGATGGAATAAAAAATATAAATGGATACAGTTCTCAAAATGTATCTACGGTAGTAGTTCAATTTAAGTATGGTACAGATACAGATGAAAAAGTTAGAGAGATACAAACAATAGTAAATAATATAAAAAGAGATTTACCAGATGATATAGATGAACCATTTATAGATAAATTTGATATAAATGCAGAACCAATACTTATATACAATCTTTTTGGTAGTGATTTAGTTGAATTAAATGATTTAGCTGAAAATATAATAAAACCAAGACTTGAAAAAATATCAGGTGTTGGAGAAATAAGAGTAAAAGGTGGACTTAAAGAAGAGATTTTAGTAGAATTAGAACCTGAAAAATTAGCAGCTTACTCTTTAGATATTATGCAAATAAAAAATATTTTATCATCTTCAAATATCAATATTCCTTTAGGAAATTTAAAAGAGGGTGATAAAGAGTTTATTGTAAAAGTTATTGGAGAGATAAAAACAATAGATCAAGTAAAAAATATTGTTGTATCAAATAGTGATGGGAAATTAGTTAGATTAAGTGATGTAGCAAATATTAAATTATCAAATAAAGATGTAGAAAGTTTTGCAAGACAAAATGGACAACCATCTATAAGAATTGAAGTAATTAAAGTAAAAGAGGGAAATACTGTAAATATAGCAGATGAAGCTAAAAAAATAATGAAAGAACTACAAGAAGGTTTTCCTCCTGGAGTAGATACAGTACTTGCTAGTGATTTTTCAGTACCAATAAAACAATCAATAGGAACAGTGTCAAATAATGCTATTGTAGGTATTATACTAGCATCAATAGTTCTGTTAGTATTCTTAAAAAATATAAGAGCAACACTAGTAGTTGCAATAGCTATACCTGTATCAGTAATATTTACATTTGCACTACTTCCACTTAGAAATATTACTTTAAATGTAATATCTCTTATGGGACTTGCTCTAGGAGTAGGAATGTTAGTTGATAACTCTATTGTTGTTATAGATAATATTTATAGACATCTTACTGAGTTAAAAGAGGATAAATTTACAGCTTCAGCAAATGGTGCAAGTGAAATGTCAGTACCAATAATAGCATCAACAGCTACAAGTATAGCAGTATTTTTACCAATTGTAATGAGAGAGGGAATGGCTAAAGAGATATTTCATGATATGTCATTTTCAATTACATTTGCATTAATTTCTTCTTTAATAGTTGCTTTAACATTTGTACCTATGGCAGCTTCAAAATTTTTAGATCCTAAAAAATCAATAACAAAAGAAGGAAAAGTATTAGAAAAAATAAAAAGAGTATATGTAAAATTATTAGATAAAGCACTAAGACATAGAATAATAACAGTATTAATAGCTTTATTTATGTTTGCCGGTTCTATAGGACTTGCTGTTTTAACAATTAAAACAGAATTTTTCCCACAAATGGACCAAGGTGAATATTCAATTACAGCAAAATTAGCAAAAGGACTTGATGTAAAAAAAGCTGATTTAATAGCAAGAAAAATGGAAGAAGTTGTTAAAAATGATAAATTTACTGTAAATTATTCTACATCTGTAAGTAAAGAAAAAATTACAATAAATATAAAAACATCAGAAAAAAGCGAAAGAAAAGAAACAATGAATGAGATTATTTCTCAAATAAGACCAAAATTAACTAATATACCAGATGCCAAAATTACTGTTTCTGCTTCAGGTGGTAGACCAGGAGGCGGAAGTGATGGTGGAATACAATTAAAACTTTATAGTGATGATTTAGATAGACTATCTGTTTTTAGTAAAACAGTTTTAGAAAAAGTAAAAGATATTCCAGGATTAGTTGATGTAAAATCATCTTATGAAGGTGGAAATCCAGAATTAAAACTTGATATAGATAGAGATAAAGCACAATATTATGGATTAAGAGTATCAGATATAGCATTTTTAATCTCATATCAAGTACAAGGTACAGATGCTTTTACAATAAAAACATCAAATAAAGACGTTGATGTAACAGTAAGAATGTCTGAAAATTATAGAAATAGTATAGAAAAAATATTAGACTTAGAATTAAACACTAGACGTGGAAAAATAAAAATAAAAGATGTAGCTTCTTTTAGATTAGAAGAGGGAGCAGCACAAATAGAAAAAGAGAATAAATCAAAAATTATTACAATTTCAGCTAATACAGATAATGTTGACTTAAGAACAGCTACTTCAAAAATAAAAGATGTAATGAAAACATTAGATATTCCAAAAGGAATTAGATATGATTTTGGTGGAGATCAAGAACAATTTATAGATGTAATGAAAGATCTGTTATTTGGATTTGGAATTGCAATATTCTTAATATATTTTATACTTGCATCACAATTTGAATCTTTTACAATGCCAATAATTATAATGGGATCACTTCCATTATCAATTATAGGGGTATTAATTGGGCTTGCTGTTACTAGAATTAAATTTAATATTATGGTAATGGTAGGAATAATAATGCTAGTAGGTATAGTTGTAAATAATGCTATTATACTTATAGATTATATAAATGTACTTAGAGCTAGAAATCATCCGTTAACAGAAGCTATAAAAATAGCAGGAAGAACAAGACTTAGACCTATTATAATGACTACAGCAACAACAGTATTTGGTATGCTTCCATTAGCTTTAGGAATTGGACAAGGTACAGAGTTTTATCAAGGTATGGCGATAGCTGTTATATTTGGACTTTTATTTGCTACATTACTTACATTAGTATTAATACCTGTATTATACTCAATAGAAGAAAGTATTAGAATGAAATTTAAAAATAAACACAAATTAAAATATGAAACTTCTATATACAAAGACTAAAGGAAGTGATTAAATGTATAAGGAAATAAGAATTGTTTATTCTGACGCGGCAAAAAATGAGATATTAAAAATTTTTGAAGAAGAAAAAATTGAAAAATATCTTAATTTAGAGCAAGTTAAAGCTAAATGGTCAAAAAATATAAGACATATGGGGACACAGATTTGGCCAGGAACAGATAGTATTTTTATTCTTCTTTTAGAAAACGAAAAAGCTGAACAATTAATAGTAAAACTAAAAGAGATGAAAAAAAATCTTATAGAGGGAGTAGATATGTTTGTAATAATCTCTCCAGTAGAAGAAATGTTTTAAAATAAAAAAACACTTTAGCTAAATAGCTAAAGTGTTTTTTTATGAAGTGAAATATTATCGTACATAATTTAAAAAAAATTAAAAAATAATACAAAAATGTTGCAAAATAGAAATTTGAGTGATAAAATATATTGAAAAATTACATGTATTTTTTTTGTACATAGAAATTTTATTATGGAGGGATTTAATTATGAATAAAAAATCTATTTTGGCAATTTCAGAAAATAAAGATACATTAAAAAGCCTAAGAGGAGAATTAAAGGATGAATATGAGGTAATTACTTTCAATAATTTTTTAGATGGTCTTGATATGCTTAGAGAAAGCGATTTTGATATTTTATTATTAGATGAAAATTTATCATGGTTTACATTTACAGAAGCAGTTAGAAAATTAAGAGGAATAGGAAAAGATATTATTATTATTGCTTTGGTTAATGAAGAAACAGAAGAAGTTTTAGAGGAATTAAAAAAAGCTCAAATATATCATTGTGTAATAAAACCAATAGAGCTTAGAAAATTAAATAGAGTAATTATACCTGCATTAAATAATTTAGAATTATTAAAAGAAAAAAGAGAATTAGAGAAAAAACTTTCGGATACAGAAGAAGCAGAGGAAATAATAGGACAAAACCCTAAAATAAAAGAACTGAAACAAGTAATAGAAAAAGTAGCTGATAGTGACCTTACAGTTCTTATTACTGGAGAAAATGGAGTAGGAAAAGAGCTAGTTGCAAAAGAGATATACAAAAAATCATATAGAAGAAAAAAGAACTTTATAATTATTAATTGCGCTTCAATAGCTCCTACATTAATAGAATCAGAACTTTTTGGATATGAAAAAGGTGCTTATCCAGGTGCTAATACTACTAGAAAAGGAATAATAGAAGAGGCTGATGGAGGAACACTGTTTTTAGATCAAATAGGTGCTATGGATTTAAAAACACAAGCAAAATTATTAAGAGTAATAGAGTATGGTGAGCTTAGAAGAGTAGGAAGTAACAGAACTATAAAAGTAGATGTTAGATTTATAGCAGCTACAAATGAAAATCTTGAAGAATCTGTAAAAAGAGGAACATTTAGAAAAGATTTATATCATAGAATAACAGCATTTCCAATAGAAGTACCAGCTTTAAGAGAAAGAAAAGAGGATATACCTTTACTTGCAAATTATTTCTTAAATAAAATTGTATCTGACCTTCATAAAGATATGGTTGTAATATCTGGAGAAGCTATGAAATATTTAATAGAATATTCTTATCCTGGAAATATTAGAGAATTAAAAAATATTATTGAAAGAATGGTAATTTTATCAAATGATAAAGTAATAGGTGTAGAAAATTTACCTCTTGAAATAAAAATGAAATCAGATACTTTAGAAAATAAAACAATTACAGGTATAGGGCCACTAAAAGATATATTAGAAAAAGATATATATGACTTAGCAGAGGTAGAAAGAGTTGTTATAGCTAGCGCATTACAAAAAACAAGATGGAACAAGCAAGAAACAGCAAAACTTTTAGGAATAGGTAGAACTACATTATATGAAAAAATAAGAAAATATGATTTAGATAGAAGAGGCGGAAAAGACGGAGAATAAACTTAAGGAGAGATAGAAAATGGATTTTTTATTGATTCAATCATATCTAGACAAATTACCTAGTAAAGAGGATATAAAAGAAGTTCCAGAAGTTGCAGCACTTATTAAAATCTATTCTGAAAATATTATAGATGAAGAATTAGACAAGATATTAGATGAAAGACATTTTGAAATTACTACAGCAAAACAGGAAAGTGAAATAAAAAATCTTGATTACTCTTTAGATTTTTATATAGAAAAGTTAAAAGAACAACTTCAAGATAAAACAGAAGAAGAAACAGAAGAGGAAAAGATAGTAATAAATTGTTTAGGAACAGTATATTCAAAATACATAGGAAATACAATTTATTCTAGAAAAATTATGAGAGATATAGCAGATACTTTAAGTAACTATAATACTTTAGAGTATGATATAAAACTGGAAGAACAAAGTTCTTTAGATGAAGAATTGAATAAATTATTAGAAAAATTAAAATTTCCTAGTAATTTTTTAATTGTAAATAATATTGAAGGAGCAATATACGCTTTGACAAATACTTTTTTAAAAAACAAAGAAATAATAATGAATTTTAAAGATGCTATTAAGTTAGAAAAAATAGGACCTAAAGATATATTAGAAAAAAATGGAATAAATATTGAATTTGTAGGGTATTTAAATAATGTGACATCTAAAGATTATTTAGATAAACTTTATGATGATAGATATATATTAAATATTGATATGAGTTATATTCCAGTTGAAAATAATATCTCTTATAAAGAATTTAAAAATATGAATAATAAAGTAATAAATATAACAGATAAAGTTCATATTAAAACTAATAGAAAAGAGATAAAAGAACTGTCTTATGAATTAAATGAATATTTGGAAAATGAATTTTTAATAGATATAGTAGATTTTTCAAAATTTGCAGGACTTCCTAAATGTGCATTTATATTTATAAAAGATGATGAAATATACAATGAAATAAAAAATGATATTATATTTGAAGTTTTAACTATAAACAAAGAAACAAAAATATTTTTATTTCATTTACTAAAAGCTTATTATGAAGAAAATAAAGATAGTATTTTTATTGAAAAAATATTATTAAGTGAAGAAGAAATAAAGAAAAAAAATCAAAGAATATTAACTAAATTAGAAAAAGAAATAGGAGATAAAGTTGAAATTTCTTTAATAGAAGGAGAATATTTAACTTTAGATGATAGAAATAAAAACGGAAAATTTGAAAGAGAGTTAATTATCTTAACACCTAAAAATTTAGATGCAAAAGAAATTGAAAAAAAATTAAAAACAGGAGAAAATCCTATATTTTGTTGGTTACATGAAAATAGCCTTATTTTTAATTTACAACTTTTATTTAAAAAAGATGAAACTAAATTTTTAGAAAAAATTAAAAGTGTATTTAGTAATACTATTTAATTGAAAATTAAGAATAAACTTGCTATAATAATTTGTATATTTTATATTATTTTACAGGGAGGACATAACAGTGGCAATAAGAAAATTAAGAAAAACAATGAAACCATTTATATGGATATTTGTAATAGCTTTTGTTATTACAATAGTAGGAGCTGTTGTAAGCTATGTATATTCATATAAAAATGCAAAAGCACAAAGAATGGCACTTAGATTAAATGGTAATTATGTAAATTATTTAAAAGTTGAAAGAGTATTTTCTAATGGTATAGAAAATTATAGAAGAGTCTATGGAAATAGTATTGATGGAGATGAATTAAAAACTATTATTTTTAACAATTTAATAGAGCAAGAACTTTTAGCAGAGGAAGCTAAAAAAATGAAAATAAAAGTTTCTTCAAAAGAAGTAAATGAAAGATATGAACAAGTTAAAAATAATTTTCCAGATGAAACAACATTTAAAAATGCTTTAAAAGTACAAGGATATACAAAAGATAGTTTAAAAGAGGATATAAAAAATTCTTTATTAGTAGAAAAAGCAACAGAAAAGATAGAAAATCAAGCTAAAGTAAGTGATGATGAAGTAAAAGCATATTTTGAAAATAATAAATATGGACTTTATTTAGATAAAAAATATGAAGAAGTAAAAGATGAAATAAAAGAAAGATTATTAAATAATAAAAAAGGAAAATTATATAGAGCGTATGTATCAAACCTTTTAAAAAATGCTCAATATGAAGATGTAAAAGAAAATTATAAAAATTATTTATATAATATAGAAATTTCAAAAGATGGATTTGAATTTTCTAATGTTGATGTAGCAAATAGAACTATAATTCAAAAATTATATGGTGCTGGAGATACAGCAGCAGAAAAAGCAAAAGAAGCAATAAATAAAGATATAGAAACAGCTAAAAAATATATAAAAGCTGGAGTAGAATTAGATAAAAGTTTAGCAGTAGAAGATAAAATAGTTGATTTAAGAGAAAAATATTTAGAAAAATTGAGAAAAGAGATAAAAATATCAGATGAAGAGATAAAAACATATTTTGAAAAAAACAGTACAAAATATGAGACAAAAGAGGAAGCAAATGCAAAAATAATAGAATTTGAATTAAAGCCAAGTAAAGCAGATTCAAAAACTGCACTTGAAAAAGCGAAAAATATTTTAAAAGAGTTAACACCTGAAAATTTTGCAGAAAAAGCAAAAGAATATTCAGAAGGACCTACAGCAGTAAATGGTGGAGACCTTGGATGGTTTACAAAAGGAAGAATGATAAAAGAGTTTGAAGATGCTGCTTTTTCTACAGAAAAAGGAACAATCAATCAAAATATAGTAAAAACTCAATTTGGATATCACATTATTTATGTAGAAGATAAAAAAACAGAAAATGGAAAAGAGAGTGTAAAAGCTAGACATATATTAATAAAAGAAAATGTAAGTGAAGAGACAAAAAATAATATTGTAGAAAAAGCAAAAGAGATATTAGAAAAAATTAAAAATAAAGAATTAACTTTTGAAGATGCTGCAAAAGAAAACTCAACACTTCAAAATGTTGAATTTGAAAAAATAAGAAGAGATGGTTATATAGCTGGAATTGGCTTTGATAGAGAATTATCTAATGCTATTCTTGATTCTAAATTAAATGAGATTAATTTATTTACAAATAACAAAGTTGTTATATTTGAAAAAACAAAATATCAAAAATTTGAAAAAGCAGATTTTGAAAAATCAAAAGATAGAGTTAAATATGATATTTTAAACGAAAAGATTAACAATGCGTTAGAAGAAATAACAAAATAATCTATAAAATAAATAGATATTACAAAAAAAGATTGTTAAAAAATTTACTAAAATCATTTTGACTTTACCTATTATTTGTGTTAAAATTAATTGGCTATTAATAAATTAAATAAAATGGAGGGAATGTAGATGACAAAAATCGTTAATGTTCATGCCAGAGAAATATTAGATTCAAGAGGGAATCCTACAGTTGAAGTTGATGTAACTTTAGAATGTGGAGCTATGGGAAGAGCAGCTGTTCCATCAGGAGCATCTACTGGAGAAAGAGAAGCAGTAGAATTAAGAGATGGAGATAAATCTAGATATTTAGGAAAAGGTTGTTTAACAGCTGTAAACAATGTAAATACTGTAATTAAAGAAGCAGTAGTAGGAATGGATGCACTTGATCAAGTTGCTATCGATAGAAAAATGATCGAATTAGATGGAACTAAAACTAAATCTAAATTAGGAGCTAATGCTATATTAGGTGTTTCTTTAGCTGTAGCAAAAGCTGCTGCAAAAGCAAAAGGATTATCTTTATTTAAATATTTAGGTGGACCAAATGCAAAAGAATTACCTTTACCAATGATGAATATATTAAACGGTGGATCACATGCTGATTCAGCTGTTGACGTTCAAGAATTCATGGTACAACCAGTAGGAGCAAAATCATTTAGAGAAGGATTAAGAATGGGTGCAGAAGTATTCCATCACTTAGGAAAATTATTAAAAGCAAAAGGAGATTCTACTAACGTAGGAAACGAAGGTGGATATGCTCCAGCTAAATTAAATGGAACAGAAGATGCTTTAGATATCATTATAGAAGCTATAAAAGCTGCTGGATATGAGCCAGGAAAAGACATCACTTTAGCTTTAGATGCTGCTGCATCTGAATTCTGTGAAGGTGGAGAAGATGGAAATATGACTTACCACTTCAAAAGAGAAGGTGGAGTAAAAAGAACAACTGCTGAAATGATCGATTGGTATGCTGAATTAGTAGAAAAATATCCAATAACTTCAATAGAAGATGGATTAAGTGAAAATGATTGGGCAGGATTTGCTATGATGAGAGAAAGATTAGGAGATAAAATTCAAATTGTTGGGGATGATTTATTCGTAACAAATACAGAATACTTAGCAATGGGTATTGAGAAAAAATCTGCTAACTCAATCTTAATTAAACTAAATCAAATTGGAACATTAACAGAAACTTTAGAAGCTATAGAAATGGCTAAAAAAGCTGGATTTACAGCTGTTGTTTCTCATAGATCTGGAGAAACTGAAGATGATACTATAGCTGACGTTGCTGTAGCAACAAATGCTGGACAAATTAAAACTGGTTCTGCTTCAAGAACAGATAGAATTTGTAAATACAATCAATTATTAAGAATTGAAGAAGAATTAGGAGATGCTGCAGAATACAAAGGAATGGGTGTATTCTACAACTTAAATAAATAATTTAATAAAATACATACTTATGAGCTAGTTTAATTTTTAAACTAGCTCATTTTTTCTTGACGAAAGATAGAAAAAGTGATAGCATTATAATGCGTAAAAATAAAAAAATATTTAGACTTGACTTTTTGAAAACAAAAAAGTATAATGTCAAAGTTAGTCTATAAAATTAAAAAATCGAAAGGAGGTAGCGAGGTTTAATGCCTACTATAAATCAGTTAGTTAGAAAAGGTAGAAGAGACTTAGAGAAAAAGAAAATCTCTCCTGCGTTACAAGAAAATCCACAAAAAAGAGGAGTTTGCGTAAGAGTTTATACAACTACTCCTAAAAAACCTAACTCAGCGTTAAGAAAAGTTGCAAGGGTTAGATTAACAAATGGTATAGAAGTTACTGCTTATATTCCTGGAATCGGACACAACTTACAAGAGCACTCAATAGTACTTGTAAGAGGAGGAAGAACAAAAGATTTACCAGGGGTAAGATATAAAATAATAAGAGGTGCATTAGATACTGCAGGTGTTGCAAATAGAAAACAAGGTAGATCTAAGTACGGAGCTAAAAAAGGATAATCGGAGGTGAAATAATTTAAATGTCAAGAAGAAGAGGTGCAGTAAAAAGAGATGTATTACCTGATTCAAGATATGGTGATACAGTTGTTACTAAATTTATAAACTACATCATGTTAGATGGAAAAAAATCAATAGCTGAAAAAATATTTTATACTGCAATGGATAAAATAGAAGAGAAAACTGGACAAAGCGGATATGAAATATTTAAACAAGCAATGGAAAATGTAAAACCACAAGTAGAAGTAAGATCAAGAAGAATAGGTGGAGCTACATATCAAGTACCGGTAGAAGTAAGACCAGAAAGACAACAAGCTTTAGCAATAAGATGGTTAGTAACAAATGTAAGAGCTAGAAAAGAATACGGTATGATAGATAGATTAACGGCTGAATTAATAGCTGCTGCAAATAATGAAGGTGGATCAGTTAAGAAAAAAGAAGATACTTATAAAATGGCTGAAGCTAACAGAGCGTTTGCACACTATAAATGGTAAGCCTTAAAATAACAAATTAAGGAGGTTAAGCTTCAAATGGCTAGACAAGTTTCTTTAGAAAAAACAAGAAACATCGGTATAATGGCGCATATAGATGCAGGAAAAACAACAACAACAGAAAGAATACTTTTTTATACAGGAGTTACTCATAAAATAGGAGAAGTTCACGAAGGTGCCGCTGAAATGGACTGGATGGAACAAGAACAAGAAAGAGGAATTACAATAACATCAGCTGCAACTACATGTTTCTGGAAAGGTCATAGAATAAACATAATAGACACACCAGGGCACGTGGATTTCACAGTTGAAGTTGAAAGATCTCTTAGAGTATTAGATGGATCAGTTGCTGTATTCTCAGCAGTTGATGGAGTTCAACCACAATCAGAGACAGTTTGGAGACAAGCTGATAAATATAAAGTACCAAGAATGGCGTTCTTTAATAAAATGGATAGAGTTGGTGCTGACTTTGATATGTGCGTAAATGATATCAGAGAAAAATTAGGTGGAAACCCAGTAGCTATCCAAATACCAATAGGTAAAGAAGAATACTTTGAAGGTGTAATAGACCTAATTGAAATGAAAGAATTATTATGGACTACAGATGAAATGGGTGCTAATTATGATATAGCAGACATCAGAGAAGAATTAAAAGCTAAAGCTGAAGAAGCTAGAGAAGCGATGATAGAAGCTGTAGTTGAAACAGATGATGAATTAATGGAAAAATATTTTGGTGGAGAAGAAATAACAAAAGAAGAAATAAAAGCTGCAATAAGAAAAGCTACAATTGCAAATGAAATTGTACCAGTTACTTGTGGAACAGCTTTTAAAAACAAAGGAGTTCAACCTTTACTTGATGCAGTAGTTGATTTTATGCCTTCACCAATTGATATCGGAGCTGTAAAAGGTACTGATATGAAAAATAATGACTGACCCATTTGTTGGAAAACTTGCTTTCTTTAGAGTTTACTCAGGAGTTTTAGAAAAAGGTTCTTATGTACTAAACTCTACTAAAAATGTAAAAGAAAGAATGGGAAGAATCCTTCAAATGCATGCAAATAAAAGAGAAGAAAGAGATGTAGTATATTGTGGAGATATCGCAGCTGCAGTTGGATTAAAAGCTACAATTACAGGAGATACACTATGCTCTTTAGATAATCCAATTATATTAGAAAAAATGGAATTCCCTGAACCAGTTATATCAGTAGCTGTTGAACCAAAAACAAAAGCTGACCAAGAAAAAATGGGAATTGCATTACAAAAACTTGCAGAAGAAGATCCTACATTTAGAGTAAAAACAGACGAAGAAACAGGACAAACTATCATATCTGGAATGGGTGAATTACACTTAGAAATTATCGTTGATAGAATGAAAAGAGAATTCAAAGTTGAATCTAACGTAGGTAAACCACAAGTTGCTTATAGAGAAACTATTACTGCTACAACTGATGCAGAAGTTAAATATGCTAAACAATCAGGTGGTAGAGGTCAATACGGACACGTTAAAATCACTATTGAGCCTAATCCAGGAAAAGGATATGAATTTGTTAATAAAATTACAGGAGGAGTTATTCCTAGAGAATACATTCCAGCTGTAGATAAAGGAATGCAAGAAGCTTTAGAAGGTGGAGTTTTAGCAGGATATCCAATGGTTGATGTTAAAGTTACTTTATTTGACGGATCATTCCATGAAGTTGATTCATCAGAAATGGCATTTAAAATAGCAGGATCGATGGCAGTTAAAGATGGAGCTAAAAAAGCTACACCTGTATTACTAGAACCAATATTCAAAGTAGAAGTAACTACTCCAGAAGAGTACATGGGAGATATTATAGGAGATCTTAACTCAAGAAGAGGTATGGTTCAAGGAATGACTGATAGAAATGGTGCTAAAATAATTAATGCAAAAGTACCTTTATCAGAAATGTTTGGATATGCAACTGATTTAAGATCAAAATCACAAGGAAGAGCAACTTATGCTATGGAATTTAGCGAATATGCTCAAGTACCTACAAATGTTGCAAAAGCAATAATTGAAGAAAGAATGAAATAATTTTATAAAAAAAGAATAGGAGGCAAGAAATGGCTAAAGAAAAATTTCAAAGAAGTAAACCACACGTAAACGTTGGAACAATAGGACACGTTGACCACGGGAAAACAACAACAACA
>JAICDD010000017.1 GCA_020063625.1 Fusobacteriales bacterium
ATACAGAAAGAATCCACGGTTCATTAAATTATCTAACACCAGTTGCCTATAGGGAACTGTCCGAGAAAAATTTGTGTTAAAAAGTGTTGACAATCCAAACTCTGTATATCTCAGTGCACTCTGAGTCTCTGTTTTGAATATTACATCTTATATCTTAGTGGTTCTTAGTGCCTTTTCTCCGTGCTCTTTGTGTAACAAAAAATCTAGTGTACTATCATGTATGAATCTCGTGGTTTCACAAAAAATATCGAATCAAAAATAAATATACTACTCTTTATATTTATGATAAAATTAAAATAAAAAGGTGATGACATGAATAATAACTTATTAAAAAAATATTATGAAAAATATAATATAAACTCTTTTTTTAATAATGATTACATAGGAAAAGCTCATTTAGAATCTGTTAAAAAAAATAGTTTTTTAATCTTATCAAGACAAACACCAAAATATTTTTATTTTATAGTTGATGGAAAATTTAAAGTATCTACAACTAATGAAAATGGTAAAGCATTATCTGTAGCTTTTTTAGAACCTGGTGAAGTTATTGGAGATGTAGAACTTGTCTTAAATAAACCATATATTCATAATGTTGAAGCTATTATAGATAGTTATGTAATAAAATTTGATATTAATTTTATTAAAGATTTACTTAAAACGGATAATATTTTTAATAATAAAATTTTACATACTTTAGCTATAAAATTATATAATGATACAAGCATAATTTATGAATCTATGCTTTATCCTTTAGAAAATAGAATAGCTACTTATATTTATAATAGCTTGGATGAAAATAATGAAATACAAAAATTAAATATAGCTGAATTGTCATCATCATTAGGAAAATCAACTAGACAAATAAGAAGAATATTTAAAAAATTTATTGAAGAAAATATTATTGAAAAAGATTTTATGCATGTAAAAGTTAAAGATATTAAAAAATTAAAAAAATTAGTTATAGAAAAATTATAGGAGAATACATGTGGGGAGATAAACGTTATAATAATTTAAATTATGAATTTAAAAAAACATTTGGAGAAAAAATCTATAAAGTATCATTAAATGCAGGACTTAGCTGTCCAAATAGAGACGGTACTATCTCTTATGGTGGTTGTATCTTTTGTAGTGAAGAAGGTAGTGGAGAACATGCTGGAAATAGATTTGACAGTATTACTGAACAAATAAATAAACAAATAGAACTTATTAAAAATAAGCATAATTCAAATAAAGTAATAGCTTATTTTCAAAGTTTTACAAATACTTATGGAGATATTAATTACTTAAGAAAAATATTTTATGAAGCTATAAATCACGAAAATGTAGTTGGTCTAGCTATTGCAACAAGACCTGATTGTATTAATAATGATATTATAAACTTATTAAATGAATTAAATAAAAAAACTTATTTATGGATAGAACTAGGACTTCAAACTATACATGAAAAAACAGCAAAACTTATTAATCGTGGATATTCTTTAAATGTTTTTGAAGAAACATTTTATAAATTAAAAATTAACAATATTAAAACTGTAATACATATAATTACAGGACTCCCTTATGAATCAAAAGAAGAATATTTTGAGTCTATAAAATACATTAATAAAATTAAACCCTGGGGTATAAAAATACATCTACTTTATATAATTAAAAATACTCCTTTATTTTATTTGTATTTAAAACAAAAATTTCATATTTTTTCAGAAGAAGAATATATAAAATTAATATGTGATACAATAAAAATTTTAGATAAAAATATTGTTATACATCGGATTACAGGAGATGGTGATAAAGAAACTTTATTTGAACCAAAATGGAGTTTAAATAAAAGACGTGTATTAAACGAAATACAAAAAAAATTAAAATCAGAAAATATTTTACAAGGAAATTAATTTTTTTAAAGGATTTCTCCTAAAAAAAAAGTATACTAAATTATAAAGATTTTTAGGGGAGGTTTTTTTATGAAAAAAGTTAAAGTAAAAAAAATCAAATCACAAATTATATACCCACTATTAATAATATTTACAATTTTATTAGTTATTGATATTACTCTTTATATTAATCGTTCTCAAAATTCTTTAGAAGAAAGATTAAAAGGTTATGAACAAAGAAGAATAGAAGTATATAAGAAAAAACTTGATGACTTAGTTTCTATTGCTACTGGAGTATTAAATAGTTATTATGAAAAATATAAAAATGGTGAACTTACTTTAGAAGAAGCTAAATATCAAGCAAAAGAAGCTGTTAGAAAATTAAGATATGATGGTACAAATTATTTCTGGATTGACAATGGTAATTATATAAATATCTTACTTACTCCAAATCCATCAGCAGAAGGAAGTAATAGAGAAAATTTAACAGATAAAACAGGTAAAAAATTGGTAAAAGAACTTGTTGATATTGCTAAAAAAAATGGTGAATCCTATGTAACATATTATTTCCCAAAAGCTGGAGGAGATACTCCTTTCCCAAAACTTGGACATGTAAAACATTTTAAACCTTTTGATTGGTTTATTGGTACAGGATTTTATATAGATGAATTACAAGCTGAAATTGATGAAATTAGAAAAATTGAATCTAAAAATATGACAAATGATATTTTATTTAATATTTTTAATAAAATAGTTATTTTAGTTGTTATTATTTTCCTTGTAAACTATATAATTAATCCTATTTCTAGAGCAATCCAAAAAATCAACTTAATGCTTGAAAAAGCTTCTAATGATGGAGAACTTAATATTAATATTGATATAAAAAGTAAAAATGAATTTGGATTAATGGCAAAAACTTTAAATAATTTTATTAAAAAAATCAATCTAGTAATTAATGATACAAAAGAGTTATCTTCAAAAGTAAGTGATAGTTCTACTCATCTTGTAGAAACTATGAATCAAATAATAAATGGTAATTCTAAAGAGATAGAAGAAGGAATACTGCAACTTGGACAAAATATGCATTCTGTTCTTGATAATGTCCGTAATCAAACAGCTAGTGTTGAAGAAAGTCTTGCAGCTCTTGAAGAAATATCATCTTCAACTACTGAAATGACTCATACTGTAAAAGATTTTATAAAAGATTTTAGTTATACTTTATCTGAATCAGATAATACAGTAAATGATATAAAAACTATGGTAAATAAAATAAATGAAATTAATAGTAAAGTAGAAGAAACAAAAGTACAAATAAATAATCTTAAAAATTTGTCTAATACTATTGGAAATATCCTTATAGCAATTAATGATATATCTGAAAGAACAAATTTACTTGCATTAAATGCAGCAATAGAGGCAGCTAGAGCTGGAGAAGCTGGTAGAGGATTTGCTGTTGTTGCTGATGAAATAAGAAAATTAGCAGAACAAACAAATGGAGAAACAAAAAAAATAGAGGAAATAATAACTAAAGTACAAAATGAAGTTGATTATGTAAATAATGGAAGTAATGAAATAGTAAGTCAAGTAGAAGAAGGCCTTGAAATAAGTCATTCTAGTTTAAATAAAATTGAAAAAATTAAAGAGCTTTCTATTAAAAATAATCATAATCTTGAAGAATTAGCAGAAAGTATTGAAGAAGAAAGTGTTTCTTCTAGAGAAGTAACTACTGCTGTTAGTAATATTGCTAATAATTCTAGTGATATAGAAGTCCTTACTGTAAAAGCTACAGAAAGTACAAATGTCATTAAAAATATTTTAATAGAAAATATGAATATTATTAATGAATTAAATAAATTAAGTGAAAATTTACAATCAGAATTAGAATTTTTTAAAACTAAATAATCTATAATAAGAAATTCCCCCCGTATAAATACGAGGGGTTTTTTGTAGTTTTTATTATTCTCTACTAATAAAATTTCCTTCATAATCAGTATAAATTTTCCACGCTGCTCCAATTATATCAATACTAAATTTTATCCCAATATCTTCTGCTCTTCTTTGATTTAAAATAATGAGTGTTTTAGCTGGATCTTCAACTTTTATATTTGATACTTTTTCTCCTTTTAATATTCTATCAGCCATATTTACCATTTGCCCAATTAATATTTTAGAATCTATTCCTAATGCACAAAGTTTATCATGTGCTGCAGAAACTTCCCAAAATCCAATATTTGGTTTTTTTAAATTCTCTCGTTCCCATTTAAAAAACTCTTCAAAAGAATAATTTTCACCATTTTTCTTTCTTGTAATCATTTTCCCAGAAATTATCCATCCAACTTCAGGGTCATCATTATATTTTTTTACAAACTCTTGATAATCCTCTATATAAGTAAATTCTTTAAAATCTTTAAGTTGAATATTTAAGCTATCTAAAGATTTTTTTACTTTATCTTCTGTAAATGCTCCTGAAGGTAACGTAGCAAAAACTACTTTTTTTCCATTTAAAGGTGCTATTTTTTTTAATAACATAAAAGAATTTTTTAAATGATTTGAAGGTAAAGTATATAAACCAGTAATATTAGTTGTTGGAAAACCATTTTTATCTACTAAAATTAATTCTCCTTTATCATTTTTTAATTCTAGTCCCCCACTTGCAACAACAGGTATTCCATCTTGTTTTAATTCAATACCTATATCTTTTATTGAAACAGTATTCATTAAAACTACATCTGGCTTCAACTCTCTTATTTTATTTAAAATCTCTCTTTTTGTGGATTCTTTTCCTTTAATAGAAAATACTATATATTCAAAATTTTCTTTACTCCACCCTTTCTGTATCAAAAGATTATTTATTAAAATAGCAACAGAATTAAAGAACTCTCCATCATCATCTTTTACAAATACTACTCTTTTCTTTTCATTTTGAGTAGTATCTGCAAAAATATTTAGTGAAAATAATAACGTCAAAATAATAAAAATAAACAATAATTTCTTCATATTTCCCCCTTATATAAATTTTATTATATATTAACATGAATTTCTCTTATAAACTATAAAAATTTTATTAAACTTTATTTTTTATTTTAATTTATAATTATATTTTATCGAATTTTGATATTTATTTCAAGTTTTAAAAGTTTTTTTCTTTTTTAATACATTTAATATTAAAATGTTTCACTTTTTAATTCAGAATTTCAAATATTGACTTTACACTATTTATTTTTTTTGATATTATTTAATCAATTATTAATCTATTTGAAAGGAGTACCATGAAATATCGTATTAGAGATTCATTAAAATTAAAACTTACTATTTCTGTATTAATAATAGTTATTGCAACTATTATTTTAGCAACTATTTATAATATAAATCTATTTATAAAAAATTCTCACAAAGAAATAAATAATTCTCTTAAAAGTCAATCTATTGCAGCAAATATTATTTTAAATAATAATATCAACAATCTAGTTTTAACTACACAAAATATTGCTCAAGATAATGCTCTTTCTTTTTCATTACAAATGCAATTAAAAAGTCAAATAAACGATTTTACTAAAAGTATTTTAAAAAAACATAAAGAGATAGATGAACTACTTATTATCAATAATAACTCTACTCAAAATTATACTTCTTTTATTAACTCTTTTGTAAAAAAAATAGAAACTTCAAAAAAATCTACTTGGACTTTTTGGAATGATAATAATACTATAAAAATAATTACAGGCGCTCCTATTCTTATAAAAAATAATACTCAAATTGGTACTGTAATTTTAATTCAAAATATTGAAAAACAAAAAGAAAATTTTTCAAATCTTTCAAAAAATATTGGTACACATTTTATGTTTTTTGATACTTCAAAACTTCTATTTATTTCTGACCCTTGGGGAAATATAAAAAATGGTAGTGAGATAAAATTAAATAAAGATATTTCTAATTTATCTTTTACACAAAGAAGCTATAATAAACAAAAGGAAAAAATAGGAAATCAAAAATACTATATTATGTATACACCATTAAAAGATATTGAGGGAAATATTATAGGATTTTATGGTATTGGAACTGAGAGTTATCAATTAGATGATTCTATTCGTTCTATTATTTATAATATAATACTTATTTCTAGTTTAAGTTGTATTTTTGTTATTATTCTTATTTTATTCTTAACTAATTTATTCTTAAATCCATTAAAAAGATTTGTTGAAGCTGTTAAAGAGATTGGTGATGGAAATTATTCTAAAAGAATACAAATTGAAAAACAGGATGAATTAGGAGTTTTAGCTCAATATTTTAACTCTATGATAGATAAATTAGAACAAAATATTATTGAAATAGAAAAGAAAAATGATAGATTAAAAGAATTAGATAAAATTAAAGATGATTTCTTAGCAAATACTTCTCATGAACTTCGTACTCCTTTAAATGGAATTATTGGATTAACAGAATCATTACTTGAAGGTGCTGGAGGTCCTCTTTCAAAAAAAGCTGAATTTAATCTAAATATGATTATTTCAAGTGCTAAAAGATTGGTTAATTTAGTAAATGATATCCTTGATTTTGCTAAAATAAGAAATAAAGAATTAGAAATATCATTAAAAGATATTGATATATATCAAATAACAGAAGTTGTTTCTACACTTTGTAGAATGCTTATCGGAAATAAAGATATAAAATTAATTAACAAAATACCTAAAAATTTTCCTATTATTTATGGTGATGATGCTAGAGTTGAGCAAATTCTCTATAATTTAATTGGAAATGCTATTAAATTTACCCATAAAGGTGAAATTATAATTGATGCTGAAATAAGTAAAGATAAAACTACTGCTATTTTTTATGTTAAAGATACAGGAATTGGTATTGCTCCTGATAAGCTTGATAAAATATTTGAAAGTTTTGAACAAAGTGATAATTCAATTTCAAGAAAATATGGTGGGACTGGACTTGGATTATCTATTACAAAACAACTTATTGAATTACAAGGTGGAGAAATTCATGTAGAATCAAAATTAGG
The DNA here is from genome assembly GCA_020063625.1 of Fusobacteriales bacterium. Taxonomy (GTDB): domain Bacteria; phylum Fusobacteriota; class Fusobacteriia; order Fusobacteriales; family Fusobacteriaceae; genus Hypnocyclicus. The sequence continues at coordinate 6,883 of JAICDD010000017.1, forward strand.
TGAAGGAACTACTTTTGTATTTACTCTTCCTATTAGTGATGAAGTAGATCAAGATAGAATGTTTGAAGAAGAGGTTATTAGAGAACAAATAAAAAGAGAACAAGAATTAAAAGAAAGAATTCAAGCTGAAGAGAAAAAACATCTTAATAGAGAATACTTACCAATATTTAATCCTCATAATTCAAATAAAAATATACTTATTGTTGATGATGAATATATCAATTTACAAGTATTAGTAGACCAATTACTATTAAAAGATTACAATTTAGATATTGCTATGTCTGGAGAAGAGGCCCTAGAAAAAATTAAAAAATTCAACTATGATTTATTGATACTAGATGTAATGATGCCTAGAATGTCAGGATATGATGTATGTAAGGAAGTAAGAAAAACACACTCTTTATTTAATCTACCTGTACTTATGCTTACTGCAAAAGATAGACCTGAAGATATTTTATTAGGTTTTGAAGCTGGTGCAAATGATTATATTACAAAACCGTTTGAAAAAAAAGAGTTATATGCTAGAGTTAGTACTTTACTTAAATTAAAATATGCTATTGAAGTATCTCTACAAAGTACATATGAATATTTTACTCAAAAAGAAAAAACTAAAACTCTAGAATCATTACAAAAAATAACAAATGATTTCAACTCTAATTTAAATAGTGAAATAATTTTAGAAAAATTAAAAAATGTATTTAAAGAAATATCCAAATATAATAGTTTTGAATTTTTAATAAAAATTGATAATAATTATTATAAATACAGTTTAGATGCTTTAATTAACCAAACTAAAAAAGAAACTGATAAAGTATCTATTGAAAATAATCCTTATTTAGAATATATTGAATTAAATAAAAGACCACGCCTATTTAAAAATACTACTAAAAATATATATTTAGATTCTCTAGATAAACCAGAAAATTTAGTAATATTCCCAGCTATTTTTGGTGATAGTATTTTTGGTGCTATAGCAATAACAATTAATAAGGAAATAAATAATAAAGATATTGATTATTTATCAATGATACTGTCTCAAGCAACTTTATCATTACAAAATGCTAATTTATTATTAAAAATAGCTGAAGAAGTAAAAAAAGTAGAAAAAGCTATGGATGAATTAAATAAAACTCAAGAACAACTTATATTATCTGAAAAAATGGCTGTTCTAGGAGGACTTGTAGCTGGAATTGCTCATGAAATAAATACTCCTATTGGAATAGGTGTAACTGCTGCATCAACTTTAGAAGAATCTACAACTAATATTAAGAAAAAATATGAAGAAAGTATTATGACTAGAAATGATTTAGAAAATTATTTAGATGATGCAGATACATCTTCTAAATTAATTTTATCAAATCTTAATCGAGCTTCAGATTTAATAAAAAGTTTTAAACAAGTATCTGTAGACCAAACTACTCAAGATAAAAGAAAATTTAATGTTTATAATTATATAAATGAAGTATTACTTAGTTTATATCCTCAAATAAAAAGAACTAACCATACTATAAATCTAGATTGCGATAAAAAACTAGAAATAACAAGTTATCCTGGTGATTTTTCGCAAATTATTACAAATTTTATAATTAATTCTATTAATCATGGATTTGATACTATAGATAGGGGTACAATAGATATAATAATAATAAAAGAAGAAAATCAGCTTATTTTCAAATACAAAGATAATGGTAAAGGTATGTCTGAAGAACATAGAAAAAAAGTATTTGATCCATTTTTTACAACAAAAAGAGATAAAGGTGGAAGTGGATTAGGTATGCACATTGTATATAATATAGTTACTCAAAGATTAAAGGGAAATATAAAATGTATCAGTGCACCAAATAAAGGAGTAGAATTTATTATCAATATACCTTTATAAATTTTTATAAAAAGTTTAAAAGATAATTAAAAAAATTTTAGGTGACTGAAAAGTCAATTTCTATTAAATAATTTAAAAACGAGTCCTTTAATTTAAGAACTCGTTTAACAAATCTGTTTTTTAGAGATGCTTTTCAGTTTCCTTTTTTTAATCACATATTGTATCAGTGTAAATTCCCTTATGAAATTTATATAACATATCTATTTGTTCTTTTGTTATTCTTGTTATAGATAATTCTGGTAAATTATTTACATCAAAATATCCTACATCAAGTGTTTCCATTCCTTTTTTCAATTCTCCACCGACCACTTTACATGAAATAAACATTTTATATACATGATTAATATCTGTTGGATGTTTATGATAACTTTTATCTAAAACTGCAAGTAGTTTTTGAGCTTCTACAATAAGTCCTGCTTCTTCAAATACCTCTTTTTCTGCTACTTTTTTAGGACTATATCCTATATCACTCCATCCACCAGGTATACTCCATTTACCATCTATTTTTTCTTTTACCATTAATATTCTATCTTGTTCATCAAATACTACACCTCTTACATCTACTTTTGGAGTTTTATATCCATCATCATTACAAAGTACTAATTTTATCTCTTCAGCTTTATTGTTTGTAAGAAGTTCTATCATTTCTACACTTAAATCTTCTATCTGTCTGTATCTATCCAAATCATACTCATTTTCTGAGTAATACAATCCTGATTGTGATATTGCTTGAAGTTGTTTTGCTATTTCTAATAATCTTTTCATAATACACCTCTATTTTTTTACTTTATTATATGATACAAGTGATATTAATATTATTAACATTCCTATTATTGATAATACATTTGGACTTTCATTAGGTAATATTATCCAGCTTAAAAATGCTCCTGAAAGTGGTATTAAAAATTTCCACATATTAAGCTCTGATACTTTTATATCTTTTGATTTTAATAATTTAAACCATATTGAAATTGCTGCTGCTGATAAAAATGCGAGCCATAATAAGCTAAAATAAAATGGAAGTGGAAAATTAAAATAAATTTTCCCTTCAAATATTCTACCTAATATTAATAAAAATATTCCTCCTATTATCATTTGTAATGAAGATAATACTATTGGATTTATTGCTACTTTATTTTTAGATATTTTTATATTCACTATTCCACCAAGTGTTGAATTTGTTAAAAGTAATAATATCCCTAATATTGATTTTAATCCATTTATACTAAATGGTTTAGTAGATAAACTAATTAGTACAATACCAAACATACCACTAATAAGTGCTAAAAATTTTACCTTACTCATTTTATCATTCTCTAATAAAAAATGTGATAAAATAGCTGTAATTAATGGTGATGCTCCTATAATTATAGCAGCTATTGCACCATCTACATATTTCATAGCACTATAAAATATAGCATATCCTATACCTGTTTGAGCCAAGCTTATAAATAATATAAATTTAAAATTATCTTTTAGTATAGAAAATAATTTTTCTTTATATATTAATGGTAATAATAAAATTCCTGCTAAAGTAAATCTAAGTCCTGCAAAATTAAATGGTGATGAATAGTATGTATATCCTATCTTAATACCTACAAATGCTGTTGACCATAAAAAACATGCAAATATTGCTAGTAATCTGTTATTAATTTTATTCATTATCTAGTACCTTTCTTTTTTCATATATTATATCATATAAAAAAAAAGTAATCTAGAGTTATCTAGATTACAATATTTTTTATAATATTTTCTAATACATTATTAAAATCAGTATTATTTTTTACTACTACATCAGCAGCTTTATTATATAGTTCATATCTTTCATTATAAAGTATTTTTAAATATTCTACATTATCTTTTAATAATGGTCTATGTTCTACATCTATATTACTTATTAAATTTTCTAAAGGTCTATCAATAAAAATAACTATTCCATTTTCTTTTAATGCTTCAATATTTTTATTATTTTTAATAATTCCACCACCTGTAGATATCAGTAAATTATTCTCTTTAGAAAATTTTTGTACTATTTCACTCTCTATTTCTCTAAATCTTTTTTCTCCATATTTTTCAAAAATTTGAGAAATACTCATATTCGTACTTTTTTCTATTTCATCATCCAAATCTATAAAAGTTTTATTTAGTTTCTCTGCAATTTTTTCTCCAAAAGTTGTTTTTCCAGAACCAGGCATACCTATAAATACTATATTACTTTTATAAAGTTGAATTTTTAATTTAAAATATATTTTTTCTATTATCTCGATTAAATTTCCTTCAACATTTCCCCATAATTCTTCTGCTTTTACAGCTTGAGCTACAAGCATAAACAGTCCATTTACATATTTTATATTTTTATCTTTTGCATATTTTAATAATTTTGTAATTTCAGGATTATATACAATATCTACTACCGCTTCAAATTTTTCTATTATATCTTCTTTTATAGGTGCATTCTCTACTTTAGGATACATTCCTATTGGTGTACAATTTATTAAAATATTATTATTTTTATTTATATTATCTAGTTCAGAATATTCTAAATAATTAATATTTTTAAAAGTATTTTTAAATTTTTCTTCTGCTTGATTTTTATCTCTACTAACTATATGTGCCTTTCCCCCAAGGTCTAATATACATTTTAATATTGCTCTAGCAGAACCTCCACTTCCTAAAATATACACATCTTTATTTTTACAATCAATACTATTATATTCTAGTGTAAGTTTAAAACCATAATAATCTGTATTATCCCCAATAAGCTTATTATTTTTTAAATACACTGTATTGACAGCGCCAATAGCTTTTGCATTTTCACTTATATCATCTAAATATTTTATAAACTCTGTTTTATATGGAATAGTTATATTTACACCATATAAATTTTTATTTCTTATTTTTTTTTCTATTTCTTTAAGATTTTCTTTTTCTATCTCAATTAATTCATATGAATAATTAAGATTTTCTATTTTATAACATTCTTCATGTATAATTTTTGAATAACTATGCCCAAGCTTTTCTCCTAACAATCCATATGACATAATTTCCCCCTATAAAATATTATCATCTTTTTTATAATTTCCTAAAAACTTAAAATATCCACTCTCTTTTTCAAAATATTCCAAAGTATCTTGTACATTTTCATCTTCTATATTACCTTCAAAATCAATATAGAAGAAATATTCCCATGGTCTATCTTGAATAGGTCTTGATTTTATACTTACCATATTTAGATTATTATCAGCAAATTTTTTAATAAACTTATATAGTCCCCCTGTTTTATGTGGAGTTGATAATACTATACTTATTTTATTATTTTCACTATTTTTTTCAAAATTTTCTCCAACTATAACAAATCTAGTATAATTATTTTTATTAGAATTTATACTAGGTACTATTATTTCTAGCCCATACTCCTCTTTTGCTCTAAGGCTAGCAATAGCTGCTTTTGATTTATCATTTTGTTCTTTTATATATTGTGCACTAAGTGCTGTATTTGGAAATGATACTAATTTTATCTCTTTATGCTCATCTAAGAAATCTCTACTTTGTTGAAATCCTTGTGGATGAGAATAAATCTCTTTTATATCTTCTAATTTTGCACCTGGCAATCCAAGTAAATTTTGTTCTATTTTTATAGCTATTTCTCCTACTATATATAAGCCATATTTTCTAATAAGGTCATATGTATCTGTAATTTCTCCAGTAGAAGAATTATCTATTGGAACTATTCCATATTCTATCTCTCTTTTGTTAATTGCTTTAAATACTTCTTCAAAACTAGGATATTTTTTTATCTCTTCATAATTTTTAAAATATTTTAACAAAGCTTCATGACTAAAAGAACCTTCACTTCCTTGAAATCCAATAATTTTAGCTTCTTTTACATTTAGATTATTTTTAGAACCTATAACTCTTTTTTGTATATCTTTACTAAGCTCCATTATGTTTATAAATGTTTTTTTCACTTCATTTACAAACTCTTTATTTTCTATATATTTAAGGTTTTTTTCTATAACCTCTTTTTCTCTTGCTTCATTATATATAGGAATATTATTTTTTTCTTTATATTTAGCTACACCTATTGCTATTTCATATCTTCTTTCAATAAGTTCTACTATTTTTCTATCTATTTCATCTATTTCATTACGAAGTTTATTTAAATCCATTATATCTCCTACTTTCTATTAACATATCTAGAATTGTAAGAGCTGCTGCTGATTCTAATATTACTACTGCTCTAGGAACTATACATGGGTCATGTCTTCCTGTTATAGCAAACTCTTCTTCTTTCTTAGTTTCTATATTTATACTTTTTTGAGGTTTTGATATAGAAGCTGTTGGTTTTAATGCTGTTTTAAATATTATTGGCATACCATTAGATATCCCTCCAAGTATTCCAGCATTATTATTTGTTTTAGTTTTTACATTACCTTCTTCATCATAATAATATTCATCATTTGCTTCAGAACCTCTAAGTCTAGTAATACCAAATCCTTTACCAAATTCAATACCTTTTACTGCAGGTACTGAAAATATCATACTAGCTAGTCTACTTTCTATTGATTCAAAAAATGGTTCTCCCACTCCAGCAGGTAGATTTATTATTGCTGTTTCTACTATTCCTCCTACTGAATCCAACTCTTCTCTTGCATTAAGTATTTCATCTCTCATTTTATCTGCTATTTCTTTATTTAATACACAAAGTTGTTCTTTTGCTAGTTCACTAAATATATTTTTATTTAAATCTTTTTCTTCAAAATCTCTATCTTCTATATTTGCTATACTTTTTATATGTGAACCAATATATATATTTTCTTTTGCAAGAATTTGTTTTGCAATAGCCCCTGCTACTACAAAAGGAGTTGTAATTCTAGCTGAGAAATGTCCTCCACCTCTATAATCATTAAATCCTTTATATTTTACATTTCCAGTATAATCAGCATGTCCTGGCCTCATCCAATTTTTTAATTTTGAATAATCTTTTGATTTTTGATCTTTATTTTTAATTACAAGAGATAATGGTCCTCCTGTAGTATGATAATCAAAATATCCACTAAGTATTTCTATTGCATCAGGTTCTTTTCTAGCTGTCATAAGCATATTTTTACCTGTTGCTCTTCTTTCTAATTCATCTCTTACAAACTCCATATCTATATGAAGCCCTGGAGGAAGTCCATCTATTACTATTCCTACTCCAGGCCCATGAGACTCTCCAAATATAGTTAATTTTATATTTTTACCCCAATTCGCACTCATTTACATCTCCTCCTATTTTTGCAAACTCTTTCCAAAAGCTAGGATATGATTTTCTTATACACTCACTATTATTTATCTCTAATTCTCCATCCATTCTAAGTGATGATATAGCTAGAGACATTGCTATTCTATGGTCATTCCAGCTATCTGTTTTATTTCCTTTAAGTCTATCTACTCCTAATATTTTTATAGAGTCTCCCACTTCTTCTATATTTGCACCAACTTTTTTTAATTCTGATACTGATGCAGTTATTCTATCGCACTCTTTTATCCTTAGTCTTTCAGCATTAACTATATTTGTTTCACCTTCTGATACACTTCCAAGTACTGATAAAATAGGTCCAATATCAGGACATTGTGATACATCTATCTCTATTCCTTTAGTTTTAGAAGGATATACTACAATTTCTTCTTCTTTTATATCTAATTTTCCACCCATATTTTGAGCAATATCTAATATAGCTTTATCTCCTTGAAGTGAATTAATATTCATTCCTTTTAATGTAATTGAATTTTTACCAATTAATCCAGCTACTACCCAAAATGCTGCCTGTGAGAAATCTCCTTCTACTCTATAATCTTGTGCAACATATTTTTGATTTCCTTTTATGATAAATTCTTGATAATCTTTATTTTCTACTGTTATTCCAAATCTATTTAACATATCAAGAGTTAAATCTACATATGCTTTTGATTCAAGATTCCCCTCTATTTTAATAATAGAATCTCCATCAAGTAAAGGTGCTGTAAACATAAGTCCGCTTATAAATTGTGAACTAATATTTCCAGGTATTACAAATGTATCTGGTTTTAATACTCCCTCTACTAAAAGTGGTAATTTATTATTATCTGTTTCATATTTTATTCCTTGTTTTTCAAATATTTTATAATAAACGTCAAGTGGTCTTGTAACTAACTTTCCTTTTCCTAAAAATCTAGCCTTATTATATCTAGCAAGAGCTAATGGTATAAGAAATCTAATTGTTGACCCTGACTCATTACAATTTAAGTCTATATCTGTTATATTTATATTATCTGTACCATCTATTATTAAAGTACTTCTATCTTTTTCAATTTTAGCACCCATTTTTGTCATTATTTCTATTGTAGAGTTTATATCAACAGAATAATCTATATTTGTAATTATACTTCTTCCTTTTGCAAGTGAAGCACATATAATAGCTCTATGTGCATAACTTTTTGAAGGTGGTATTACTATTTCCCCTTTTATATTATTTTTTTCTGGATTTATTATTACTTTCTTCATATCTAAATATCCTCCTAAAATTTATCTCTTCTATCTGATGATTCTTTAAACTCTTTTATTAAAATCTCTTTATCATCATTTAGTAAACCTTTTTTTATATTTTCTAATCTATCTATAAAATTGTCTATTCTATATATTAAATTTTCTTTATTTTCTAAAAAAAGTTCACTCCATAATTCGCCATTTATTTTAGCTATTCTAGTAAGGTCTCTATAACTATCTCCAATAAATAACTTTGTATTAAATTTTTCATCATCACTATTTACAAGAGATACTGCTATTGCATGAGTTAATTGACTAGTAAAAGCTATAATATTATCATGCTCTTTTGCTGTTACTTTTGTTATTCTTAAAAATCCCATATTTTTAGCAAGATTTTCAATTAGTTCTACATTTTCTTTTTTATTATTTTCTTTTTTTATTATAATAAAATTTGCATTTTTAAAAATATCAGCATCTGCATAATCCATTCCCTGTTTTTCTCTACCTGCCATAGGATGTGTTGATACAAAATCAGCTTTTCCTTTTAAAATGTTATCTATTTTTTCTATATAATCACATTTTACTCCAGCTATATCTGTAATTATAGCGTCATTTTGAAAATACTCTTTATTTTCTTCTATAAATTTAACTAAAAGCTTTGGATATAGACAGATAATTATTAATTTAGAATCTTTTAATGGCTCCTTTGCACTTGTAAATCCCTCATCAATTAATCCTCTATTTTTTGCTTTTAATAAAGTAGTTTCATCTATATCTATTGCATATATTTTCCCTTTATGAAATTTTTTTAATGCCATAGCATATGACGCACCCATAAGTCCAAAACCTACAATAGTAATATTAAATCCATCTTCTATCATTAATTTTCACCTGCTTTTATAATTTTCTACCTACTATATTTGTAAATTTTCTAAGTTCTTTTACTAATTTATCAAATTTTTCTGGTTTTAATGATTGTGGTCCATCTGATAATGCTTTTTCTGGACAATTATGAACCTCTACCATAAGTCCATCTGCTCCTACTGCTACTGCTGCTTTTGAAAGTGATTCTACCATCCACCATTTTCCTGTAGCATGACTTGGGTCTATAATTATAGGTAAATGTGTTAATTCTTTTATTGCTGGCACCACACTTAAATCAAGAGTGTTTCTAGTATATGTTTCAAATGTTCTGATTCCTCTTTCACATAAAATTACTTTATTATTTCCACCAGCCATTATATATTCTGCTGACATAATAAACTCTTCTATTGTCGCTGACATTCCTCTTTTAAGTAAAATCGGCTTATCGATTTTACCAAGCTCTTTTAATAATGCAAAATTTTGCATATTTCTTGCCCCTACTTGGATTATATCTACTTTATCTAAAAATAGAGGAATTTGGTCTATTGCCATAAGTTCTGATACTATTGGAAGTCCTGTCTCTTTTTTAGCTATATTTAATAACTCTAATCCTTCGGCTTCTAAACCTTGGAAACTATATGGTGATGTTCTAGGTTTAAATGCTCCCCCTCTTAATATTTGTCCTCCTGAAGCTTTTATAGCTCTAGCCACTTCTGTTATTTGTTCTGGAGTTTCTACAGAACAAGGCCCTGCCATAATAACAAAATCTTCTCCACCTATTTTTATTCCATTAACATCAATTATTGTATTTTCAGGATGTGATTTTCTATTTGCTTTTTTATAAGGTTCTTGTATTCTAGTTACTCTATCTACATATTTCATTTCTGCAAATTCTTCTTCACTTACTTTACTTGTATCTCCAATAAGTGCTATTACTATTATATTTTGACCTACTATTTTACTTGTTTTTAATCCTTTTGATTCTGCTTTTTCAATTACATTTAAAATATCTTTTTCTGTTGCTTCTATTCCCATTTGAATTATCATAATTATTCCTCCTCGATTATTTAAAATTTATCTTAATTAATCTTAACATTTTTTATTATTTTTTTACAACCAACAAAAGATTTTATATATTTGTTCGCTTTTGTTTAAAATATTGTATCACAAAACTAATACAAAGTATATAGTGTGTTTTTAAAAAAATCTTTATTTTGGAAAAAAATTGATGTTTTTTTATTATTTGAAAAATTTAATGAAAGGAATAAAAAGAGCTCTATTCCTACCATACTACCATTCTACATTTACACTCTACATGAATGAAAAGAAAAAATTTTATATTTAAAATTTCTTTTACTGTTTTTATGAGTATATAAAAATTTACATAATATGTCAAGGATAAAAAATGCTGAATAATTACTTAGCATTTTATTTTTGTTCGGTTTTATGGTTATTATTTCGAACAAATTATTTAAAAGGTGTCAATAACATATAAATAAATGTATCATATTTTTTATCTTGATATTTTTCTACCCCAAAAGTTATATTTTCTATATCTTCTCTATAAACATATGTATTAAAAATCTTATCCCATATACAAAATAGTGCTGAATAATTACTATTTCTCTCATTTTTTATAATAGAATGATGTACTCTATGCATATAAGGAGTAACTATTACTTTATTTAATATATTATCTAATCTTTTATTTATTTTTATATTACTATGATGAAAGTAAACACAGATATTCATTATTATCTCATAAACTATTAAATATTTTAAAGATATTCCTAAAATTAAAATTATTAATGCTTTAAATAAAAAAGATAATAAAAATTCTATAAAATGAAATCTTACTGCTGTAGTTACATTCATCATAGTATCTGTATGATGTACTCTATGAAATTTACTTAAAAATTTTATTTCGTGATTTAATCTGTGCCAAAAATATGTCCATAAATCTAATAATAAAATAATAATAATTCCTTGTATAAGATAATTCATTTTTAATATTTGAAATACTCCATATTTTTTAAATATATTTGATGAAGTAATTAAAAAATATATATAAGTAAATAAACTATTAAAAATAAGTGTATTAAAAAACATAATTAATAAGTTTGAGCTATCATGTCTTATATAATAATCTTTTTGATTATAATAATATCTAACTTTTTCTAATACTAAAAAAAAGAAAAAGAAAAATATAAGAATTTCCAATTTTAATTCTATAAAAAACATTTTTTACCTTCTTTCTAAATTTTTCTACTACTTCATTATATAAAGACTCTTTCTATTAGTCAATTATTCATTTTAATAAAAAACAAAAAAGACCTATTTACTGAAATTTAGTAAATAGGTCTTTATAATTTAATTTTTTTTAATTAATTTAATTAAATTGTCCTGCTCCAAGTTTTATTACAAAATAATAACCATTCATATTTACAGCTGGAGTACTTTTTAATGATAAATCATCCATTGTAAAATCAGCGTTTAATGGTAGGAATTTATATCCCATTTCTATACCAAACATAAATCCTGTCATTCCATCTACTCCAAGATTATATTCCATAGAAACTCCTGCATCTAGCATTGTTCCTGCCATATTAAATTTACTTTTTTCTGTATATAGTGTAAGTGCATCATCTACAGTTTGTATATCATTATTATTTCTTTTTTCTACTTTTACATCCATTGATAATTTCCCTACACCAAATCTTGGTATAATACTAAGTCTTCCATTATCAATTAATGCATACCCCATAATAATTTTTCCATACATACCATCTAATCCTACAATATAATTAGTGTTTATTTTATCATTTCCTAATAATGCTGCTGCTTCTAATCCTAGCACTATTCTATCAAATGTAAAATATCCACTTGCTCCTTGTACTGAAAAAGCTTCTTCAACACTAGGAATTCCATTACTAGTAAATTTTGAGTTTAATCCACTTAAGCTCGAGTTTGACATCCCAGTAATATACATAACTGATACACCCTGTTTTGAGTATATATTAACAGTTAATAAAATAAATGTGAGAGCAAGAATAAGTATTTTTTTCATTTTACTCAACCAGCCTTTCTAAATATTAATAAAATTATTTATACATAATTTTTATCGGCACATTATAATAAATATTTAATTTTATATTGTATAAAAATAATATTTTTATTATAATATAACATACGTAATTTTATTATAGGAGGAGATATGTTAAGTATAATTGTTGCTTTTGATGAAAACAGATTAATTGGAGATGGCTTAAATCTTCCATGGAGAATAAAAGAGGATTTGCAAAATTTTAAAAATATCACAACAGGGCATACTATTGTTATGGGAAGAAAAACTTTTGATAGTATCGGAAAACCTCTTCCTAATAGAAAAAATATTGTTTTAACAAGAGATAAACGTTTTTCTTTTAATGATGTAATAACTATTAATGATATTGAAGAAATTTTTAATTTATCTAAAGATGAAGAGGTTTTTATTATTGGCGGTAGAGAAATATATAATTATTTTATTGATAAAGTTGATAGATATTATATTTCTCATATAAAAGGAATTTATAAAGGAGATATCTACTTCCCAGAAATTAATTTACAAAATTTTAAAGTAATAGAAGAAAAAGAGTATAAAGATTTTATATTTAAAATCTATGAAAAATAGTTAATTTTTTAGGAAATTTAAGGAGAGTAAAAAATGGCAAAAAAAACAGTATTTACAAAAGAAGAAATACTAAAAAAATCATATGAATTATTAAGAGAAAAGGGAATAGGGTATATTACTGCTAGAAATATTGCAAAAAAACTAAATTCTTCACCTGCACCAATATATAATAGTTTTAAATCAATAGATGAATTAAAATATGAAATATTATCTATGGCTAAAGCTACATTTTTAGAATATGTGCAAAAGCCTTATACTGATAAAATTTTTTTAAATATAGGAATGGGGATTGTTTTATTTGCTAAAAATGAAAGACAATTATTTGATTCTATTTTTTTAAAGCAGGAATTTTATAAAGATCTAATTAATGATTTTAACAAAATGATATTTGAAGAATTTGACCAAGATGAAAGATTTAAGAAATTAAGTGAAGAAAAAAGAAGATGGCTCCTTCATAAATGTTGGGTTTATGCTCATGGTTTAGCTACTCTTGTATGTACTGATTTTATATCAAATGTAGACATGGACTATATACGAAAAAACATTTATGATACTGGTATGATATTTATAAATTCTGTTATAGAAGATTCTGAATAAATTTTTAAAAAAATTTCAAAAAATTATTGCCTATATACATACATGTATGTTAATATAATTGTAGGGATATTCTTAAGGAGTGTGAGTTTAAATGCGAAAAACAAAAGAAGAGGCTGATAAGACCAAACAGGCTATTTTAGAAGCTGCATTAGATGTTTTTTTAGAAAAAAGTTATGAAACTGCTACTTTAAATAATATCGCAAAAAAAGCTAACGTAACTAGAGGAGCTATTTATTGGCATTTTCAAAATAAATTTGATATATTAAAAAAATTAACTGATATTTACTTAGGTACTTTCCTAAATAAAATGGATGAGGAAATCTCTAAAGTAGAAAAAAATTCAATATGTCAAATTGAATCATTAGTTAAAAAATATTTTGATTATTTTACATCTGATAAAAATGTTAAAAAGTATAAGCAAATTATTGAATTTAAAATAGGTTTTGCAAATGATACGTCACTAATTCATGATATGTTAAATGAAATAAAAATAAAAATTATTAATAGAACTAATAAATTAATTCTTCAAGGTCAAGATAAAGGGACTATTCGAAAAGATTTAGATGCAAAGTTTCTATCATTTGCTGTAATAAATATGATTTTAGGGTTTGATAGAGCATTAATGTTTAATAAAAATATATATGATGATTTTCCTAGTGATTATATAATAAAAAATTTAATAAAATTAATAAAAACTCCATAATTGGAGTTTTTAAAAACAATATTAAAATACATTCTTGTATGTATAAAATTTAGAGTTAAATTTTTAAAATATTAAAAATATAAATTTTTTTAAGGAGGTACAAATGAATACAATATTTAAAAAACCATGGCTAATTATAATATTTATAGTTGCTATGACTGGATTTTTTTCTTGGCAACTGCCAAAAATACAAATTAACAACGAAGTACAAATTTTCTTGCCAGAAAATCATATTTCAAGAGTAACAAAAGATAGATTAGAGGATATTTTTGGTAGTACTGATGCTATGGCAATTGGTATTAAAAGTAAAACTACTTCTATTATTACTATTAAAAATCTTGAATTAATTAATAACCTAATAAAAGACCTTGAAAACATAAATAATGTTGAAGATGTTACAGGTCTTACTAATACTGATTTTATCGAAGGTACACCTGAAGGAATGCAAGTTGGTGAAATTGCTAAAGAGATTCCTAAAACAGAATCTGAATTAAATACCGTAAAAGAAAAATTATTAAGCTGGAAAATTTATAAAGGAAATCTATATTCTGATGATTTAAAATCTACTCAAATTTTAATTAAATTAAAAAAAGGATTAGCAATAGAAGATAAAGAAAAAATCTATTATGATATAAAAGATGTATTAAATAAATATAATAATCCAACTATTGATTATTATGTAGCAGGTACTCCTGTTATTACAGTATTAATGGGAGAATACATGAGACAAGATATGTCTAGACTTATTCCATTTGTTGTCCTTGTAGTAATATTATCTTTATATTTATCATTTAAAAATCTTGGTGGAGTTTTATTACCACTTATTACTGTACTTGTAAGTACTATTTGGACTATTGGACTTATGGCTATGTTAAATATTAATTTAACGATGGTATCTACTGTTATTCCAGTACTTTTAGTTGCTGTTGGTAGTGCATATGGAATACACATTATAAGTCACTATTATGATGACTTAAAAAAAGAAAAATCAGCATTATCAGAAGCTAAACATAGAGAACTTGTAGTTGAAACTGTACATAAAGTTGGTAAACCTGTATTTTTAGCAGGAGTTACTACTATTGCTGGATTTGCTTCACTTGCTACAAGTAGTATCGTTCCTATAAAACACTTTGGTATCTTTACAGCTGTAGGAGTATTAGTGGCTCTTATTGTTGCTGTATTACTTATACCTGCACTTTTATTAGTTAGACACAATAGTTTAAAAGTTTCTTCTGATGAAGATGATAATGATGGATTAATTACAAAAATCTTAATTGGTTTTTATCACTACTTTGGTAGAAAAATAGTAAGAGTTTTATTTCTTTCATTAGTAATAATTGTTGTTTCTATTATTGGAATGTCAAAAATAATAGTTGATGGACCATTAATTGAAATGTTTAAACCTAGCTCTGAAATAAGAGTTTCTGATAAATATTTAAGCTCTACTTTTAATGGAACTACTGTATTAGACGTATTAGTTGAAGGAGAAAACAAAGGTGATTTAACAAATCCTGAAATTTTAAAAGAGATGGATAATTTAAAAGATTTTTTAAAACATAATTATTCTCAAGTAGGAGAAGTTACTTCATTTGCTGATTTCTTAAAAAGAATGAATCAAGTTATGAATTATCCTCAAGAAGAGGAAGAGATAGCTTATGATAATACAACTTCTGATTCTAATTTAGATGATGGATTTGCTGATAGTTCATTTAGCGATGATAGTAGTTTTAGTGATAATAGCTTTGATGATAGCTCATTTGGTAATGATAATAGTTTTGCTGATGATAGCTTTAATGATAATTCTTTTAATGAAGACAATAGCTTTGCTAGTGACTCTAGTGTGGAAGAAACTGCTACTACAGAAAACAAAACACCAAAATTAAAAACTGCAAATGATGTTATTAAAGTTATAAATAATGCTATTTTACATGCAGATAAACTTAATTTAACTGCTGAAGAATTAGTAGAAGTAATTAATAAAGAGTTAAATTATAAAGGTGCTTCTTATGATGAAATACCTTATGACCCTGAAAAATATATGGCTACAAACAGAGATGAACTTAAAAATCTTATTTCTCAATATTTACTACTTTATTCAGGTAGTTTAGATGATTATATTAATGACCAATTAGAACCTTCAAAAGCAAGAATGATTATACAATTAAAAACAGGAAGTAATATCTATACTAAAAAAATAGAAAAAGCTATAAAAGATTACGCTAAAGCTAATTTCCCTGAAGGATACACTGTAAATGTTGCTGGACATGCTGATATGTCTTCTGCTGTAAATGATTTAATTGTATCAAGTCAAATTATGAGTATAATTTCATCATTAGTTATAGTATTTATAATAGTTGCCTTATCATATAAATCATTAGTTGCTGGAATTTATGGAATAATCCCTTTAACTATATCATTATTAATAAACTTTGGATTAATGGGATATTTTGGAATAAAACTTGATTTAGGTACTGCTATGGTTGCTTCTATAGCTATTGGTATAGGTGTTGATTATACTATCCATTTCTTAGCTACATATAATTATGAAAGAAAAAGAAGTGATGATTTAGAAATAGTAACAAAAAATACATTGGTTACATCTGGTAAAGCTATAATTTTTAATGCTATATCAGTTGCTGCTGGATTTGCAGTTTTATTATTCTCAAACTTTGTACCACTTGTAAATCTAGGATTACTTATAAGTATTACTATGATTACTTCATCAGCTGCTTCTATGACAGTATTACCTGCATTACTTAATTTATTTAAACCTAAATTTATAAGTAAATAATTATTAATTAAAAATTTCATAGAGAGATTATTTTCTCTCTATGAAAAATATATGTATAAAAATAAAACATTAAATATTATAAAGGAGGAAATTTTTATGAAAAAATTTTTAGTTAGTTTATTAGTTGTAGTAATGTCTTTATCAGCATTTTCAATGACAGGAAAAGAGGTTATACAAACTGCAAAAGACAGAGATACTGGTAAAACTTTACATGCTTTAATGGGAATGGATTTAGTAGACAAAGATGGTACTGTAAATCCTAGAACAATTGAAGTATGGGGAGAAACTTATGATGAAGCCAATGATTTATCAAGAATTATTATGGAATTCAAAGCTCCTGCTTCTGTAAAAGACACTAGATTCTTACAAGTAGAAAATAAAGATAGAGATGATGACAAATGGATTTATTTACCAGCATTAAAAAGAGTAAGAAGAATCTCTTCTTCTGAAGGAAGTAGCTCTTTTATGGGTTCTGATTTTACTTATGATGACATGGAAACAAGAGATGTAGAAGAAGATAATCATAAATTATTAAGAGAAGAAAAATTAGGAAATTATGATTGTTATGTAGTAGAATCAAAAGCAAAAAATCCTGAAGATTCTCAATATGACAAAGTGATTTCTTGGGTTACTAAAGAACATTTTATAGTTGTAAAAGCTGAACTTTATAGCAAAAAAACAAAAGAAGTAGAAAAAGTATTAACAGTAAAACAAGATTTAGCTAAAATTGATGGAATCTGGACAATTTTTGAAACTACTATGGAAAATGTAGAAACTGGGCATAAAACAAAATTATATATAAAAAGAAGTAAATCTGGAGCACCTTATATTGAATATAATAAACCAATTAATCCAGCTAGATTTACACAAAAATATTTACAAACAGGAAGATAATTAAAATTAATAGGAGGTAAATTAATGAAAAAAAAATTATTATTACTTAGTTTAATATCACTTTTATCAATAAATTCTTTTGCATTTGATGATGGGTTTGATACTACTGATTCTGGTCAACTGAAGATGCTAATAAATTAGATTTTGAATTTAATGGAGAATTAAATTTAATAAATAGAGTTATTACTGGAGATATAAAAGATATTAAAGATAATGAATTAACTATAGATGATTATCAAAAATTTAAAACAGAATTAAAAGTAAGTAAAGCTAATTCTGAATTAAAAGCCAACTTCTTATATGATAGTAGAGATGAAAAAGTAAAAATTGATGAAGCTACATTTAGACTTTTTTATGATAAATATGATGTTTTAGTAGGAAAAACTAAATTAGTATGGGGAAAAGGCGATAAAGTACATGTAATTGATAACTTTAATGCTGAAGATATGAGCGATATAATAAATCCTGACTATTTAGACAGAAAAATGCCAGAAAATTTAGTACAATTAAACTATTATGTAGGAAATGGAAATCTAGAATTTGTATATGCTCCAAAAACTACAACAACTAAATTAGCTGATAATGATTTATGGAAAACTTCAACTCAATCAAATTTAGAATCAGATTTAGAAACAATTGCTAAAAATCTAATTACTTTAGATACAAATGTAGTTGATGTATATAGTATGATTGATGAAATAGAAGCACAATTATATGGCGATAACAAAATTGATAATGGACAATATGGAATAAGATATACAAATAGTAAAAATGGATATGATTATGGTGTATCATTTTATCATGGTGTAGAAAAAACTCCTACTATAGATATGACAACTTATTCAGTATCATATAAAAAATATGATATTATTGGTACAGAGTTTTCCGCTGTATTATTTGGAATAAATTCTAGAGCTGAATTAGCTTATTACAACATAGAAGATAGTAACAATCAAGTAAAATCTGTTGTTGGTGGGGATAAAGACCTTCCATTACACAATATTAATGTAAATTTACAAGTTAAAACTGAATATACTCAAAATCTAGATGATGATAATTTTGTAAATACTGTTGTTGCAAAAATATCTGATAAATTTAAAAACGAAAGAATCTTACCTGAAATACAAGTTGTATATAATGTAGAAGATAAAGATTATATGTTAAATAACCAAGTAGAATTTAAAGTAAAAGATGATACTAGCTTTAAAGTAATGTATAAAATATTTGAAGGTGATACAGGAACTACATTTGGTGATTTTGACTCTAATGATTACTTAGCAGCAAATTTTGTTTATAGATTTTAATTAATTATTTAATTAAATACATCATCTCCAGAAATCCTCTCCTAAAATTTAGGAGAGGATTTCTCCATTATATAATAATTTTTATTTATTTTTTCTATAAAATATATTATAATTATATATTATAATATATTTGTGGAGGGTATAAATGAAATATAATATTATTACTGGAGGAAGTTCTGGTTTAGGTTTTGAGATAGCAAAATTAATCGTTGAAAAAGATGAAAATATAATATTAATTGGAAGAGATATTGATAAATTAGAAAAATGTAAATTAGAATTAAAAGAATATCAAAAAGAATCAAAAATAATCACTTATCAATTGGATATCTCTGATGAAAAAGGTGTATATTATTTTATTAATTATCTTGATAAAAATAATTATAACATACAACGTCTTTTTAATGTTGCTGGAAAAGGTTTTTACGATAATTTTAATAATATTACAAAAGACAAAATGCTTGATATTTTCAACTCAAATTTATTTGGATTGATTTTAATAACAAAATCAGTTTGTAATTATATGCTTAGACATAAAATAAAAAACCAAAGAATTATATCTATCCTTTCAACTGCTGCACTAAAAGGAAAGAAAAATGAAACTCTTTATAATAGTGCTAAATTTGGAGCTAAAGGCTTTTTAGAAGCTCTTAAAGACGAAATAAAAGATGAAGATATTGAATTAATAAATGTTTATCCTGGAGGGATGAAAACTCCTTTTTGGAAAGATTCAAATGCTAATTATAATTTTGATACTTTTATGGACCCTCTAGATGTTGCAAATGAAATTGTTAATATCTCTTTTAATCAAAAAATTTATACTTCTGATATTACTATTAATAGACCCAAAAAGAGTAATTAAAAGTGTTATAAAAAATAAATCAACTAAATGAGTTCTTAATTTTAAAGAACTCATTTTAATTTTATTTAATAAAACTAGAATTTTCAGACAAGCCAGTTTTTTTATTATTTATAATTTAAAATTTTTGCTCAAAAATGTTATAATAAAAGGTAAAAAAATATAAAAGGAGTCGCCTAATCTATGGATAGAAATTTTATAACTATTATTCCAAATAAAAACCCATTTAAAGATTTTGGAGTAGTTAATGTAAATATTAAAGAACTTGTTGTAGCTAAAAAACAAAAAGCTATAAAATTTGTATGTTTTGTAAATGATATTCAAAATTTAACTGAACTTGATATTATAGAACAAAAATTTATTGAAAAATTTGGTGAAGAAATAAAATTTAAATTTCAAATAGAATATTCTAAAAATACTTTAACTGATGATGAAAAAAAATTAATAGTGGATAGAGTTATAAAAGATATAAAAAGAATAAAAGTTGTAGCAAAATCTTTTTTAGCTTTTTATAATGTTATTATTGACAATGATAACGTTATTATTGAATTAAAAAATGATATTTCTCTTACTTATCTTATGCAAAATAAAATCGACTTAAAAATTCAAGAAGGATTAACAGAATTTGGTATAAATTCTGAAGTAAAATTTACTGTTGGTGATTTTGAAAAAGAAAAAAAACAGCTAGAAGAAGAGATTATAAAAAAAGAAGAAGTCTATCATAATAATTTTGAAAAAATTCAAAAAGAAAATATAAAAGTACCTAAAACTACTACAAGTGAAAATAAAGACCTTATTTATGGTAGAGAAATAAAAGATAAAACTATCTCTTTTCAAGAATTGGAATATATTCATCCAGGTGATACTTGTACTTTAGAAGGAGAAGTATTTTCTTATGAAGAAAGAGACCTTCGTACTGAAAAAATCTTAGTTACTTTTGCTATTACAGATTATACTGATTCAATTATTGTTAAAGTATTTTTAAAGAAAAATGAAAAAATAAACTTAAAAAAAGGTATGTGGGTAAAGGTAAAAGGTAAGAAAAATTCAGATGCTTATAACAATAATGAAGAATATATTATGGCAAGTAGTATAATGGAAATTGAACCTAAAATAAAAGAGAGAGTTGACTCTTATCCAGAGAAAAGAGTTGAGCTTCATGCACATACAAAAATGAGTGAAATGGATGCTGTTGTTGAAGTAAGTGATTTAATATCTCAAGCTGCTAAATGGGGTCATAAAGCGATTGCTATTACTGACCATGGTGTTGTACATGCATTTCCAGCTGCATATAAAGCAGCCAAAAAATATGATGATTTTAAAGTCATTTTAGGTTGTGAAATATATTTAGTCGATGATGAAATCCATATGGTTAAAAATCCAAAAGATATATCTATTGAAGAAGAAACATATGTAGTATTTGACATTGAAACTACTGGATTTGACCCGTATAATGATAAAATTATTGAAATTGGAGCTGTAAAACTAAAAGGAAATAAAATTATCGATAGATATAGTACATTTATTAATCCCGAAAGAAAAATACCTGAAGAAATAACAAAATTAACAAGTATAACTGATGATATGGTAAAAGATTCTCCTACTATTGAAGAAGAACTTCCTAATTTTTTAAAATTTGTAGAAAATACCACATTAGTTGCTCATAATGCATCTTTTGACGTAGGATTTATAATTCAAAAATCTAAATTAATTAATATTAATTTTAATCCATCTGTTATAGATACATTACAATGGAGTAGAAATATAAGAAAAGATAAATCACGTCATGGATTAAAAGCAATTTGTAAAGATTATGGTATTGATTTAGATAATCATCATAGAGCTGTTGATGATGCTGAAGCAACTGCAGAAGTCTTTAAAAAATTTATAAATATTGTATTAAAAGAGGGAGCATATAAATTAAATGAAGTAGATAGTATATTTAAAAATGATATAAAAAATGCTTCTACATATCACGCTATTGTTCTCGTTAAAAATAGAGCTGGTCTTAAAAATTTATATGAACTTGTTTCTGAAGCACATATTAATTATTTTCATAGAAAACCAAGAGTTCCAAAATCTTTACTTAGAAAATTAAGAGAAGGTTTAATTATTGGTTCTGCTTGTGAATCTGGAGAGGTTATACAAGCGTATATTAGAGGAAAATCAAAAGATGAAATAGAAAAACTTGCTGAATTTTATGATTATTTAGAAGTTCAACCTCGTTCTAATAATATGTTTATGATAGAAAATGGAAGTATGAAAAATATTGATGAATTGCTTGAAATGAATAAATATATATACGAGCTTGGAAAAAAACAAAATAAATTAGTTGTTGCTACTGGTGATGTACATTATTTAAATGAAGAAGACAATATATATAGAAAAATTTTATTATATGGAAAAGGCTATAAAGATTTTGATAGTGATAACAAACTTTATTTTAGAACTACAGATGAGATGATACAAGAATTTAGTTATTTAGGTGAAGATATTGCAAAAGAAATAGTTATTACTAATCCTAATCTTATTGCTGAAGAAATAGAAGTAGTAAAACCTGTACCTGATGGTTTTTATCCTCCAAAACTTGAAAACGCAGAAGAAACTGTTAGGGAGATGACATATAAAAGAGCATATGAAATATATGGTAATCCATTGCCTGAAATAGTAGAAAAAAGACTTGAAAGAGAATTAAACGCAATTATTGGTAATGGGTTCTCTGTACTTTATTTATCAGCTCAAAAACTAGTAAAAGAATCTCTAGATAATGGATATCTAGTAGGTTCAAGAGGATCTGTAGGTTCATCACTTGTAGCATTTATGATGGGTATAACTGAAGTTAATGCTCTTTATCCTCATTATATATGCCCAAATTGTAAAAATTCTGAATTTATGAATCAAGAGGGAAGTGGAGTCGACCTTCCTGATAAAGTATGTCCAAAATGTGGTACTCAATATAAAAAAGATGGACATTCAATTCCATTTGAAGTATTTATGGGATTTAATGGTGATAAAGTTCCTGATATAGATTTAAATTTTTCTGGAGAATATCAATCAGAAATACATCGATTTACAGAAAGATTATTTGGTAAAGAAAATGTATTTAAAGCTGGTACTATATCTACATTAGCTGAAAGAAATGCTTATGGGTATGTTAAAAAATATTGTGAAGAAAACAATATAAATTTACGTTCTGCTGAGATGACTAGACTTGCAAAAGGTTGTGAAAACGTAAAAAAAACAACAGGTCAACATCCTGGTGGTATGATAGTTGTTCCTAAAGGTCATAGTATTTATGAATTCTGTCCTGTGCAAAAACCTGCAAATGACCAAAATTCTGACTCTATTACTACTCATTATGACTATCATGTAATGGATGAACAACTTGTAAAATTAGATATTTTAGGACATGATGACCCTACTACTATAAAATTACTACAAGATTATACAGGAGTAGATATATATGAAGTTCCTTTAGCTGATAAAGATACATTAAAAATATTTTCTTCTACGGAATCGCTAGGAGTTACAAAAGAGGAAATAGGCTCTGAAGTAGGAACTTTTGGAGTTCCTGAGTTTGGAACGCAATTTGTTAGGCAAATGTTACTTGATACTATGCCTACTACATTTGCCGAGCTTGTTAGAATTTCTGGACTTTCTCATGGAACAGATGTATGGCTTAATAATGCTCAAGAATTTGTTAGAGCTGGTGAGTGTACATTAAGTGAAGTTATATCAGTGCGTGACGATATTATGAACTATCTTATTGATAATGGGATTGAAAAAGGGACTGCCTTTAAAATAATGGAGTTTGTTAGAAAGGGAAGGCCTTCAAAAGAACCAGAACAATGGGAAAAATATTCTCAATTAATGAAAGAACATGGTGTTAAAGATTGGTATATTGAATCTTGTAGAAGAATAAAATATATGTTTCCTAAAGGACATGCTGTAGCTTATGTTATGATGGCTATGAGAATAGCTTATTTTAAAGTTCACTATCCTCTTGCTTTTTATGCTGCATATTTAAGTAGAAAAGCTGAGGATTTTAACTCTGATATAATGCTAAAAGATATAGATTTTATTAAAAATTATAGACTTGAATTAGCTTCTAATGGAAAACTAGATGTAAAAGGAAAAGCTGAACTTGCTCTTTGTGAGATAATTATTGAAATGAATGCCAGAGGATTTAGTTTTTTAGGTATTGATGTATATAAATCTGATGGATTTAAATTTACTATAGAAGATGGAAAAATAAGAGTACCATTAATAGGGTTAAATGGTCTAGGAACTTCTGTTGTAGAAAATATTGTAAAAGAAAGAGAAATTGGTAAATTTATATCTTATGAAGATTTAAAAAGACGTACTAAAGCTTCTCAAACTGTTGTAGATAAGTTAAAAGAAGTTAATGCTATTGATGGTCTAAATGATACAAATCAGATTTCTTTGTTTTAATTTGATATAGACATTTGAAAAAAATCAGGGTATAATTTTATTATAAATATAAGTAAAGGGGATAGGGCTTTGGAAGAAAAAATTATTTTAAGAGAAAAAATAAAAGAATATTTACAATTTTCAAATAGTAATACTTCTGATATTTTTGATATCAAATCTATTATTGATATTAAAAATAATCATCAGAAATTTTTATTTGAGCAAAGTACATATTTAAAACTAATTAATAGTTCTTTTTTAACTTATACAAAAAATATTGATGAATACTTAAACCTTTTACTTGATATGGTAACTTTATATAAAAAAGTTGACTTAAAAGATGAATTAATTGGTTTGTACTTTGAAATAGGAAATATTTTTTACGATATCAGAGATTATGTAAAAGCTAGTGAATATTTTTTTAAAGCTTATAATTATAGAGATGAAGTTGAAGATAAAAGTTTTTTATATATACTCTATAATAATATAGCAATTTTAGAATATCATATAGGAGAATATGAAAAAGCTTATTACTATATGCTTTTATCTCTTGAAGAAATATTGAAACACAGTAAAGAATACTCTATCCAAAATAATAATAAAATTATTCCCTTTTTAAATATTAGTCAGATTTTATTAAAATTAAACGAATATAATAAAGCTTTAAAATATTTAAAAACATCAGAAGTTTTTATTAAACTTTATAATTTAACAGAATTTGAAAATACTTTATATTATTTATTAAATAAAACTTATTTAAAATTAGATAAAAAAATAAAAAAACAATCTCTGCATTTAATGAAAATACCGAATAATAAATCTATTAATATTATTCATTTTAGAGTAGATACTATTAATTTAATTAAAAATTGTATTTTAACAGAAGAGTATTCAAATTTAATAACTTATTTTTCTAAAGTTACATATCTTTCATACAAAAATAATCTTATACTTTCTGATATTTATAAACTTGCATCAATGTATTATTCTAAAATAAAAGATTATAAGAAAGCTTATCTTTATACTAAAAAAGAGATAACTAGTCAAAAAAAAGAAAAAAAAGAGTATAATAAAAATATATCTAATAATATAGAGAAAAAAATAAATTTTAATTATGAATTTCAAGATGATGATATTGAAAAAGAATATTTAAATTCTTGTAATTATACTCATACTTTATCAATAATAAACAATATTGGAATCGAAATCACTTCTATAATTGATTTTGATTTACTTTTAGAAAAAATATATTTAAATTTATCTAAAATTATTCCTGTTGATATTTTTGGAATAGGTATAATAAACACTGATGATTCTACAATCAATTACGCTGTTTTCAAGGAACACAACGAAGAAATAAAATATAATCCTAGAAAAATAGATGATTATTCAAGTCTTGGTGCATACTGCATTAGAAATAAAAAAGAAATCATAATTAATAATTGGAAAAAAGAACATCATAAATATGGTATTCCTTTAAATAAAGATTTTGTTTCTAAAATTGTCCCTAATTCTATACTATTTTTTCCTTTAGTAGTTAGAGAAAAAATTTTAGGAGTACTTACTTTACAAAATTATAATTCTAATGCATATAACAATGAACATATTGAAATTTGTAGAATTTTAACTAATTATATAGCTATTGCTTTAAAAAATTCTATTCAATCAAATGCATTAAAAGAAGAGGTTGTTAGAAGAAAAAAAGCAGAGGAAGAGTTAAGAAATTTAAATGATAAATTAAGAGATTTATCTCAAAAAGATGACCTTACTAAACTTTATAATAAAAGGATTTTTAATCAAAAATTTAACTCTCTTTGGAATAAAGCAGCAATGAATAAAGAAAGTTTAACTTTAATTATTGTTGATATTGATAAATTTAAACAATTTAATGATAACTATGGACATTTAATGGGGGATTTTTGTATTGTTAAAGTAGCTGAAACTCTTAAAAGAGCTTTTAATTTTGATACTGATATATTAGCGAGATATGGTGGAGATGAATTTGCTATTATTTTATATAACACAAATAAAGATATTGTCACAAAAAAAGTGAATCATTTTTTTAAAGAATTATCTATGCTTCAAATAAAACATGAATTCTCCACAGTAGATAATATTGTTACTGCTACATTAGGTGCTGCTTCAATAATTCCAAAAGAGTTTAATCAAGAGAGAAAATTATTTATATTAGCTGATGAAGCACTATATGAAGCTAAGAAAAAAGGAAGAAATAGAATAGTATATAAATAAAAAAATAGGAGACCGAAAATTAATTTTTCGATCTCTTATTTTTCGTTAGATTAATCTACTTTAGTTGTTACATTTGAAGCTTGTGGTCCTTTTTGTCCTTCAGTTAATTCAAAAGTAACTTTTTCTCCTTCTTCTAAAGTTTTAAATCCTTTTTTGTTAATTTGAGAAAAATGTACGAAAATATCTTTCCCTTCCTCTGATGTAATAAATCCAAACCCTTTTTCAGCATTAAACCATTTAACTGTTCCGTGTAACATATAAAAATACCTCCAAAAAAAATAAAAATATACCCCCAAAAATTGCTATATAAATAAAGAATTTCTGTTTTTTATATATTTGTAAGAATTTATTCTTTGTGAATATATCATCAATCATTGGGCTTAATTAATTATACAACTAAAAAAATTAAAAATCAAATTTTTTAAAAAAAACTTGTAAAAAAAATTTTTTTGAGGTAATATTATAAACAAGAGCTTATTATATAAATTTAAGTTTAGAAAGGAGGAAAAATGACAGAAAGAGAAGAGGAAATTCTTCAAAAAATAAAAGAAAATCCTATGATATCGCAAAATGAATTAGCTGATATGCTAAATATAACTCGTTCTTCTATTGCTGTACATATAAGTAATCTTATGAAAAAAGGTTATATAAAAGGAAAAGGTTATATTTTAAAAGAAAATCCTTATATTTGTGTTGTTGGTGGAGCTAATATTGATATTCAAGGATTTCCAAAAGAAAAATTAAATCAAAATGATTCAAATCCTGGAGATTTAAAAATTTCTCTTGGTGGTGTTGGTAGAAATATTGCTGAAAATTTAGTTAAACTTTCTCAAAATACAAAGCTCATTACTGTTCTTGGTGATGATATTTATGGAAAAAAAATACTTGAACACTCATTAAGTATTTCTCTTGATATAAACGATTCATTAATTTTAAAAAATAAAAATACCTCTACATATCTTTCTATATTAGATGAAACTGGAGATATGTATGTTGCAATTTCTGCAATGGATATTTTTGATGAGCTTGATATTGATTTTATACATAAAAAAATGAAATATATTAATGGCGCTGATATCACAGTTATTGATACAAATATTCCTCAAAAAACTATTGAATATATTTTAAAAACAGGAAATTCAAAATTTTATCTTGATACTGTATCTGTATCTAAAGCAAAAAAAGTAAAGGATTTTATTGGATATTTTCATACAATTAAACCAAATAAATTGGAAGCTGAAGTTTTATCAGGAATACCTATTAATAATGAATTAGATTTAGATAAAAATGCAGAATATTTCTTTAATAAAGGTGTAAAAGAAGTTTTTATCACACTAGGAAAAGATGGTGTATATTATAATAATAAAAAAGAAAAAGGAATTTTTAAAACAAAAGAACACAAAGTAGTAAATGCTACTGGAGCTGGAGATGCTTTTATGGCTGGACTTATTTATTCTACTGTAAATAATTTTTCTATTAAGGAAAAACTGAGCTTTTCTCTAGCAGCATCTATTCTTACAATGCAAAGCACTGATACTATTAATCCAGATTTTAATTTTGATAATATAAAAAAAATAGAAAAGGAGATATAAATGATAGAAAAATATTTAGAAATAAGCAAAGAAGTAAAAGATGCTTTAGATAATGGGAAACCTGTAGTAGCTCTTGAATCTACAATAATATCACATGGAATGCCTTATCCACAAAATGTAGAAACTGCATTAAATGTAGAAAAAATTGTAAGAGAAAATGGAGCTATTCCTGCTACTATTGCTATTTTAAATGGAAAATTAAAAGTAGGATTATCTCAAGAAGAGATTGATTATTTAGGAAAAAAAGGACTTGATGTAGTTAAGACAAGTAGAAGAGATATTCCTTTTATTTTAGCAAAAAAAATCGATGGTGCTACTACTGTAGCTGCTACTATGATTATAGCCAATCTTGCAGGGATAAAAGTATTTGCAACTGGTGGGATTGGTGGAGTACATAGAGGAGCACAAGAAACATTTGATATCTCTGCTGATTTAGAAGAACTTGCTAATACTAATGTAGCTGTAGTATGTGCTGGAGCAAAATCTATTCTTGATATAGGTCTTACATTAGAATATCTTGAAACTCATGGAGTTCCTGTTGTAGGATATAAAACTAATGAACTTCCTGCTTTTTATACTAGAAAAAGTGGATTTTCTGTAGATTATAGTGTAGATGATATAAAAGAGCTTGCTAATGCATTAAAAATAAAATATGAATTAAATTTAAAAGGTGGAATGGTAATTGCTAATCCTATACCAGAAGAATATCAAATGGATTATGATACAATAAATACTGCTATTGAAAATGCTTTAAAAGAATTAGAAGAAAAAGGAATAAAAGGTAAGGAAAGTACTCCATTTTTACTTTCTAAGGTAAAAGAGATAACTAAAGGAAAAAGTCTTGATTCTAATATTCAGCTTGTATATAATAATGCAAAGGTTGCTTCACAACTTGCTAATGAACTTTGCAAATAATAGCTGATAAATAAAATTAATTTAAACAACTTAAAACGAGTCCTTAATTTTAGAGGACTCGTTTAATTTATTTTTAATACGTTTTTATTCTTCAAATAATCCTTCTCTTTCAGCTAATTTTGATTGAACATTTTCTATTCCTGTAATAACATCTTCAATCTCAGCTTTTAGATTTTTTAATTCATCATTTATATTAGTTGATGAGCTCATATCTTTAGTAACTTCAATAAATCTATTTAAACTATCAGCTAATTTATTATTTATTAAATCTTTAAAACTACTTTCTGATTTTAATGCTAACTCTTTTCCATTTTGAAGGTCTTTTTCTCCTTCAACTGATTTATTTGCAATAAATTCTAAAGCTCCTGTTAATTTTGAAAGTTCATCTCCTATATCTGTAGCTGCATCTTGTGTCATTTGAGATAATTTTTTTACTTCTTGAGCTACTATTGAGAATCCTTTTCCTGCTTCACCAGCTCTTGCTGCTTCTATTGCTGCATTTAATGCAAGTAAATTAGTTTGACTTGAAATATCATTTATTTTTTCAATTAAACTTCTCATTTTTACATTATTTTTTTCTAATTTTACAACTGTAGAAGATACTTCTGAAATAGTAGAAGTTGTTTTTTCAATTTGTTTGTTTAAGTCTTCTATATTTTTAGTTGTATCTGTAATTAATTTATTATTTTCTTCCATTTTTTCTTTTATTTCTGAAAGACTCTCCTCATATTCAGTATTATTTACAGAAACTTCATTATTAAGAATATTTTCCAAAACATTATTTAGATTCATAACACTATCTGTAATTGAATTTAATTCTTCATTTAATTCAGTATCAATTTTTTTAGATGATGATATAGAATTTAAAAAATTATTTTTTAATTCTCCCATTTTTTCAAGTTCTCTTTTTAATTCTTCTGCTTTTTCATTATTTACATCATTTTCAACAATAGTATCTAATACTTCATCTTGTTGTTTTCTTTTAAAAAACATAATACTCCCCCTTTATAAATAATCTACTATATAGTATATCACATAAAAACATAAAAAGTAAAGACTATATAAAAAAAGCAGGCAATATGCCTGCATAAAATTATCTTTTTGAGAATTGTGGTGATCTTCTTGCTTTTTTCTTCCCGTATTTTTTTCTTTCTACCATTCTTGAATCTCTTGTTAAGAATCCAGCTTCTCTTAAAGGTTTTCTTAAATTTTCATCAGCTTCTACTAAAGCTCTTGCTATTCCGTGTCTAATAGCTCCTGCTTGTCCAGATGCTCCTCCACCTCTTACATTTACTTTTACTTCATATTTTTCTAAAGTTTCAGTTAATACTAAAGGTTGCTCTACTATTTTAGCTAAGATTTCTCTTCCACCAAAATATTCTTTCATTGTTTTTCCATTTATAGTTACACCTGTTGCTCCAGGAATTAATCTAACTCTTGCTGTTGAAGTTTTTCTTCTTCCAGTTCCCCAAATTTGATTTACAGCCACTTGCTCTTACCTCCTCTTATAATTCTACCGTTTCAGGTTTTTGTGCTATATGTCCGTGCTCATTACCAGCATATACTCTTACTCTTTTTAACATTTGTCTTCCAAGTTTGTTTTTTGGTAACATATTTTTTACAGCTAATAAGATAGCATCTTCTGGTTTTTTAGCTAATAATTCTTCTAAAGTTCTTGATTTTATTCCTCCAGGGAATCCGCTATGTCTATAATATCTTTTATCAGCCATTTTATTTCCAGTAACAGCAATTTTCTCAGCATTTGTTATTACTACATAATCTCCATTATCAACATGTGGAGTGTAGCTTACTTTCTTTTTACCCATAACTATAGTTGCAACTTCTGCAGCTAATCTTCCTAGGATTTTTCCTTCAGCATCAATGTGATACCAGTTTCTACTTACTTCTTCTTTTTTTAACATTTTTGTATATTTATTCACTGATTTTCCTCCTTGTTATAATCTCTATAAGTTATAACGGTAGACCTTTGTGGGAAAGGTTTTTCTCAATTATTATACAGAAATTAATATTATTTGTCAAGTTTTTTTTATTTACAAATACTAATTTTCATGTAAAAAAGAGCCTAAACTTATTATAGACTCTTTCTTTTGTAAAAAATTTTATTTTTTTAAATATTCTTTTAATATTTCTAAAAACTCTTTTAATATATTACTATCTTTTGTAAGTTTTGCTATCATTAAAGTTCCTTCAAAATAGCTAATTAAAAATTTAGAGATTTTTTCTGGTTCTTTTATATTATTTTCTTGTAAAATTATATAAATCCATTCGTTTAATATATTAAACCATTCTAAAAGCTTTAATCTAAATATTTCTTTTTCATCAGCTAATTCTATTATCAAATTCCCAACAGGACATCCACCTCTTAAATCCATTTTATAAAATCTATTTATAAGCACATTAAAAAACTCTAATATCCCATCTAATGATTTTTCTACACTTGAAATTATATTTTTAGTATCATTAATATAAATATTAATAATTTCAAGTGCTAGTTCATCTTTACTCTTAAAATAATAATAAAATGACCCTTTTGGTATATTTAATTCATCTAATATTTTTTTTATACCTACACCTTTATATCCTGATTTATGAAAAAGTTCTGCAGCTTTTAAAATTATCTCTAACTTTTTTTCTTTCATGATTATACTCTTTTCTATTTATTAATTTTCATATATATCTACATGTCCAAATTTTACACTATTATCTGTAATATATATTTTATCTAGTTTTACTTTATAAAAATTCATCATAGAAGGATCTCCTGGTAAATCTTTTAAATATGGATATTTTTCTAATATTAATCCCATTGCTTTTTTTATTTCTTCTGGGTTATCTAATAACATTGCTTTACCATTTCCTTTTCTATATTTTATTTGAGATAATTCTAGCATATCTTTTGCATCTTTGTCTATAGTAATATACACATTGTTATTAGCTTCTAATTCTTTTACTTTATCTGTATTTTTAAAAGTCATAAAATAAAAATCTAAATTTTCTTTATCCCTAGCAAAATCAACACTTCTTACTTTTGGTAATCCCTCTAATGAGATTGTAGCTATTCTTACTAATCCATGAGTATCCATTATATTAATAATTTTTTCTTTTAAATCCATTACACTACCTCCATATTTTAATAGTCGATTGGTATAAGATATTTTTTACAAAAAGTCAATATTTAAAATTCTTTATTTTTTTAGTAATTTTATAAAGAAATATTTGACTTTTTAAATTTTATATGTTAAAATACATTAGAAAAATCTAATATATTAATTTAATAATGGAGGTAAAATTTATGAGTAAAGTAGTACATTTAAATGAAAATAACTTTAAAGCTGAAGTTTTAGAAAATAACGGATTAGTATTAGTTGACTTTTGGGCTGCTTGGTGTGGGCCTTGTAAAATGTTAGGACCTATTATTGACCAACTTTCTGAAGAGATGCCAAATGTTAAGTTTACTAAAGTAAATGTAGATGAGGTTGAATCTTTAGCTGCTGAATATGGTATAAGAAGTATTCCTACAATGTATATTTTTAAAAATGGTGAAGTTGTAGATAAATTAATCGGTCTATTACAAAAAGAAGCTTTAAAAGATAAATTAGCTCAATACTTATAATAAAAAGAGTGACTAAAATGTCACTCTTTTTTAATTATACATAATACTAAATGCTAGATCTATTATATCTATATAATTTGTGTCTTCTCCTAAATATTTTGATGATTCCATTATATCTATATAAAAATCAACTAAACTATAATTTTCATTTTGTTTTAATTCTATTAAACCTCTTTTTGTTTTATAAAAAACATTTATCTCCTGTTGATTAATTAATTTTTCTAAATCATTTTTTACTTTATTTTTTGCTTCTTCAACACTAAATTCTTCAATATATTTTTTCATTAACTCTTGAATTTTAAATAAAGTATCAAATTTACTAAATTCTCCGTATTTTTCCATTAATTCCATATAGAAATCTTGCCACTCTTTATCTAATTTATTTATATTTTTTAACAATAACTCTTTTCTTTTTTTATTATTAATATATTTTATTCCAAACCAGTCATTAATTTTAAAATATACTGCTCCTTCATAATTAAAATATGCTTCTGCAGCTTTATAAATTGTTATATTCTGATTATAATCAAATAAATAAGTATATTTTTCATATATGCCATCATATATATTTATATAATTTTTATTTAATTCATTTTTATCTATATTTGACATATTAATTGATTCAACTATAGGAATAAATACATCTAAAATATAATTTGCTACAATATCCACTTTTTTCTTTTTATATTTTTTCTTTGCTATAATTTCAAAACTTCTAAAATGATGGAATATAGTCTCTTTTTCATTTTCAATGTATTTTAAGTGTTCAGAGTATCTTTGTGGTAGCCCTTTAATTCTTTTATTTAACTCTTCAAATTTTTTTATAAATTGTTTTTGATACCACTTTTCTACACCACTTCTAAAATCTTCTATTCCTTTTCTTTCAATATACTCATCTACTTCATATAAAATTATAAAATTATATAAAAAGTCTATTTCTGTTATTTCTTTTAATATTTTTAATTTTTCTAATGTTTCTCTATCTAGTGTTTTTTTCATATCTAAATCTTCTAAATACTTAAATTCTTTTAGATAACTATATATTTCTGCTCTTGACTCTATACTTTTATCTGCATTTGTTTTTATATGATTTATAAAGCTAATTAATGCATATGTATATCCTACGTCTTCCATATATTTTTCGCTTTCATAATATTTATGATCTAAGAAATATATAAATATATCAGAAATAGTTCTTTCAATAAAATAATCAAGCATATTATTACCATCTAATATAGCTATTGCTGGACTATATAACTCTTTATACCATATTTTTGCTGCAGTTTTATAATCAATTTCATTACCATATTTTTCCATTTGATAATCCATAAAAGATTTTATCTCTTTATGAATTCTTCTATATTGATGAATTTCACTAAACTCAATTCCCTCTAATTCTGTTTCTTTTTCAAATAAAAATTTTTCTCTATAAATAATATCTTCTTTTTTATGTGTTGATGGTAAAAATTCTGTTACTTCTGCTTCTATAAATTTAAAATTTAAAAAATTCGCAACAGATATTCTATGATTTCCATCATATACATAATACTCTTCTTTTATTTTATATAATTGTACTAACGGTAATCTCTTATTTGTCTGATAAGCTATATATATATTACACCATCTTGCTTCTATAATTTTATTTTTAGGTACAAAATTTTTATCAAAATCCATATATTTTTGTACACTTCCAACAATCTTAGATAATTCTACATTTTTTACCCCTAAATATACACTATTGTAGGCTGATAATTCTTTTTGTCTATCTATAAATTTTTTTAATGTCCCTCTTTTTTCAAAAATTTTTAATGGATTTTTTGCTTCTTTTAAAAATTTTTTGTACGCTTCTTTTGCTTCTGATTTTATATAACCATTCATTTTCGCTCACCTCAAGCATCTTTTTGAAATTCTATTATTTTATAGCCATAAGCGTTTATTATACGCGTACCATTGTATTCTGTTTCTTGTATTTCATAATGATTACTTAAATGTATATGACCATGTATCCATAATTTTGGATGAAACCAATTTAATACTTTATAAAACACTCTAAATCCTTTATGTACATGCTCCTCTTTATCATGAATATGTCTTATTGGTGCATGTGTTACTACAATGTCTGGTTTATGAAAAAATAATTTATGAATATTTTTTAATATTTTTATAAACATTTCTCTTTCTGTATATTGATGCTCTTTAAATGAATATACTCTCGAACCATCTAATCCAAAAATATATAGTTCTTTATACTTAATAAGCTTTCCATCTATATTTATACAAAATGAGATATTATGTTTTTTATTATATACGTGATTTCCATTAACATAAATAATATCCTTATTTAATATTGAAGCTAAATAATCTAAATAATCATTACTAACATCACCAGCAGAAATAATAAAATCTATATCTTTAAACTTTTCTAATATTACATTTATAGGATATTTTTTTAATATATGTGTATCACTTATAGCTAATATTTTATATGTCATATTATTCCCTTCTTTAATCTTCTTCTATAAAATAACCAAGTTCTTTTAAAAATGGCTTTTTCTTTCTCCATTTTTCTTTTACTTTGACCCATAAATTAAGATATATCTCTTTCCCTAATAATTCCTCAATATCTTTTCTTGCTTCTGTTCCAATTTCTTTTAATAATTTACCATTTTTCCCTATAATAATACCTTTTTGCGAGTTTCTTTCTACATATATATTTATTTCATATTTATCTTTTCCTTTAGCTATTCTTGTTACATTAATAATCTCTATAGCTACACTATGTGGTATTTCATCCTTTGTCTTTAGTAGTATCTTTTCTCTCACTATTTCAGAAATAATTTTATACATAGGCATATCTGTATACATATCTTCTGGATAATACATTACTCCATCAATTAAATAATTTTCTAATACTTTTAATACTTTTTCTGTTCCTATACCATATTCAGCACTTAATGTAATTATTCTATCAAATTCTCCTAATTTTTCTTTTATTTCTTTCTTTTTTTCTTCTATTTCTTCATCACTTAATAAATCTATTTTATTTATTACAGCTATACGAGGAGTATTTTTAGCTTCTAAAATTTTTTCCATTACAAACATATCTCCTGTACTTATTTCTTGAGTTCCATCAAGAATAAATAATATAACCTCTACCTCTTTTAAAGTACGTATAGCTACATCTGTCATATGTTCTCCTAAAAGATGTTTCGGTTTATGGATACCAGGAGTATCTACAAATATATATTGGCTATCTCCTTTTGTATATATCCCTTTTATTTGGTCTCTTGTAGTTCCTGCTTTATTTGACACAATAGCTACTTTTTCTTTTACTAATTTATTTGTAAGTGTAGACTTTCCTACATTTGGTCTTCCTACCATTGCAATAAATCCTGACTTCATTTATCTCTCCTTAAATATATTTTTTTATATATTTTATCATATATTTCTTATTTATCAATTAAAAATTAAAAAGAACTTCTCATAAATCAAGAAGTTCTTTTTTCATTAAAACAACTCTAAATTATCAATTACTTTTCTCACTATTTCTTTTGCACCTTTTAAATCCATATCTCTATAATTTCCACATTGAATCTCATTTGCAGCAGGTATTTCATTATAATCTAATAAATTTTTTAAATATAATTTTATTTTATTTAATAATTCTTTTTCATCAAACTCTGTAAACATTATTATATAAAATCCTGTTCTACATCCCATAGGTGAAAAATCTATAATCTCTTTTATACCATATTCTGGATTATTAAATTGTTCTGCCATAATATGCTCTATTGCATGAATCGCTCCTGTTTCCATTACTTCTTTATTTGGTTGACAAAATCTTAAATCAAATTTTCTCACTTTTACACCATTATACTCTAAGTCTTTAGCTATTCTAAGATATGGTGCTTTTACTTTTGTATGATCTAATTTAAAGCTTTCAACATTTGTTTTATCCATTTATATTTCTCCTTTCATAAATAAAGGTAATGAACTTTAATTCATTACCTTTTCTAAGGCTATAATGTTTTTTTCAATACTATCTTTTAAATTTTCGTTTTTAATATTATACTCTTTTAATTCTGAAAAAATTTTATATGCATTTTTATAATCTTTTAAATGTATATAAATAATCCCTAAATTAAATTTAGCATTTATATTCGTTTTATTTATATTTAATGCTTCTTGAAGATATTTTGCTGCTTCTAAGTATTTTTTTTCTTCTAAATATATTGTCCCTAATATTTCAAAATATTCATCTTTACTTATTAATAAACTTATATCTTCATATGTAAATTTTTTAAAAAATTCTAAAGCTTTTTGATTTTTTTTCTGAATTATCCATATTAAAGCTTTTAAAAAATATATATAATTTTTATTTTCCCCTTGATTTTCATATTCAGTTAATTTTTCATAAGCTAATATTAATTCTTTATTTAAAAATAAATTTTTTATTTCTAAATACTCTTTTCCTAGGGTATTAAATATTTTCTGATACATCCCAATCTCCTATTGCTATCTCATTATATATCTCTTTTATGCTTTTTTTATTTCGAATACTATATATTCCTGCTCTTGAAATATTTATATAATTTAATTTTTCTTTTATATTTTTTATATCTTCACCTTTTTCTAATAAATCAAGTGCTAAAGTATTTCTAAACATATTAGGATATATATTTCTATCTATTTTAGCTTTTCTTGCATATTTTTTCAGTCTAGCTGCAAAATTTTGTCTCGTTAATCCAAAAAAAATGTAATCATCATTTTTTATATTATTGTTTTTAATAAATTCATTTAATAATTTCAGTGTATCTTCTTTTAATTCTATCATTTTAGGATATTTTTTATGTGAATATTTTAAATACTTATTATTTACAATATCACTTTTTTTTATAGATAATATTTCTGAAATTAATAATCCTGTATTTACTAATAAATGAATTACTAATTTATCTCTATTTCCTTTTTTATCTTTATCACAATTATCTATAATTTTTTTTATGTCTGTTTTTGATAAACTTTCAGGAATATAATTTATTTGTCTTAAATTTTTTATATTTTCTGTTATTAATCTCTCTATTTTATTATTTTTATAAAGATACTTAAAGAATCTTTTATATGTTGTAACTTTTCTATTTACTGTATTTTGCGTATATTTTTCTCTTAATACCTCTATATGTTCCAAAATATCTTTTTCCGTCATATCATAATAATTTTTATTTAACATTGAAAAAAAGACTTCTAAATCTATTTTATAAGATTCTAAAGTATTATCTGCAAATTTTTTCTCTTTTTTTAAGTATTTTAAAAAATTTTTTAATTCTTTAGCGTTAATTTCATTCATTATACATTACTCCACTGCTATATTTACTTCAATTGTTCCAGCTGTAGTTTCAATTGGCACTACTACTGTTTGTTTTACATTTGAAGTTATTCTTACATTATTACCTGTTATTAATGTAGGTGGTGAAATATCAACTTCTAATCCTTTTGCTGCTATTCCAGTACTTGCATTTCCACTTATCATATTTGCTAATTCTGATACTGCTGATTTTGCCATTTCATCAAAAGCTTCTACTGGCATTCCCATCATCATTGCTGATGCTATACCTCTTGCTGTATCTTCTGTAAAGCTATATACAATTTGACCTTTTATATTTCCTATAACCCCTACAATAACAGAAACTCCATAACTTGGAACTGGCTCATTTTTTACAGATAACTTTCCTATTTTAGGTGAAAAAGCACCTATCATATTTAGTACATCAAATGTTGCTTGTGTAAACGGATTAATATATTCAACATTCATTATAACGATCCTCCTTGCTTAATTATTATGTTTTAATGCAATATAAAGAGATATAACTCCTATATTTTCATCAAACGTTAATAAATATTTATGTATCTCTTCTAATTTAGTAGATAAATTAACATCTTGTCCTATTACAATAGAAGGAGGTGTGATTTTTATACCTTCATAACCATGTTCTGATAAATAAGTTACTGCATTTCCAGTAAGTATATTTGCAAATTCTGATATCAAACTTATGGAAATATGATCATTTGTAAAATCTTCTAATTCCCCCATATTTTGTGCTATTTTCTTTAATATATCTTTTTCAAATCCAAATATCAACTGTCCCTCAATATTTCCAACCATTCCCACTATAATACTAAAATCCTCTAACTTAAGTGGTGATTCAATAATCCCAACTTCATTTATTATTGGTTCATGTGCAATTAGTTTTTTTGTTGTCTGCTTTAATGATTCATGTAGCTTTTCCCTATATGCCATTATTTTCCCTCCTTTAAAAGCTCACTTGCGTGACTAATTACTGCATCAGTAATATTGTCACCAGCAAGCATCCTTGCTATTTCATTTAACCTTTCTTTCCCTTTTAACTCTTTTACTGTTGTTACTGTTGATTCATTTATTATTTTTTTTTCAATATAAAATTGTTGTGTTGCTTTTGCTGCTATATTTGGAGAATGTGTTATACATATTACTTGTACATTTTCTCCTATATTTTTAAGTTTTTCTGCTACTTTTCTAACAGTTTCCCCTCCAACACCTGTGTCTATTTCATCAAAAATAAGTATTGGGATACTATCAACTTTTGAAAATATTGATTTTAATGATAGCATTATTCTAGAGATTTCTCCTCCAGAAACTATTTTACTTAATGGTTTATAATCTTGTCCTACATTTGTAGTTATCATAAACTCTACATCATCTATTCCATCTTTTGAAATATTATCATTTTCATAGAAAAAAACTTTAAATTTTGCCATTTCCATTTTTAAATCTTTAAACTCATTTAAAAGCATTTTTTCTATGTTTTTAGCTATTTTTTTTCTGATTTCTGATATTTGTTTTGCATATTCAAAATATTCTTTTTTTACTTCTAAAATAGAATTTTCTAATTTAGTTAGTTCAAAACTATTATAATCTATTTTACTTAATTTATCCTCAATTTCCTCTTTATAATTTAAAATTTCTTCTAAATCCATATTATATTTTTTCTTTAAACTATTAATTTTGTCTAATCTATCTACAATTTCATTTAATCTAAAATCATTACTTTCAATATTATCATTTTGGTCCCCTATATAGTATACCACATCTTCTAGCTCATAGTAAATTTTATTTAAATTTTCTAATACCTCTTCATACTCTTTTCCGTATTTTGCTATATACTCTAAATTTCTTTTTGCCATTCCTATTATTGACAATGCATTTATTTCATCTTCTCGAAGAATCATCAAGCTTTTTTCTAAATTTTCTTTTATTTTTCCAGAATTAAATAATTTTTTATATTCTTCTTCTAATTCCTCATCTTCTCCTAATCTTAAGTTTAAAGAGTTAATTTCATTTACTTGATATTCATATAAATCTTTTTTCTCTCTAAAATTTTTTTCTTCTTCTTTTAATAATTTTAATTCTTTATTTAAACTATTATATCTATTAACTGTTTCTTCTAATTTTTCTTTTATTTTTTTCTCTTCATCAGTTAAAAATCTATCTAACAATTTCAGATGATATTCTTTTTCTAAAAGAGCTTGATGAGTATGTTGTCCTACTAAATCAACTAATGTTCCCATAATATTTTTTAATAAATTTAATGGTACTCTTCTTCCATTAACAAAAGCTTTACCTTTTCCAGCTCTTTCTATTATTCTCTGAACTATAATCTCATCATCATCTACTTCAATATCTAATTCTTTTAAATATTCAATTTGTCTATCATTTATTTGAAAAATACCTTCTGCTAAGAGTTTTTCTGCCCCATCCCTTATCATTTCTTGAGTAGCTCTTTCTCCTATTAAAAGGTTTATACCATCTAATATAATAGATTTACCTGCTCCTGTTTCTCCTGTTAATACAACTAAATTTGATTCAAACTCTAAATATAATTTTTCAATAATTGCTAAATTCTCTATTCTAAGTTCTTTTAGCATGCATATCTCCCCACTTTAATTT
Source organism: Fusobacteriales bacterium (assembly GCA_020063625.1). GTDB lineage: Bacteria > Fusobacteriota > Fusobacteriia > Fusobacteriales > Fusobacteriaceae > Hypnocyclicus. The sequence goes on from JAICDD010000017.1 coordinate 47,755, forward strand.
TTCTCTAAGTACCGAATAATAGTCTCTATTTTTAGACTCTATAAGTTCAATATATTCATCTGACATTGTAATTTCTATTTTATCATTGCAATTTAATGCAATATTTTCTCTTCCATCAACAAGTAAATAAGTTTTTGTATTATTCTCTATTTTAAATTCTATTTTTTTCTTATTATCTACTATTAATGGTCGTGCAGTTAATGTATGTGGTGCAATAGGATTTATAATCATTACATCAAGTTCTGGTGATATTATTGGTCCACCAACAGATAATGAGTATGCTGTTGAACCTGTTGGAGTAGCTATTATTACCCCATCAGCTCTATAAGTGGTTAAATATTTATTATCTATTTTAGCTGTTACATTTATCATTTTACTATTTATACCATCTTTTGCAATTACTGCTTCATTTAATCCTATAATTTCTCTATTATTGTATGTTACTTTTATAAATTTACGTTTTGTTACAGTAAAATTATTTTTTAAAATTTCATCATACATTTGAAAAGCTTCTTCACTTTTAATTTCTGTTAAAAATCCAAGATTACCTTTATTTATTCCTAAAATTGGTTTTTTATATTTATAAATTTTATGACTAGCATGTAATAAAGTCCCATCTCCTCCTATTACAATAAAAAAATCTGCTTTATCAATATTTTCTTCACTTAGAATATTTATATTTTTCTTTTGTAAATATTCACAACTCTCTTTATAAAATTTTATAGCCTCTATCTTATCTGTATTATAAATAATATAAACATTTTTAAGCATAAATACTCCTATCTATTTAAAAAGAAATTAAGTGTGTAGAAACTACATAATGTAGATAAAATCATTATTATTATTATTAATATTTGAAAAACTTTTTTATTATATTTTTCTTTTCTATTTATATATATTATTTTATCTAATTTTGCATTACTTATATTATACACTATTACTCCAAAAAAATATCCTGTAAAATATATTTCAGATATTTTTTTTCTTAATAAACTATTTTTTTCTATCTCATCCTCTTCGTTTATAATAACTGCATATTTTTTCCCGTTTTTAGTTACTGTTAAATCTGGTTTTAATTGTATTTCTGCATATTTACCATTTAATAACATATAATAAGAATATATTTTATTTTGAACAATTTTATAACCTTTCATTTGAAGATATTTATAAATTTTTTCTGTTTCTAAATCTTTTTCTAATCCTTTTCTATAATCTTCTATTTTTTTATGATTCATTATTAAATATATTAATAATCCAAAACTTATTATTAATATATTTATTGATAAAAAATACAGCATTTTCCCTCCTAGTTATCTATTTTTTTAAAAATATTATTGGGTCTGTACTTACTGCTGATACTCTTGTTTCAAAATACAGTACAGGTTCTCTATCACTTGAAAAACCTAAAAGTCCTATACTTTCTCCTTTAGAAACAACATCTCCCTCTTTTACATTTAATTTTATTAAATTTCCATATACTGAAACAAAATTATATCCATGGTCTATCATTACAAGATTTCCTAATCCAGAAAATTTTTGTGCAAATATGACTTTTCCTTTGTTTACAGCTTTTATATCAGCTCCCAAATAAGCTTTTATCTCTATTCCTTGCATAGTTATTCCGTTTATTTTTTCTTCACCAAAATATTTTATTATTTTCCCATTAACAGGCTTTAACATTTCTCCTAATTCTTTTAAAATAATTTGTACTGTTGCAATTCCTGCTTGTTTTGCTCTTTCTTGAATTATTTTTTCTATCTGTCTTTCTGCTTCTAATTTTTCTTTACGTAAATCTTTTATTCTGTTAGATAAATAATACTCTTGTTTTTTTAATTGATTTACTAAATTAGTATGTTCTTTTTGTTTACTCTTCATCTCTTTTTGTTTTGCATAAAGTTGCTTTGTTAAACTTCCTATTTCATTTTTTTCTAATAAAATTTTCTCTTGTACTTCCTCTACTTTTGTCTTAAAATAATTAATTTGAGATATTTTTTCTTTTAAATTATTTATTAACAATATATATTCATCTTTTTTAAACTCATCACTAATATTATTTAATAAGTCTTGTTGTAAATAAAATTTTGTTTCAATTTTTTTTATAATTTCTTGATATTTTTTTGTTACATCTAATAGTTCATTATCAATTACTTTTAGATTTTTTTCTGCATATTCTACATTTCTATTTAAAGTTCTGTATTTCTTTAGCATCTCACTATATTCACTTGTAATTTTACTTAATTCATTTTCAATGTTATCTAATTTTTTTAAAATTTCTTTTTCTTTCTTTTTAGCTTCTTCTATACTTGATTTACTTTTTTCAATTGTTTTATCAATATTATTTACTTTTGCCCTTATTGTATCTAAATCTTCACTATATGAAATAGAAAATAATAATAAAAATATTAATATTTTATTCTTCATATTTTTTCACTCTTCCTATAATAGTCGCTAATATAAGTAGTATAACAACTAAAACAAAAGATAAAAATAGATAAATTTGAATTTCATTAAATGAAGCTAAAATAATAAAAGGATCTATTCCTGTAATAGTTAAAATAATTTCATCATAAAATGGAATAAATATAATATATGCTATTACCCAACTTATTATTAATCCTATAAGCTTTTTTAAAAAATATGGTATTATAATCAAAAGTTCATGTGACACTTCATGAGTTTGATGTTTTAACATTATCTCTTTTTCTAAATATGAAAAATTTAGATTAAATATAAAATAAAACAATATAATTAATGGTATTATTAAAATAATTGCTCCTAATTTCAGTATTTTTAATATATTATTTTTTAATTTTAAAAGCTTATCTAAAAAATCTCTCTTAACTACTATTTCTTCTATTTCATTATATTTAGTTAATTCATATTCTACTCTTCCTAATTCTTCTATATTATTTACATTTTTTAAATATAAAATCATAGAATTATTAAGTGGATTTGTTATTCCTAATTTTAATTCTAATTCATCTTCTAAATTTTTAAAAGCCATATCTTGTGGAATAAATTTAACATACTCTATATTATCATTTTCTAAAATTTTCTTTTCAAACTCTTTTATATTTTTCAAATCCAAATTTTTAGAAAAATTAATTTTTATTTGAATATTGTCAGAAATATATCCTTCTAACTTATATAAATTTAGAAAAAATCCTATAAAAAAATTAATTAATAAAAATATTATAGCTAATATAAAAATATTATTTCTTAAAATTTTATCTTTTTTAGTTGTTAATTCTAAAGTTTGATTATAGATATATAACAATTCTTTTTTCATATTGTTACTCCTTTTTTTTATTTTAATATACTCATAAAAATTATGAATATATTAAAATACCCAAAGTAAGATTAATATCTTACTTTGGTTTATTTAATATTATAAATTTTCTTTTACTTTTTTTATTATTCCTTCTTTTGTTAATCCGTATTTCTCTAATAATTCGGCTCCTTTTCCACTTTGTCCAAATCTATCTTCTACTCCTATTCTTACTACTTTACTTGGATTTACTTCACTTAAATATTCGGCTACTGCTCCTCCTAGTCCTCCTATTATACTATGCTCTTCTGCTGTAAATATTACTTTTGTTTCTTTTGAAGCTTTTAATACTATCTCTTTATCTAATGGTTTTATTGTTCCCATATTTATTACTCTTACACTTATTCCCTCTTTTGATAACTCTTTACTTGCTTCTATTGCTTCATTTACTAACATTCCCGTTGCTATTATTGTTGCATCTGTTCCACTTACTACTTCTACACCTTTTCCTATTTCAAATTTATAATTTTCATCAAATATATCTGGTGTTGCTAATCTT
>JAICDD010000018.1 GCA_020063625.1 Fusobacteriales bacterium
TTTTCTTTGTGGTTCTGATTTTTTTCTCTTTGTGTTCTTCGTGTAATTTTTTAATCCGCGTTTTCCCGCGGCTAATTTTAATTCTTCTCATTTCTTACTACTTACTGACTTTTTTGTATTTTTCGGACAACCTAATTTTGATTAAATTTGATTAAAAAACATTATTTTTGATTTTTTTTGATTGAAAATGATTGATTTTTGATTGAAAATGTTGTATAGTATTATTGAGGTGAAAAAATATGTTGATAAATGAAAGATATGATTTAATTATAAACTATTTAAAAGAAAAAGAAACAGCTACAGTAAAAGAGTTAACAGAGGTTACAAATAGTTCTGAAGCAACTATTCGTAGAGATCTTATAGAATTAGAAAAAAAAGCTCTTTTAAAAAGAGTACATGGTGGAGCAACTATTATTGATGATAACATAGAGCTTTCAATGGCAAGTAAAACTTCAATTAATAAAGAAGAAAAAGAAATTATTGCAAAATTTGCCGCATCACTTGTAAATGATGGAGAATATATATTCTTAGATGCAGGTAGTACCACATTTCAAATTATTAAATATTTAGCTAAAAAAAATATAAAGGTAGTAACAAATGGTATTGACCACATATTAGAATTAGCAAAATATAATATTACTTCTTATGTAATAGGTGGACAGATAAAAGAAACAACAAGAGCACTTATTGGAATAGAAGCATATGAACAACTTTTAAAACATAATTTTAGTAGAGCTTTTTTAGGAGTGAATAGCCTTAGTTATGAAAGAGGTTATTCTACACCAGATACAGAGGAAGCACTTATTAAAAAAACTGTAATAAATTTATCTAAAAAATCATATGTACTCGCAGATAGCTCAAAATTTGGTAAGGATACATTCTGTAAATTTGGAGAATTAAAAGATGCAATAATAATAACAGATAAGTTAATGGATAAAAGAATTGAAGAAAAAACAATAGTAAAGGAGTGTAAATAATGATTTATACATTAACATTAAATCCATCACTTGATTATACAGTTATTTTAGATGAGTTTAATGAGAATAAATTAAATTTAAGTAAAGAAGAGTATAAAACAGCTGGTGGGAAAGGAATAAATGTAAGTCAAGTATTAAAAAATTTAGATGTAAAATCTATTGCAATGGGTTATTTAGCAGGGTTTACAGGGGAATTTATAGAAAGTTCTCTAAAAGAAAAAGGAATTTTAACAGATTTTATAAAGCTAGATAATGGAGATACAAGAATAAATATTAAAATGAAAACTAAAAATAGTGAGACAGAGATAAATGGAAATTCTCCACATATATCAAATGAAAAATTTAAAGAGTTGATAAAAAAAATCAAAGAAATTTCAAAAGAGGATATTTTAATTTTAGCTGGAAGTGTCCCAAGTAGTTTACCAGTTGATACATATATTCAAATTATAAATTCATTAAATAAAAATACAAAATTTATATTAGATACACGTACTGAGATATTAAAAACTACTAGTAGTTATAAACCATTTTTAGTAAAGCCAAATAAACATGAATTAGAAGAAATATTTGGAGTTGAATTAAAAAATATAGAAGAAATTGTAAAATACGGTAAAAGATTAAAAGAGATAGGGCCTCAAAATGTAATTGTATCATTAGGAGGAGAAGGTGCTATATTTATTAGTGAAAATGGTATATACAAAGCTAATCCACCAAAAGGCGAATTAATTGATTCAGTAGGAGCTGGAGACTCTATGGTAGCAGGATTTACATCAAAATATATAGAAACTCAAGATTTATTAGAATCATTTAAATATGCAGTTGCAACAGGAAGTGCTACAGCTTATTCAAGAGGACTTGCTACAAAAGAATTAACAGAAAAATTGTATAAAGAGATAAAAATAGAAAAAATATAGGAGGGTAATATGAAAATAACAGATTTAATAAGTGTAGAAACAATATGCTTGGATTTAAAATCTAAAACAAAATCAGAAGTAATAGATGAATTGGTTGATATACTTGATAAAGCAGGGAAATTAAATGATAAAGAAGCGTATAAAAAAGAGATTTTAAAGAGAGAGACAGTATCTTCAACAGGATTAGAAGAGGGGATAGCTATTCCACATGGAAAAACAAAAGCTGTAAAAATTCCTGCTATTGCTTTTGGATATTCAAAAGAAGGAATTGATTATGAATCACTTGACGATGAACCTTCAAAACTATTTTTTATGATAGCAGCATCAGAAGATGCAACAGATTCACATATAGAAACATTATCAAGACTTACTACATACTTATTAGATGATAGTTTTAGAGAAAAACTATTACAAGTAAAAACAAAAGAAGAAGTAATAAATCTTATAGATAAAAAAGAAAGGGAGGAAACAGAAGTGAGTGAAATTAAAAATAGTAACAAACCATTCGTTTTAGCAGTTACTGCTTGCCCTACAGGAATAGCTCATACTTATATGGCAGCAAATTCTTTAAAAGAAAAAGCAAAAGAAATGGGAGTAGAAATTAAAGTAGAAACAAATGGTTCTACAGGAGTAAAAAATGAATTAACAAAAGAAGAGATAGCAAGAGCAGAGGCAATAATTGTAGCAGCTGACAAAAAAGTAGAAATGTCTAGATTTAATGGTAAACATGTAATAGAAGTACCAGTTATTCAAGGAATAAAAAATCCTGAGGAATTAATAGCAAGAGCTATAAAAAAAGATGCACCAATTTATAGAGCAGACAGTAAAACATCAAAAATAGAAAATGATAACTTGAGTCCAGTAGCAAAGTATTTTTATAAACCATTGATGAATGGTGTCTCATATATGTTACCATTTGTTGTAGGTGGAGGAATTTTAATCGCAATCTCGTTTTTATTTGGAATAAAAGCATTTGATCCAGCAGATCCTAGTTTTAATCCAATAGCAAAATTTTTAATGGATATAGGTGGAGGAGGAGCATTTGCTCTAATGATACCAATTTTAGCAGGATTTATAGGAATGGGGATAGCAGATAGACCAGGATTTATGCCAGCAATGGTAGGTGGATTTATGGCTAAAAATGCTGGAGGAGGATTTTTAGGAGGTCTTATAGCAGGATTTGTAGCAGGATATATAGTTTTATTTATTAAAAATATGACAAAAGGTATGCCAGAATCATTAGAAGGATTAAAACCTGTACTTATTTATCCATTATTTAGTTTACTTCTTACTGGTTTAATCATGAAATTTTTATTAATTCCTATATCAGGAATTAATGCAGGAATGGCAAATTTTTTAAATAATATGGGAACTGGAAATTTAGTATTATTAGGAATAGTTTTAGGTGGAATGATGGCAGTAGATATGGGAGGTCCTGTCAATAAAGCAGCATTTACTTTTGGAATAGCAGCAATAGAAGCAGGAAACTTAGCTCCTCATGCAGCAGTAATGGCGGGAGGAATGGTACCACCACTTGCAATAGCAATAGCAACAACTATATTTAAAAATAAATTTACAGAAGAAGAAAGAGAAAATGGATTAACAAATTATATTATGGGTGCATCATTTATTACAGAGGGAGCTATACCATTTGCTGCAGCAGATCCATTACTTGTAATTCCAGCTTGTATTACAGGTTCAGCAATTGCTGGAGGATTAGCTATGGTATTTGGAAATACACTTCCTGCACCACATGGAGGAATATTTGTAATTCCATTAGTTCATAATTGGCCAATGTATATAGTAGCAATATTAGTAGGGTCATTAGTTACTGCTACAATTATAGGTCTAGTAAAAAAGCCAGTTATTGAAGAAAATAAAAAACAAGTAGCATAATAATATTTATAGATGGTTTCGCTATGAAATCATCTTTTTTTATTGTATAATAAAACTGGTGATGATATGGAAAAAATTATTAAAATAGAAAATTTAAGTTTAATTTTAAATGATAAACAGATATTTAAAAATTTTAATTTAGAAATAGATAAAAATGAAAAAATTTTATTAAATTCTAAATCTGGAAGTGGAAAAACTACATTATTGAATATTTTATTTGGCTTTTTTTATGTTGAATCAAATGTGTTTATAGATAATAATAAATTAAATAGTAAAAATATTGAAAAAATAAGAGAAAAAATATCTTATATACCACAAAACATTTTTTTATTAGATATGAAAGTAATAGATTTTATTAAATATATATTTTCTTTAAAACAGTATAGAAAAAGAGAATTAGATATTTTGAAATTAAAAGAATATTTAGAAAAATTTCAATTAGATAAAAATATTCTAGATAATTTTACAAATAAATTGTCTGGTGGAGAAAAACAAAGATTAATAATAGTAATTGCTATTTTATTAGACAAAGATATATGGCTTTTAGATGAGCCTACTTCAGCAATTGATTCAGAAACTAAAAAAATTGTAATAGAAAATATTTTGAGATTAGATAAAACAATGATTATTGTGTCACATGATAAAGAGTGGCTAGAATATGAAAATATAAAAATTATAAGTTGGTGATAAAATGGCAAAAGATATATCTATATATTCATTAAGTTTATTAATATTATTTGTAGTACCATTAGTAATAACTTCTATATTATTAAAACTAGATATTATAAAAAAGACTTTTTTTTCAATAGCTAAAATGTGTATTCAACTTTTTTTAGTATCATTTTATTTGAATTATATTTTTACATTAAATAATAAATTTATTAATTTAATGTATTTGCTAATTATGATAATAGTTGCGACATTTAATGTTGCTAACAATAGTAATTTAAAATTAAAAAAATTTATATTTTATATTTTTATTTCAGTTGCATTTGCTGAAATATCTACACTTTATATATTTAATAAATTTATAATTAATTTAACAAATGTATTTGATGCAAAATATATAATTGCTGTAGGTGGAATGCTTTTGGGAAATGAAATTTCAGGAACGATTATTACATTAAATACACTATATAATGAAGTGACTAAAAAAGAGGAAAAACATCTATTTTTATTAGCAATGGGAGCAAGTAAGTTTGAAGCTTTACGTGAAAGTATAAGAACTTCTATTTTATCATCAATTACTCCAACAATAGCTTCTATGTCAGCAATAGGAATAGTATCTTTACCAGGAATGATGACAGGACAAATATTAGCAGGGAGTATACCCACTACAGCTATAAAATATCAAATTGCTATTATGCTTGCTATACTTAATGCGAAATTTATCTCTTCTATTTTAATAATAATATTTTTTAATAAAAAATGTTTTAATTCATACTCTCTTTTAGATAGAGAATATTTTAAATAATTTTTATAAGATGACGATAATTATTATAAATACAGAGAAAATAAAAATTTAGGAGGATAAAAATGTCTATAATAAAAAATAAAATTTTTTATATAATAATACTTCAAATGGTGTTTTTTCAATTATTATTTTCAAATGATGAGTATAAAATAGAAAAAGTAACAAGAGATGATAAAGTAATAGGTGAAAAAATAGTTAATTTAAAAGGTGATACAATAAAAGAGTATTTATATGTAAGCTTTGAAAATGGTAAACCAACTGTTTTAGATATAATATCTAGAGGAAAAAGAGTAAAAAAAGTAGGAGAATTAAATATAGTATATAATAATGATAAAAAATTATTTACTGTTGAAAGAGATTTAAAAGGTAATGTAAATGAAGTAAGTTATTTTTATATGTTTGAAAATAAATTTGTAGAAGAAAAAAGAGATGGGAATGGTAAACTACTTCAATTTTTAGAACATAAAGATGATGAAACAATAGTTGATATAACAGATGAGATGGTATCTAAAAGAATTTTAGAAAAATTAACAGTAACAGAAAAAAATCAAACAAAAGTTTTAAAATCATTAGATAGTTTAAAATTGATAGTTTCTAGAGATAAAAAAGCCTTATTAGCACAAACTTTAATTCCTTTAAATACAGCAAAATCAGCAGAAAAAGATGTATTAATTTCTCAAATAGTAACAGATAGTATAAAAGAGTACACAAATACTGATTTTGTATTAGTAAATGCTGGATTATTTCAAAATAAAATTGATATAGGAAATATATATTATGAAAATATTAAAAATATTTTAACAGATCATAAATTATATACGTTAAATCTTTATGGTTATGAAATAATAGAGTTATTTAAAAATATAGATAAATTACCAAAAGGACATAGAGAGTTTCCAAATACAGCAAATCTAATGTGGGAAAAATTAAAAAATGATATAGTAATTACTATAAATGGAGAACCTTTAGATAAATATAAATTATATAGTTTAACTGTAAATGAGTATATAAAAAATGGAAATGGTGTATATTTTCAATTAAAAGATAAGCTATTTTCAGAAATACCTTATGACACTGAGCTTATAGTAGCAGATTATTTAAGTACAATAGATATTATAGATGATAGTTATGTATTAGAAGATAGAATAAAATAAAAAATCTCCCTAATTAGGGAGATTTTTATTTATTCTACAGTTACTGATTTTGCTAAATTTCTAGGTTTATCTACATCTAAACCTCTAGATTTTGCTACGTAATAAGATAATATTTGTAAAGGAATTACATTTACAACAGGTGAAAATAACTCTTCTGTAGCTGGTACATATAATACAGCATCAGAAATATGTTTGATTTCCTCATCACCTTCACTTGCAACAGTTATTATTATACCACTTCTTGCTTTTATCTCTTCTACATTACTTTTTACTTTTTCATATGTATGTGATTTTGTGGCTATTGCTACAGTAGGGAAATTTTCATGTATTAGAGCAATAGGTCCATGTTTTAATTCACCAGATGGATACCCTTCAGCATGAATATATGATATCTCTTTTAATTTTAATGCACCTTCAAGAGCAATAGGAGCATTTATATTTCTACCAATAAACATTGTACTATTTACAGTTTCAAAAAGTTTAGCTACTTTTTCTATATCTTTTTCATTGTCTAAAATTGATTTAACTTTTTTAGATAATGTTTTTAATTCAGATATAATATATTTTCTTCTATCTTTTGATAAAATATTTTTCTTTTCTCCTAAAAATAACATTAATATATAAAGAGCTATTAATTGAGAAACAAAAGCTTTTGTTGAAGCAACTCCTATTTCTGGTCCTGCATTTGTATAAATAGTACCGTCAGCTTCTCTACTTATAGTACTTCCTACTACATTTAATATTCCTAAAGTTTTAGCTCCTTTACTTTTAGCTTCTCTAAGTCCTGCTAAAGTATCAGCTGTTTCTCCAGATTGACTTATTAATATAACAAGGTCTTTATCTGAAATAATAGGGTCTTTATATCTAAATTCTGAAGCAACTTCTACTTCTACAGGTATTCTTAATTCTTGCTCAATTATATATTTACCTACAAGTCCTGCATGCCAAGAAGTACCACAAGCAACAATATGTATTTTGTGAATGTTTTGTATCTCTTCATCAGTCATAGTTATTTCATCAATTTTTACACTATCTTCAAATACTTTTCCACGAAGTGTATCTTCAATTACTCTATCTTGTTCGTGTATTTCTTTTATCATAAAATGGTCATATCCGCCTTTTTCAGCTGCTTCAAGAGACCAATCTATATGTTTTATATCTTTTTCTATTTTATTTCCGTTTAAATCAAATATTTCAACAGAATTTTTAGTTAAAAGAGCCATTTCTCCATCATTTAAAAAAACAACATCTTTTGTATGTTCTAATATTGCTGGAATATCTGAGGCAATAAAATTTTCATTTTTTCCAATACCTATAACTAATGGAGAACCTTTTCTAGCAGTTACCAATTTATCAGGTTCATTTTTTGTAAAAACTCCTATAGCATAAGCACCATCTAATAAAGGAATAATTTTTTTAACAGCTTCAAAAATATCTCCTTCATAGACATCTTCTATTAAATGAACAATAACTTCTGTATCAGTTTGGCTTAAAAATTTATGTCCTTTTTTAATAAGGTCAGCTTTTAAAATATCATAATTTTCAATAATTCCATTATGTACTAATGTAATATCACTGTTTGTAGATAAATGAGGATGAGAGTTTTCTACACTAGGTTTTCCATGAGTTGCCCATCTAGTATGTCCAATACCAATAAAACCTTCCATATCTTCATTCTCAATCTCTTTTCCAAGGTTAACTAATTTACCTACAGCTTTTTTAGTAATAATATTTCCGTCTTTTAATATAGATATTCCTGCTGAGTCATATCCTCTATACTCTAATTTTGATAAACCATTAAAAAGGATAGATTTAACCTCTTTCCTTTCACCAATATAACCTACTATTCCGCACATATATGTACCTCCTCAAAAAATATAAAATTTTTTAAGGAAAAATAAGTCACTAAAACATATTTGTCTCTAAAATTGCTTTTAGGTTTTGTATGTTTTTTAGGTTGTGACCACCTCTAGAGCATCCGCCGAAATTTCGATAACTCTAGTCCTCGTCACCTTTAAATTATTTAAAGGTCTGGCGCTTTTTTGTTTTTTATTTTTCCTTAAAATTACAATAGAAAAATTTTATCATAATGTATATACAAAATCAAGAAATAATTTATTTCACAAAATATTGAAATAAAAAAACTTTATAATTGAAAAGCTAAATTTATTCAAAAAAGAGAAAATTAAGAAAATGAAAAGATAATTTATAATGAGCAAATTAAAAACGAGTTCTTGATTATAAAGGACTCGTTTGATTAAAGATTATTTTTTTGAAGATTCATAAATACTTATCCAAGTAGGAACATCTATTTTAGTTACAAGTTCACCAATTAATTCATAAGGAATATCATCAAACTTTTTAAAACGGATACAGCTTTTTCCCATATCTAACTTATGATTACATTTTTTTGAGTATTCCTCTTTAAACCAGTTTAATAAATTTTCATCACTATATAACCCTAGATGATAAAAAGAGATATAATTTTTTTGTGATGCTAAATTAATAAATGGAAGAGGTAATCCATTTCTATATCCTTTTGGATAAGTAGAAAGAGGAACGACATATCCAATCATATTATAATTTAATTCTTCCACAAAGCCATTTGGAATATTTTTTTTAATTATCTCTCTTAGCTTATTAATAATGATTTTTCTTTCATTTGATAAACTTTCTATATACTCATCAAGTGATTTATATTTCTCCAAATTAATTCACCTTCTCCCAATTATTAGAATCTTTTAATTCTAACTCAGTTCCAGTTATTTCTCTATCTTGAGTAAAGTCATTAATATACATATCGGTCTTAGGAATGTATCTATTAATTACTAAAAATTTTACAACTTTTGTTGTACTTACAAAAGATATTTTAGATTTAGCTTTATTTTTTTTATTAAAAATATAGATAGTAAATCCTTTATCTATATTTCCTGTACTAGTAGTATTTCTAGATATTGTATTTTGTATTTTATTATTGCTATCAATAAAGCAGTATTGTAGAGCTTTTTCTAAATTTAACTTTCTATAAATATTAGAGCTTCCAGTTTTTTTAGCAGTAATAATATAATTATTAAAGTCAATTGTTATATCATATTTTTCTCCTGTTTCATATGATAATTCGGATATTCCCTTTATAAAAGTAGGAATTTGATTTCTCATTTTAAGTATAGCATTTGTTTCCATCTGTTTTGATACAGAGGTATATCCTAATGTACTTAAAAGTGTAATTATAGCAACTGCTATAAGCATTTCTACTACACTAAACCCTTTATGATTGTTTTTCATAAATATATCTCCTTGGAATATTTTTACTAAATTTTGATATAATATCATCAGCAATAGTATTGGAATTCTTAGCTAACTCTTCAATATCTATATTATCTCCTAAAATAATAACTTCATCATCGATTTTAGCATCAGTGTCAGTAAAATCAACAATTATTTTTTCCATACAGACATTTCCGATTATTTTACATTTTTTATTTTTATACATAATATAAGCTTTATTAGATAATTGTCTCATGTATCCATCTGCATAGCCTATAGGGACTACTCCTATTTTACTATCTCTGTTTAAAATTGTTTGACTATAAGAAACACCTTCTCCTTTTTTTATATTTCTCATATCTATAATTTTGGCTTTCCATGTAAAAATAGAAGAAATATTAATAGTTTTATTTGAAATAGGTTGAAGTCCATAAAGAGCCATACCAATTCTAACATAGTTTTCGTTAATATTGATTTCGTTAAATGAAGCAGGACTATTAGATAGATGTTTAATTTTATAATTTAAATTATATTTTTTTAAAATAGAAATTATTTCATTAAATTTATTAATTTGTTTTTGCATAAAGTTTGTATCACTATCAGCTGTAGCAAAATGTGTATAAATTCCTTCAATATTTAAATTATATTTTTTAATTAATTCTATTAATTCAGGAATATCATCTATTTCTAAACCAAGTCTATTTAATCCAGTATTAAATTTTATATGAAATTTAAGCTTTGAAATATCTTCTTTTAGATAAGATATCCATTTTTTTAAATAAAATAGATTAAAAATAGTAAAAATAAAATTTTTATTAATACTTTTTTTTAAAAATTCAGATTCTATTTCATTAAAAATGAGTATATTAGATGTAACTCCATTATTATAAAGTTCTAAAGCTTCATTATAATTTGCTACTGCAAAAATATCTATATTAAATCTATTTTTTAAAAATCTTGATATTTCAATTGATCCCATACCATAAGCATTTGCTTTTACAATAGGAATAATTTTTTTATTAGTTTGTTTTTGTATATAATTATAATTATCTTCTAATTTATTTAAATTAATTTCTAACCAGGTATACATATAAGCCTTTCTAATTCTCTTTTTTTCTAAAATTTAAAGCTTCTAATATGTGTAGATATGTTATATTTTCACTACCTTCTAAATCTGCAATAGTTCTACTTACTTTAAGTATTCTATCAAAACTTCTTGCAGAAATATTCATATTTTTAGAAGCATTTTTTATTATTTCTTTACTTTGAGTATCTAATTTACAATATTTTTTAATATCATTACTTGTCATATTTGCATTAATATATTTATTTTTATATCTTTTATTTTGTAATTCTCTAGCTTTTATTACTCTATTGTGTATATCTTTAGAAGATTCACCTTCAGAATATTTAAAAAGTTCATCTTGAGATAATTTTCGTACTTCGACATATAAATCCATTCTATCAAGAATAGGACCAGATATTTTATTCATATATCTTACTCTATCTCTCTCACTACATTTACAAAATTCACCAGTATCACTACCATAATGACCACAAGGGCATGGATTACTAGCAGATATTAATATAAAATTACTAGGAAAAGAGACTCTATATAAAGAACGACTAATATTAACAATTCTATCTTCTAAAGGTTGTCTCATTGTTTCAAGAACTTTTTTAGGAAACTCAGCCATTTCATCTAAAAACAGAACTCCATTATGAGCAAGTGATATTTCACCAGGTTTAGGATTTCTACCACCACCAATTAATGCTACATCAGAAGATGTATGATGAGGAGCT
Organism: Fusobacteriales bacterium; assembly: GCA_020063625.1. Classification (GTDB taxonomy): domain Bacteria; phylum Fusobacteriota; class Fusobacteriia; order Fusobacteriales; family Fusobacteriaceae; genus Hypnocyclicus. Next base: position 11,486 of record JAICDD010000018.1, read on the forward strand.
CTAAAAGGTCTAGTTTTTATAAATGGTTCGTTTTTATTTAGCATACCAGCTACACTATAAATTTTTGTTGTTTCAATAATTTCATTTTCATTCATAGGTGGTAATATAGTAACAAGACGTTTTGCAAGCATAGATTTACCACTTCCTGGAGGACCTATCATAAATATATTATGTCCACCAGCTGCTGCTATTTCAAGAGCTCTTTTAGCTTTAGTTTGTCCTTTTACCTCTTTAAAATCTATTTCAAAATCAAATTTACTAAATTCGATTTTATTTTCAATTTCAATTCTTTTATCATTATTAATAAATTCAATAACATCATTTAATGTATTTACAGGAATAATATCTATATTTTTAATCAGAGAAGCTTCATGATAATTTTCAGCAGGTAAAATAATACCTTTAAAATTTTTTTCTTTTGCAAGTATTACAGAATTAATAATACCATTTACTTTTTTAATTTCTCCACTTAAAGAAAGCTCTCCAATTAATAGATAATCATTAAATTTATCTTTATTTATAATATCATAACAAGATAAAATACCGATAGCTATTGGTAAATCATAAGAAGCACCTTCTTTTTTTATATCAGCAGGAGAGAGATTTACCACTATTTTTTTAGGTTGTATTTGATATCCACTATTTTTTATAGCAGCTCGTACTCTTTCTCTACTTTCTGATATAGCAGTATCAGCAAGTCCTACTATGGAAAAAGATGGAAGTCCATTATTAATGTCAACTTCCACCTCTATAATAAATGTTTCAAGTCCTATATATCCGCAACTTAATACCCTAGATAACATATTTTCCCCCCGAAAAATTATTTTACGTATTTTTTATCTGTTTCCATTATGTGTTCTACTAACCATTGTTTTAAGAAATCAATAAGTTCAATAGAAACTGTTGATTTCCCAGATTTTATATCATTTTGTACTTTTAAAACTTGATTTACAAAGTTTTTGTGTATTTTTTTATGATTTTCTAAGTCACTGTATCCTATACTTTCCATATGTTTTTCTTCATCAGTAAAATGTGTAACAGTATAATCAGCTAATTCAGCTATAATTTCTTCAATTATGTTTTTACTTTGTCCAAGTAGCATAGCAGCATTTAATTTATTTATTAAAGCTACAAGTTTTTTATGTTGATTATCTATTTTTTCATTTTTTACACTATATTTATCATCCCATTTAATTAAATCTTCAATTTGATTATTAGTTGAAATATTTATTCCATTTACACTTCCAGATAAACTATGTGATATTTCATTAAGAGTATTAATCTCTTCTAAAAATTTATTTAATTTTTCACTAATAATATCGAAAATATATGTTTGTTCTTGGCTAATATTTGTAATAGTTTCACCATTAAAAGCAACAGTTTCAGTAGCTACTTGTATTTCTTCAATTGCAATTGATTGTTGATTAATTGCATTAGAGATATTAGCAACCTCTTTATTAGTACTTTCTGTTTGTTCTACTATATTCTCTATTTCTTTTATAGCATCTTCAGAAAGTTTTATACCTGCTTTTACTTCATTATAACTTTCTTGTACAGCATTTATAACTTCGTATGTTTCATTTTGTATTATTTTAATTAAATTTTCTATCTCTTTAGTTGCATTTCCAGAATCATCAGCTAATTTTCTTACTTCATCAGCAACAACAGCAAATCCTTTACCAGCTTCTCCTGCTCTAGCAGCTTCAATTGCAGCATTTAATGCAAGAAGATTTGTTTGTTCTGATATTTGATTTATCATATTTACAATATTTCCAATTTTTTCTGATGAAGAAGCTAATTCACTAGTTTTATTTTCAATTAATTGCATTAAATTTTCTATTTTTTTCATCTCATTAAGTGTTTTAGTTACACTTTCTCCACCTTTTCTAGCGGCTTTTGCAGTATTATTTGATAGAGTCATAGTTTGTTTTGCATTTTCAGCAACTATTTTAAAACTTTCAGATAAATTGTTAATAGTAGCTGATATCTCTTCTGTTGAAGCATATTGGTTTGTTACACTATTAAGTATTTCTTTAGTTTTATTTTCTAAAACTAAAAGATTGTCTTCATTTCCATTATGTCCTTTAATAATTTCTGTAGTTTCTTTAGTTAAATGACTAGAAATCTCTTTTAAATTACTTGATGAATAATTAATTATAGATATCATTTGAGAGATTTTGTTTAAAAATCCAAATAATCTTTTTAATGAAGGATATTTTTCTTCATATTCACTAAAATCAATATCATTTTTCTCTAGTTTTGAAAAAATATTTTCTAAAAGTCCCTGTAAACGTAAAAGTTTTCTTGTTACAAAGGTAATTAAAATTAATTGTGTAATAATAAAAATAGTTCCTAATAGAATATTCCCTTCAGTTAATAAAATTAAGATACTTAAAATAATTATAATTCCAAGCAAAATCATATAACCCACCGCCTTTATAGAAATTAGTATATAAATATAATAACATATTTTTTTTATAAAATAAATTATATTTTTTTTGAAATTATGATATACTATTTAAGGTGAAAAATATGATAAGTATAGCAATATTTTGTGATATAATAGATAATTACGGAGATATAGGATTTGTCTATAGATTAGCTAGACAACTACATAATAAAAATAATAAAATAAAAATTTTTGTATTTTTAAATGATTTGGATTCATTTTTAAAAATTAATAATAAAATAGAGAAAAACTTAGTTATTCAAGAAATAGAAAATATAAAGTATATAGATACTAATCGTATAGAATATAATGAAATTGAAAAATCAGAAGTAGTTATAGAAGCTTTTGGTTGTGAAATAGATAAAAAATATTTTGAAAATAATAATAAAACAAAATTAATAATAAATTTAGAATATTTAAATATAGAGGAATGGACAAAAGATTATCATCTTGTAAGTTCTTATTCAGGATATCAAAATATAAAAAAATATTTTTTTATGCCAGGTATAGAGGAAGGAACTGGAGGAATTATTACAGAGTTTAATATTCCTAATTATTCAAAAGAGCATTTTTTTAATGAAAAACTAAATTTAGATATAAATATACAAAATAAAATTATTACAATATTTAGTTATGAATTTAATTTTGATAATTTAATAGAATATTTAAAAAGTCAAAATGAAAAATATACTTTATTATTGTTTGGAGAAAAAACACAAAAATATTTTAAAAAATTAGAGGAAAGAATAGAAAATATTGATTTAATATTTATGGAGTATTTATCTCAAGATGATTTTGATAAAACTCTTTATTTTTCTGATTATAATTTTGTAAGAGGAGAAGAGAGTTTTGTAAGGGCAATGCTTGTAGGAAAACCATTTTTATGGCATGCATATTGTCAAGAAGAGTTAGAACATATGAATAAAGTAAATGGATTTTTAAAAACTATTTCAAAAGTTTTTCCAGAAAAAGAGTTTGAAATATATAAAGAAATAATGTATAATTATAACTTGAGAAAAATTAACAATTATAATAAAAATAATTGCTATTTTAATGATTTCTTTAAATTAGATAAAAGTTATTTTTTAGAGTTTAGTAATAAGATAAGAAAATACAATTTAATAAATAATTTAATGCTCTTTATTGAGCAAAATTTAAAATAAGTTTAGGAGGAATTTTTAATGAAAACAGCTCAAGAATTTTCGTCAGGAAATATTATAAAAATGGGAAATGATGTATTTTTCATATTAAAAGCAACATTTAATAAATCTGGAAGAAATGCTGCAGTTATGAAATTTAAATTAAAAAATGTTATAACAGGGCAAATCAAAGAAGAAGTTGTTAAAGCAGGAGATAAATTTGATGATATTAGATTAGATAAAAAAGCTATGCAATTTTTATATGAAATGGATGGAGACTACAACTTCATGGATCAAGAAACATTTGATCAAATTGCATTAAGAAAAGAAGATTTAGAAGATGCTCCAAAATATTTAGTAGAAGAAATGGTAATAGATGTACTTTTTTATGAAGGAAAACCAGTTGGAATAGAATTACCTACAACAGTAGAAAGAGAAGTAACTTATACAGAACCAGGACTTAGAGGAGATACTACTGGAAAAGTAATGAAACCAGCTACAATAGAAACAGGATATGAATTACAAGTACCTTTATTTGTAAATATTGGAGATGTAATAAAAATAGATACTAGAAATGGTGAATATGTAGAAAGAGTAAATAAATAATAATTTTAAAGCAAGCTGATAATTCAGCTTGCTTTTTTTTGTTTTTTAGAGGAGAATAGTAGAGGAAGATAAAAAAGTAAGTCGCCAAAGGCGAAATAGAAAAAATACACGAAGAACACTAAGATAAAAAACATAGAACCACAAAGAAAAAAACTTAGTGGTCCTAGTGGTTTTCTTCGTGCTCTTTGTGTAACAAAAAATGGTATTTATCCCGTGGTTTCAATCTCCATATATTTTGTATAATCAAAATTTTTATTTAGTATACAATAAAAACAATCTAAAAAAGGGGGCAATATCTTTGATAAATGAATTAAAAGATATAAAAATTTTTGCAGGTAGTAGTGGTAAAGAGTTTGCTGAAAAAATGTGTAAATACTTAAATAGTACTTTAGGGAAATCAAATGTAAAAAAATTTTCAGAAGGGAATATTTTTGTACAAATTCAAGAAACAGTAAGAGATAAAGATGTTTATTTAGTACAATCTATTGGTATGAATCCAAATGATGAATTTACAGAAATACTATTTTGGATGGATGCATTTAAAAGAGCTAGTGCAAAACAAGTAACAGCAATTATTCCATTTTTTAGTTATGCAAAAGGTGATAAAAAAGATGAACCACGAGTATCAATTAGAGCTAGAGTTTGTGCTGAGTGCATAGAATTAGCTGGAGCAGATAGAGTAGTTACAATGGATTTACATAGCCCTCAAATACAAGGATTTTTTAAAAAACCAGTTGACCACCTTTTTGCAATGCCTTTATTAGTAGAATATATAAAAACTTTAAATATAGAGAATTTAATGATAGTTTCTCCAGATTCAGGATTTGCAAAAGAGGCTAGAATGTATGCTGATTATTTAAATTTACCAATAGCAATAGGAGATAAAACAAGAAGAGATCATAATGAAAATGCAAAAATATTAGATATAGTAGGAGATGTAAATGGTAAAAATATAATTATAACAGATGATTTTACTATTTCAGGAGGAACTCTAGTAGATTTAGCTTTTGAATTAAAGAAAAGAGGAGCTAAAAAAATATATGCTGTATTGTCACATATTTTACTACATAAAGAAGGATTAAAAAAGATAGAAGAAAGTCCTATAGAACAAATAATATCAACAGATAGTGTAAAAAATGAATATATAAAAAATAGTGCTAAAATAAAAATTATTTCAGTAGCTCCACTTTTTGCCGAAACTATAAAGAGAATACACCTTAGAAAATCTGTAAGTTGTATTTTTGAAAAATTACCATATAAAATTATTAAAAATTCATTTTAAATGAATTATGTAATAAAATGTAGTATAATAAGTATGAGGAATTTTTATTTTTAATAAAAATAAAGGAGGAGTTCATATGAAAAAAATAATGATAATATTAGTGTTTTCTTTTTTTATAGTTTCTTGTAATTTATTTGAGTCTTTAGATAATAATAGAGATACAGATGAAATAAAAGCATATGAAACTGAACAAGCTCTTGAGAGTGGAGACTACTCACAAGCTATCAGTTTAGCTGAAGAAACTATAAATAGTGACAGTGATATGCAATCTACAGATACTCAAAGTGATGCAGTTGTATCAAAAGTTTCATATTCTGTAACAGCAATTAGCTCAATAACTGTTAGTAGTGTTACAGTAAACGATATTGATTCTCTTACTACTGAGGAAATATCAGAAGCTATATCAACTACTACTGATTCATCTGTTGCAATTGCTGGAGCTGAAAAAGTATATGATGATATTGTAACACCTTTGTCAAATTTAATTAATCAAAACACTGATAAAGCAAAAGAATATACTGAAGCCAAAGCTACAATTGCTGAAGGTAATATGGGACAAGGTAATCTAAAAACTACATCTGTTATTGATAAATTTACTGATACATCATCTAGTAGCTCTATTAATATAGATTCTGCTTTAACATATAATTCTGATTCAACAGATAATTTTTCAATAACTGATTTAATTAATGTAAATCATAACTATAAAAAAGAATATTTAAAAAAGGCTTTAGAAGAATTTATGAAAGCATTAGCAAAAGACAGAACACAATTTGATACAATGGAATCACTTGTAGAAAATTATGTAGATAAATATACTGCTGAAATGGTAACTTCTGGTGTATGGTTGGCCATTATATTTACTGATATTTTTGCTGATAATACTCAAAGTCAAACTGACTGGATATTTAAAAATTTTGCTAGTTTAACTGATGATGACAAAGCTGACTGGATGGCAATAAAACCATATGTTGTATTAGTCCTTACTAATATTAAAGAAAAACTTGTAATGCTATTAGGAGTAACAGAAGATAGTAATGGTGGTTTAGTTTCTAATCCTAGTGGGGTAGTTAATATAAAACTTCTTGAAGATAATTATAGTGATTTCTTTGATGTTGTTAGTGAATTTGATACTATTTTAGACAAAGTTATTGCTCTAACATTTACTTCAGATAATACAGGAGAAACAGCTTATACTGATTTATTAAATGAATTAACACATCAATAATAAAAAGGGGAGGTCAATTAATATGAAAAAGCTATCTTTAATTATATTTGCATTACTTACAACTTCTATATTTGCAGATGTAACACCTGCAACATATAGAACAGTAAAATCAAATGCAATGGGTGGAACTACAATTTTAGCTGAAAGAAATGATTATTCTTTAATATATAATCCAGCAATGTTAGAATTTATAGATAAATGGCATTTAAGTTTTTTAGGAGCAAATATTGGTACAGGAAATGAGACGTTTGAAGCTGCAGGAGCATTACAAAGTATGATGGATGCTATATCAGATGCAAATCAAGATGATGTACCTAAAATCCTTAATGATTATTTAGATGGTACAAATACAAGTGGTAAAAATAGTGATGGAAATAAGATAAATAATAAAGCTATAAGAGCTGATATTTCAGGAGTAATAGCATCATATACAGGAAAATTATTTGGATTTGGATTTGGAGTAGGAGCTTTTACAAGTACAAATGTAAATGAAATAGCACTTGTTAATAAGCCTAGTTCTCCAGAATTAGTTTTAGATACAAATACAAATATTGATATACCATTAGGAATTTCAAAATCAATAGGAGAAAATAATCAATATTCTATGGGACTATCTTTTAGAATGATTTCTGGAATGGCAATGAATGCTTCATTAGGATCATCAGCTTTATTTGAATTAAGTGATGATAATATAAGTGATGAAAAGAAAAATTCATTAATGGGATACTCAGAATATAGTGGATTTAGTACAAATTTAGGTGCTGTATGGCAAACTGAAAAATTAAATTATGCATTTACATTAAAAGATTTTATAAACAATATAAAATTAACTTCATATGAAAATGAAAGTAAAGTAGAAACAGATGAAAAATTACCATTAAATTTATCACTTGCAATTAGTAATAAATTTAATCCAGAAGATAGAGGAATGAATTGGTATGAAAAAAATATTTTCTGGACTTTTGAAATAGAAAATTTATTAAATAAAGACCTTGATGGAAATGGATATGATGATACTAATTTCTGGAAAAAACTTCATGCAGGTGCTGAAATAGCATTGATTAATAATAAATTCTTTGATTTTGATTTTAGAGTAGGGGTAAATCAAGGATATCCAACTTATGGATTTGGAACTGAGTTATTTAGAACGCTTTTAATTGATTATGCATATTTTACAAAAGAAGTTGGGCCATATATAGGAGCACAAGAAGTAAACATGCATACATTTGCATTTAAATTAGAAATATAATTAAATTATTTATATTAAAAAGGCTGCTAATATTAGCAGCCTTTATATTTTTTTTAGATTTATTTCAATTGTATTATTACTTTCAATGTATATTTTTAGTTTATCAAATCCACCAGGAATACCTTTTCCATTATAATTACTAAGTCCTACAGGTTCTTTTGGTATTCCTAAAAAATTTGTATCTAATTTTTGATTATTGTTTATATCTTGAAAAATAGAAAATAAATAATAATCATTAGGCAAAATTATCTCTTTTGAAATTTCATTATTATCTGAAGGTAAAATAAGTTGTTTTAGTGGAATATCTTCTTTATAATTTTTTTTAGAATTAAAAATTTTAATGTATATATTACCTTTATTTTTAGAAATATTATTGATTTTTAAATTAATTTTATATTCTTCTGCAAATAAAGTAGAAGTTATAAATAAAAATAAAATTATTCTTTTCATAAAACACCTCCTAATGTTTAGTTATATAGATTTACTATAAAAAATAAAATTTCCTTTTAAATAATAAAAAATAGAATACTAAAAATTTAAGTTTTAGGGAATAAATTAAAAAACGAGTTCTTTTATAAGAACTCGTTTAGTTAATTTTAGTGATATTTTAAATTTAGAAATATTATTTTAAATCATACATATTTCCACTAGAAGGTGTTCTTGTATTATTATACGCAGTAGTATTATCAGGACTTCCAGAAATAGAGCTAATATCTCCTACTTGTACTACATATGAATCATAGTTATCACTATCAAATTCTATAGTATTATTATAAAAAGTGTTGTTATCTCCCCAACCAGAATAAGCATCATGAACTTCAAATGCATTTTCTATTAAACTATTTCCATTTTGATATCCATAATTATTTGAAATAGTAGAAGTATTACCTTTTACATCTATAAAGCTAGTCCCACCATTAGTGGTATCACATATTCCAACTCCATTAAAAGTATTTCCGTCGACAATAGTTCCTGTTACACCTTCTTTAATATCTATATGTTCAGCTGTTACATTAGGACCAATTGTATTATTTAAAATTTGAGTATAATCACAATCAGCATCATAATTTCCACCATTTGATGTCCATTTTTTATAATCTGAACCAACATATATTCCTTCACCGTATTTAATAGTGACTAAACCTGTATCATGTACATAAGAATTTTGGATAGTTACATATTTACTTCCATCTCTTACATGTATTCCTTCTTCACCAATGTTATAAACTTCGCAATTATCAACTATAGAGTGATTAGAATTATCTAAAATAATACCTTTTTTTCCATTAGTGATTTTTAAACTATCAATTATTATATAATCCCCTGTTGCTGTAAAAGCTACTCCGCTATTTGTGCTATTTCCTTTTATTATTGCTTTATTAGAAGAGTTTTCACTTACTATCCATATAGGGTTATCTTTTGTACCATTAGTTGTTATTTTAAAATTATCATTATAAGTACCTGATTGTAATACTATTTTATCTCCAGCTTCGGCATTACTTAGAGCAGATGATAATTCTGAAGCTGAAGATACAGTTACTGTTCTTAGTACACCTGATGAATAATCAGAATTGCTAGAGTTACTACTAGAGCTATCATTTACATAAATTTGAAATCCATCAAATATTGCAGGATTTTTATTTGTTCTCATTCCAAAATAACCACTAGTTAAACTAGAATCAGTAGCTTCAACATATAAAGTATCATTTATATAACCTTTTAAGCTAGTACCAGATAATTCAAGTTTTAGTGTATATGTAGTAGAAGTAGTGAAACTAAATGAAGCATCAGCTAAAGTAGTCCAGCTACCATTTACTTTTTTCTTTAATTTAATTTTAGAATCATCTAAAAATAAAGTATAGTAATTAGAAGAATCTTTATATCTTGCTATTAATCCTGCTTCTTCTGTTAAAGATTGAGATTTTACTTTTGCTATTACATATCCATCTTCACATTCGAAATTTTTTTGATAAATTATTCCTGTAGATGTTCCGTTAGTTTCTTGTAATTTTAAATTTCCACTAACATTTACTATTTCCCATGTTCCTGAAACAGTTGTATAATATGTACTTGATGGAGAATCTCCTTCAGTATAACCATTAAAATAATCAGAAAAACTATCAGAAGATATGCTAGAATATGTTATAGTATCCGATTGAGTAGTAGGTAAAGATAACGATGTTGCAGAATTGTTATCATTTAAACAACTAGCAAATAAAAAAATCAATGATAAAGACAAAAAAATTTTTTTCATAAATAAAACGCCTCCTTGTTTTGTTGTTAAAATATAAAATTTTAAAATAACAAGAAGATTCCCTTAGTTATCTACGTTTAACCTCTAATAAAAACTAAAAACGAATTGTTCTAAAAAAGTCCTTTAAATTTTATTTAAGAACATTTATATTGTAAATATACTATTTTTCTTTTACATTGTAAATTGATGATTTTTAATCAATGAAATTTAAACCAAAACTTCTATTTTATTAAATTATGACGATAATTATAATAGAGAGTTGGAGGCGATAGAAATGGAGAATAAATTATTAAAAAGATTAGACGATATAAAAAACAGTTTAAAAAAACATAGTGAATGTGAAGCAATTATATCAATGACTCCCATTGAATTAGAATTAGATAAATTTGATGAATATAAAGGGATTAATTTTATAGTTTTTTTAAAAGAGAATAAAGATAAATTTTTAGAAAATTTATCTTGGTTATATTGTGAGTCAAAAATAATATACGCTTTTAAAAATACAAAAAATGGATATAAAATAATGTATGAAGATGGTATATATTTAGAATTTTCAATATTTTGTCTTGATGAAATAGAGAATGTAGCATTACCAGAAGGAAGAATTATATATATAAAAAATGACTTTGACATTGACAAATTACAAATAGAACGGTTAGAAAGCAATGAGATAAATATTGATTGGGAAATAGGAGAATTAATAACATATATTTATTTAGGATTATCAAAATATAATAGAGGAGATAAAATACCAGCATTTAGTTTTATTCAAATTTATGCAGTAAATAGATTGTTAGAACTAGCTACAATACTAGAAGAAAAACATTTGAATTGTAAAAATATAGAAAAAGAAAATATAAAATTTCAAGGGATATCATCAAATGTAGATAAGTTTATGCAAGGATATGATAAGAGTAAAGAATCAGCATTAGAATTGATTTATTATATAGATAAAAATTTCGAGATAAATAGTTTTATGACAGAAAAACTAATAGAACTTGCAAAATAAAAAACAAAATAAAAAAACGAGTTTTTAAATCGAAAAAACTCGTTTTTTTATTTAATAAAATTTAGATTTTAGTTTTCTGGTTTATTATATTTGAATAATGAGAATAGTCCGTCAACAGCTAAATTTTCATTATATTCATTGATTTCGGATATTTCATTACTAATTATTTTTCCAACTCCCCCAGTACTAATGATATATGGAGAATCTAAATGTTTTTTATATTGAGATATAATCTCTTTTATTTGTCCAATAGCTCCGTAATATATTCCTGTATTAATGTGCTCTACAGTATTTCTTCCTAGAACTGTTTCAGGCTTTTCAAATCTCACTTTTGGTAGTTTTGAAGTTTTTGAAAATAAGGCGTCAATAGACATATTTATTCCAGGTAAAATACATCCTCCTAAATATGTTTTGTTTTTAATGATTTCAAAAGTTGTAGCTGTACCAAAATCTATAACAATTATTTCATTTTTATCAGGGTATTTAAATATTGCTTCAGCTACATCAACAATTCTATCAGCCCCCATAGTAGAAGGGGATTCTATTTCTTTTGAAAAAGTAAAAGGTAATTTTATTTTAGAATTAATAATTAAAGGTTCTGTGTTAAAATATTTTTTACTTAAAAAGTTAAAAATATTTGTCAAATTTGGTACAACAGATGAAATGACAACACTATTTATCTCTTTTAAATTTATATTTTTAAAATCAGAAAGTGTTTTTAAATATGAAAAATATTGGTCTTCAGTTAGATTAGCATTAGTTGCTGTTCTAAATGATGTAAGTTGACTACCATTATTACTATATATTCCAGTTACAATATGTGTATTTCCTATATCAAATCCAATTAACATTTTTCCTCCTAAATTTACAAAATATTAATTTTTAATAATTATATCATTTTAATAAAAAAAAATATAGAGAATGTTCTATTATTAAGATAAATATGTTATAATTATTATTAATAATAAAAATTAAAAAAGGTGAAAACAGTGAAAGCTACAGGAATAATAGTTGAATATAATCCCTTTCATAATGGGCATAAATATCATATAGAAAAAGCAAGAGAAATGAATAAAGAAAATATTATTATTGCTGTAATGAGCGGTAATTTTTTACAACGTGGTGAACCAGCTATTTTAAATAAATGGATAAGAACAGAAATGGCTTTATTAAATGGAGTCGATATTGTTGTAGAATTGCCAGTTTTTTATTCAACTAAAAGTGCAGAAATATTTGCAGAAGGCGCAGTTAAAATTTTAGATAGTTTAAATGTAGAAAATATTGTATTTGGCTCTGAGGCTGGAGAAATAGTAGAGCTTGAAAAAATAGCAAGCCTTCATTTTGATAAAAAATTTCAAGAGTTAATAAAAAATAAATTAAAAAAAGGGATATCATACCCAAATGCTTTTAATGAAGCATTATTTGAATATGGAATTTCGCAAGAATTAAAGCCAAATAATATTTTAGGGGTAGAATATATAAAAGCAGGTAAAAAAATAAAAAGTAGTGTAAAATTTCAAACTATAAAAAGAGAAAAAGTAGAATTTTATGGTGAAGAGATAAAAGGGAAAATAACTTCTGCAACAAATATAAGAAAATTAATTATTAATAATGATATAGAAAAAATAAAAGAAGTTATACCAGAAAATTGTTCTCACTTAATCATTAATAATATAGAAAAAATAGTAACTTTAGACGATTTTTATCCATACATTAGATATGAAATTATTAATAATTATGAAAAATTGAAAAATATAAAAGATATAGAAGAAGGCCTTGAAAATAGATTGTATAATGTAGCTTTAAATAGTAATAATCTTATAGAATTTTTAGAAAATATAAAAACTAAAAGATATACAACAAGTAGAATAAGAAGAATACTTATATCTATTTTGCTTGGAATGTATGGTAAAGAATATAATCTTGATTATGTTAAAATATTAGGATTTACAGAAAATGGAAGAAAATATTTAAATTATATAAAAAATAATTGTAAAATAGAGTTTATTACAAATATAAAAAATATAAAAGAAAATTTAACTAAAGAAAGGGGCGAGAGAATGAATTTTGAATTTAAAACAGACAATATTTATAAACTTGTAAAGAGTTATGAGGAAAGAAAATTTCCTGTGATAGTAAAATGAAAATTTTTATTATTTTGATTATTTTAGCTGTTATTATTTTTATTATTGCAAGTAGTATAATGATACTAAAAAACATTATGAAACCAATTCATATAAAACTAGAAGATGTTTACAATGATGAAAAATTAAGAGAAGATTATGGGATATTAGATAAAAAAAATCCATTAGATTATGGATTTGAATATAGAGAAGTAGTATTTTGTTCTCATAAAAAAAGATTAAAAGGTTGGTATATTCCATCAAAAGAGAAAAGATCAGAAAATGTAATTATTTTATTACATGGAAGAACATCAAATGGATTAGTAGTACTTGAATATTTAGATATGATAAAAGAAAAAGGATTAAATGAGGAATATGCTATATTTATGCCAGATTTAAGAGGAAGTGGAGATTCTGATAACGGGTTAACAGCATTAGGATACTATTATAAAGAAGACATTTTTTCAGCAATTAATTATATGAAAAATGCTTTTAATAAGAAAAAAATAGTTTTATATGGATTTTCAATGGGAGCATTAGGTAGTGCATATGCTATAGAAAAATATTATAACAAATTATTAGAAAAAGATATTGAAATAGAAGCACTTATTTTAGATAGTCCACTTAGTAATTCAAAAGAAAGAATAATAGATAGAGTAAAAGATTTACCATTATCTAGTTTTTATATAAAATATGCACCATTTTTATTTAATTTAGTGATAGGTAATAATTTAAAAAAATTACATTTAGGATATCTTTTAAATAAAATACCTGTTCCTACTTTGATTTTACAATCATTAGAAGATAAAACTACAAAATATAGTGTGTTAAAAGATGAATTAAAAAAACTAAAAGAGAAAAAAAATATTTATTTACAAATATTTGAAACAGGAGAACATGTCACTATTTATAGAGTAAACAAGGAAAAGTATAGTTTAGTAATAGAAAAATTCTTTGAAATGTTTAAAGAAAAATAGAAATAAAAAATAAAAAGGTTGTAATATATATGTATATGTGGTATACTTAATTTAAGTAATTCGAAAGAAGTAAAATGAATTTATGGAAAATTATGAAAATATAGTAGTAGTATTTCCAAAATTAATAAAAGCTCTTGAAGAATTAAATTAAAAAAATTTGGAGGTAGTATTACTATGGCAAACGGAATAGTAAAATGGTTTAACGGAGAAAAAGGATTTGGATTTATCACATCAGAAGAAGGGAAAGATGTATTTGTACATTTTTCTCAAATAAAAAAAGATGGATTCAAAACATTAGAAGAGGGAGAAGAAGTGTCATTTGACGTTGTTCAAGGACAAAAAGGACCTCAAGCAGAAAACGTAGTAGTAAAATAATTTAAGAATAAAATATTTTAACTATATAGAAAGAACCTATTTATTTAGGTTCTTTTTTGGTTCTTTGTCAAGTGGTGTTGGTGAATTTGACAAATAGATTTTTCAGAGATGATAGTCATTATCATCTCTTTTTTTTTATTTCCTTATTTCTA
>JAICDD010000019.1 GCA_020063625.1 Fusobacteriales bacterium
TCAAGTAAATGGAACATATAGAAAAATAAAAGGTATTGCATAAAATTATAGAAATTAGGGAGTATAAAAAATTTTCCTACAAATACTTGACACGAACAATAAAAAACAAAAAATGGACACAAGATTAAATATGTAGTATAATTAACTTAATAAAATAAAAATTTAAATTAGGTGATTATATGCGAAAAATAGTATTATATTTTATAGTTACTATATTTTTTTATAGTTGTAACAAATTTTCTAATAATCTATCAACTGATACATTGAGAAAATATGCAGATAAATCTAATATATTAATTGGGGCTACAATAGAGCCTAATCAACTTGAAGATGTTGATTTTAATAATATATTAAAAAATGAATTTAATTTTGTCACTCCTGAAAATGCAATGAAATGGGGATTTATTCATCCTGAAAGATATAAATTTGATTTTACTAATGAAATATCAGCATTAAATGGTGATGGTTTAGATACACTTATTAAAAAAATAGAAAATAAACTATTTGAAACTGAAAAAAAAGTAGAAATGCTTATTTCTTTTAGTGAGGCTAATATAGCATCATATATATTAGATAATAGTAGAGTAATTACAAAAGAATATAATGAAAAAGGTATTTTAATTACTACTTTTTTAAATGAAAAAGATTATAATAAATATAAAAAATATATTATAAAAAATAACTAGAATAAATATATTATTGACATAGAGTATAAAAAATAGTAAAATTACTTTGGTAATCAAAATTTTTATAATCTTATAATTTTTTGATTAAATATAAAAAGAGCAAAAGAGGGTGTTAAAATGCATAAAAAAATAATTTTATTTTTTATATTTATATCTATAATTACTTTTTCTAAAGAAAATAAAATAGAGATATATACAAGTATATTACCACAAAAATATTTTGTAGAAAAAATCGGTGGTGAAAAGATAAGTGTAAATTCAATAGTAAAAGAAGGAATGAATCCAGAAACATTTGAACCAACTACAAGAGATATTATTAATTTAAGTAAAAGTAAAATGTATTTTACAATTGGATTAGAATTTGAAAGAAAATTTATAAATAAATTAACTAAAAATATAAAAAATTTAAAAATAGTAGATATGTCAAAAGATATAAAAAAAAGAAAATTTGAAGATGAAGATGAACATCATGATGAGGAGCACAATGAACATCATCATGGAATAGAAGATCCACATATATGGATGTCACCTATTTTAGTAAAACAAGAAGTAAAGTATATATACGATGCTTTAGTAGAAATTGATAGTAAAAATAAAGAGTATTATTATAATAATTATATAAAATTTTTAAATGAATTAGATGAATTAAATAATTTTATAAAATCAAAACTAGATAAATACAATGGTAAAGTAATATTAGTGTATCATCCTTCATTTGGATATTTTACTGACGAGTATGGTTTAATTCAAAAATCTATTGAAATAGAAGGTAAAGAGCCAACATCTAGAGAACTTTTTAATATAATAAATCAAGCAAAAAAATATAAAATAAATACAATATTTACACAACCAGAATTTTCATTAAAAAGTGCGAAAATAATAGCAAATGCAATAAATGGAAGAATGGAAATTATTAATCCATTAGAATATGATTATATAAATAATTTAAAAAATATAACTCTAAAAATAGAGGAGAGTTTAAAATGAAAAATATTGTAATAGAGTTTAATAATGTAACTTTTTCATATGAAAAAGAGAGAGTTTTACAAAATTTAAGTTTCAAAATATATGAAAATGAAATGGTAACAATAGTAGGACCTAATGGTGGAGGTAAGACAACACTCTTAAAATTAATTTCTGGATTGCTTACACCAGATTTTGGAGATATCGATTTATCTACATCAAATATAGGATATGTTTCTCAACATTCAGATTTAGATAATAAATTTCCAATTTCAGTATTTGAAACTGTTTTGTTAGGAAGAGTCAAAAAAATAGGACTTATTACAAAAGAAGATAAAGAAAAAGCATTAGAAGCATTAAAAGATGTAGGTCTTGAAAAGATAAAAAATAAACCATTTAATAGCTTATCTGGAGGACAAAAACAACGTGTTTTAATAGCTAGAGCTCTTGCAACAGAGGCTAAAATACTTCTTTTAGATGAGCCTACATCAAATATTGATATAGAAATAGGAAAAAATCTTAATTCACTTTTAAAAAAATTAAAAGAAAAAATGACAATTATTCTTATTACACATGATACATCTTTTGTATCAAATATAACAGATAGGGTATTTTGTATAAATAAACATTTTAAAGAACATCCTCTTGATGTAAATATTGATAATCTTATAAAATCATCTTATGAAAACGAAGTAGCATTAGTTCGTCACGATGTAAATTTAAAGGAAACAGGAGGAGAAAATGAACTTTATTGATATACTTATGAGTCCAGATATTCCTTTTTTAAGATATGCTTTTATTATAGCAATTATTGTAAGTATAAGTCTTGGGATATCAGGAAGTATAGTAGTAGTTAAAAATATGAGTTATGTAGCTGGTGCTATTAGTCATGCTATTCTTGGAGGAATAGGGATAGCTTTATATTTAGAAATAGCTCTAAAAATAAAATATATAAATCCAACAATAGGAGCATTAGTATTTGCAATTTTATCAGCATATATTATAAATTTTGCTATTACACGAGGAAAAGAACGAAAAGATACAATAATTGGGATAATTTGGTCAGTAGGAATGTCAGTTGGAGTATTGTTTATTTCAATTACACCAGGTTATATAGACCCAATGAATTATTTGTTTGGAAATATTTTGCTTATAAATAAATCAGATATATTACTTATTTTAATATTAAATGCATTTATATTATTGTTTTTATATTTTTTTTATTACCAAATTTTACTTGTAATGTTTGATGAAGAGTTTGCAAAAACTAGAGGAATAGATACAGAAAAAATACAGCTTCTTATGATGATATTTATAGCTGTTACAGTTTTAATGCTTGTAAGAATAATAGGTATACTTATGGTAGTGGCATTACTTACTATTCCACCAGCAATAGCACAAAGTGATAATAATAGTTTAAAGAAATTAATTATAAAATCTATATTTATAAATATGATTGTATTAGTTTTAGGAATAGTTCTTAGTTTTTATTTAAATGTATCAGTTAGTGTAATAACTGTGCTTTTACTTGGAATATTATATATAATTAGATTAAAATAAAAAATAGAGGTTTTATAGTTACCTCTATTTTTGTTTATTTATCAATTTTTATATTTCTATCAACTATTATTTGTTTAACTTTTTCAAGGTCTTCTCTTGTATCGACACCGTGTATTTCACAATTAGTTTCTAATACTTTTATTTTATATCCATTTTCTAATGCTCTAAGTTGTTCTAATGATTCTGATTTTTCAAGAGGAGTTTGCTCCATTTTAGCGTACTCAAGTAAAAACTTCCTATTATAAGCATATATTCCAATATGTTTATAATAATTATCAATATCAAGATGTCTTGGAAAAGGAATTACACTTCTTGAAAAATAGATAGCATAATCATTTTTGTCACATATAACTTTTACAAAATTTTCATTTTTTACATTATTAAAATCTATAATTTTGTGTTTTAAAGTAGCCATTTTTAATTCATTTTCATTTTTAAAAGCATCGATTAAAGAATTAATCATCTCTTTTTCTATAATAGGTTCATCACCTTGAATATTTATTATTACATCGTAATCACCATATTTTTCAGCAATTTTAGCAATTCTATCAGTACCAGTATTGTGATTAGTTGAAGTCATTTCTACTTTTCCACCAAAATTAACAACAGCATCATATATTCTAGAATCATCAGTTGCTACAATTACTTCGTCTAAATTAGCTAATTTAGATTTTTTATATACCCATTCTATCATTGGGTGACCATGAATATCAGCTAATGGTTTTCCTTCAAATCTAGTAGAACCATATCTAGCTGGTATAACACCTAAAAATTTCATAATTTACCTCCATCTTTTATGTAGCCACATCCATTGTTCTGGATATTCTTTAATAATTTCTTCATACTCCTTTATTAATCTTTTCATATTTAATTCAATATCTTTTTCTAAATTACCAGTTTTAAATAAAATAAACTCTTTTTTTATATGAATTGTAGAAGTATCATCTTCGTTATGTGTATTAAAAAATAATACTATTGGAGCATCATATTTTAGTGCAATAGTTATAGCTCCCGTTGACATAGGAGTAGATTTACCGAAAAAATCTAAATCCATTCCTGACATATCATAATGGTCAGAAAAAAGAGATATTACATTTTTACTTTTTATTGCTTTAATTAATTCTCTTATTGTTGTTTTTCCTTTATAGATTAAGTTAATACCTGTTTTTCTTCTGTTATCATTCATAAATTTATCTAAATATGGATTTTTTTGTTTTCTTATTACATCATATGATTTATAATATTTAGCTAATTTTAAGTTAGCCTCAATATTTCCCATATGTAGCCCAACTAAAATTACACCTTTATTTCGATTATATACTTTATCTAGAAGCTCCTTATTTTCTATTGTGATTTTATCACTATCAATTATAGTATGAGTCCAGAGTCCAGCTAAAAAAGTTTTTCCAATAATTTCAAAAGATTTTTTAGCTATTTTTTCAAGCTCTTCATCTGATTTTTCAGGAAAAGCTATTTTTAAATTTTTATATGTTATTTCTCTTCTATCATTAACATATTTATATGTAAGATTTCCTAAAAAAGCACCAAGTTTATATCTAGATTTTTCAGGAAAAAGCATTAATAATTTGTATAATAATTTTATAATAATAATTTCAAGCTTATGTATCAAAGATTCTCACCTCATAATTTTTTCTTAAATAATATCATACTATATAAAATATATCAATAAAAATTACTATACTACTTGTAATCATTAAATAAATAAAGTATAATTTAAAAAGAATAAATACTAGAAAGGAGTAGATGAATGAAAAAAATATTATTGTTTATCGCTTTTTTAATTTTAACAATATCATGTAGTAATACGCAACAAGCAAGTAAAACACAAATTGATGAAAAGGTAAAACAAACTGAAAGTTTAGATATAATTGATTTAGGAATAAAAGAAATTCAAAGAAGTGAAAATAGCTATTGGTATGATAATTTTTCATCATTTAGAGAAAGTTATAAAAAATTCAAAGTAAATTCTGACCTTTTTTTAGGAATAGGTGGAATCTATCTTACACAAGAAAAAGCATTAGAAAGTGCAAAACAAAATGGAGAAGAAAATATAAAAAATTCATTAGCTGTAAGTGGATTAACAAAAGAAAATTTTGGAAATATAATTGATACAGTATTAGAAATACACAACGTAAAATATAAAGGAGAAGAAGTTTTAGGATATAAATATACTCTTTTATTAGAAGTAAATAAAGTAAGCGCTGTACAAAAAGTTGAAGAGAGAGAAAAATTAATACAAGAAAGTAAAAGAGCATTGACAGAAAAAGAAAGTAAAGCATTAGAATATGAAAAACAAGGGGATATAGATTTAAAAGAAAAAAATTATTTAAAAGCAATTATAAATTATAAAAATGCTAAAGCAATATATGCAGAGATAGCAAATGAAGAACAAGAAAAGAAAATAGATGAAAAAATAGCTCTTGTAGAAGAGATTAAATTAAAAGAAAAAGAAAAATATGAAAAAGAGCAACTTGAATATAAAAAACAGATAAATGAATTAGAACTTTTAAATAATCCAAACAAATTTGATTTAGCTAGATTAAAAGACTTATATTTAAAAACTAGACAGATAAAAAAAGCTGAGGAAATAGAAAAAAGAATTCAAGAAATAATAGAAAAAGAAGAGATATTAACTAAAAAAAATGAAATTAGAAATTATATAAAATCATTTACAAAAGATGGATATTATGAAAGTAATTATACTGTATACTTTGATAATTATAAAAAATATTTTAATGATAATACTTTAAATAAAAAATTACTAAAAAGTGAAATCGAAAATGAAATATTAGAAGATAATTTAGCGATTTTATTCCCTAAAACAGTTGTAAATACTAAAAATTTAGATATATTTATTGATGAGTTGTCATATAAATATAATAAATCACCATCAGCATATGAATCAGATGATAGGGTAAATGATTATTCAATATATAGATACAAAACATGGAATATAATAAAAGTAGAAAATTTAAAAATAATAACAGAAAAAGGAAGATATGGTTATAAAGCACTTTTTTCAGCTAGATATACATATTTTGATTTGAAAAATAATACTAAGAAAGAGGTAAATATACCATTAACTAGGTCAATATATACTGATTATACTACAGAAGAGCAAGCGGTATTAGAAGTTATAAAAAATTTACTTTCAAAATATTAAGGGGTACATATGAAAAAAATAATTCTTTTTTTTATAATTCATATATTATCATTTGCATCATTTGATAATTTATTAAATGCAGAATTAGATAAAAATAGTGATATAATAATTGAAAAATTATTAGAAGAAAAAGATAAAGGAAAAGAGCTAGATATTGGATTCTTTTCTAAAAACAAAGAAAAAATAGCAGAGAAAATTATTACAAAATTAAAAGAAAAAATAGTATTAAAAAATAAAGAGATAAATATTTTAAGTGAAAATTATGATGAAGTAGATGAGATACTAAAAAAAGAAAATAATGATTTTTATGAAGATAAAAGAGTAGTTGGAATATTAAAAAAGACAAAATATGTAGTAAATATAAAAATAAATGAGTATAATACTAAAAATTATTTTTATTTAAAAAAACATGAAAAAATTAATTTTGATATTGAAATAATAGACCTTAGCTCTAAAAAAACTATTTTTAATAAAAATAGTAATATAGAGTTTGATAAAAAAATAGAAAATTATAAAATTTATCTATTTTCATTATTTTTATTTATATTTGGATTAATACTATCATTCATAACAAAAAAATATTATACACTAAAAATAATGAGTTTGATGATACTATTAATAATAATTTTAAATATTTATTATTTAATAATATAAGAGGATTACAAAAATAAATGAAAAATGAGTTCTTAAATTGAAAGAACTCATTTTTCATTATTTAATAAATTTTTTTTATTCTCCTAAAATATTGTTATTATTTAATAAAATATCATTTAAAACAAAATTTAATTTATTATCAATAAATCCATTTTCTGATTCATCATCATAAATAATTTTATCAGGAATTAATAAATAATCAATATTATTTCTTTCAACATATCTATAAGGAATCGAAATGGTGATTTTACTTTTAGGTAATAAATAATTAATGTCACTGTTTATAGTTTTTAGTTTTATATTTTTTTTACTATCCTCACCAATTATCATAGCATTACAATATTTTTTTAAAAATATAGAAAAATCTATTGAAGAGTTTTCGCTAAGAGTATTTTGTAATATATAAATATTTCCATTATATTTTTCATAGTTATTATTAAATTTATGATTATTTTGTTGAATATATTTATTATTAGAACTATTAAAAAATAAGTTTTTTATTGTATAAAGTTCATAATTTGTTTTGTTATAATTATTGTCAGAATTATAGTTGTAATTATTTATTAAATTATCTCTATAAAGTGATTTAGTTTTTAAAAAATAATCAGAATAAAAATATTTTAGATCTTTTACAAAATAAGACAATATGTTACTTATATTAGTATTGTCAAAATTATCACGTATATCAATAATTAAATATTTTTTATATTTAAATTTTTCAAAATATTCATCAAAATTATCTATATTATAATCATAAAATTTTAAATAAGCTATATCATTTGAAATCTCTTCATAAGAAACACTGTTTTTATACTCTATAATATCTAATTTTTCTGGTTGTAAAATTACATTTCTTTCAATTCCATTTAATTTATAAGTTATATTATAATTATCATAATCACCATAAAAATATTTAAAAAATAATGAAAAATTATGATTAATTTCTAAAATGCTATAAGAAAAAATTTTTGAATATAAACTTGATTCATAAATTGACAAATTTTTAAGTATTGTATCAATATCAATATTATTAATTTTTGTGATTTCAGCATTAAAGGGTAAATCAGAATTTTTAGTTTTATTTATTATTTTTCCATTTATATTTTTTAAATTTAAATTTAAATAAGTGTTATTTAATAATTTAGTTTCTATAAAATCAGGATGATTAATCTCTATATTATGTTCTTTTAAATTATGTTTAATAATATTTAATGATTTGTATAAATAAAAATAATCTTCTTGAAAATTATTTAAAATATTATTTTTTAATTTTAAATATTCATCTTTTGAGAGATTATTTTCTAATAATGGATAATTATTTTCTAAAATTTTAGTAAATATTATAAAATCATTTTTATAATTATTCAAACAATAACTTAAATTAGAATAAAGAGAAATAATTAAAAGTATAATAATTTTTTTCATTGATTAGACCCCTTTTATTAAATTGATTTTATATATGATATCATATTTTTATAATAGAATTCAATAAAAAACTAGAAGAGTAAAAATCTAATTTTATTGATAAACAAAAAAACGAGCTCTTTAAAAATAAGAACTCGTTCAATTAAAAATTTTATATACTTTTCAGACATTTTTTTTATAAAATTACTATTATTTTTTCTTTCCAAGTGGAACAATATCTTTTTTAAATGATTCATTAATAATTTGTCCAACTGCATCATATATAGCTAATGCACCAGTTAATACTCCTTCATAACCAGCTATAGTATGTAAAGTATGATTTCCTGTAAAATCAGATATAGCAAGTAAAACAAATAATATTGTTAAAGCTGCGAATACAAATTGACTAATTTTTGCAGAGCTAAGAGTAGCTAAAAACATACCAAAAGTCATTATTCCCCACATTAATAAATACCATCCCATAGCTACAGGTGATGCTTTAGGTAATCCTAATAAAGGTAAAGTCCATATAGCAACTAATGTTAACCAAAATGAACCATAAGAGATAAATGCAATAGCACCAAAAGTATTTCCTTTTTTACTTTCTAAAATACCAGCTATAAGTTGAGCAATTCCACCGTAGAATATACCCATTGCCATAATCATTACATTTAATTCAAATAATCCTGCATTGTGTAAATTAAGTAATACTGTAGTTAATCCAAAACCTAATAATCCTAAAGGTGCTGGATTTGCTGTTGTGTCTTTAATTATTCTTTCCATTCTTTCTCCAAATTTAAAATAAAATATAAAAAATTACGAATATTATTATATCATAGTGTTCAGTATAAGTAAACAAAAATTTTACTTTTTACTAAATTTTTTACAGAAAATACTCTAAAAGAATAAAATCTAATATTTAAAAAATTAAAAACGAGTCCTTTTTAAAAATAAGAACTCGTTTGATTAGTTTATTTTTCAATATACTCATATTTATGTAATTAAAAAAATATTATTTGTTATTTATTATATCTATATCATCTTCTGTTTTTATTATATTTATACCTTGTTCTTGTACCATCATCTCATATTGTTGTCGAACTCTATTCTTTTCTTCTGCTGGAACTAATTCTTCATTATTTTTAGCTTTTAAATGAAGTTCTTTTAATTTACTATCTACTTCTTTCCAATATTTATTATTTTGACTACGACCTTTAGGAATAATAGATACAATATCATCTACAGCCATTAACATTTCTGGTTTTAATTCATGTTCAAATAATGTAGCAATACCAAGCTTTACAATTACTTGAGTAGCTACAGAATCACCAGCTTTTTTAAATGCTTCTTTTACTTTCCCTTGAGATATTTTATCAATACTATCTAATGCACCCTCAATGTCAATATGTCTATTATTAATATTTACTACTTTTTGCCAAATAAATTTTTCAAAATTATAAAGACGAACATTTAAATAAATATATCTAGAATTATAAAAAGGCAATGACTTAATTCCCATATCATAAATATCAATATATAATAATCCATCAACATCAAGTATTTCGCAAAGTTCTAAAGGATGAAAAGCACTTAATAAAGCACCATCTGTTATTCCAGCATTTATTAGTCTTTCATTTGTAGTATTTATATTTTGTACTAAATATCCTCTAGGATTTTCTTTTAATGCTTTATAAATAAGATTTCGTTGGACATAACCACCGAGAACATCATTAGAAAAGTTATTAGCTGGTAAAATAGCAAGTCTAGCAGGAGGAGGGCCTCCATCCACCTGCACAACTACTATTTTTTTTGGCTCACAAGATATAAAAATTAGTGATATAAAAAATATATATAAAATTTTTAAACTACTAGAATTTTTAATCATAAAATTCTCCAATTGAATAATTTATTTTTTTAATCTTACAATAGCAGGAATATGTAAAAGTTTCCCAGTATAATCACATTTAGAAGCATCATCACCTAAATAAGCTGAGACAGTAGCTGTTCCCATATATTTTTCTTCATATCCAAGAAGTTTACCATCAAGTTCAATTGCTTCTCCTTGTTCATATACTTCTAATTCAGTACCAATAGGTAAATTACTTTTTATTCCAGCATTTATATATATTTCTTTTGGATTAGCTTTAGCAACTCTTGCAGTCCAAGGTCTTTTATCTACGGTTTTTACAAAGGAATCTAATACATCAACTACTGCAGCTCTTAGAGCATCATTCTCTATACTTGAGTTATAGCTATTAGTTTCTCCCATTCCTAAAGTAGTTTTAGAATCTGTGCTACCACTACCTTCACCTACATCAGCTAATACAACCTCTCCAGTTCTTACATCAATAAGTCTTAAATCAAAAGCTACATCTATTGATTGAGTTTTTTTATTTGATACTAGTCCTTTTTTTCCTGATACATTTACAGCATATTTAGTAATAGCACCAGTTACAATATAATCAGCATCTAATAAATTTTGTTCGCTAGATACTTTTCCTTGCCCAAGACCTTCAGAAAAATTAATTTCTTGCATAATTTTATCTACAGCATTTCGTTCTAATATAATAAATCTATTAGTTTGTGTAAGCTCTGTTGATAAAATATCACTTAATAATTCACCTACATTTCTTTTTTCAGCTAATGGAATAGCAGAGCTAAATGTAGAAATAGCTATTTTAGTTTTTGGAACAATAGCTTCTTTTTCAGTTTTATACTCACGTAGTGTAGTTAAATTATCCTCTTTTTTTACAGTAGGACTGTTACTACAAGAAATAATTGATAATGTTAATATAAGTGTTAATATAATTTTTTTCATATGAACTCCTCCTAAATAACTAATTTAAAATCCCTTATAATTCTTTTAAAACAATTTTTAATATCTCTTCTTTTGATAAATCTGTATTAAATCCAGCAGCTTTTTTATGACCACCACCATTAAATATTTGAGCAATTCTATTTACATCTTTTTCATTAGAACGAAAACTTCCTTTTATATCACCATTTTCAGTTTCTCTTAAAAATAATGAAACTTCAGCTTTATCATAATCTTTAAGAGCTTCTACAATACCTTCAGTATCCTCTTTTTTTCCATTATATTTTTTTAATGTCTCTTGAGATAAATAATAAAAACTTAATTTTTTATCTTCAAAAAATTCAAAATTATTTAATGCTTCACCGAGAAGTTTTATTCTAGCATAACTTTTTTTGTTAAAAAACTCTCTTACTACTTTTTCATTATCAAGTCCAAGTTTTTTTAATTCTGCAATAATCATTAATGTATCATAGCTTACATTGTTATATGCTAAATTACCAGTGTCATTTACAATTCCCATATAAATAGATTCAGCAATATCAAGGTCAATTTCTATATTTAGTTCTTTTATGAAATTATATATTATTTCAGAAGTTGAAGAACTTTTAGGATTGACATAATTAAAATGACCATATTTAGTATTACTTATATGGTGATCAATATTGATTAAAGTAGCGTCATCAGTAATAAATTGTTTAATATCATCACCAAGTCTATCAATAGAAGCACAATCTACTGCAATAATAGTATCAAATTTATACTTAGTATCTATATATTTAGCTCTTTCAATAAGAATTGAATGGTTTAAAAAATTAGTAGTATCAGGAGCTTTATCTTGCAATATAAATCTAATTATTTTTTCTCCATCACTATTTAATTTATTAAGTGCTAATGTTAAAGCTAGTCCAGCACCTACACAATCACCATCAGGATTTACATGACCAGTTACCATTATCCTATTTGCAGATTTTATTTGAGTAATTATATCTTTCAAAATTTCTCCTCCTTAATATTATGATGAAATAATCTTAAAATTCTCTTTAAGTAATAAATCAGTTGTAATACCATTTCCTTTAATCAAATTTCCTGTAAAACTACCATCATAAATTTTACCATAGCCACATGATGGACTTTTTGATTTTAAAATTGCTATTTCACAATTATTTTTATGAGCTATATTTAGCGTTTCTTTTGCACCATTAATAAAATTTGATGTTACATCTTTTCCAGTTTTATCAATAACTTTATTGTTTTTTTGTATTTCAGCAGGTGGTCTAGGTATCTTTAATCCTCCAAAAGTCTCTGGACAGACTTTTATAAATTCAAATTTTAATAATTTAGAATAAAGATATCTATAATTATTACCACCATTATACTTACAATTATTTCCTAGTAAACAAGAACTAATTAATATTTTTTTAGGATAATTATATTTTTTTATTTCCCCTTTAGCTTGTTTTAAAAAAGGTATTATTTTATTTTTATTATCTATAATATCAAGTAAAGGATATAAAACAAAGTTTCTTTTTTTATACTCTTTATGTGGAATAGTAAGCTTTTCGCTTTCTATTTTTAAATTATCATAGAAAATTATGTCAATATCAATATTTCTAGGCCCCCACTTGATATCTCTTTTTCTTTTCATTTTATCTTCTTCTATTATATTTATTTCTTTTAAAAGCTCAAATGGAAGAAGTGAAGTTTCTATTTTTATACAGCAATTAATAAAATTATCTTGCTCTATATCTCCATAAGGTTCTGTTTTATAAAAATCAGAAATTTTTAATATTTTTGTGTTTTTTAATTTTGAAATATATTCAAAAGCTTGAATAAGATTATAAATAGGATTATCAAGATTTGAACCTAAACTTAAATATACTATACTATTCATAGTCTTTTTTCTCTCTTTCTAATGTAATAGATACATAATCAAATATTCCAGGAATTGGTGCATTGGGCTTTTTTATTTCAATAATTATTTTTTCCATATTATATTTTTTAAAAAGATTTTTACATATGTTTTCACCAAGTGCTTCAATTAATTTATAATTATTTTTTGTAGCAATTTCTACAATATCATTATATACATAACCATAATGGATTGTATCTTCTAAAGTATCTTCTTCACCAGCTTTTTTTAATGTAGTATATATATCAATATCAATTATAAATTTTTGTCCTAAAATATTTTCCTCTTTTATAGCTCCGTGATAACCATAAACTATTATATTTTTTATTGAAATTTTATCCATAAACACTCCATTCTAAAAAGGTGTAAATCCTTCACCAAGTACCTCATATACTTCTGATATAATTACAAAAGCATTTGGATCAATTTGTTTTACATAATTTTTTAAGTCATGTATCTCTTTATTTTTAAGTACTGTCATTATAATTTTTTTATCTTTATTTGTATAAAGACCATTTCCATATAATCCAGTTCCACCTCTGTCAAAATCATGTAATATTAGATTTCGAATATCCTCATGATAGTCACTTATAATATACACCATTTTTGAATAGCTAACACCTTCAAATATTTTGTTTATAGCAATGGCACTAGCATATAATGATATTATAGCATAAAGTCCTTTTTCTAAACCAAATATTGAACTACCAACTAGTAGTATAATACCATCAATAAAAATAAATGAATATCCAAGAGGAATTTTAAAATATTTATTGATTATTTGAGCAACAATATCAGTACCACCAGTACTTCCACCAAATTTCATTATAATTCCTATCCCAATTCCTGTAATAACTCCACCAAATATAGGAGCAATAAGAGCATTACTTCCTTTTTCAAAATCTATAATGTTATTAGCATTTGGAATAAAATATCTTAATAAATCAATATACACAGATAGAAAGACAGTTCCAAAAAAAGTTTTCACACCATATGTTTTACCAAATATTTTTAGTCCTATTAAAAACAAAGGTATATTTAATGCTAACATTACCATACCTACAGGTAAATTAAATAAATAATATGTAATAGTAGCAATACCAGACACACCACCAGAGACAATCTTACCAGGAACTAAAAATAATCCAATTCCTATAGCAGATATTAAAAGTCCTAAATTAATAAAAAAATAATCCACAAGTATATCCTTAAGTTTGTTTTTCAATTATTCCACCTCTTTATCCTTAAATCTTTTCTCCATTATTAATTGATTTTTTTCCATTTCTACCTCTTCGATTTCACGAAGTATTCTATTTTTTAGATGATATTCTTTTTTTGCATCATAGCCAAGTTTTTTAGCACGTAGTTTCATTGTAGCTATTTCAACCATTGATGCAGCATTTCTACCTGATGATATATATAAATCTACTTTTTGAAATGGTGTATCCATAATAGAAATAGTAGATTCAGTATAATCAGCTTTTGTTAAGTATTCATCTTCTTTTAATTCTTTTAATTCAATTATAATATCTACTTTTTTAGAGCTTCTTACAGCTCCTAGTCCATATAAAGTTTTAATATCAATTATTCCAAGACCTCTAATTTCCATAAAGTATGGAACTTTATCAGCTTTTCCTACTACTCTACCATCAGGATATTTAGTAAGTTTTACCATATCATCAGCAATTAGTCTATGTCCTCTATGAATAAGCTCAAGAGCAGTTTCACTTTTTCCTATTCCACTTTTACCTTTTAAAAGAACTCCAAATCCATATACTTCAATCATTACACCATGTAGTGTAATTGAAGGAGCAAAATAAATTTCTAAATATTCTAACATATCTATATATAATTCAGAATATTGTTTTGGAGAGTAAAGAACAACTTGATTATATTTATTAGCTATATCAAGAAAATATTTAGGGATATCATCTATTCCTAATAATACTATACCGGGAAAATCATAAGACATATATTTATCTAAAATATCAATTCTAATATTTTCATCAAGCATTTCAAGGTATTTAAACTCAGAGTCAGTAATTATTTGTAGTTTATCTTCTCCGTTTTCTTCCATTAATTCATAAAAACCTGAAAATTCTAATGAAGGTTTGTAAATATTAGTAGAAGTTATAAACTTATTTTGTAATTTATTTTTCCCAAGAATAATGTCTAAATTAAATTTTTGTTGAAATTCATCAATTGATAAAGCTTTAAAAAATCCCATATCACTATCTCCAATTCTTTTTTTTCTATTTTCTTTTATTAACTTTTGTGTTTCTTGTAAAAAGTATTGTGCAGGATTTCGCCCATTTTTTTTCATCCGCATATTCATAGCAGCTGTTTCTATAATTATAGCTAGATTTCTTCCTTTTCTTACAGGAATAATTAGTTTTTCTATCTCTACTCCTAATATATATTGTGTAGTAGAATCAATACCAAGTCTATCATAAAATACAGCATCAGACCATTTTTCGAGTTTTACAATAAGGTCAATTTTCTTAGAATTTCTTGTAGAACCTATACCAAAAAATTCAACAACATTTATTTTTTCTGTTTCACTAATATTTAAAAAATAATTTTTATTTAATTTTTTATGACTATAAGCATTTTCTCCAATAAGTTCATTTTCAGAGATTTTTTTAATATTTAGAATTCCATCAGTAATAAAACGATGATTTTTTTCTAATAATTCTATACAAGTACCTACCACAGCATTTCGGTCACCAGTAAATAAAATCCCCATTCCAAATATTTCTAAAAAAACAAATTTATTTACAACAATTTCTGGTGCTAATTCTTTTTGTAAAAACTTCCTTAAATCTTTTACAAATAATTCATAAGCAGTATTTGTACGTAAAATAGCTTTATCATATTTTTTAGCAAGTTCATAAAAAAAAGAGTTAATAGCTAAATTTCCAGTAATAATTATGCAAGGAAATGAATGAGAAAAATAATTAGATAAACGCTCTTCTAGTTCTTCATAAGAGAGTCTATTTATATAATTAATCTCTTCTACACCAAATACATGAATGGAATTATCAACTTCTGTTGAATTTTCAAAAATAAATCCTGTTAACTCTGCTCCAGGTTTATGGACAGCAGATAGTACAATTTCTTTTGCTAAAGTTTCATTATAATTAATGACTTCTAAATTAAATGTTTCAATAATACTTTCTAAACTAACAACTTTTTCCATTTTAATACCTCATTTTTATTAATGGTTTGATTTCTGGGAAAGCTTCTATTACTTTTTTTTCTAAGCGTTCAGCATCTTCTCTAGTTTTAAAATTATTTGAAATAACAATATTATAATTATTGTTTATAGGTGATTTTATAATAATAAAATTAGATATATTACTTAATTTTTTTTGCATTTCAATAGCATTTTCTTCTATAGAATAAGTACCAATTTGCAAATAATATGATTTTTCAAAAGTTTTTTTAGTATTAATTTTTTCTGAAGAATCTAGACTATTTTTTATATTTAAATAATCTTCTTTATTTAAAAAGAAATCTTTTTTTCGAATAGTTATATTATTTTTTATTAATTCAATATTCTTTTCTCTTTCATCTAAAAAGAGTTGATTTTTTTTAGATGTATAAATATATACTATCAAAAAAAAAGTTATACTAATAATAATATATCTAATAATTATTTTCATATTACAATCCCCACTAAATATTTTTTTTAAATTCTGAAATCAGATAAAATGAGCCTGCTATTATAATAGCTTTTTTATTAAATTGTTTTGCTAAATCAAAAGCATCTATAATACTATCTTTATAGTTAGAAACTTTAAAATATTTACTTCCTATATCATATAAATTTTTAGAACTTAATCCTCTATGATAAGATTTAAGGCTAGTAAAAATAACACTATCACTAATTTCACTAAAAATTTTTAATACTTTATCAATTTCTTTATCTTCTAATATTGAAGTTATTAATACTATCTCATCTTTTTTAAATAAATCAATACAATTACTTTTTAATGATAATGCAGAATCTTCATTATGAGCACCATCTAATATAATTAAAGGATTTTTTGAAAATACTTCAAATCTTCCAGGCCAATATATATTTTTTACAGCATTTTGAATAAAAATATCATCTATACCAAGATATTTTAATGCAGAATAAGCTAATATAAAATTATCACCTTGAAACATTCCATAAAGTGATAAATTAAAAATATTTTTATTTAAAATAATATTGGTAAAAAGATTTTCTTTATCAAGAGAAACTTTATAATTATATTGTTTATTAGCTAGAATATAATTATCAGTTTTTGATTTTACACATTTAATTAAAACATCTTGTTTATCTAAAATTATAACAGGTGCATTTTTAATGATTCCACATTTTTCTTCGGCTATTTTTTCTAAAGTATCTCCTAAAATATTGATATGATCATAAGAAACATTAGTTATTATAGAAAGAATAGGATTTACTACATTAGTAGCATCATATTTTCCTCCAAGACCGACTTCAGCAACAAGATAATCAATTTTCTTATCTTTGAAATATAAAAAGGCCATAGCAGTAGTTACTTCAAAAAAAGTAGCTTTTATATTATTTTCTAAAATAATATTTTTTATTTTCAAATAATATTTAGCAATATCATCATCTATTATCTCTGTTTTATTTATTACAATTCGTTCGTTAAATTTAAGTATATGTGGAGAAGTATATTTCCCAACAGAAAAACCAGCTTCAATTAAAGAGTATTCAATAATTGAAGCTGTAGAACCTTTTCCATTTGTGCCAGCTATATGAATTATTTTATAATAATTTTGTGGATTGCCACATTTTTCTAATATCTGTTTTATATTGTCTAATCCAAGTTTTATACCAAATTTTGTATATGAATATAATTCATCTAAGATATTATTTATCATTTTCTCACCTATAATTTTTCAAGCATTCTTAAAACTATCTCTTTAGAATTTTTAGCAGCTTTTTTTACAAAAGTAGGGAAATCAACTTTTGCATTATGGTCAGCTTTATCTGAAATAGCACGAAGAATTACAAAAGGTATATCAAACATATAGCAAACATGAGCAATAGAAGCTCCTTCCATTTCTGCACATGATGCATTAAAAGTATCTCTTAGCCAGTTTATTTTTTCAATAGAACTAATAAACTGGTCACCACTTACAATAATACCTTCTCTCACTTGCTTTTCTTCAAAAATTTCTAAAGCAGCTTCTTTTGCTATCTTTCTTAAATTTTCATCAGCACGAAATTCAGAATTATTCATTCTTGGAATAACACCTGGTTTTAAACCAAAAGCAGTAACATCAAAATCATGCTCTATTAATTTAGTAGAAATAACAATATCTCCAATTTCTATATCATTATCTACGCCACCAGCAACACCAGTGAAAATTATTTTATCTACTTTAAAATGATTTATTAATAAAGTAGCACATACTGCAGAATTTACTTTTCCAATACCACTTTCTACTAAAATAATTTCTTTATTATTTATACTTCCTTTAAAAAAAGTTATATTTGAGATTGTTTCTTCAGTAAGATTATTAATTAATTCTTTTAATTCAACTATTTCTTCGTGCATAGCACCAATTATTCCTATCACTTTTTATCACCTCGTAAAGTATTTTGAATTTGAATAAAGTATATCATAAATATATATTAGATTGCAAAAGCTTCTTGTATATCAATTAGTTCAAATTTATCTAAATAATCATCAATATTATCTAAATTAATAATTCTACTAGAATGAGTGATAATCATTTTTTCAAATAAATTTCTGACAAATCTAGCATTTGCAAAATTTTTATCATTTTCTTTAAAATGTTTGAACTGTTTTATTAAATAATCATAAGTAGATTCATCAAGAGTGTAATAATTTTTATTACAAAAATATGTTAAGATTTTACATAAATCTTTTGATGAATAATTATGAAAATGAATAAATTTATTAAATCTCGATTCTAATCCTGGATTAGATTTTATAAATTTTTTCATTTCGTTTTTATAACCAGCAACAATAACAATAAGATTATCTCTATTATCTTCCATCTCTTTAAGTAGTGTATTAATAGCTTCATGTCCATAGTCCATACCTGATTCAGAATATAAACTATATGCTTCATCAATAAAAAGAACTCCTCCAAGAGCTTCTTTGATTTTTTTCTTTACTTTTGGAGCTGTTTGTCCTACATATTCTCCAACTAAATCACTTCTATCTACTTCAACCAAATGTCCACTTGATAAAATTCCTAAATTTTTATATATTTTAGCAATAAGTCTTGCTACTGTTGTTTTTCCTGTTCCGGGATTACCAGTAAATACTAAATGAAGAGATAGATTTGGTATAACCATACCCTTTTCTTTTCTTAGATTTTGTACTTTTATAAAATTAATAAGTTTATTAACATCTTCTTTTACACCTTCTAATCCAATTAGAGAATTTAACTCTTCTAAAGGATCAAGATTATCAATTAATATATTTTTTTCGGGAGTTTTTTGATTATTTATCCAAATTCCTTCATAAATAATATTACCATTTTCATCAAACTCTTTACCTTGACCATGTCTAAAACCATTAATCCATTCACCATCATAGAGTAATTTTCCATTTATATATTCTTTACCCTTACCATTTTTTAAACCATTACTATATTGTCCTTCATAGATAACATTACCATTTTCATCAAATTTTTTTCCATATCCATGAGGTAGGTTATTAATCCATTCTCCTTCATATTGGATTTTACCATTTTTATTATAAATTCTACCATTTCCATGTCCGTAACAATTACGCCATTCACCATCGTACTCAATACTTCCATCACCACGGTACATTTTACCATTTCCATGAAAGAGATTATTTGACCAAAATCCTTCATAACCTAGTCGTTCCCCTTTTATATATTCTCTTCCAAAGCCATGTTTTAATTCGTTTAAATATTCCCCTTCATATGTAATAAATTTATTATTTTTTCTTTTTAATCGCTTTTTATAGTAATATTCTTCAGGTAAAATAGCTGATAAAAATTTGGAATTTTCCATTTAACTCACCTTTAATTAAATTAATATTATTCTATACTATTTTATCATTTATATTTAATTTTATCAATAAATTAACTTGAATAAACTTTTTTATCATGTTAGTATAAAAAGTAATAAATTTTAAATAATATTGATTAGGTAATAAAGTGTGTTTGTAGAAAGGAAAAATATGTTAAGTACAAAATGGATTCAAAATAAAAAATATTTTAAAATGTTTGAAAATATTGATTTAGATAATGAAATTATAGATTTATTATTAAATAGAGGAATAGATAGTGAAGAAAAAATAATAAAATTTATTAATCCTATTTTAGAAAATATATCAAACCCATTTTCTTTAAAGGATGTTGATAAAGGAGTAGAATTAATATTTGATGCAATAAAAAATAAAAAGAATATTTGGATATATGGAGATTATGATGTTGATGGAATTACATCCACTTCTTTGTCATATTTATCATTAAAAGAGGTATATGAAAATATTTTTTATTATATTCCACTTAGAGATGAGGGGTATGGGTTAAATAAAGAAGCTCTTGAATATATAAAAAATGAAGGTGGAGATTTAGTAATTACAGTAGATTGTGGAATATCCTCTATTGAGGAAATAGAGTTTGCAAACTCTATTGGGTTAGATGTAATTATTACTGACCATCATGAGATAAATAATGAGTTACCAAATGCTAAAGCTGTAATTAATCCTAAGAGAGAAGATAATGAATTTCAATTTAAATATTTAGCTGGAGTAGGAACAGTTTTTATGCTTTTATATGCTCTTTATATAAAATTAGGTCTAAAAAATGAGATATTTAAATTTATAGATATAGTTGCAATTGGTACAGTAGCTGATATAGTGCCACTTGTAGAAGAAAATAGAATTTTTGTAAAAAATGGATTGGAAAAATTAAGAAACACAAAAAATATTGGACTAAAAAAATTATTGAAAAACATATATGGTGATTATAAAAATAAAGAGTTAGATACATATGATATAGGTTTTATAATTGCCCCTGTATTTAATGCTGCTGGAAGGTTAGAAGATGCAAAAAAAGCAGTTAGATTGATTATAACTGATTCTGAGACAGAAGCAGAGTATTTGTCAAAAGAATTAATAGAGCAAAATAATGAAAGAAAAGATATTCAAAATAATATACTTGAAATGGTAGAAAAAGATATTATTTCAAGAGGACTTGATAAAAGAGGAGCTATTGTATCATATTCAAAAGATTATCATCATGGAATAATAGGGATAGTAGCATCAAAAATTGTAGATAAATATTATAAGCCAACTATAATTATGGAAGTAAAAGAAGAGGAAAAAATAGCAGTAGCTTCTTGTAGAAGTATAGAAAATTTTAATATAATAGAAGCATTAAATAGTATGAAAGATGTGTTTTTAAAATATGGAGGACATGCAGGTGCAGCAGGTTTTTCAATATCAGTAGATAAAATCACAGAATTTGAAAATAGATTAGATGAATATTGTAAAAAAGTATTAGGAGAAGATGATTATATAAAACCTTTAAAAATTGATAGAGAACTTATTGTTGATAAGATATCTTTTGAATTTTTTGAAAAATTAAAATTATTAAAACCTTTTGGATTTAGCAATCCAAATCCTATTTTTTCATTAAGAAATATTAAAGTAACAAATGTGAGATTAATAGGAAAAGAAAAAAATCATTTAATGTTTGATATAGTTAAAGATAGTGCATATATAAGAAATTTAGTATGGTTTAATAATGGACATGTAAAAGACAAATTAGAGTTAGAAAAATTTTATAATATAGCAATAAAACTAAAGCAAGAGACATATAAAGATAAATATTATATAAAACTTTATGTAGAAGATATAAAAGAAAGTGATGGAAAAGAGAATAAAATAATCAATTATATTGATAGATATAATTTAAGTTTTCCTTTAAATTCAATATTTTATACAAAAGAAAAATTAAATACTAATAGCAATTTAACTTTAGAATTTGATGATGAATTTGCAAAAATTAAAAATGGATTTAAAATAGTAGGGTTTTTAAATAGAGATATTTTTAATACATTAGATTATTTAAAGAAAAATTTTAATTTTAATTATATAATAAAAATTAAAGATATTAAGGAAAAAGAGGAAAATTATAACGTATTTATAGAAATAGATAGAGATTATAATTTTAATTCATTATCAATAAAAGAAGCAAATATTTTTAATGATATAAAAAGATTTTTAATTAATGATTTTAATTATAATTTATTTCAAAAAAAGGTATTAGGAGCTATATTTAAAGATAAAAAAACTGTTTTAGCAATTACAAAGCAAGGTAGAGGAGTAGATACAATATACTTAACTCTTGCAATTTATTTAAAAGTTATAAAAGATAAAAAAATATTACTTATTACAAAAGATAAAAAAAGTAAATTTATAAAATCTTATTTAGATATTTCTAATGAATATATAAAAGGATATGATTTTTATATTTATGATAATATATTGCCAAAAAAATTTATAAAAAATTCATTAGTAATTAGCTATAAAGATGTAAAAGAGGTAGATGAAAATTATTTTTTTATAAAAGATAATATAGATGAAAAAAATATTGAGATTTTTACAGAAGATGAATTAATTGAAAAAGGATTTAAAGAAAATAATATTTATACAAAAAAAATGCCAATTTTAGAAAAAAAACAGATATTAAATCTATTAAAAACAGAAAAGAAAATTTATGCTACTAGAGATATAAGAGCATTATTATAAAAAATAAGAGACCAATTATATTTTGGTCTCTTATTTTTATTTAAAATTATAATGTTTTCTTACATCTTCTATAACTTCCCATACACAGCTTAATCCTTTAGGGAAAGTAACAAAATCTCCTTTTCCAAATACAACTTCTTCATTGTCTGTTGTTACTTTTATTTTTCCTTTTAAAATATAACACTCTTCAATAGAATCATAGTGCCAATCAAATTTTGATTTTTCTTTTGTCCAAATAGGCCAACTAAATACATTTTTAGCATTTAATTCATCATCAGTAAGTTTTTGAACTAATATTTTTTCCATAAAATTACCTCCTTAGTTAATTTTACTAAAAAACTCTTTAATTCTTTTATTATTAGTATTAAAAAGGTTTTCTGGAGTATCTATAGTTAAAACTTTTCCTTTATCCATAAAGATTATTCTATCTGAAATTTCTTTTACAAAATTCATTTGATGACTAACAATAATCATTGTGATATTTCCATCAGCAAGATTTTTAATTACATTTAATACTTCATTTACAAGTTCTGGGTCTAGTGCACTTGTTGGTTCATCAAATAAAATAATATCTGGATTTAATGCAAGAGCTCTAGCTATTGCTACACGTTGTTTTTGCCCACCACTTATTTCACTTGGATAATTATTTTCTTTTCCAGACATTTGTACTTTTTTTAATAAATCAAGAGCAATTTTTTTTGCTTCTTTTTTTTCAATTTTATTAACTAAAATTAGTGGCTCACATACATTTTCTAAAACTGTTTTGTGTGGGAAAAGATTAAAATTTTGAAATATCATTCCCATTTTTAATAATATCTTTTTCTTCATTTTTTTGTCAATCTTTTTATTGTTATCAAATATAACAGTATTTTCAACTGTTAATTTACCAGAATTAATATTTTCTAATTGAATAAGTGAACGAAGAAGAGTAGATTTTCCACTTCCGCTAGGCCCTATTATTGATACTATTTCACCTTTTTTTATATTTAATGAAATATTATCAAATACTTTAAAATCATCATAATATTTTGTTATATTTTCTAATTGTATTATATTCATTTAATTCACCCTACTTTTGTTTTCAAAATATTTAAAAATATATACTATAAGAGAGCTAATACAAAGATAAATAATAGTAGCTATAACAAATGGTATAATTGTAAATTCTCTACTAACTATCTCTTTTGAATTACGTAGTATTTCAGCCATTCCAATAGCAGATATTAGAGCAGTATCTTTTACAAGTGTAATAGCTTCATTTGAAAGTGCAGGAAGAACTCTTCTTACTGCTTGAGGGATTATTATCTCTTTCATAGTTTGATAATATGTAAAACCTAGCACATGAGAAGCTTCATATTGTCCTTTATCTATACTTTCAATACCACTTCTAAATATTTCAGTTAAATATGCTGTATAATTAACAACAAAAGTTAATACAGAAGCAGTAAAAGGTGAAAGTACTATATTAATAATAGGTAAACCATAATACATAAAAAATAGTTGAAGAAGAAGAGGCGTACCTCTAAATACCCAAGTATATAAAGTAATTATTCTTTTTATAAATTTATATTTTGTAGTATATAGTATAGCTAAAATTAACGATATAGGAACTGTAAATATAAATGTAGCAATATATAATTTAGCACTTATATTAAGTCCTTTTAAAATATATAGTGTCATATCAATAGTATTCATAAAAAACTCCTTTTATATACTTGTTATTTTAAAACAATATCTTCGCCAAACCATTTTTTAGATATTTTTTCTGTTGTACCATCTTTTTTCATTTCATCAAGAGTTTTATTAAGTAAATTTAAAAATTCTTTATCAGTTTTTCTTACTCCTACTCCATATTCTTCTTTTCCAAAGTCATCGTTTAATACTTTATATATTTTTTTGTTTTCTCTTTCCTCTTTTTTTGCTATATAATATCTAGCTACAATTTCATCTACAACAACAGCATCTATTCTACCAGCCTCAAGGTCTAATAATGCTTCAACATTTGAATCATATTTTTTTACATTTTTTAAACTTTTATAAATAGTATCACTCATTACAGCACTATCTGCACTACTTCCAAGTTGTACACCTACAATTTTATTTTTTAATTCTTGTTTTGAATTAACGTTAGATTTATTTAAAGTTACAATTGATTGTCTATTTGCAAGATATGGTTTTGTGAAATTAATTTGTTTTTTTCTAGTATCTGTAATAGTTAAACCATTCCAAATCACATCAATATTTCCACCTTTTAATGCAAAAATTATACCACTCCATTCAGTAGGTTTAAATTCTACATCTAAATTCATTCTTTTAGCAGCTTCTTTTGCTAAATCAATATCAAATCCTATAATTTCACCATTTTCATTTTTAAATCCCATAGGTGCAAAAGTATCATCAAGACCTACAACAAACTTTCCTTTTTTTAACACTTTGTCTTTTGAAAAGCTTAATGTTGAAACTCCTAAAGTTAGTATTAACATTACTAATAAAATCTTTTTCATAATAAATCCTCTCCTTTTTTGTTTTATATTTATTTAATAAAATTTTTATTTAAAATTTAATATAAATTTGAAACCACGTAATACATGTTCAGCACAGATGAGATGCACAGAGTTTTATATTTTTTTTGCCACGGATGGTTACACAAAGAGCACGGAGAAAACTACTAAGGACCACTAAGATTTAAAATAATTTTTTTGAAACCACAGGATAAACACCAGATTTATCAGTGTTTATCTGTGATAATCTAAGATGTTTTTCTTAGAAAAATATCGAAAGCTGTGCCCGTGGTTCCTAATTTTTTCTTTATGCTTAATTTAATATAAAAATAAATTTATACGGTCAAGCGTAAGGCTTGTTTCGCTTATCAGCAACTTACTTTTTTAAAGATAAAAAAGTAAGCAAAAAATCTTTGCGCTAGTTTCTACGGATATTGATTTTCTATAACTCATTCGCTAAACCTCGAAAACTC
>JAICDD010000056.1 GCA_020063625.1 Fusobacteriales bacterium
GAAATTAATTAAATTTTAACATAAAGAAAAAATTACACAAAGAACACAAAGGTAAAAAAAGCAGTACCACAAAGAGATAATCCTTAGTGGTCCTTAGTGGTTTTCTTCGTGTACTTTGTGTAACAAAAAATCCGCATTTATTCGTGTAATTCGTGACAAAAATCTAATGTGCTATCTCGTGTGAATCACGTGGTTTCAAAAGAATCAAAATTATTCTTGATTTTATTGACAAAAAAAAACTCCTATGCTATAATAACTAGGCTTGAAAAAACGGATATTCCTCTTTGTAAAAAATACAAATGAATATCTATGAAAATAGGAGGAAAATAATGAAAGAAAGATTAATTGAATTAGTAGAAAAAGATCAATTAAGAGAAATGCCAGAATTCAAAGCTGGAGATACTATAGCTGTACACTACAGAGTAAAAGAAGGAAACAAAGAAAGAATCCAAATTTTTGAAGGTGTAGTTATCAGAGTAAATGGTGGAGGAATAGCTAAAAACTTTACTATAAGAAAAGTATCGTCAGGTGTAGGAGTAGAAAGAATTATTCCTTTAAATTCTCCATTAATTGAAAAAATCGAAGTTAAGAAAATCGGAAAAGTTAGAAGAGCTAGACTTTACTACCTTAGAGGATTATCTGGAAAAGCAGCTAGAATTAAAGAAATCAGAAAATAATTTTTTAAAGCTACCAATTGGACTTAAATTATTAAGTTCATATGGTAGCTTTTTTTATATACAAGATATAGAAAAGTAGGAATCACGGGCACAGCTTTCGGTATTTTTCTACGAAAAACACCTTAGATGCACACAGATAAGCACAAGATAAAAAATTAGCAATGGACAATGGGAAAATAGTGAGGAGTAAGAAGAAATAAGAAGTCAACGCAGAGTAACAGAGGAATTAGAGGAA
This sequence comes from Fusobacteriales bacterium, assembly GCA_020063625.1. Classification (GTDB taxonomy): domain Bacteria; phylum Fusobacteriota; class Fusobacteriia; order Fusobacteriales; family Fusobacteriaceae; genus Hypnocyclicus. The sequence goes on from JAICDD010000056.1 coordinate 913, forward strand.
CGCAGAGGAAATAAAAATTAGCCGCGGAAAAACGCGGATTTAAAAAAGTTACACAAAGAACACAAAGGTAAAAAATAGAACCATAAAGAGAAAATTCTTAGTGGTTCTTAGTGTTTTTCTTCGTGTACTTTGTGTAACAAAAAATTCGAGTTCATTCGTGTAATTCATGACAAAAAAATCTAGTGTGCTATCTCGTGTAAATCTCGTGTTTTCAAAAAATCCGTGTAATCTAAGTTATTTTCTAAAAGAAAATAACGAAAGCTGTGCCGCGGCAAAACTCTATAAACCTCTGTGTATCTCAGTGTTCTCTGAGTCTCTGCGTTGAAATTTGAGTTTATTTGTATAATTCGTGACAAAAAATTAAAAAGACCTCTTATTTAAGAGGTCTAAATATATTACATACCACTAAAATTATATCCTATTTCTACACCAATTCTTGTAATACTAGAATCGTAAGTAGTACCTAAACTTTTAATTTGTCCATTTGAAACTTCATAATTTACTTCAACTAAAAAATTATTTATATTAGCTCCAATTCCACCACCATAGTATAACCCAGGTTTAACTAAATCTGTTGCATTTAAATCAGAACCTTTAGTATAAAAAGAATATCCAACGTTTCCTTTAATATAAGGGATCCAGCTACCATATCCTGTAGTACTATATCTTGCAGATAAATATACTGGAATAGCTTCTTTGATATTTGAATATTTGCTACCAGAAATATCATATTTACCTATAGTTTGGTAAGCGGCACCAAACCCTACAGCAAATCCTTCTTCAGCAGTATAAAATTCTCCTCTAGCTGTATATCCAGCATCTAAATTAAATGGAGAACCTGAAAGATTTTTAATTTCTCCAGAACCATTAAAATATGTACCACCTTTTACTTCAAACCCGGCAAAAGCGCTACTAGCAACTACTAAAAAAGCACCAACAAGTAATAATTTTTTCATTTTTAAAATCCCTCCTTGTTTTATAAATAGATGACTTATCATCTACTTATATTTTACGGATTTATATCTTAAAATCCTCTTAAATTTTTCAAAAAACAAAAAACGAGCTCTTTAAAATTAAGAACTCGTTTAACTTAGTTATTTTTTGAAGCTGCTAATTCAAGTAGTTTTTCATAATCTTTTTTACTGATTATCATTAAATCCTCTTTTTTTAAATGAAATAAATCCATTCCACCTAAAATTCTTTTTTCTTTAACAGTTTTTTCTACATTAATTAGATTTTCGTTAATACTGTTTATTAAGTTATCCATATTAACTCCCCCTTTACATTTTCTATTATATTTTAAGTATACTATACAAAACTTTTTTTGTCAAATATTTTTTCTTTTTTTTGGAGTTTTTTTTCGTATATACAAATAATTGAATTTGAAGACTTTTTTCACAAATATAACTTATGCAGTTAGTTAACTATAGTTATAAAAACAAAATTGAAGTGGAATTCCAAAATTGTGATGAAAAATTATTAAAAATATAAAAATTTTCAAAAAGAACTTGAATTTAATTGATAAATTTTGAAATTAATGATAAAATAACTAAAAAAAATTATGGGAGGTAAGAGATGTCAATATTAGTTTTTGGACATAAAAATCCAGATACAGACTCTATCTGTTCTGCAATAGCTATGGCAGAATTACAAACAAAATTAGGAAAAGATGTAAAAGCAGTAAGACTTGGAAATCTTAATAAAGAAACAGAATATATTTTAAATCATTTTAATATAGAATTACCTGAATTAATAGAAAAAGTAGAAGATGGTCAAGAAGTTATTTTAGTTGATCATAATGAAAAAGGTCAATCTGTAGATAATAGAGATAATGCAAAAATATTATTAATAGTAGATCATCATAAAATTGATTTATCAACAGCAGATCCAATTAATTTAAGATTTGAAACAGTAGGATGTACTTCTACTATTATCTCAAAATTATTTAAAGAAAACGATCTTACACCAAGTAAAGAAATAGCAGGATTAATGTTAAGTGCTATAATTTCAGATACACTTTTATTTAAATCACCTACTTGTACTGATGAAGATGTAAAACAAGCAAAATATTTAGCAGAATTAACAGGTATTGATTATGAAAAATATGGAATGGATATGCTAATAGCTGGTACATCAGTAGATGATAAAACTGCTGAAGAAATATACAACATGGATATGAAACCATTTACTTTTGGTAATCAAACAGCAACAGTAGCTCAAGTAAATACAGTTGATATAAACGATATTTTAAAAAGAAAAGATGAATTAGTAAAAGTAATGCAAGAATTAATTGATAAAAACAATTACTCATTTGCAGCATTAATGATAACAGATATAGTAAATAAAGGTACAGAACTTTTAGTTGTAGGAGATAAAACATTAGTAAATAAAACTTTTGGAATGGATATGTCAAAAGATACAGTTTATTTAGAGGGAGTAGTATCTAGAAAAAAACAAATTGTACCACCTCTTACAAATGCAGCTAATTAATAAAATTTAGAGGTTAACCATTAGGTTAGCCTCTTTTTAAATATTTTTTAAAAAATATTAAGGGGGAATTATGATAAGAAAAGTAAAATTAAGTGATGCAAAACAAATAGCAGATATTTATAATTATTATATAGAAAAGACTATAATTACATTTGAAGAAGAAAAAGTTTCAGAAAAAGAGATAGAAAAAAGAATAGAAAAAATTTTAAAAGATTATTTCTGGATAGTATATGAAGAGAATAATAAAATTTTAGGATATGCATATGTTGGAAAATGGAGAGAAAGAAGTGCATATAGATTTACAGTAGAAAGTTCTGTATATTTAGATAAAAACCATACAGGAAAAGGAATAGGAGAAAAATTATATAGAGAACTGATAAAAATAAGTAAAGATAAAGGATTAAAAGCTATAATGGGAGTGATATCTATACCTAATGAAGCTAGTATAAAATTACATGAGAAATTAGGTTTTTATAAAGCGGGATATTTCAAAGAAGTAGGAATAAAATTTGATAAATGGATAGATGTGGCTTATTATCAATTAAATTTATAAAATTTTTTGAAACCACAGGATTTTTTGTTACACAAAGGGCACGAAGAAAAAGCACTAAGGACCACTAAGGTTTAAAATTTTTTTGAAACCACGAGATTCACACGAGATATTACACTAGATTTTTTGTTACACAAAGTACGCGAAGAAAAGTGCTAAGAACCACTAAGTTTTTATCTTTGTGGTTCTATTTTTTTCTCTTTGTGGTACTGCTTTTTTTACCTTTGTGTTCTTCGTGTAATTTTTTCTATTTCGCTTATCAGCGACTTACTTTTTTAAAGATAAAAAAGTAAGCAAAAAATCTTTGCGCTAGTTTCTACGGATAATTTTTGTTACACAAAGGGCACGATTTTATTAATCCTACTATTTATCCGTTCAAATCCGTATTCAAATTTTAATTTTTCTAACTACTAACTACTTACTTTTTACTAATTGTCCATTTGCAATTTTCAATTTTTTTATCCTGTGTGTATCTAGTGGTTCTAATTATCTTTTAAATCTTCTCACTGCGCACTCTTTACTTCTCACTAATTTCCCTATATTTTCATATCACCAAATTTAATCAACTCTTTTTTTCTCATCCATTCACTTACTAAAAATGATATAAGTCCTGGCAAAATAAAATGAAGTAAAATAACAGGAATAATGGCAGAATTTCCCATAACTTGAAGTGTAGCAATTTGTCCGACTAATCCACTAGTTCCCATTCCACCACCAATTTTATTATTTTCCATATGAAATACGGTAGTAGCAATAGGGCCAAGTATAGCAGACGATACAACAGGTGGAATTAAGATTAAAGGATTTTTAATAATATTTCCAATTTGAAGCATAGAGGTACCAAGTCCTTGAGAGATTAAACCACCAGTTTTATTTTCTCTATAACTACTAATGGCAAATCCTATCATATGTGAAGCACAACCAACAGTAGCAGCTCCAGCAGCAAGTCCAGATAAACCTAAAGAAATAGAAAGTGCAGCACTACTAATAGGAAGTGTAAGAATAATTCCCATAACTACTGATACTAATATCCCCATTGGAATAGGATGTAATTTTGTAAGAGTATTAATAAAAATACCTAATTCTGTCATAAATGCAGCAATATAAGGAGCTACAAAACTTCCAGCTATTCCACCTAAAACTATTGTTGTAATAGGTATAACTATAATATTTAATTTTGTTTTGTTATTTACATATTTTGCTAATTCAGCTCCAACTAAAGAAGCAACAAGAGCTCCAACAGGTTCTCCAATTTTAATTATAGTACCACCAGCAGAAGTAGAGATAGTACCAGCTCCAATAGCACCAGTAATAATAGAAGCAAATATTCCAAGTGGTGGCGCCCCTACACTATAAGCTACACCAGCTCCAATAGCAGGACCCATCATATATTGTGCAATTTGACCATAAAATACAATATTTTTTAAATTTAAATATGTACCTATTTGTTTTATTATTAATCCTATAATAAGTGAAGCAAATAATCCAAGTGCCATTCCATTTAATACTTTAATTAAGTAATTATTAAAATTTTTAAAAAATTTTTTTATTTTCATGTTCTTATCCTCCTTTTAGTTTTATTCTTTACTTAAAATGGTAAAGAATTTTATAATTTATTATAAATAATAAATAAAAAATAATCAAGCACTTTGTCTTGTCAGTAAAAAATAAAAAAATAATATTGAATTTTTGTTGAATCTATTGACAAAAAATAGAAAATGTGGTAACATTAATCGTTAATTTACACACTACTTGTGTTTTAAGGTTGGTGGCCAAAGGCTTTCTTAAAATCTAGAGTAGTGGAAGTAGAAACCAAAAATTAAGGAGGAAACAAATGGCAGTAATCACAATGAAACAATTATTAGAAGCAGGAGTTCATTTTGGACATCAAGCAAAAAGATGGAATCCAAAAATGAAAAAATATATCTTTACAGAAAGAAATGGTATTCATATCATTGATTTACACAAATCATTAAAAAGTGTTGAAAAAGCATATGAATATGTAAGAGAAGTAGTAGCTGATGGTGGAGAAGTTCTTTTTGTAGGAACTAAAAAACAAGCTCAAGAAGGAATAAAAAACGAAGCTAAAAGAGCAGGAATGTATTATGTAAATAACAGATGGTTAGGTGGAATGTTAACTAACTTTAAAACTATAAAAGGAAGAATCAATAGATTAAAAGAGTTAGAAAAAATGGAAGAAGATGGAACAATGGATCTTTTACCTAAAAAAGAAGCATCTCTTTTAAGAAAAGAATTAGCAAAATTAGATAAAAACTTAGGTGGAATAAAAGATATGAAATCTATTCCTCAAGTTATGTTTGTTGTAGATGTAAAAAAAGAAGCATTAGCAATAAGCGAAGCAAATAAATTAGGAATAACAGTAATTGGAGTTATAGATACAAATGTTGATCCAGATGGTGTAGATTTACCAATCCCTGCAAATGATGATGCTATTAGATCTATAAACTTAATTACTTCTGTAATAGCAAATGCTGTAATAGAAGGAAAACAAGGAGTAGAAGAAGTAGTAGCAGAAGAAAATACAACTGTAGAAGAAACTGTTGAAGAAGTAACTGAATAATAAATTAAATTAGGAGGGAAAAAATGGCTATAACAGCAGCTCAAGTAAAAGAATTAAGAGAAAGAACAGGAGCAGGAATGCTTGATTGTAAAAAAGCATTACAAGAAACTGATGGAGATATAGAAAAAGCAATTGATTATTTAAGAGAAAAAGGTATTGCTAAAGCAGCAAAAAAAGCGGGAAGAACAGCAGCAGAAGGATTAATATTTACAGCTCAATCTGCTGATAATAAAAAAGCAGCTATGTTAGAATTCAATTCAGAAACTGACTTTGTTGCAAAAAATGATGAGTTTAAAAATTTTGGAGAAAAACTAATTAATATCGTATTAAATAATGATATAAATACTGTTGGAGAATTAAAAGCTTTTGAAGTAGAAGGTAAAACAGTAGAAACTTTAATCACTGAATTAATAGCTAAAATCGGTGAAAATATGAATTTAAGAAGAGTAGAAAAAGTAACAGCAGAAGGATTTGTTACTACTTATAATCACTTAGGTGGTAAAATAGGAGTTATAGTTAATATGACAGGAGAAGCTACAGAAGAAAACTTAGTAAAAGCAAATGATGTAGCTATGCATATAGCAGCTATGGATCCTAAATATTTAACTCCAGAAGAAGTAACAACTGATGATTTAGATAGAGAAAAAGAAATAGCTAGAAAACAATTAGAAGAAGAAGGAAAACCAGCTAATATTATTGAAAAAATATTAGAAGGAAAAATGAGAAAATTCTACGAAGAAAATACTTTAGTAAAACAAAAATTTGTTAAAGATGATAAAGTAAGTGTTGAACAATATTTAGGAGATATTAAAATAGTAGGATTCTCTAGATATAAAGTTGGAGAAGGAATCGAAAAAGAAGAAGTAGATTTCGCAGCAGAAGTAGCAGCACAACTTAAATAATATTTATTAAAAATATAAGGGAGGCAGGAGGTTGCTTCCCTTTTTTTTATAAAAAACTAGGAGGGAAAAATGAAACCTGTATATAAGAGAATGTTGTTAAAACTTAGTGGTGAAGCATTAATGGGAGATAAAGATTTTGGAATATCTTCTGAAGCAATTAGAGTTTATGCTAAACAAATAAAAGAAATATATGATACAGGAATGGAGCTTGCTATAGTAATAGGTGGAGGAAATATTTTTAGAGGATTATCAGGAAAAGATCAAGGTGTAGATAGAGTAACAGGAGACCATATGGGAATGCTAGCTACAGTAATCAACTCTTTAGCACTTCAAAATGCTATAGAACAATTAGGGATACCAACTAGAGTATTAACAGCTATAGAGATGCCTAAAATAGCAGAACCATATATAAAAAGAAGAGCTACAAGACATTTAGAAAAAGGAAGAGTTGTTATATTTGGAGCAGGAACAGGAAATCCATATTTTACTACTGATACAGCTGCTGCACTTCGTGCAATAGAGATAAATGCTGATTTAGTAGCAAAAGCTACAAAAGTAGATGGAATTTATGATAAAGATCCTGTAAAATATAGTGATGCTATAAAATATGATAAAGTGACTTATGATGAAGTTCTCGCTAAAAACCTAAAAGTAATGGATGCTACAGCTATATCACTTTGTAGAGAAAATAAACTTCCAATTTTAGTATTTAATCTACTTCAAGAAGGAAACATGAAAAAAGTAATATATGGAGAAGATATAGGAACAATAGTTGTAGAGAAAATATAAAAATATATTGACATATAGTGTGATTATAGTTATATTATAATATGTGATAAAAAATAAGAAGGAGTGAGAGTATATGCCTCAAACTATTTTAGCAGATGCAAGAGAAAAAATGGATAAAGCTGTAGAAGCTACAAAACATAAATTTGCTTCAATTAGAGC